>CANOLV010000003.1 GCA_947567425.1 uncultured Porphyromonadaceae bacterium | reverse complement strand
CAGCCTCGGCCCGTGCCAGTTGGGCTTGACGCTGGGCTTCCTGGCGTTGCTTCTCGGCCTCGGCCCGTGCCAGTTGGGCTTGACGCTGGGCTTCCTGGCGTTGCTTCTCAGCCTCGGCTCGTGCCTGTTGGGCTTGACGCTGGGCTTCCTGGCGTTGCTTCTCAGCCTCGGCCCGTGCCAGCTGCGCCTGGCGCTGAACTTCCTGATATGCTTGTCGTATTGTATGTTCGTCTGAAGTTTTAACCTCTACGGTATTGTCGTCGATAATAATTCGATATGGGGAGTTGCGCATGGCATCAGTGCATTGCGACTTTGACACTCTCTTACCGTCGACGAAATATGATGCGCCGTTGCCGGTCGGAATTGATACGTATGTCCCTTCCGAGACTTCAATCTCTTCGTAGGTTGTATTATGCGATGTGTTGGTGGCCTTTTTTGTGGCACTGGCAGTTTTGGCTGCTGATCTGGCTGATGAATTTCTTCGGTTAGTTTTGGCGGTGTTGGTTCCTGCGCTCTTCTTTGACTCTATTTTAACACTTTGCTTGGTGCCGTCGCTCATCACCACGGTAGCCGAATCCATCTTTACAGGGGCCATCGAAAATATGCGTTGCACCTTTTCTGGCCCGGGGGCGTCTTCATCCGGGAAGTCCCATGCTGATGCAGACAGGCTGTCGCGGGCTTCGGACACCAACGGGCAGTTGGCGAAGAACACTCCTATGGCAAAAGCTGGTATCATAACCGCCACACGCCATCTGCGCCGTGGATTCGTGTCGTGGTTCCACATCATGTTCAGTCGGTCCTTCAGCTTACTTTGGTTGAAGCTGTTGACCGCCGGAGAATATGATGTGAGCGAGGCCTTTTTAATCAGCAGCATCTGGTATTCCAATGCGTTCACTCCGTGGCCGATGACCGCGCTGTCGGCCTGATATTCATGGACAGAGCGCAACTCCTTGTGCAACATCCAGGCGAACGGATTGTACCAGTTGGCCGCTATCACCAATTGCGACACCAGCACATCGGCCCAATGCCGGCATTTTATGTGCTTCAATTCGTGCAGGATTATCATTTCGGCATCCTGTTCCAGGTCTTCCTCGCTTATGACAAGGTAATTCAACCAGCTGAACGGGGCGATTTTCCTGTACTGTATCACTACGAGGTTATAGCCTTTGTAGCGGTGGGTGACGCCGCTTCGGATCAGAGTTGCCACTTTTAACCACATTATGGCTATGTGCACTGTTAAAACCGCAGCTCCGATGGAATATATCCATAGGAGCACGGTCATCAATTCTCCGCCGTTTCTTTTTGCGCTTTCTACCGTGAATGCCGCTTGTGCGATTTCCGGGGCTTCAATCTCTGTGTTGCTCAGGGTGGCGGTTGTTGTGGCTATCTCTTCGGCAGGAAAGTATGAGTACGTTTCCGCCACGGTGTCGGGTTGTGCCGATAGTCGTTGGTATATGGGCATGTATGTCAGAGACACGAGATATATGCCCAGTAGCACGCCGCGGTTGTAGCCGGGAAATCCCTCTTTGGACAATGCAATCTTATATATTGGATATAGCACTGCGAGCATGATCGCGACGCTGAATGAGTAGGAAAGAAGGGTTGACATAATGTTCAGGAATTTTTCTTTTGCACCATTTCTATAAGCTCTTTGAGTTCTTCGGGGGAGATTTTTTCATCCTCGATGAGCGACGACACTGCGCCGAGATAGCTGTTGCCGAAATAGTTCTTTATGAAGTTGCCAAATGTTTTACGCCTGAAATCTTCCATTTTTGCCACGGCGTAATATTGGTAGGCCGACGGTGTCTCGTTGTGCGCCACCAATCCCTTCTTCTCGAGTCCTCTCACAAATGTGGAGACTGTGTTGAAGTGCGGTTTGGGGTCGGGGTATAGCTCTACCAGCTCGCGCACGCAAAGGGGGCCGTTTTGCCAGAACAGTTGCAGAATTTCCTCCTCTTTGTCGGTGATTTCTTGTTTTGTCCTTCCTTTTTTCATAACTGTTAATTTAGTTTACGGCAAAGATAGGACTATATATTTAGTTGTGCAAATAAATCGACGTAAAATTTAGTTTATCCCCCAAAAAACGTCGTAAAAGAATCTGCGACGCGGAAGATACGCGAATGTGTTGGAGGGTTCCCAGACTTGACTGGCGTAAGTAAAGCGTAATAGAAACACCTAATTATATAATAATGCGTGAGATTGATGTGGATTGATAAAAAATTGCTATCTTTGTATGATTTTTGCATGGTTGCACATACCGGTGGTCAAGACTGCATGTCCGTCTGCCGGGAGCGGCTTTGGAATTTAGGTAATTACATATTATTGATATGCTCGAAGAAGATAGGATTCTTAAGATTGATATTGAGAATGAAATGAAATCGGCCTACATCGACTATTCGATGTCGGTGATTGTCTCGCGTGCATTGCCGGACGTCCGCGACGGACTGAAACCGGTACAGCGACGTGTGTTGTTTGGTATGAACGAGATGGGAAACACTTCCGATCATCCCCACAAGAAGTCAGCTAACTGCGTGGGTGAGGTGATGGGTAAGTACCATCCGCACGGCGACTCGTCCATCTACGGAACAGTGGTGCGCATGGCTCAGCCTTGGGCTCTCAGATATACATTGGTCGACGGACACGGTAACTTTGGCTCGGTCGACGGCGACGGAGCCGCCGCAATGCGTTATACCGAAGTGCGGCTCGACAAAATAGGCGAGGAGATGCTTGCCGACATTGATTCGGAAACTGTCGATTTCCAGCCTAACTACGACAATTCGCGAGTGGAACCTACCGTGCTCCCGACGAGGATACCGAATCTGCTGGTCAACGGCACCTCGGGTATTGCCGTCGGAATGGCAACCAATATGCCACCTCACAATCTTACCGAATCGATCAATGCCACGATTGCGCTGATTGACAATCCCGAATTGACGATTCCGGAACTGATGGAATATATCAAGGCTCCCGACTTCCCGACCGGAGGTATCATATATGGTTATAACGGCGTCAAAGAGGCTTTCGAGACCGGACGCGGCCGTATACTTATACGGGCAAAGGCCGAAGTGGAGTCTAATGCCAACCACGAAGATATAATCGTGACGGAGATTCCATACAATGTAAACAGAGCCGAACTGATAGAGTATATAGCCAATCTTGTAAATGAAAAGAAGATCGACGGCATTGCCGACATCAACGACGAGAGCGATTATAAGGGCATGCGAATCGTGATACGCCTTAAGAGCGATGCGAATGCAAATGTGGTCCTTAACAAGCTTTATAAGATGACAGCTATGCAGTCGTCGTTCAGCGTGAACAATGTGGCTATTGTAAACGGTCGTCCTAAGACACTGAACCTAAAGGAACTGCTTGAAGCTTTCATATCCCATAGACATGATGTGGTGGTAAGACGCACCCGCTTTGAACTGCGCAAGGCTGAGGAAAAGGCCCATATCATTCAGGGCAAGATTATTGCTTCACAGAATATCGAAGAGGTGATAGCCATAATCCGCGGTGCCGAATCTGCCGATGCGGCCCGTGCCACACTTTCTGAACGTTTCGGACTTTCCGAAGCTCAGACTTTTGCTATCGTCGAGATGAAGCTTCGCGACCTTGCCAGACTTGAACAGAACAAACTCTATGCACAGTACGAGGAGCTGCAGAAGCTCATCGAGCGGTTGAACCTCATATTGAGCGACGAACATGAATGCCGTGAGCTTATAAAGAAGGAACTCGTGGAAGTGAGGGAAAAATATGGCGACGGACGAAAGACTGACATCGACTATATGGCCGGCGACTTCAATGCCGAGGACTTCTATGCCGACGACGATATGATTATAACCATCTCGCACATGGGATATATCAAACGCACTCCGCTGAGCGAGTTCCGTGCACAGAATCGTGGCGGAGTAGGCTCTAAGGGCAGCGATACCCGTGACGAAGATTTCATCGAGCATATATATCCGGCCACAATGCACAATTATCTGCTGTTCTTCACGCAGAGAGGGCGTTGCTATTGGCTCAAAGTCTACGATTTGCCCGAAGGCGCCAAGAATGCCAAAGGCCGTGCCATACAGAATCTGCTCAACATCGAGTCGGGTGATGCAGTCAATGCAGTCATCCGAATCAAGACGCTGACGGATGAAGAATTTGTCAATTCCCACAATCTTGTATTCGCCACCAAGCAGGGCATCATAAAGAAGACTTCGCTTAAAGCGTATTCACGTCCGCGCACGGTAGGTGTCAACGCGATTGTGATCCGCGAGGGAGATCAATTGATCGGTGTGGAACTGACCGACGGAAATGCCGAGATACTTATGGCCAACAAAAATGGCCGTGCCATTCGCTTCCATGAAAGCAAAGTACGCTCCATGGGACGTGTGTCCACAGGTGTACGCGGTATGCGCCTTGACGGTCCCGAAGATGAAGTCGTAGGAATGATATGTATGTCGCCCGACACTCAGAATACCGTAATGGTCATCTCGGAAAAGGGTTACGGAAAACGTTCGCTCCTGGATGCATATCGAATCACGAACCGCGGAGGAAAGGGAGTCAAGACTCTGAATGTGACCGACAAGAGCGGTAAACTCGTGGCAATAAATTCTGTAAACGATGAGAATGACCTGATGATAATCAATAAGTCGGGCATAGTGCTTCGTCTGAATGTTTCTGCTATTAAGGTTCAGGGACGAGCCACAATGGGCGTTCGCCTAATCAACCTCGACAAGCGCAACGACGAGATCGCATCCGTATGCTGTGTGGATTCAGATCCGGAAGAGGAAGTAGATCAGGATATACTCGTGGCAGAAAGCGAACAGAGCGAATTGGAGATGATTCCGGAAGAAATCGAGGAGTCGGACGACGCTTTGGAATCCGATGACGAGCTTATGGATGAAGCTTCACAGGAAGAAGAATAAATTTCACTAACAAAAACCATATTATTTAATTATGAAAAAATTAAGCATCTTAAGTCTGTGCCTTTTAGCCGTAGCTTCCGCTTCGGCACAGAAGAGCCTTGTCAAGGAGGCCGAAGGTAAGGCAAAGTCCGGTAGCGACTATCCGGCAGTTCGTTCCCTCTTGGCTCCCGCGATGACCAATGAGGAGACTAAAAATGACCCCCAGACATGGTTCGTGGCCGGCATGATTGAATTTAAGGACTACGACAACATCTATGGACGCCAGGCCGTAGGCCAGGGTAAAGACGGCGACCAGAAAACCATGGGCAACGATCTGCTCAAAGGTTATGAGTATTATATGACCGCACTTCCTTTGGACTCTATTGTCGAAATGGACAAGAACGGAACACCCAAGCTCAACAAGGATGGAAGTCCGAAGATTAAGACAAAATATTCCAAGGATATAGTCAAGACATTGTCGTCGCACTATAATGACTATATGTCCGGCGGACAGTATCTGTGGGAAGCCAAGGAGTATGACGGAGCATATCGTCTGTGGGATATTTATACGAATATGCCCTTCAATGCGTCGCTTGGAGCAGATGCCCCCAAGGCTCCGAACGATACTATTCTCGGTGAAATAAACTACTTTAAGGGATTGGCCGCATGGCAGGCAGAAAAGCTTCCTTTGGCTTTGGCTGCGTTTGACAAGGCTATCTCATACAAGTACACTCCCCAGAGCCTCTTTGAATACGCGATCAGCGTAGCGGCTCAGGCCGAGGACAATGCCAAGGTGGTAGAGCTTGCAACTCTCGCCAATGATATTTATGGCGATAGCGTAAGCACATATCTTACCATAATCATCAACGATAAGATAAACAATCAGCAGTATGAAGAGGCCCAGCGTCTTCTTGAGAAGGCTATATCTGTAAGCCCGAACAATGTCGAGCTTTATGATGTGATGGGTATACTCTACCAGAGCCAGAACAATCTGGAAAAAGCCCGCGAATATCTTCAGAAGGCTGTGTCCATCAACCCAGACTTCGCTAAAGCTCAGCTTGACCTTGGACGTGTCATCTTTGCACAAGGTGCCTTGATTGATGAAGCCAACGCCAATCTCCCGGTTGCTGAATATAATAAAATGCGCGCTGAAAAAGTTGATCCCCTGATTAAAGAAGCCATTCCTTATCTGGAGAATGCTCTTAAGGACGACAACACTATGAGCGAAGCCCGCCGCATACTTCGTAGCGCATATTATTCTCTTGGCGATGAAACGAATCTCCAGAGAATTGAAGCCATGTAATCTGAAGACCATAAAATAAGTTGTATGCCGGAATCCACATTGCTGGGTTCCGGCATAGTCCTTTTTATAGGGTATCGAATAAAATGTACGGTGCCCTATTATAGATAGGAAAGATTATTGTTTCATTGTTCGGGAAAAACCACTAATTTTGCCGCGCATCGGCTAAAAAGCCGCAATCTAAATTATATTATGATGATGAAATATACTATCTCCGATATAGCCAGCGTTCTTGATGTGGAGGAGCCTCGGCATCCAGAATACACTGTCGATACTCTTCTTACTGATTCAAGGGCTTTGACATATCCTAAAAAAACATTGTTCTTTGCTCTTTCTACGCCTAACAACGACGGCCATAAATTTATCCCCGAACTTTATGGGAAAGGAGTTGGAAATTTTGTTGTCACACATCTGGAGGACAGTTTTCCCGACGATGCCAATTATTTAATTACAGACGATGTGTCGCATGCACTGCAGGCTCTCGCCGCGCATCACCGCAGCCGTTATAATGATGCCCCGGTAGTAGGAATTACTGGTAGCCGAGGCAAAACTACGCTTAAAGAATGGCTTTATCAAGTCCTTAATCCTACAATGAAAGTGATCCGAAGTCCGCGTAGCTACAATAGTCAGATCGGTGTGCCGCTTTCTGTCTGGGATATGAACGGGGGCGAGGATCTGGCCATATTTGAAGCCGGCATATCTACTATCGGAGAAATGGAAGCTCTGCGGACTATAATAATGCCGACCATAGGGCTTATTACAAATATAGGCGACGAACATGACGATGGCTTCTCCTCGAAGGATGAAAAGCTCGACGAAAAGATGAAGTTGTTTATCGATTGCCCTGTATTGATCCACTCGGCTGATGATCGGGAAATCAGCAATGCCGTAGTCCGATCAGGTTTTAAGGGGCGTCGGTTTACATGGTCATTGACCGGAAATGATGCCGATATCCGGGCAACTGTCGTCAAAACTGAATCCGGCGCGTCAATAGAATATGAATTCGATGGACGCATAATCCGCATTGAGGTTCCGTTCTCTTCAGAAGAAGATCTTGAAAACGTCATGGGATTGCTGTCGATGTTGACCGTGTTGGAGATTGACGTGGACTCAGTGAAATCGAGAATTAAAAAACTGGGGCATGTGAATACCCGTCTGAATGTAGTGGAAGGTGTCAATCACTGCATGCTTGTTTTTGATTCGTGCGCCAATGATCTCCATTCCCTTTCGACGGCCTTGGACTTCGTTCAGCGCCGTATGGCCGATGACGTGTCCTTGACCGTAATCATGGGCGATGTCACGACTGAAAATCTGGAGGTGCCGTCGCTATACGATAGAATGCGCGATCTTTTTATGCACAAGAATGTGTCACGGGCATATTGCATCGGTTCACTTGCATCTCATATTGCCTCTTCGTTAGGCGGTTCCGCATTGGCGTTCCCGGATTTCGACAGTTTTATCGGTTCTGTGTCTCCTACAGATTTCGACCATGAAATAATTCTGGTGTCGGGTCTTTCTGACTCTGATTCCGAACAATTGGCCAATATGTTGGAGGCGAAGCGGCATGAAACAGTACTTGAGGTAAATCTTGACGCTTTGGTACATAATTACAACAATTTCCGTTCGAGGCTTGATCCCTCTACGGGCATAGTGGCCATGGTAAAGGCTTCAGGATATGGTGCCGGCAGCATGGAGATTGCCAAGACCATGCAGAGTCAGGGTGCTGCTTATCTTGCCGTCGCCGTGGTAGATGAAGGTGTGGACTTACGTAATGCCGGTGTGAGCATGCCGATAATGGTGCTCAACCCGAAAGTCACCAATTACCGCACGCTGTTCAAGTATCGGCTTGAGCCGGAGATATATTCCATAAGCATATTGAATGAGATCATACGCGAGGGCCGGAAACTTGGCATAAAGGATTATCCGGTTCACATAAAGATCGACACCGGTATGCATCGCCTTGGATTCCTTTACGAAGAGCTTGATGATGTGGTCAAGCTTCTTAAGTCGCAGGACGTGGTGTCGCCACGGTCCATGTTCAGCCATTTGGCCGCCTCCGACTGTCCGGAGATGGACGATTACAGCTACCGGCAGTTTGAGTACTTCGACAAATGCTGCACATATATCCAGGATAATTTTGATTTCCATATCCTCAAGCATATCCTTAACAGTACCGGAATCACGAGATTCCCCCAGTTTCAGTATGATATGGTGCGATTGGGAATATGTCTATATGGAATGCCTACGTTGCCTGATCATTCCCAGGGCGATCTTCGTCCGGTAAGTTCGCTCCGAACAGTGGTGATAGCCGTCCGGGAATGGCCCGAAGGAACTACGGTTGGCTACTCCCGAAGGGGATTGCTTAAAAGAAAATCGCGCATAGCCACTATTCCGATAGGTTATGCCGACGGATTTAACAGGCATTTCGGATGTGGCAGAGCTTCTGTGTGGATCAACGGCCACAAATGTCCCACAGTGGGAAATATCTGTATGGACATCTGCATGGTCGACGTGACCGACACGGAGTGCAGTGTAGGGGACAGCGTTGAGATCTTCGGCGACAATATCTCGGTTATGGAGCTTGCCGACACCTTAGGAACCATTCCATACGAGATTCTTACGTCGGTAAGTGAAAGAGTAAAGAGGATCTACTATCGGGAATAGAAACCGATGTCATTCTTCCGACAGGACTGTTAATGGATGTTATTATTTAGATTCATTAAAAATAAAGCACTATCGGACGCATGAAATGTCCAAATAAATTCGGATATTTGCACTCTGAAATTCAAGCTTAGAAAAAGGTATGAGGCTATCGGATTTAAAGACAGGCGAATTTGGCGTTGTAGTAAAGATTTTAGGACACGGTGCATTCCGCAAACGTGTCATTGAAATGGGGTTTGTCAAGGGGCAGGTAATAAAAGTGCTCCTTAATGCGCCGTTGAAGGATCCTATCAAATACAGCATAATGGGCTATGAGCTATCGTTGCGCAGAAGCGAGGCCGAACTGGTGGAAGTGATTCCGATGACCAGCGAGGAGATGGGCACCATAACCTCCGGAAACGGTACAGTTGACCACAGCGAGCCCAAAGGAAAATTCCATCCGGCCTACGACGGTAATGCCAAAACCATAAACATAGCACTTATCGGTAATCCGAATTGCGGAAAGACATCTTTGTTCAATGTCGCTTCAGGAGCGAAGGAGCATGTGGGCAACTACAGCGGAGTGACGGTCGATGCTAAAAAAGGCCATTTTGAATACAATGGCTACCGATTCAATATCGTCGATCTTCCCGGTACATATTCGTTGTCGTCATATACTCCCGAGGAATTATATGTCAGAAGATATCTCCGCGACGAAATGCCCGATGTGATAGTAAATGTGGTGGTGGCATCCAATCTTGAGCGAAACCTGTATCTGTCCACAGAACTTATCGATATGGACCGTTCGATGGTGATAGCTTTGAACATGTACGACGAGCTTGAAGAGTCGGGTGCTTCGCTCGACTATAAGCTGCTTGGTGAGATGATCGGAGTGCCTACAGTCCCTACGGTATCAAGGACGGGGCAGGGCATACATGAGCTTTTCGATGCGATTATCCGCGTTTATGAAGGCAGGCATGACGCCGTCCGCCATGTACACGTGAATCTTGGCAAGGAGATTGAGAAGGGTGTCACTGAAATTAAAGATGCCATCAAGCGTGATCCGGCGATAGGCGTACACTTTTCACCGCGCTATCTGGCCATAAAACTCATTGAGCATGATAAGGAGGTGGAAGATTTTGTGCGCAATTCTCCCGATTGCGAGCAACTGTTCAGCCTGCGTGACCAGGAAGTGGCGCGCATAGAACGTAATTGCGGCGACGAAGACATAACGTCGTTGATCGCCAATGAAAAATACGGCTTTATAGCCGGAGCACTTGCCGAGACCTATGTCCCTTCCACAAAGGAGACTGCAAAAGCTACTGAAATCATAGATACTTTCGTGACAAACAAGCTATTCGGATTCCCGATATTCTTTGTCATAATGTGGTTTATATTCTGGTGTACGTTTGAAATCGGCTCCTATCCGATGGAATGGATTGAATCTGCAGTAGGATGGTTGGCCGACCTCGTGCAGCGGTTCATGCCCGAGGGTCCTCTTAAAGACTTAATCGCCGACGGAATAATAGGCGGTGTGGGCGGTGTCATAGTATTCCTTCCTAATATCCTGATCCTTTATTTTTTCATATCTATGATGGAGGATTCGGGCTATATGGCCCGCGCGGCATTCATAATGGACAAGCTGATGCACAAGATCGGACTCCATGGAAAGTCCTTCATACCGCTTGTGATGGGCTTCGGTTGTAATGTTCCGGCCATAATGTCGGCCAGAGCCATAGAGAGCCGCAGCAGCCGCATCATTACCATATTGATCAATCCGTTTATGTCGTGCACGGCACGACTGCCTGTATATGTGCTTTTGGTGGGTATTTTCTTTCCCCGTCATGCCAGCCTGGCTTTCCTTGGACTGTATCTTCTCGGTATATTTGTGGCGGTGATCACCGCCAGATTGTTGCGCAGATTCTGGTTTAAGGCCGATGAGACTCCGTTCGTGATGGAGTTGCCCCCATACCGAATGCCGACCTTGAAGTCGTCGTTAAGACACATGTGGGGCAAAGGTGAGCAATACCTCAAGAAGATGGGAGGCATAATCCTTGTGGCAAGCATAGTCGTATGGGCGCTTAATTATTTTCCGTTGCATGAGGACGATTCAACAGTTGCGCCTGCGGCAACCTCGGAAAGCATAGCGCTTGACGATTCCGCCATCGACACGTCGCGCGATTCTTATCTTGAGATGATAGGCAAGGCGGTTAATCCAGTCATGGAACCGCTCGGATTCCACTGGCGGTCTACGGTGGCCGTGATAGCCGGAGCTCCTGCGAAAGAAATTGTCGTATCGACTCTCGGAGTCCTGTACACAGGCAATGAGGAGATTGACGACCATTCTTTGTCGACGCGCCTTGTCGCACCGAATGTGATCACGGGCAAGCCCGACTTCACAGCCGCATCGGCCTTGAGTCTGATGGTATTTGTGTTGCTATATTTCCCGTGCATGGCCACGGTAGTAGCCATCGTGCGTGAGACCGGCTCTTGGAAATACGGTGCATTTTCAGTCATCTACAACACCTGCGTGGCTTGGATAGTGGCTTTTATAGCCTACAACATAGCACTCATTCTATAACCGCGACTCGTCGGCATAGGAGAAGTATGATTCCGGTGTTATGATAAGATGGTCAAGCACCGGAATATCCAATAGTTTGCCGCACTCCGACAGGCGCTTTGTCAGACGGTCGTCGTCGGCACTCGGACGTAGATTTCCCGACGGATGGTTATGTACCAGGATTATGGACGAGGCCTTGTCGCCTTGGTCGACAACTTTCTTAAACAGTAGCTTTGGGTCGACCACCGTGGCCGACGTGCCACCCTGGCTTATACAGATGGAGTCGACTATATGATTGCTTCGCGACAGTACCAACACCCAGAATTCTTCGTGATTGAGTCTTTGCAGTTGTCCTCTCATATATTGATAGACGGTCTGGCTGCCGACAATACGCACTTTATCGTCAGGCATCTCACTTTGGCATCTTATGCCGAGTTCAATAGCCGCTGCAAGCGCAACGGCCTTCGCAGGACCGATACCGGGATTGTCGCGTATGATTTCCTTAATTGATTTACGGGCTATGTTGCTTAATCGGCCCTGATTGTTGGCCAATAATTCCTGGCTCATGGTCAGCACTGATTTGCCTTTCATGCCATTGCCGAATATGATGGCTATCAGTTCGGCCTTGCTGAGCGACCTGATGCCATTGCGCATGGCTTTTTCACGTGGGCGGTCGTCCGCGGCTAAATCTTCGATCAAGATATAGTCGCGCACCTGAGGAGAGGAGGATTCCATTTGTTTATTTATTTTCCTTTTCTTAATGATATTTCTTGTTCTACATTTCGTCCGCGTCGCAGCAGTATTTTTTCGGTGAATGCCTTGAGGAATCCGCATCCATATCCTCCGAGCTGTATAATGCTGGCCGGAATTGCGAGACTCGCAATTTTGACACTTTTGGTGGATATGACTGCTGTGAGCCATATTGCCGTCAGATACAGTGCCAACGGAAGCAGAAACCATGGTGATACTATGATTGATGCCACAATCAAGACCACTGCTCCGATTACAGCGATCGCAGGAAGCCAATGGACGAGTTTCAGCGTGCCGGGATAAAGTAAATACAATGTTATGCGCGACATACCGAACACATATACCTGACGGAGAAATTTCTTGAAGTCAACACGGCGTTTATGAAACACCGGTGTCTCACGTATAAGCCCTATGCTGAATCCGGCATTCTTTATGCGGGTACTCATGTCGATGTCTTCAGAAAACATCTCACGGAAGCCACCCACCTTATCGTAGACTTTTCGGGAAAATCCCATGTTGAAAGTTCGTGGAGTAAACTTCTCAAGTTGTATCTTGCCCCCTCTTATGCCTCCGGTGGTAAGGAAGGAGGTCATTGAGTAGTTTATGGCTTTCTGAGTATCACTGAATGATTCGTGGGCTGTGTCGGGTCCGCCGAAACAATCCAGGTTGGTCCGGTCCAGCATTTCCGCGAGTTTTCTGAAATAACCGGATGGAATCACGCAGTCTGAATCAAAGAATATGAAGTATTTGCCCGAGGCACGCTCAAGACCGTAATTGCGTGCTATCGAACGTCCTTCGTTCTCTTTGAAATAGTATTTTACATCTATTCGGCCGGCGTATTCTCCGATGACCTCCCTGCATGGCAGAGAGGAACCGTCCTCGACGATTATCACCTCAAAATCTTTACTTTCCTGTTCTGAAAGACTCTGCAGCAGGTCGCGCACTTCGTCTATGCGGTTATAGACCGGCACTATTACGGAAAATCTCGGCATTGAACTCATGTTTGGATTGTTTTAACTCATTCTGTTTTTATAGTCGTCGTAGGTGAACTGCCGAAGGTAGCGACAATCGCCGTCAGTGTCGCAAAACACTATTGCCGGATGCTGTATGCCGTTGAACATCGTGGTCTTTACGGTGGTGTAATGGTTCATGTCTTCGAGAGTCAGTTTGTCTCCTGCTTTCAGCGGTTTAGCGAACGACCAGTCGCCTACATAGTCGCCGCTAAGGCAGGAATTTCCGCCAAGACGGTATGTCGGCAACGACGCATCATCAGCGACACTTTCACTGATGGCCGGTTTGTATGGCATCTCCAGACAGTCGGGCATGTGGCATGCGAAGGATGCATCGATAATGGCCGTACTGACCCCTTGATTATACACTATGTCGACCACAGAAGTAATCAGGTCGCCGGTACGCCAGGTGAAGGCGCTACCTGGTTCCATTATCACTTTCAGCCAGGGATAACGCTGTTTGAATGCCTTAAGGAGTGAAATCAGGTGGTCGACATCGTATCCTTCGCGCGTCATAAGATGTCCGCCTCCCATGTTCACCCATTTTATCCGTGGGAGGTAGTCGCCGAACTGTGTCTCAAAAGCATTCAGCACCTTTTCAAGATCGTATGACGATGACTCGCACAAAGCATGGAAATGAAGTCCTTCGACTCCGTCGGGCAACTTTCCGTCAAGCTGGTCAGAGGTCACTCCGAATCGCGACCCGGGCAGAGCCGGATTGTAGATGTCAGTGTCGATAACCGAGCACTGCGGATTGACACGAATTCCGGGCGATACCTGTCTGTCAGGATGTGATCGGTTATATGAATCGACCGTATCTTTGAAGCGATTGAACTGAGCGATCGAATTGAACGTTATGTGCGAACTTCCGCTCAGGAATTCACCGATTGTATCATCGGTGTAGGCCGGACAGTATGAATGGACATTTCCGCCCAATTCTTCGACTCCAAGCTTCATCTCGTTCAGCGAGCTGGCTGTAGAGCTGTTGACATATTCACGAATGATCGGGAATGTGCGCCATAGTGCGTTGGCCTTGAATGCCATGATTATGTCGACGTCTGCCTCACGCATCACTCGGCTGATCAGCTCAAGGTTGCGCCTTAGCCTGTCTTCATAGACTATATAGAACGGGGTGGGTATGTCGCTGAATTTCATTGTGATATGATTTTGAATTTGGCGAAACGTAGTAGAAGTTTCTTTTCGCCTACATTATTGAATTTAACTGTTATGGTATCGTTTGCTCCGGTAGTTATGGCGATGATTGTTCCGTGGCCGAAGGTAGAATGTTCTATAGACATCCCGATTGAGAGTGATGACGAAGCGTGCATGCCGAATCCCCCCTCGGAGGAAGATGATTTAGAAGCCGTTGCCGTAGTCCTATTAAGGTCTGACGGTGTGGCTGAGCGTTCAGGCTGGTGGCTGAAGCGACCGGCTGACGGCTTTTTATCATAGTTGCTCCATGACGACCTGTAGTTATCCATCGGGTTAACCTGCGTGGCCCTGCCTGGCAGATTGACACCAGGTGCAAGTCGGAGAAACTTAGGGTCAATATCCTTAAGAAATCTTGACGGCTGGCAGGTCTTGGTCTGTCCGTTCTTATAGCGCGAGGAAGCGTATGTGATCAGACAATTTGATTTGGCACGTGTGATGGCCACGTACAGTAATCGGCGCTCTTCTTCAATCTGCTGCAAAGTGTCGCTGCTCATGGATGAAGGAAATAGTTCTTCCTCGACACCCACGATTATGACGTTGCCGAATTCGAGTCCTTTTGCGGCGTGTACTGTCATCAAAGTCACGCTTTCCACGGGAGTCTCCTGGCTGTCCTGATCTGTGGCCAACGACACATTGCCCAAAAAGTCGGCAAGGCGTACAGTCTCCGCACCTTCGTTAAGACGAGTCTCTACAAATTCATGCACTACGGCGTTGAGTTCCGCGAGATTCTCCTGCTTGGAAATGCTCTCAGGGGTCTTATCAGTTATCAGCGACGACACCAACTTTGACTCACGGATGATGGCGGATGCCACTTCGTCGGCCCGGTCCTGGGAGGCCATCGACATGAATCTGGCCATCAATTCCCTGAAAGTGCTCAATTTCTTGATTGTCCCGGAATTGAATCCAAGCGGATAGTCCTGGACATTGTCTATGATTTTCCAGATGCTGACCTGATTGTCCATGGCGCAACGCAGCAGTTTGTTGACCGTTGTCTCTCCTATGCCTCGCGCCGGATAGTTGATGATGCGTTTCAGTGCTTCGTCGTCGTCAGGATTGACAGCCAGACGGAAATATGCTATGGCATCCTTAATCTCCTTACGCTGATAGAATGAAAGACCGCCGTAGATCCGATACGGGATATTACGGTTGCGCAGGGCTTCCTCCAGACGTCTGGACTGGACGTTGGTGCGGTAAAGGACTGCAAATTCATCATAACTGTCATGGCCGCTCATCTTCATCGTGGATATTTTCTGAGCCACTATGGCCGCCTCCTCGAAATCACTGTAGCATCCGACCACTTCGATCTTGCGACCGACGTCGTTGTGGGAGAATATATTCTTGGGTATCTGCTCCTTATTCTTGGCTATCAACGAATTGGCGGCGTTGATGATGTTTTGTGTCGACCGGTAGTTCTCCTCAAGCTTAAATATCTTCAGTGTAGGGTATGAGCGTTTCAGATTAAGGATGTTTCTGATGTTTGCGCCTCTAAATGAATATATGCTCTGGGCATCGTCGCCGACCACGCAGATGTTCTGCGACTCACCGCATAGTTGGGTGGCGATTAAGTGCTGCGCAAAGTTGGTGTCCTGGTACTCGTCGATCAGTACGTATCTGAAATACTCTTGATAATGACGCAGAAGATCCGGATTGTCTCGGAGAAGGACATTGGTAAAATAGAGCAAATCGTCAAAATCCATGGCCCCGGCCACGAAGCACCTCTCCATGTAGCCTTTATATATGGCTTGTGTCAAAGGTCTGTTTGACCGCCTGTCGGCTTCCATCAATTCACGGTCCATAGCATAGCGGTCAGGTGAGATCAGAGCATTTTTAGCGGCCGATATGGCATTGGCGACAGTATTGGGATTATATACCTTGTCATCAAGGTTCAGATCCCTGATTATGGTCTTAATAAGCGACTTTGAGTCAGATGTGTCGTAGATTGTGAAGTTGCTCTTGAATCCAATCCTGTCGGCGTTCAGACGCAATATCCTCGCGAAAATGGAGTGGAAAGTCCCCATCCAGAGTTTTGAGGCTATTGAAGGTCCTACTATGGCTTCGATACGTTCACGCATCTCACGAGCGGCTTTATTGGTGAAAGTGAGCGCCATTATGCGCCACGGTTCATAGCCGTGGGCAAGCAGATGCACTATTTTATATGTAAGCACGCGAGTTTTTCCCGAACCTGCACCGGCGATGACCAATTGAGGCCCGTCAGTATAGGTCACGGCATCAAGCTGTTGCGCGTTGAGTAAGTTCCTGTAGTCTTCCATCAACCACAAAGTTACAAATTTTTACGAAATTTTTTGTCCAATTTTGCAGTACAGTCCGGCTGTTTCCGTATTATCTTTGCGGTGGTTATAAATCTTAAAAACTTAGAAATTATGAAAAACACACAGAGCCGCAGACCTCGCTTCGACAAAGAATGGGTAGAAATGATAAATCTCCTTCCTGAACCACGCCGCCATATATTGACTGATGCCATACGGCGTTACCAGATCGACAGAACCGAACCTTCCGGATTGACAGGAGCTGAACAGATGGCGTTCATGTTAATAAAGAAAATAGTGGACCGTCGCCACCGTCAACGTGAGGCCAGTGCCCGCCGACGAGAAAACCAAAGGACTGATTCAACTATTCAGTCCGGTAAAAATGAATCAGACCATACCGCAGACAAAACTGAAAGTATCAACAAGCGTATCGATACGGTTAATCCGCCTGTAAGACCAAAGAAACGAACTCCGCACAAAGCGTTGACCGACGCATGTGTCCGCCATCGGCGTGATAAAATGTCAAGACATCTGAAGTCCACTAAATTTTCTTAATTTTTTCATTGGGGTAAATAAGATATTGAAATTTAATCACTACCTTTAACTTGTATGAAATTCTTACGTAATATGAAAAAATTGGTGTTAGCTTTATCTCTGTTTATATGTTCTGCTTTGTTCAACGCAAATGCTGAGCCGATCTCCTCGATATGTATCGAAGTGTCCGGAACTGCGACATTAAATATCATTCCGGACAGAATAACGGTGGAAATCGGCATGGAAGAGTATTTCAGGAAGAAACCGTCCGGCGACAGCATCTTAGTGACATTGCAGGAGATTGAGAGCGGTATCCGCACGGCGCTTTCAGATGCGGGGGTGCAGGATTCAGCAATAACAGTTTCCGACATGGGCAATTATCGCAACCGCTCAGCATCGGACAAATTTAAAATGGCTAAGAGTCTGTCGGTAGTGGTCACGGACTACGACAGACTTGAAAAGATTGCTTCGGCAATTGGTTCGGAAGGAGTATCAAGTTTTCAATTGGTTAGGTTGGACAATGCGGAGATGCCGTCATACGACAGGATGGGACTTAAAGCCTCTCTTGACGCCGCGAGAAGCAAGGCAGAATTTATCGCCTCCAACGAAGGTCTTAGTATACTTATGCCTCTGGAAATCATTGAGAATGGTCCGAATTATTATGAAACTCCTTCATTCAGCAATGTAGCCTACGACAATGGTGCCGGTATGGACAACATGCGAAAAATAGTAAGGCGTTACAGTGTCAAGATTAAATATGCATGTTCTCTTAATCCACGGTAGACTATTTGCTATAAAATGACATGAAACAGCATTATAAACGAATCATTTTCGGTATTCTTGGATTTTCAGCGATTATCATCATATTTACTGTCGTAGCCAATCTGAATGTGGAATCGGCCACTGACAGCAGAATATACCGTAATGTTGACGATGTTCCTCATAATAAAGTGGCCTTATTGCTTGGAACGAATCCTAGGAATAGAGCCGGACGGCCGAATTCCTATTTTACTAATCGGATCGACATGGCGGCCGAGCTATATCGCGCCGGAAAGGTCGACTTCATAATAGCAAGCGGCGACAACCATACAAAGGGGTATGACGAACCTACGGCCATGCGTGATTCGCTGATAGCGCACGGGGTGCCGGAAAACAGGATCATACTTGATTTTGCCGGATTCCGAACTCTCGACTCCGTGGTCCGGGCAAAAGAAGTGTTCGGATGCGATTCTTTGACGATAATCTCCCAAAGCGACCATTGTGCAAGAGCCTTGTATATAGCTGAAGCCAACGGTATAGAAGCCGTGGCTATAGCCGCACCATTGAAGGCCGGACGATTAGTCAGGATTCGCCTGGCTTTGCGCGAGTGGCTTGCCCGCGACAAAATGATGCTGGATCTATGGTTAGGCAGACAACCACATTTTCTCGGCGAAAAGATTATAATACCGGATTTGCCCGAACAAATCAGCTATTCGACCGATCCGAGACTGGAGATGTCTATTGTAGGACTTGATGATTTAAGAATTCCTATAGATTCTATCGTGGTCAAGATGAGCAACAGATCGGATGAGGAAGCGATATTTGGTGAATGGTACAGAATCGAACGGCTTGAAAATGATAAATGGACACAACTTCCTTATAATGATGACTTAAGAAAAATATTAAGCGAGCATGATAATATGGGAATAGTGGGGGTGACAGTATTCCATGACATCGGTTATGGCATCAATCCACATTCCGAGAGGGAGTATGTCAATCATACAAGTGCATACAATGAAGTTATGTCGCCAGGTAAGTATCGTCTGTTGAAGAAATTTCATTATCCGCCCATTCCCGTTGAAAAGCCTGACACCGCTTATGTAGAATTTGAAATTCGGTAGAATGCATCCGAACTATCTTTTTCTACGGTTTTTGTATCCAGCCGGTCCTTGTCCCGGATCACGATATGCCGGATACAACTTGCGGATTATATCGGGGCGGTGCAATTTATGAAGCGACTTTATGATGTCCGGGCGATATGTGGCATCATACCAGAAAAAATATTTGCGCTGTGCCAATTTCTCTTCCGGACGGATGGCGCAGTAGATTTTTTCTCCTGTATATGGATGATATCCGGTGTAATAAATCTCTGTAGCTACCGTCATCGGAGTCGGAGTGAAGTCCTGCACCTGTTCAAGGTGCATGTTCAGCTCTTTGGTCTCGCTGGCGAGTTCCGCCATATCGACCTCATGGCATCCGGGATGCGAGGAGATGAAGTAGGGGATAAGCTGCTGCTTTAAGGAACAGTCACGGTTGACACGGTCAAATATCTTCTTGAACTCATAAAATTGGCTGAACGACGGTTTGCGCATGATGTTAAGCACATGGTCGGACGTATGTTCCGGAGCTACTTTAAGGCGTCCGGACACATGCTTTTCGATAAGTTCTTCATTATATTGCCTGTTAATGCGGTCCACTTTGTCATTACCGGTACGGTGCATCGAAAGATCATAACGCACGCCGCTTCCGATAAATGACTTTTTGACACCTGGAACGGCATCTACGGCATGGTATATGTCAAGGAGCGGCTTGTGGTCAGTGTTCAAGTTATGGCACGGTTTAGGATGAAGGCATGACGGACGCATGCACTTCTCGCATATCGAGACGTCCTTGCCTCCCATTCTATACATATTGGCAGACGGTCCGCCGAGATCGCTCAAATATCCTTTGAAGTCATGCATCTCCACGACTTTCCTGACCTCACGCAATATGGACTCTTTGCTTCGCGATGCGATGAATTTGCCCTGATGAGCAGATATGGTGCAGAATGCACACCCGCCGAAGCATCCACGATGAAGATTGACCGAATGCTTGATCATCTCCCATGCCGGGATCGTCTTACCTTTATATCGTGGGTGAGGCAGGCGAGTATATGGCAAATCGAATGAAGCATCGATTTCGTCTGTGGACATAGGAGGACGCATTGGATTTATCTTCACGACTTTATCTCCATGAGGTTGCCAGATGGTGGCTCCATGCATGCGGTTGGACTGTTGTTCGACATGTTTGAAGTTAGCCGCCTGTGCCTTTTTATTCTTCAGGCACTCTTCATAGGATGCCAGTAGAATATTTTCGGAATCAGACGACTCCGGCATATCATCGCGATAAGTGACGTATGCAGTCTGTGCAATATCGGTCATCTCGATTATCGATTCGCCGGCTTTCAGCCGTGATGCAATCTCAAGCATAGTCTGTTCACCCATTCCGTAGCTTATCATATCGACAGGCGCATCCATGAGAATGGATGGACGCAGTCTGTCCTGCCAGTAATCATAGTGCGAAACCCTTCTGAGCGATGCCTCGATACCTCCGGCTATTATCGGTGTGTCGGGATAAAGCTTGCGCAGAATCTCGGAATACACTATGGTGGGATAATCCGGGCGCATGCCGTGCCGGCCATCGGGTGTATATGCATCGTCGCTTCGTTTGCGCCGGGCCGCGGTGTAATGGTTGACCATAGAATCCATGGCTCCCGCCGACACGCCGAAGAACAGCCGTGGCGCACCGAGTTTCTTGAAGTCGCGCAAGTCATCGCGCCAGTTTGGCTGGGGCACTACAGCTACCCGATAGCCGGCGGCTTGAAGCGTGCGTCCGATCACGGAAGCGCCGAACGACGGATGATCCACGTATGCATCGCCTGAAAATATAATAACGTCCAGATAGTCCCATCCAAGAATCTCCATGTCTTTAACGGAGGTGGGAAGCCATAGTCTTGTATCGAAACGTTTATCGGATGCCATCATTCAATAGTTTTTAAGTGATCTTCCATCTTAAGCAGTTCGTCCCTCATGCGCGCGGCTTCCATAAAGTCCATGTTTTTAGCGGCCTCCACCATTTCGCCTCTCAGACGTGAGATGGCTCTGCGTAGCTCTTCGGCATTCATATACGGTATTACCGGATCCGCCGCGATGTCGACCGATGTGGTATATTCGTTCATATACGGCACGGAAGTCTTTTTGGCCGATTTCTCTTTTTCATGCGGTTTTCGCTTCGGCGCACCGGAAGAGGCAGGAGCTTTCGGGGCCTCCTCGTCCACTCCGATTATGGCTTGACGCGCCTTGACGATGGCCTGAGGTGTGATGCCGTGCTCTTCATTGTATGCAAGCTGAAGTGCACGACGACGTTCTGTCTCCTCGATGGTCAGACGCATCGAATCGGTAATCTTATCGGCATACATTATGACCGTGCCGTTTAGATTTCTCGCCGCGCGGCCGACAGTCTGAGTCAGCGACCGGTGGCTTCGGAGGAATCCTTCTTTGTCAGCGTCAAGTATGGCCACAAGCGACACCTCCGGCAAGTCAAGTCCTTCACGGAGCAGGTTGACTCCAATAAGGACATCGTATACGCCCGACCGCAGGTCGTCGAGTATGCGGATTCTGTCAAGGGTGTCGACATCGCTATGTATATATGCCGCCTTAATGCGCATCTTCAGTAGATATTCGTTCAGCTCCTCGGCCATACGTTTTGTTAGAGTGGTGACAAGCACACGCTCTTCACGCTCAATCCTGATCTGAATCTCCTCCATCAGATCGTCGATCTGGTTCATTGACGGCCTGACGCTTATCAGCGGATCGAGCAGTCCGGTAGGTCTGATGATCTGTTCGACAATTACACCCTCGCTTTTCTCCAGCTCATAGTCGGCCGGAGTGGCACTCACATAGATGGTCTGGTCGGTAAGCGATTCAAATTCATTGAACTTTAGAGGTCTGTTGTCGAGAGCGGAAGGAAGCCTGAATCCATATTCCACCAGATTCATCTTTCTCGATACGTCGCCTCCATACATGGCGCGGATCTGCGGTATGGTCACGTGGCTCTCATCAATGATGGTCAGGAAGTCTTTTGGGAAATAATCAAGCAGACAGAACGGGCGCATTCCGGGTTCACGACCGTCAAAGTAGCGGCTGTAGTTCTCGATTCCGGGACAGTGTCCGATCTCGCGTATCATTTCTATGTCGTAAGTGGTCCGTTCATACAGGCGGCTTGCTTCAAGTTCTTTGGCTTCGCGGTTAAAGAATCCGACCTGCTCGCCAAGATCAATTTCCATTTTGGCCAAAGCCTGTCCGACACGCTCTTTAGATGTCACAAAAATATTGGCAGGGTATATATTGAACTGTTCATGTGTGCCGAGCGACACGCCGTCTTCCGCGTGGATGGTAGAGATGGACTCTATCTCGTCACCCCAAAATATGACACGCAGAGTTATTTCTTCGTATGCAAGACGTATGTCGACAGTGTCGCCCTTGACACGGAAGTTTCCTCGACCGAGCTCTATTTCATTTCGGCTGTAGAGCGCGTCGACAAGTTTCCGCAAAAACAGATTACGGGCGATCTTTTGACCGACATGTATGCCTATGACGCTTGCGTGGAAATCCTCAGGATTGCCGATACCGTACAGACATGATACCGACGATATTACTATGACATCCTTTCTGCCGGAAAGGAGTGCAGACGTCGTGGCAAGCCGCAGCTTGTCGATCTCGTCGTTAATCATCAAGTCCTTTTCAATATATTTGTCCGATAATGGGATGTAGGCTTCAGGCTGATAGTAGTCGTAGTAGCTTACAAAATACTGTACGGAATTGTTTGGAAAGAATTGTTTGAACTCGCTGTATAACTGCGCGGCGAGAGTCTTATTGTGGCTTAAAATCAGGGTGGGGCGGTTAACTCTGGCAATGACATTGGCCATGGTGAAAGTCTTGCCGGATCCGGTTACACCTAAAAGAGTCTGTGCCTTAGTACCCGAATTAATGCCCTCAACGAGTTCGTCAATGGCTTGAGGCTGATCACCTGTCGGTGAATATTTTGATTCAAGCTTAAATTCCATTCTGTGCCGATTCAGTTAGTGAAGAAATTAATTTACAAATATAACGCTTTTATTCAATATAACCTAACGTAACAGAATTGGCCGTAAAGATAAAAAGGAGCTTATCTCTAAGCTCCTTTTTATGGGTTTCCAATAGGTACAATTTCTAAGGTAAAAAAGATTGTTTTAGGTTTGTGGTACAAAGGTCACCCTTTTTTATGATATGGCAAAAGAAAAAAACATGTTTAGAAACATTGTTTTTAATCTTTTTTAGTTGTAGATTATCTGTATTTTCGAGCAACAAGCAATATATCAACGAGTTATATGATTTGTTAAAATATACGCATTATAATAAAATTTAATTAAAAATCATATCTTAACACTTTTCCCGTCGATAAATCTGAATAAATCCATGCTCTCTCCATCAAATCGGGCAAATGAGAAGTGATGGATCCAGTCGCCCAATATTATGACATTTGTCCCAGGAGCTACAGGGTAATCCACCAATACATGCTTATGTCCGTACACGAAGAAATCTATATCCGGATGCGATTCAAGGTAATCTTTTGAAAACGCAATGAGCGATTCATTGTCAGGATCAGTGAATTGCGGAATTTCTTCGGAGAAGTCGCGGCTTGATGTCGACCACCGATGGGCAAACGGAATCGTCCATCGGGGATGTATAGCGCTATATAGAGTCTGACAAAATTTATTCCGGAACAAAAACCGGATAAGCTTAAATGAAGGTTTAAGTCGTCCGAGACCGTCACCATGCGACATGAAAAAGCGTTTGCCTAAAATGTCCTTAACGAGGTATCCGTCGACGACCTCAAGCCCTATCTCGTCACGAAGATAATCAAAAAGCCATATATCATGGTTGCCGATAAACCATGTGATTTTCACCCCTCTGTCGGCTAACGAAGCCAATGCCCCCAAGAAACGCACATAGCCTCTCGGAACAACCGTCCGATATTCATACCAATAGTCGAGGATGTCGCCGAGAAGATACAGTTCGGCCACATCATCTTTTATCGTGTCGAGCCATCTGACCACACGTTTCTCATAGTCGAGCGGAGACTTTAGATAAGTCGCTCCGAGATGCAGGTCAGAGATAAAATATATGTTCTTTCCGTTCATGCTTTAGCCGTGCTAAAGAAATCCGAGTTCAAGTTTGGCCTCTTCCGACATCATGTCCTTGTTCCATTCCGGCTCAAAAACAATATTAATGTTGACTCCCTTTACTCCGTCGATGCTCTCAAGCTTGATTCGGGCATCCTCGACTATAAAGTCGGCGGCCGGGCAATTGGGAGCCGTCAGGGTCATGTCGATGTTAAGCATGCCGTCATCGTCGAAATCAATCTTATATATCAGTCCGAGACTGTATATGTCAACCGGTATTTCCGGATCGAATACTGTCCGGAGCATCTCTACAATCCGCTCCTCTATCTTAAGTTTTTCTTCTGCTGTCATAATGAAGTTATTTCAATTTAGTTTTGACCGGATATCATTTTTAAAAACGAGTCCTCGTCCACCAACGGTATGCCAAGGCTTTTGGCCTTATCGAGTTTTGACGGACCCATGTTCTCTCCGGCAAGTATAAAGTCGGTCTTTTTTGACACGGAGCCGACATTCTTTCCTCCGTTAAGTTCGATCATCTCCTTGTACTCGTCGCGTGAACGCTTATTGAACGTTCCGCTTACCACAATTGACTTTCCTGCCAACACTTCAGAACCGGACGCAGCCGTATTGTCGGGGAGTGCCATCTGCAGTCCGAAAGATTGCAGTCGTCCCACCATATTCCTATTGGACGGAATGCTGAAATATTCGCGTATGCTTTGGGCTATACGGGGGCCGATATCGTCGATGGAACATAGCGTCTCGTTGTCGGCATTCATCACAGCATCGATATTACGCAAAGCTTTAGCGACCTTCTTGGAACTCGTCTCTCCAAGGTAAGGTATTGACAAGGCATAGAGCACCCGGTCGAAAGGCACATTTTTAGAATTCTCCACTCCTTCGATCATACGATCGATGGTGCGGGGGCCCATTCCCTGCAGTTTGAGCATCTCCGCGCGGTACCGTTCAAGTTCATATAGGTCGGAGGGATCGCTGACCCAGCCGTTCTCATATAGAATCGCCGCCATTTCTTCACCGATTCCGTCTATGTTCATCATGCGTCGCCCCACAAAATGCTCTATACGCCCGCATATCTGAGGCGCGCATCCGGTCTTGTTCGGACACATCCAAGCCGCTTCCCCCTCGATTCTTACAAGGGGCGTGCCGCAGACCGGACAGTCCTTTACGAATTTCACTGTTTCGGATCCGAACTTTCTGCGTGAAAGTTCGACACCGGTGATTTTAGGAATTATCTCGCCTCCTTTTTCCACGTAGAGCATATCGCCGTCGTGAATGTCGAGCTGCTTGATTATATCCTCGTTATGGAGTGACGCACGCTTCACGATAGTGCCGGACAGAAGTACAGGTTCGAGATTTGCCACCGGAGTCACAATTCCCATACGGCCGACTTCAAATGACACAAATTTCAGTTCAGTCAGGGCACGTTCGGCCTGAAATTTATATGCCGTGGCCCAACGGGGAGACTTCGCCGTGTAGCCAAGATTCAATTGCTGTCGCAGATCGTTGACTTTAAAAACGAGACCGTCAGTGGCTACCGGTAGTTCTTTCCGCTTGATATCCCAATATGATATAAAGTCGCCGACTTCCTTGGTCGATGTCATAAGCGTCATAACCGGAGCCACTTTAAATCCCCATTTACGGGCAGCCATCATGTTGTCATAATGATTGTCGGCAGGCAAATTGTCGCCCAAAAGATAATAGAACACAGCATCAAGTCCTCGTCTGGCCACTTCAGAGGAGTTTTGAAGCTTCAGCGTTCCTGATGCCGCGTTTCGCGGATTGGCAAACAAAGGCTCCTCGTTGAATTCACGTTCGGCATTAAGTCTGTCGAATTCTTTCCACGGAAGCACTATCTCTCCACGAATCTCAAATTCGTCAGGCCAGCCTTCGCCCTGAAGCTGGAGAGGAATGCTCTTGATGGTAACGATGTTGTCGGTGACCACATCACCTTGGGTTCCGTCACCACGGGTCACCGCCCTGACCAGACGACCATGCTCATAAGAGAGCGAGATTGATGTACCGTCATATTTCAACTCCCCGACTATCTGAACCTGTTCTCCCATAAGTCCGTCCTTTACGCGACGAACGAAGTCGTCGACTTCTTCCATGGAATAAGTATTGCCCAGCGACAGCATCGGACGTTTATGGATCCATTGTGTGAATCCCTTCGATATGTCGCTGCCGACCCGATGGGTCGGGGAATACGGGTCGTCAAATTGGGGATAACTGCTTTCGAGCCGCTCCAACTCCTTCATTTTCATGTCGAAGTTGTAGTCCGATATTTCAGGGGTGTTCAAGACATAATAGTTGTAATTATGCCTGTTAAGCTCCTCCCGAAGCTGATCTATTTTAATCTTGACAGAATCCATTTATCATTCTATATTATATGCAGGAACGAATATAGCTATTTATTCCGGAAAAAGCGGAACTAAATCGGAAAAATTTGCAAAAGACACTAAAAAAGCTCCGGACATGTCCGGAGCTTTATATGGTATGGTTGAGATGTCGTAGCGACGGGATTATTACATCATGCCGCCCATTCCTCCCATTCCACCGGCAGGCATGGCAGGAGCGGGATTTTCTTCCTTCTTTTCTGCTATGACACATTCGGTGGTGAGGAACATTCCGGCGATAGATGCTGCATTTTCAAGTGCTACACGTGTAACCTTAGCCGGGTCGATGACACCGGTCTGGAACAGATGTTCATATTCACCGGTACGTGCATTATATCCGAAGTCGCCTTCGCTTTCCTTGATTTTCTGGATAACTACGGCACCTTCTACTCCGGCATTGGCCACAATCTGACGAAGAGGCTCTTCGATGGCACGCTTTATGATGGCAATACCTGTATTCTCATCGTCGTTGTCGCCCTTAAGATTGTCGAGAGAGCTGATACTGCGGATATAGGCTACACCTCCTCCGGGGACGATACCTTCGGCGATGGCGGCACGGGTAGCGCTGAGCGCATCATCGACACGATCTTTCTTCTCCTTCATTTCAACTTCCGACGGGGCTCCGATGTGAAGCACTGCTACACCGCCTGCCAATTTGGCAAGACGTTCGTGAAGCTTCTCTTTGTCATAGTCGCTGGTAGAGGTCTCGATTTGAGCCTTTATCTGCGCCACACGAGCGGCTATCGCGTCCTTGCTTCCGGCACCGTTGACGATGGTAGTGTTCTCCTTGTTTACAGTAATCGTCTCGGCCTGGCCAAGATATTCTATGGTGGCGGCTTCGAGGTTCATGCCCTTTTCCTGGGATATTACAGTTCCGCCGGTAAGCACTGCGATATCTTCAAGCATCTCCTTACGACGGTCGCCGAATCCAGGAGCCTTAACGGCGCATATCTTAAGCGAACCGCGTAAACGGTTGACAACGAGTGTTGCCAATGCTTCCTGATCCACATCCTCGGCGATTATCAGCAAGGGACGTCCGCTCTGAGCTGTAGCTTCAAGAATGGGAAGCATCTCTTTGAGCGACGAGATCTTCTTATCATAAATGAGTACGTACGGGTGATCCATGTCGCACTCCATCTTTTCGGTATTTGTCACGAAATAAGGGGAGATGTAACCTCTGTCGAACTGCATACCTTCAACAATGTCGACAGTGGTCTCAGTTCCCTTCGCTTCATCAACAGTAATGACGCCTTCTTTTTTCACCTTGCGCATAGCTTCTGCGATGAGCTTTCCTATTTCAGCATCGTTATTTGCGGAAATACGGGCAACATCCTCAATCTTCTTAAGGTCGTCGCCAACTTCTTCGGACTGAGCTTTGATATTGCTTACCACTGCTGCCACGGCCTTGTCGATACCGCGCTTTATGTCCATCGGATTTGCACCGGCGGCTACATTCTTAAGTCCCACATTGATTATCGCCTGGGCCAATACAGTGGCGGTGGTGGTTCCGTCGCCGGCATCGTCGCCTGTCTTTGAAGCCACTTCCTTTACGAGCTGTGCGCCCATATTCTGGAATGGATCTTCAAGTTCAACTTCACGGGCCACGCTCACTCCGTCCTTCGTGATGTGAGGAGCACCGAATTTCTTGTCAATAATAACATTGCGTCCTTTAGGGCCGAGAGTTACCTTGACAGCATCGGCCAACGCGTCCACACCTTTTTTAAGCTCTTCACGAGCCTTGATTTCAAATTTTATTTCTTTTGCCATGATTACAATTACATTATTCGTTGATTATTGCCAAAATGTCAGACTGGCGCATGATGAGAAGCTTCTCGCCATCAAGTTCGATTTCAGTACCGGCATATTTGCCAAACATTACTATATCATTAACTTTCACCACCATTTCCTCGTCCTTGGTTCCATTGCCGACAGCCAATACAGTGCCACGAAGGGGCTTTTCCTTGGCAGAGTCGGGAATAATGATTCCGGAGAGGGTCTTTTCTTCAGCCGGTGTGGGTTTGATCAACACGCGGTCAGCTAATGGTTTAATGCTCATAATACTATGTTTTTAATATATGTTATATACAATATTTGGTTAATCACTCTAATGTCATTATAGCACATAGTGTGCCAATCCTGATTCAGGACATCCGTGAGGACAATTTGTCACGTCCGGATGTCATCACTGACTATAACAACACATATCCGGCCATACAGTTTAGGAGGTTACAGAAAAATAACCTCCTAAAGATGTGGTATCGCCGACGATATGTCATCATAATTGCCTGTCGACAGGCAGACAATGCTGAAGATAATCTTTAGCTTTGTCCCATTCCACATATATATTATTGTTGCCGGGGATCAATGGAGTGGGGACCTCATTCAACTCAAGCCTGACATAATATCTGCCACTTTTGCTTTTAAATATGACGAGCTGCAGGTTGGAAGCCATAGGTACTACGTGGAAATTCTTCCAATGCAGTCCTACCGAGTCAAAATAATTGGTGAGATAGTAGCATCCTTTCAGTCTCATCAGTGACAGGAGAGGCATAAGAGTCTCCGCATGGCCAAAACGCAATTGAACATATTCGTCGGACTTTCCCGCAATAACCTCGTCGGTAGTGACAATCAGGTTCAACAGCAGATCTGAAGTAATATCGGCAGGAATCGATGATATCGTATTTGCCGTCCGTTCGAGGTATTGCCCCAAATTATTACATGCCCACAGTGCATTGTATTCCTCCGAAGTAAAGTAATCGGGCAACTGATTAGGCAGACTGATCGCGCTCATTCCCGACAGGAACCCATACATCGTGTGGGCAAAATCCATGGCATCATGTTGGGAAATCTCAAATTTCTCGCCAAGAACCCTATAGACAGGAGCCAAAGGTGTATGCTCCTTTATAAAGCTGGAGTATACACTGTCGTAAGGTTGAGTGCTGCGATATTCAATATAGTCCTGATCCAGGTCGAACGGACGCATCAACGGAGAATTCTGGCGACCTGAATTGGTGTATATCTTGACCTTATTGTTCATGCGGGCCAATTGATGAGTAAACGAGTACATACTCATTATACATCGTGGAGCGTAGGACGACAAAGCCGCCACACGTCCTTGTGCAAACAGCGACGGATATCGCATATACATTCTCGATGCGATGCCACGTTGTTCGGCCATGCCCAATGAGTCAAGAGCTCCCCACTGCTTGTCGCTGATTTTCATGACCCGGTCCACCAGATCCATGAGCTTACGTCCTTCGGGGGTTATGGTTCCTGCCGAATCAGCCTTATGGAGAATTGACTTCAATTTCACCGACCTTTTTGATGAAGAAGCATACCTCGCTCCATGTCGCCCGACATGGTTGATCATAACAGGGGTCAGCGAATCGGGGAATACGGTCAAGGCGGGATCCGGTATAGGATAGGGGGTGGCACTTCCCTGGCATTCATCCGCCGAATAATCGGTAGCCGTAGGATTAATCGCGCTCAAAGAAGTCGCAAGACTAAAAAAAACGGCAATTGATAAAAGATGTAACTTCATTTGTTTATATTTTTGCAGTCTCAAAATTAAGACAAAAAATGGACATTAGTGAAAAAATAATACACATTATTAATAATAACACATTGGAGACATCCATTGTTGAGCTTTCCAAAATTATAGAATCCGACGACAGATGCTGGCTGGCATATCTCGAACGAGGAAAGCTATATTGGAAAGAGGGTAAAGTCAAAAATGCCATAACTGACTATCTGGCAGCTGACCGCATCAATCCGCACAGCCAGCCCAAGGAGATTCTCACCCATACATTGGAAATCCTTCAGTTCCGGAACACCGATCTACTCAATCCTTAAGAGTCCGTCCAATAATTACTTCATCTTCGGCAAGACTGCTATTTTATTGCCACGCATTCATAAAAATACTAAAATAACGGGATTATATTTGCACATAATCATATAAGTAACGGTTTTAAGATAAAAAATATATTAAAAAGTTAACTTCTTGTCTGCTTTTTTGTAAATTTGCATAGTTTCTGGTATCTGTTTAGAAAGACACCAATATTATTAAGTTAATTGTGCTATTAGATTTAGGCGAAATTATGGAAAACTTTGCAAAGAAAAGAGGCGGAAGACGTCCAGGAGCCGGCAGGAAGAAGTCGACAGTAAAGCGCTACGGCTTCAATGCCCCGGCAACTGTACATGCGGTTCTACAGCAAGTGGACAGCATTACTGATTTTATCTGTGAAGCTGTTCTAAAACACGGACAGGATAAAGGTCTGTGCTGACCGGATAAGGACTTAGCTTAAGCATGTAGACAGTTATCGAGAAGGAGGATGAACCGATGTTCGTCCTCCTTCTCGATATATAGGCGAAAGTATAGTGGGGGAGTGCGTACTCAGTAACCTTTTAATTTGTTCAATTGTTATACTACATATACAATATATTATGCATGATTCAAAAGTGAAAGCATTATTTTTCGACATAGACGGAACATTGGTAAGCTTCAATACCCACCGGGTACCCTCAACGACTGTCGAGGCATTAAAAAAAGCTAAGGCCAACGGGCATAAAATCTTTATATCGACAGGCCGTCCATATATGATTATCAATAACTTGAAAGAACTTCAGGATGCAGATCTGATAGATGGATACATCACGATGAATGGTTCGTACTGCTTCGTAGGTAAGAAAGTGCTTTATGAAAGTGAAATTCCATCAGATGAAGTTGCCAAAATGGCAGAGATAGCGGAAAAGGGCGGTTATCCGTCAATCTTTGTTTCAGAACATGAGATTAAAGTATGTAATCCGGACAAAGAGGTAAGAAGTATTTTTTACGAATTTCTTCATGTCGACAAATTACCGGAAACGTCATTCGCGGAAGCCGTTAAAAAGCCGATTTATCAAATGACTATATTTTTTGGAGAAGATATAGAAAAGGAGATTGCACGAGAACTTCCAAGATGCGAATTTAACCGATGGTATCCGACATTCGTTGATTTAACGGCCAAGGGAAACACGAAAGCCAAAGGGATAAAGATTATCGCCGATTATTGCGGAATTAATATGGCGGACACTGTGGCTTTCGGCGACGGAGGCAACGACATCCCAATGTTAAAGGAAGCCGCGGTCGGCGTGGCAATGGGCAATGCTTCAGATGAAGTCAAGAAAGCGGCCGATTATGTGACCGACAACGTTGACGATGACGGAATCCGCAATGCATTGGAACATCTCAAGCTGATATAAATAGGTGAGACAAATGCGATAAGCGAGCATATAGGCAGGTTATCCGATATTACAATTTAACATAATGTATATTATGGGAAACATATACAGAGCCAAGGGGGCGAATAAATCCACCGATGCTCAACCGATACGTTAAGCCAACAATATTATAATATACGTTTACAAACTTCAAATGCTCTGAAATTTTGTTGACGTACAGAACTTTTGAAAATATGAGGTGTTTAAGTCATATACAAATTGAAAAACAAAAAATATCAATAATGGAAACAAACACTTATTTACAGCCCAAACTCCCATACGCACTTGACGCACTTGAACCGGTGATCAGCGCTGAGACGATCAGTTATCACTGGGGAAAGCACGAGAAGGCTTATATCGACAATCTTAACAGACTTATCCGCGACACCGAATGGGAAGATACCCCGCTGGAAGATATAATCAGGACTGCCAACGGCCCTCTTTATAATAATGCTTCACAGGCGTGGAACCACATATTCTATTTCTTCTCATTCTCTCCCGACGGTGGTGGCGAACCTACCGGAGATCTGCGGGAAGCAATCGATAAGGATTTCGGAAGCTTTGATGAATTCAAAAAGTTATTTGAAAAAGCCGGAGTAGATTTATTCGGATCCGGTTGGGTCTGGCTGTCTCAGGACAAGGATGGACGTCTGTTTATCACTCAGGGTCCGAATGCATCCAATCCTTTGACTCAAGGACTAACCCCGATACTTACATTCGATGTATGGGAACATGCCTACTATCTCGACTACCAGAACCGCAGGGCAGATCAGCTTCATAAGCTCTGGGATATTATAGACTGGGATGTCGTAGGAAGCAGGTATTCAAAAAAGAAATGACTTCCAAATGCGCATAAAGCGTAATATAAACGACTATAGCACTTTTAAGCATAATGTGATGAATGAAGTATGCGGGACTCGTGAGAGCCCCGCATACTTTTTTTAATCCGGATCAATTATTATCCGTCACAGGAATCGTTAAAACAAATCTGGCACCTTTTTCATAGCTGGTGTCCAAATCCAATGTGCCTCCTAACAATGATGCCAACATTCGCGATATCGTCAGACCTAATCCAGCGCCCTGGGATTCAGAGTTCAACTTATAAAATCTTTCAAATATCAAATCTTTGCGTTCTGCCGGTATGCCTATCCCTGTGTCTTCTACTATAAACGATATATGTGACTTATCATCCGAAAGTTTAGGCATAAGCACAATAGAACCTTCACTGGTGAATTTTGCCGCATTCAACAAGAGATTTATCAGAATCTGCTGCACGCGTTGCGGGTCGGTATACAGACTTAAGTCTGGCTGGCCGTCAGGATTAAAACACATCACTACCCCACTGCTCACACGATGTTTGGTAGTATCTACAGCCATGTTGCATAAGTCATACAGGTTTACCGCCTTTCTATTGACTACAATAGCCGACGAAGAGCTCTCCAAATCCGCAAGACTCAGCATGTCATTGACCATAGTGCTGAGCAATTCGCTGTTAAGCTCCACCATCCTGCAGAATCTTTCCAAATATTGTTTGTGGCTTGAATCGGCACAATCAACTATAAGCCCGGAGTACTCGGTAATGGCTTGAAGCGGGACATTGACCTCCCTTGACATATTTTTGATAAAGTCCGACTTTAAGCTATTGGCTTTAAGAGCCTGGTCGCGGGATCTGTTAGACTCCGACCTCAGCCGGCGCAGGTTCTCGCTCTCCACTTTAAGCGCGGCGTTGGATTCAGACAAAGTTTTAGCCAATCGCCGTGATTTTTTATTTAAATAAAGCAATATGGCGATGAAGGCCGCCATAAACAAACATGACAGGCAAATGATAATTATTATCTTGCGCTGGAGCGAATTTTCCAATTCCTGCTTGTCTATCTGCAATTGCGCGAATTCCTCTTTAATCTCGTGGATGTTATATATTACCTCAAGTTCCTTATAACGTTCCTGATACTTTTTGTCCAAATACTCCTCAAGAATGTCGTTATAGTCGGTCGAAGCCTTCAACAAGGCTTCCTGATCTCCCGTTTCTTTAGCGGCTTCAGTCATCAGACGCAATAACAGACGCCGCTTTGGCTTCTGATACTCATTGTCTATGCAGCTTTTAAGCAAGGCAAGAGCCTTGGGATAGTCCTTCTTATGCATTGCATAATAAATCTCCGATTGCGGAGATAGCTTATAAGTGGCGCCCGCGCGTTTGTTTGTCGATGCAATTCTTTTAGCTTTTGAATAATACTCCTCAATCTCCGAATCGCTTAAAGATTCATAGTTGGACAATATCCGTGTATATATCACGAACCGATGAGCGTCAAAATCCCGGTATATCCTACCCTCCCTTCGGTACATGGCCTCAAGACTGTCAATCGAAGCAAGAAGTCTTTTGTCGGCTTCGACAGCTTTCTCCGGCTCTTCATTTTCCGTATACGCCAATGATGCCTGTATATTATAGACGTTGCGTATAGAATAGCTGTTTTCCGGAAGTTTGTCGACCAGCTGCCCGAATGCGTCCATATATTTCGACAGGAGTTCACCCTGTGAACTGTCGCTGACATAGGCACATATGGCATGAAGAAGAAATATCTTATCATAAAGATCTTCCGGAGGCTGCATTGTAAGCCTTTCAAGGAGTTCATTTAATCTCGCTTGTTTGTCAACAGGAGTCCCATAAAGCAATTTTCGGGTAGTACGAGCCATACGGATGAAAGTCTCAGTCTCACGTGTATCAGCAGATTTCGGCAACTGCAACGTTCGATCCAACAGACTTAGAAGTATGGAGTCGTTTCTACTGTTTATGTTAGCTTGCTTTCTCAGAACATCGCAGGCCTTGGCATAGTCACCGGACTTTAACGACAGACCGTAGATGTCGTCGAGTACATCAGTTCTCGATGACACGTCGGTAAGATCGGCAATATTTTCGAGGGTATGTATGCTGTCGGACAGATTGGGGCAATCCTTTAAATCTGAATACAACTGTCTTATTATGGATTCCTCGGTATTGATCGATGTGTCGTATGCGTTGCTTCCATGTAATGCCGGTGAAAGCATCATAAGGGCTATAGGAAATAGTTTTCGCATAAATGTGGCATATTTGTTTTATGAGGTTTTCACAAAGATAGTCGTTTTATCCAACTTTGCAAAATCTTATAAGAGTCCATTTAACAATATCTGTTAAATCAAAGCCAAATTCATCCTAACAGGAATTATTCGTTGGCGTAAAATCAATCACGATGAACATAGGCCCGAAATAAGATGTTATATCCACAGATAGTTTCAACTTAATATCGATTATGTCAACAACTTCAACCAGCAAGCCATCGAACATGACGCGGAAGAGATTGTTTCTCCGCAGCTTGCACACATTGGTATTGTTAGCCTCATTGGCACTGATAGTACTCATATCGTGGGATGCATTCCACAACATCTCATTTATTGCCAATCCGACATATCTAAAAATCCAACTGTGGATATGCATATTTTTCATGCTTGACTGTGTTGTGGAGTTCTTCATGTATCCAAAGAAAGGCATGTATCTTGCCTCGCACATATTCTTTTTTCTGATAAGCATCCCATACTTGAACATATTGTCATATTTTAATGTCCACATGTCACCTGAGCTTCAGTATCTGACTCGGTTCATCCCGATGATACGTGCCGCTTACGTGCTTATGATAGTCATGGGAGTGCTGTCGACAGACAAGATATCAAGCTTGTTTTCCGTATATATCGGACTGCTTGTGTCGACGGTGTATTTTGCAAGTCTTATGTTTTTTATCGAGGAGCATTACATCAACCCGGGCGTCACATCCTATTGGGCAGCTCTATGGTGGTCGTTCATGGACGTGACTACAGTGGGCTGTAATATAAATGCCATAACCCCTACCGGGAAAGTTCTTGCTGTCATACTCGCCGGTGAAGGCTTGATTCTGTTTCCGATATTCACGGTCTACATAACAAATGCACTGACCAAGAGGGATGTGGCCGACAATACACAGTCAGATAAAGTTAAAAAATCTTCAAACCAAACTGCGGCAAGCTGACGCAACCTATTGTTTGATTATTATTTTGTAACTTTGCAGGTCAAACCGACTCCTTATGAAGAAGATTCTGACCGTCATAGTTGCAGCAAACATTCTGTTGCCCGGATATAGCCAAGTTAGTTTTAACGGCATTTCCCGGGAAGTGATCGCCATAGCTCCCGAGTCCTCCACCGGCCTTGATGAAGTGTACGTTCTGTATGATGTACATGGCGCCTCTATCACTTACTCATCCGAAAATGCATCGTCAAAGCCGGAGTGGTCAAGATTCAGGAATCTTGGCGGCGGATATGCGGAACCGATCGACGACATAGTATACGAAGGTGCCATGTCGACTCTTACCAATGTCGAGGGCGACACCGGCTACATCATCCGCGACGGATCACGCACGTATTGCTTTTGGGTGGTCGATTATTCTTCACACAGACTGCATGCTGAGGGAATCAGCGTATCGACAGAAAGCAGCGACTGCCAAAATGTGGCCATTAACTTTGACGGCTCCGGAGGCGGCCCCATCCGATACTACACCGTCAATGGACAGGGCAAAGAACTTAACCGCGAGATCGAACTGCACTACCTCAATCTTGAGTATGATCCGGACTCAGGTATCTACAAGACTAAGGAAGAGACGGCCACCTACGCACATATTTCCGGGACAATATTTGCCGACGCGCCATTGTGCAACACCGACTTTACTCTAAGCGGCGACCGATTCCTGATGCAGTGGGGACTTGGCGAAGAAGTATCGACTACGGAATATCACGCTATGGCTGTCAGAGCAGAAACCTCCGCAGAACAAACTAAGAATGAAATCGACAATGAGCAGTCGTCAGGATCAAGCGGTTCTCTTGGAGGATCAGCACCGGCTGACATAGCATTTTCAGCAACAATCAGCGATGCTGCCGTATTCACCGAATGGCAGATGTCGCGCGATGCCAATTTCGACATCATTGACTACCGCGAAAACAACATCGACTTCAACTATACATTCAAGGAAGCCGGCACTACTTACGTGCGATTTGTGGCAAGCAATGCTTCAGGTAGCTGCGACTACTACAGTCCGACATACGAGGTGTCGATCGGTGAATCGGATATAAAATGTCCAAATGCATTCTCGCCCGGTTCGTCGGAAGGCGTCAACGATATATGGAAGGTCAGCTACAAGTCCATAGTTAGTTTTGAATGCCACATATTCAACCGCTGGGGTGTAAAAGTGGCATCCTTCAATGATCCATCATCGGGCTGGGACGGGAAATATAACGGTAAGCTTGTCCCAGCCGGAGTATATTATTACATAATCAATGCCAAAGGCGCAGACGGCAAAAGCTATAAACTGAAAGGTGATATCAACATCATCAACTACAAGAAAAGCCGCGGCACTTCCGGCGACTAACCTGCTTAAACCAACAAACAAAGAAAAAAATGAAATCAGCAAAAAGATATCTATTGACCATATTTGCGGTGTCAGCTATCGCATCCATAGCTCCACTGAATATTTCGGCAGGATTTCCCCTGACCGGAGCTGACGGCAATCCGGTGGTCCAGAGTCCTGTGATACCAAGTTCCGTAACATTTGCAGGCAACAGAATCGATCTTGACAGAATCGACATGTATGAACGTCTTGACCGAGAACTTACAGCTATGACATACACCCACGGAAACACGTTGCTTCTGTTCAAGCGAGCCAACCGATATTTCCCGGAAATCATACCGATACTGAAGAAAAACGGCGTTCCTGAGGATATCATATATCTGGCCTGCATAGAGAGCACCCTTAATCCACGGGCATACTCCGGGGCCAAGGCCGCAGGTCTATGGCAGTTCATCGCATCGACCGCCAAGCAGTACGGGCTTGAAGTGAACGAGTTTGTCGACGAACGATACAACACCGAAAAGGCAACAGCCGCGGCATGTCGCTATTTGAAAGATGCATATAAAAAATACGGCAACTGGGAATCGGTGGCAGCCTCCTATAACGGAGGCATGGCTCGAATCACGAAAGAACTCGCTTCGCAGAATGCGTCAACCGCTTACGACCTGTACCTCGTAGACGAAACTTCGCGCTACATGTTCCGGTTGCTGGCCATGAAATTGATCATGGAAAATCCACGTGAATATGGGTTCATTATCCAAAGCGACCAGCTTTACCAGCCTGTAAGAACCGAGACTGTCGAGGTCAACGGACCGGTAGAGGACTGGCCAACCTGGGCACAAAAACATGGTATAAACTTTATGATTCTCCGTGAATATAATCCATGGATCAGAGCGAAATCCCTGCCCAATAAAACAGGTAAAACATATAAAGTGAAAATACCTCATAAGGACGATATGAAACGATCTACCCAACGGAAGACCATCTATAACAAAAACTGGGTATATTGATTTCGGCGTCCTATAGATTCACTCAGATAAATATAGCAAAAAGGAAAACTACACATGTCTATACCCGAACAGAAAGGCAAACTCTCGGTGCTTGGCGCACGGGTGCACAACCTTAAGAATATCGATGTGGACATACCACACAACTCGCTAACCGTGATCACAGGACTTAGCGGAAGCGGAAAATCGTCATTGGCATTCGACACAATATTTGCCGAGGGCCAGCGACGTTATATCGAAACATTTTCATCGTATGCGAGGAACATGCTCGGTACGCTTGAACGCCCGGATGTGGACAATATATCCGGACTAAGCCCCGTAATTGCTATAGAGCAGAAGACCGTCAACAAGAATCCCCGAAGCACCATCGGCACCACTACCGAAGTGTATGACTACCTGCGTCTGCTCTATGCCCGAATCGGCGAAGCCGTAAGCTACATTTCCGGAGCACCGATGGTGAAGTATACCGAGGAGAAGATTGTCGACATGATTGAAGAGAAATATGCCGGCAAACGCATATACATCCTCTCTCCCGTGATCAAGAACCGTAAAGGCCACTACAAGGAATTGTTTGAGCAGTTGCGCAAGAAAGGCTTCCTTACGGTCAGGGTCGACGGAGAGATGAAGGAGATCTCTTTCGGGATGAAGCTCGACAGATACAAGAATCACTCCATTGAACTTGTAATCGACAAGATGAAAGTAAGCGGCAATGAATCGGAAAGACTTCGTGATTCGGTCAATAAAGCCTTGCAACAAGGCGGGAAGCAATTGATGATCTATGATGTCGACAACGACACCATAGGACATTACAGCCAGATGCTGATGGATCCGGAGAGCGGAATATCATACCGGGAGCCGGCTCCGCACAACTTTTCGTTCAATTCGCCACAAGGAGCCTGCCCGTGCTGCAAGGGGCTTGGGTATGTCAATATCGTTGACAAGGAGAAGCTTATTCCAGACAATTCATTGTCGATATATAATGGAGGCATAGCCGCTTTGGGAAGTTATAAGAATACGATGATATTCTGGCAGATTGCCGCGATATGCGAAAAATACGGACAGACAATCAAAACTCCTATAAAAGACCTGAGCGAAGAGGCACTTAATGATATACTCAACGGAACTACCGAAAGGCTGGTGCTTAAAACTGAATCACAAAATACATTCGGATACTTCAGAGAGTATGAAGGCCTTGTAAAATATCTTGAAATACAGCAAAGCGAAGAGGCCTCGTCAAAAGCTCAGAAATGGAGCGGGCAATTCTACTCGCGTGCCACATGCCCTGAATGCGGAGGCTCCAGGCTCAACAAGGAGGCCTTGCACTTTTTTATCGACGGCAAAAACATAGCACAGCTGGCAAGTATGGACATTTCAGATCTGTATGAATGGACCACTACTGTAGAAAGCAGGCTTTCCAAACAACAAAAGCTGATAGGAACTGAAATAATCAAAGAGATTCGTTCGCGATTACAGTTTCTTGTCGAGGTAGGACTCGAATATCTGTCGCTGAACAGAAATTCCGCGACTCTTTCAGGAGGAGAAAGCCAGCGCATACGTCTTGCCACACAGCTTGGCTCACAGCTCGTGAACGTGCTGTACATACTCGACGAGCCGAGCATAGGACTTCATCAGCGCGATAACAAACGCCTGATAGACTCCCTGAAGCGTCTGCGCGATGCGCAAAATTCCATAATCGTGGTCGAGCACGACAAGGACATAATGCTCGAAGCCGACTATGTAGTGGACATTGGGCCAAATGCCGGGCGAAAAGGCGGCAACGTAGTCTTTGCCGGTACGCCTCAGGAGATGCTTCACACGCACACTCTCACGGCAGATTACCTAAACGGCGAAAAAACAATCGCCATGCAGGAAGAACGACGTAAGGGTAACGGCAAATTCCTCGCATTGAAAGGATGCACAGGACACAATCTGAAGAACGTGGACCTTAGTCTGCCTTTAGGAAAGTTTGTTTGCGTGGCCGGAGTCTCAGGCAGCGGCAAGTCCAGTCTTATAAACTCAACATTGCAGCCGATTTTAAGCCGTCATTTCTACAGATCAAACCAAGAGCCTCTGCCATATCGATCCATCGAAGGATTGGAACATATCGACAAGGTAGTCACGGTAGACCAGTCTCCTTTAGGCAAATCGCCAAGATCGAATCCCGCCACATATACAGGAGTGTTCTCCGACATAAGGAATCTATACGTAAATTTGCCTGAAGCAAAAATACGCGGTTATAAGCCCGGACGCTTTTCATTCAACGTGTCAGGGGGGCGTTGCGAGGCATGTGGCGGAAATGGCTACAAAACCATAGAAATGAACTTTCTGCCGGACGTACTGGTGCCTTGTGAGGTGTGCGGAGGCAAACGCTATAACCGTGAAACCCTTGAGGTGCGCTTCAAAGGGAAGTCGATTGCCGACGTCCTTGACATGACGATAAACCAAGCTGTCGAGTTTTTTGCAGGTATCCCTAACATCCTAAAAAAAATAAAAGTGCTTCAGGAAATAGGACTTGGCTACATCAAGCTGGGTCAACCGTCAAGCACCTTGTCAGGGGGCGAAAACCAGCGTGTCAAGCTTGCCACCGAACTCGCAAAGAAAGATACAGGAAAGACATTGTTCATTCTCGATGAGCCCACCACCGGACTGCACTTTGAAGATATCAATGTTCTTCTCGGGGTTTTGAACAGGCTTGTAGAGAAGGGAAACACAGTGCTCGTCATCGAACACAATCTTGACGTTCTGAAATGCGCCGACCATATTATCGACATGGGTCCAGAAGGGGGAAAGAACGGCGGTATGATAATAGCAGAAGGAACACCCGAAGAAATCGCGGAAGGATCTTCGCCAACCTCACGTTTTATAGCAGAAGAATTGCACTAAAGCTACTGAATCCAAGCTATATACAGACTTAAAAGTCGGGAAGAGCACAGTTTTAACACTGTTTTCTTCCCGACTTTCTGTATTCCCATGGGCGACACTCCAAATATGCAAAAGAAAATATGTTTTATAACATGTGTAAAAATTTGCATTTAAGGTTAAATATACATCGCAATTGTGAATTAGATTTAAAATGCACAAATACAGCTATTTACAATGTTAAAGTTGGATAATGCATCAATCGAAATTCCCATTTCCTTTGTTTTACAAACATGAAAGCAAATAGTCAAGTTTGAATTTGCAAAAGCATACGTTTATGGGCACAATTGAATTTGTAAATCATATTTTCAAATTGCAACTGATGCAGTTGTAATTATTATTCTCAAATAGAATCGCAATCGAATTACAATCGCAATCAACAAATTGGACTATTTACCTTATAATATTTAGTTTCAATTATGTTAATAACATAGTTGCAAATCCTAATTACATACATTAACCATTAAATACATACGCCATAACACCCTATTCCCCATATTTATTGCGAATAAAAGTTAAAGCATCTGTATAAATACTCTTGGTGATTACACGGACTTCGGTCCGCACAAGAGAAAATATCAATATAAACAACTGATTACCATATATTATACATACAATATATGAAGTACTACATCAACCGATATCCGGCTATTCCATTGCCGTTTGCAAATTCACACTTTTATCAGATTACAAATGCGAATTAAGAATTTAGAATATTAAATTTGGCATTTACAATTTAATTAATTACATTTGCACACTGGTAATTGCAAAATAGAATTTGAAATGGACATACCCTCTCGGATAAAAATTTTTCTTGACACGCTTGGAATTCCAAATTCCCAGTTTGCAGATACGTGTGGAATCCCACGACCGTCATTATCCCAGCTACTAAACGGACGCAACAAAAAGGTCAGCGACGAGGTGATAGGCAAGATCCATGAAGCCTATCCCAAATTATCCGTGCTGTGGCTCATGTTTGGTGAAGGGGATATGACGACGGACGGAAATATTGAAATCTCAGAAGCTCAAAACGACGAAAACACAGAGTTAGACCAAGAAGAAAGCTCAGATGAACAGGACTTTATCCCATCGCTAAGTTCGATTTTCGATATCGGCAAAGTCGACCAATCTAAAAGTCAAGCAGAAAAAACGGCATATATAAGGAGTGCACAAGACGAAACCGAGCAGAAGAAGCACCCATCACCTGCCCGTCAGCTCAATGCCGACGAGCATCATCCGTCATCCCTGTCCTTGAACCTTGATTCAGGCCGCCGAGTGGTCAGCATAATGGTGCTCTACTCCGACAAAAGCTTCGAGACTTTCGTCCCCAAAGGTTCATAGGTATTTTGGATAAAATCACTATCTTTGCATAATCGCATTTGCAAAGGTTTATGAAAAAATTTATTCTTGACTTCGAGGTCGTCGAAAACCGCCGTCTTCATGACCTCTACTCATTATTAATATTGTCGCCAATCGGCCACGATTTGCCCGACATCCGTCCGGGACAGTTCGTCCAAGTAGCCGTAGACAATTCCAAAACGACTTTTCTCAGAAGGCCGATTTCCGTAAATTACGTAGACAAGAGCGACAATATGCTATGGCTCCTTGTCAGAAAAGCCGGCGACGGCACAAGTGCCCTACTCCAAAAATCGCCCGGAGACACAGTCAATCTCGTACTTCCATTAGGAAACTATTTCAAGCTTCCAGCCAATTGCGGGAAATTCCTTCTTGCCGGAGGTGGCGTGGGCGTAGCGCCCATGCTTTATTGGGGCAAGGTACTTCGCGAAAACGGCTTTAATCCGGAGTTCCTGTTGGGTGCCAGATCGGCCAAGGACATTCTCGAATTAGAAGAATTTGAGAAAATAGGACCGGTGCACATCTCTACAGAAGACGGTTCTCTTGGAGAGAAAGGTCTCGTGACGCTGAATAGCGCACTTGAACAAACCTGGGATATGATATATTGCTGCGGACCTGCTCCGATGATGAAGGCCGTGGCCAATGTGGCAAAAAAGATCGGCACCGAATGTGAAGTTTCGTTAGAAAACATGATGGCCTGCGGCCTTGGTGCCTGCCTTTGTTGCGTAGAAAATACGGTTAAAGGCAATGTATGCGTATGTACGGAAGGTCCAATATTTAATACAAGAGAGCTGACATGGTAAATCTAAACGTAAACATAGCGAATCTGCAACTCAAAAATCCGGTATTGACAGCATCCGGAACGTTCGGATATGGTGAAGAATTTTCCGACTTCATAGATTTAAACAGGCTCGGCGGATTCATAGTCAAAGGCACTACGCTTAACCACCGTGAAGGAAATCCCTACCCGCGAATGGCCGAGACTCCGTCAGGAATGCTCAATGCAGTCGGTCTGCAAAACAAAGGCGTGGACTACTTCATCGACAACATATATCCGCGCATCAAACATCTCGACACACATGTCATAGTCAATGTGTCAGGAGCCACGATAGACGACTATGTGGCGGTGTGCGAGAAGCTCGCTCCACTTGATAAAATCAATGCTATAGAGGTCAACATCTCCTGTCCGAATGTGAAGCAAGGTGGAATGGCGTTCGGTACCACATGCTCAGGCGCGGCCGAGGTGACCAAAGCTGTCCGCCGTGCATTCCCCAAAACACTAATTGTAAAGCTGTCGCCCAACGTGACGAGCATTGCGGATATAGCCAAAGCCGTAGAGGCCGAAGGGGCCGATTCGGTCTCTTTGATAAATACCCTTTTAGGCATGGCCATAGATGTTGAACGACGTCGACCATATCTGTCAACAGTGACCGGAGGTCTTTCCGGTCCGGCAGTACGCCCTGTCGCGGTAAGAATGGTGTGGCAAACGGCACATGCCGTCAATATACCCGTCATCGGATTGGGCGGTATTATGAACGGCCGTGACGCTCTCGAATTTATGATGGCCGGAGCCTCGGCTGTTGAGGTCGGCACCGCCAACTTCATCGACCCGGCGATAACCGTCAAAATCATAGATGAAATAACGGAATATTGTGAACGCCATGGCATATCTGACATCAACGAAATTGTGGGCATAATATAGCGTTAATCCCCAGTAACATCCTAATCCCCGCGTATGACGGTCTCAAATATGACCTTTGTATGCGGGGATGTTTTTTATCCAAATATAGAGACAATGTACATAACTATTAAATATAGTTAAATAACTATTTCTTATAGTTTAAACTAAAAATTATAGTTATATTTGCGGAAAATATAATCTCAACAAGTATGACCAATATGAAGGAACTTACTGCAAAAGAAGAAGAAATCATGAAATTCTTCTGGGACGAAGGGGCTATGTTCGTTAAAGACATCGTCGGCAAGTATGACGATCCACAGCCACACTTCAACACCATATCCACAATAGTCCGTGGACTTGAAGAGAAAGGATTTCTTTCGCACAAAACATACGGAAAAACGTATCAGTACTACCCCATCATATCTGAGCAGGAGATGGGAGCGAAGACACTTAAATCAATAGTCCGACGCTATTTCAAAAACTCCTATCTCGGTGTGGTGTCAACGTTGGTCAAGGATGAGAATATCAGCACTGACGAACTGCGCGAGCTCCTTAGGGAAGTGGAACAGTCTGACTATGACAATCATCAATAGCGAATCATCACTATGGGAAGTTTTGTAAGCTACTCAATAATGACGGGCATAGTCCTTATTCCGCTGTATTTGACAGTAAGGCTACTGCTCGCAGACAACAGCAGACCCAGATTCAGCAGATTCGCCATCATGGCAAGCTATGCGCTGTCTCTACTTGTTCCGGCCGTAATCACAATGATCGGACATTCCACTCCTAATATTGAAATAGAATTACTGACACCTACGGCATACACTATTGACAATACCGGGAACGATGCATCAAAACCGGATTTTGCAAAGATCGCGTCATTGACAATCATTGCCGTCTACTTTACAGGGCTATTCCTGTTCATAATCCGCGAAGTGATTTCATGGCTACGGTTGCGACCCATCTTAAACGGAAGCGACCGAATGGATCTTGGCAGCGGGCGCATCCTTATATTGCACAAACATGACGATGTGGCTCCATTCAGTTGGAACAGATATGTAGTGATGTCGCATTCAGATTATGAGAACGACGGTCGGTTAATCATGCTCCATGAGTTCAAGCATCTTGATTCGATGCACTGGCTTGACTTGTTATTCGCAGAACTTGTGTCGCTGTTCGTATGGTATAATCCGGCAGGATGGTTGATGAAAGACGAGTTGCAGACAGTGCATGAATATGAAGCTGACGATGCAGTGTTAAAAAGCGGAACCAATGTTCAGGAATATCAATTACTAATCATAAAAAAGGCTGTCGGTGGTAGATTGCCGTCCATTACCAACAGCCTAAAACAATCAAACTTATCTAAACGAATAAAAATGATGTTACGTAAAGATTCATCGAAAAGGAGGCATTGGCGAGCTATAGCCGTCGTGCCGGCAGTGGCTATCGGAGCCATAGTGTTAAATCTCGATGTCGTGGCAAAAGGCATAAGCCATTTGTCAGATGTCAAAGTTACAAATTACTCTCCTAATATGCAAGCCGACAACACTCTGGAAATTACCTATGAGAGCAGTTCCAAGAACAACCCCATGATAATCATCGACGGCGAAACGTATAAAGGCGACATCAACAACATATCGCCGGACAAGATTGCGTCGATCACTGTGCTCAAAGATTCTACAGCCACTGCCATGTATGGATCAGAAGCCAAAGATGGCGTAATTATCATCTCATCAAAGAGCGGCAACGGCGACGCTGGTGCCACTGGTGCAGGCGAAAAGCTGTCCGAGGTGAAAGTCGTCGGTGTCAGCACCGTTAAGAAAGATGACCGGTCTAATCAAAACATATACAGTGCAGTTGAGGAGAATCCCAGATTTCCCGGCGGTGAGATGGCCATGATGCAGTATCTTGCGAAAAACATAAAATATCCGGAAGAAGCTATGAAAACCGGCGCACAAGGACGGGTAATAGTCAAATTTGTAGTGTCTTCGACGGGCAAGATCTCCGATATAACTATAGAGCGCGGAGTAAGCCCCGAGCTGGATGCCGAGGCCATAAGAGTGGTAGGCGGTATGCCGGACTTCACACCAGGTAAAATAGACGGCAAGCCCGTAAGCGTATGGTATGTATTACCGGTATCGTTTAAGCTACAATAACTACCGTCAAATAAATGAGATTAAGCCATAGTCCGATGTTTCGCGGACTATGGCTTAATTGCATCATATATAATGACAAAATGTCTAATTGGAATACCTGGCTTCAAGTTCCTTATACTCTGGAGTGAGCTTGATGTCACGAATCCATTTATTAAGACTATCCTTTAATTCCGGACGCCTATTACTTGCCACCCATGATTGAAATTGATTGAAAGATATACCTGTCGACACATCGACCTGCGGATATTCATCCGACATGGTCTTTGCCACCCTCTCACTAATTACAGCCTGCTTGATCTCGCCCAAAGCCGTCATCAAGAACAAATATTCAGAACCATATTCGGGATCCGATTTTATATATATGGTATCTCCTATTTCACGGCCAAGATTCTCGATACGTCCTTTTACGGACGATCCGTCGACAATCCAAACTGAATCGTGAGCAAGGTCGAGCTGAGATTTAATCCTGACATCGCCGGTGGCCGAATCTTTTAACTGGACAAGCACCCTCTTGTCCAAAAGAACCGGTTCAAGCAAGTCGTATCGATCCTTATATTCCGCCGTCACCGGCAGTTCGGCGGCCAATACATCATACGTGTTGTCATCGATCCGCTTCAAAGCATTTGACAGCGAGACTACCGGATGAAACTTAAGCACAAGACCGTGGCGGGATGCAAGAAGCTTCAATAAATCGTAGTTAAAGCCACCGAGAGTATCCTCGTAGGTATAGAACGACAATGGCGAATACTCGATAGCAACATCTATGGTGTCTCCTCCTGATGATATAGGATCGGCTTCATGTTCGGCCGATGCGGAACATTTATGCAGAAAGCACATCGACAAGATTACCATGGCCAGCAATCCTACATATACAGCAGTACTTCCGATCTTAAGCTTTAACGGTTTCATATATGTATAATTTAGTCAGGAAAATCGACCGACAGTCCAAACTGAAAACGCCTCGGATTTAGCGGATAGTGCGGCATCGAGAAGTAGTTTTCACCGGTCATTCCTTGGTTTATATGACTAAATAACACATAGAAACGAACTTTGCTCAATTTCATGTTGACAAAAGCGTTCATAAAGGGGTAATTACCGCACTCGATCTCGCTTTGGTTAAAGAATGTCATAGTGGCAGGCTGATAATTGATGGACTTATATTTGGTATAGTAATCGCAGTCTACACCAAACTGTACATCAAGCACACGTGCGACTTTAAAGTTTAGCGATAGATTTGAATATACCGCAAGTTTCGGCAATGGAATCACAGCATCGTTTGATGATGTCTGGTAAGTGATCCTGTTGGCCCAATACAGCGGACCGAATTTGAAGTCCTGATGAAATGAAGCATTCACGATCTGGACACTGCCCCCATACTGTACCGGAAGGGATTTTGAATTGAAATAAATGGCATTCTGCAGATTCTCAACACCAACATTTACGTATGACCGGGTATGAGGGATATTGAGATATCCTCCTAAACGAAGACTGCGCGTCTTGCCAAAATCATTGTCCCAAATGAAGTGGTTAGACACATAATGTTTCATCAGGTATGGCGCTTCTTCATTTCGGAAATGCCCATAACCTGTGATGTTGACAGTGTCGCCAAGAAGTCGGAACTTTGTTGTGACATGTCCATTTATATTCAAGTCGCCCACCACCGGTCCGATCAGACCAAAACGTCCGGTAATCTCATAGGTCAGCAAGGAACCCTGTTGTTTTGTCAGCTGTCCCCCTACCCATGCCAGATTCTCCTTGGCGGAATGCGGGACTTTGCCGACGGGATATGGGGTCAAACCTTCCGGCAAAGGGGTTACCCGGTCGATGGTGTCTGCAGCCTGAGTATATGAGCGCATCTGATGGGTGACAAAAGCCGACAATCCGAATTTCGCAAATTTATTGAACTCCTCAAGGAGCGATACCCCTACAGTATTCGTTAATGACCAGTATGAGTTATGGTCGTCGGATCCGTCAAGCGACAGGTACGTATTCTCCCAAAACTTATTATCGTCGCGGACATTATCGCGAAATGTATGCCTGCCATCACGATATTCCAAAGTCCAGATGAATTTTGACACCGGCACATAAGTCTTGACAGTGGTAGTATCGTCGACCTCTTCCTCTTTCCAAAAACCGACTTTGTATGTATTGTTGACATATAACTGAGTACCGACCACACGGCTAAATGCACCGGTAAGATTAGTCGGGATGGCTTTCGGCTGAATAGATGTCTGACCGCCCTGCAACTGAGCCGGGTCAGTAATATATAGGTCGTTTGTGATTCCACCGTTCTCCTTCTGAAGCATATTCCAGTGATTAAGAAAAGCCTGCATCTCATATCTGTCACCCATATATGAGCCTGAGAACCCCCAGCTGAGATCCTTTACCGCCTGGAAATCATAACATCCCTTAGAGTACAAATAGTCAAGCATCGCTCCTACCTGCGCTCTGGAATTTATGTTGCCTGAGAATATTCCATGGAGCCGGCTTTGCTCATTCTCCTTGCCACCAGCCGTATTGTATGACAGAAGTGTCATCGGCATGTAAGTATTATAGAACTTTGTCGTCTCCAAAGTCGGAGTCCAAGCCCTTACAGCATCTGTGAAAAAGAAATCGCTCATGGGTTGGCGTTCGAAATATATGAGATTCTGTCCGGAAGCTCCATAATTGCCGGTAGTGGCGTAAGCTGTCGAAACTGCCGAGGGGACAAACCGCTGCGCATAATTGACGTAGCTTGTGTCGATCGTGGCAGGCTCGTGAAGTCCGAGAGGAGGCAATATAGTCCAAGCATACGGCGGCGTCAGTCCGGCCTGGGATGAAGAAACTACTGTGGTTCCATCATCTTCCAAATCCGACGTTCCCCCGACATTAGAACTACTTCCGGATTGATCTTGTGCAGACACTGCCAACGACGTGCCGAGCATCAATATGCTTAATGATAGTGAGGTTCTTTTCATACGATACAAATTTACTCATAATCTGCATAACTACTGCCCCCAAGCTTAAAAAAGTAGGCATAGTTAGATTATTTACACAATTTTCTTAGTGCCACATCGGCTAATTGCCCGTGTCGCCATCGCCGTCGCGGGATTCGAGTCCGGATTTCACCAGGCCAATCAAGTTGGAGGCCCGTTCGATTGCACCTAAGGCCATTAGTCTTACCGACATATCCTGCATACTGCTGAGGTCAAACTGGACTATACGATGTGCCACTTTCAGCGATTCCGCCACATCCTTAGTCTCAAGCAACGTCGACATGACAATATATGACTCCAACGGACCTAAGTCGATGCTTTTATCACGTATATATTTGCCATAAACAGCAGTAAGTTCATCGAGCCGGTGCTGTAGATAGAGAGATTCCAAAAGATGCTTCCAATCGGTCAACGAGCCGTATTCATATAGCCAAGCAAGCAATATGTCGGAACAATGCTGATACTCTTCTTTATCATAGTATGATTTTGCCCATTCCGCCCACTCCGCTTCGTTAAGTCCAGACATTCTGCAGTAATACCTTAAAGCAGAAATTGCAAATGACGAATCGGCGAATACAAACATTCGTTCCACAGAACTCTGGTCGTCGGGGAATTTATGTACATACGAACAGAAGATTTCCTTCGCCTCCCTCTCATTGCCCATCAACAGATTCATTGCCACCGCAGTATGGCAGGCCGTTGGATTGTCCGGATCCTCGGACATAATCTGACGAATCATTTCCAAGGCACCCTTTTGATCCTTATTAAGATCAAACAAAATCTGCGCTTTTGTTATGCGCGATTCAACCGATGCCGGATCAATGGCCAAAGCATACTCAATGGCCTGAAATGCTTCTTCCTGATTGCCGAGCATGACGTATGTCTGTGCCAACATGTGCCAATACATCTCGCTGAACGGATCAATCTCAGTCAATTCCTCGATTAGCGCCAACCTATTCTGGAAGTCATCCCTCAAAGCGGCCTCCCTCGAAAATTCATATAGAAACGTCGAAGGGAACTGACATTTGGATTTAATCAAATCCTTATTCTTCAAAAGCCATTCATAAAGATCCAAATCTACAGCGGCGTCAACCAGTTGTATGATAGTTTCATCGTCGAAATCGTCGTATGTGGAAATAATAGCGTCAAAAGCCTTAATGGTTGTGTCTTTATCCTGATTCTTCACAAGCAGTTCCAGAATATCCCACAAGGCATTCTCGTTTTTATGCTTCTTTACAATATCTTCTACACCACTGGTCATGGATAAGTTGTCGAATAGGAAATAGGCTTTTCTTTGTGCCAATTCTCCACATTCGGGATAAAACCTTGCAGCCAACAGTATGACCTCAAACTGAACATACTCGTCATCAAAATCGCAAGCATAATCATATATGTCTATTAAATCATTCTCGTCGAATTCATCCATCGGATTGCCGTCGGATAAATTCTCCTTGAATCTTTTGTACAGATGCTCTCTTCGTTGTTGTTCCTGGTCCATTTGACGTTGATTGATGGTGCATTAATTAAAAAAACAAAGGTTTTGGAGGCAACGACTTACCTCCAAAACCATATATCCGTTCAATATCCCGGCCTATTTCTTCTGAATTTTTTCCCAAGTGTCTTTCAGCTGCATGGTGCGGTTGAATATCATTTGGTCGGAGGTCGTGTCAGGATCAAGTGTGAAGTAGCCGATTCGCTGGAACTGGAAATGGCCTCCAACTTTTGCATTATCAGCAAGATACGGTTCGATCTTAACGCCTTCCACCACTTTCAGTGAGTCCGGATTGAGCATTTCGCGGAAATCCTTGTCTTTTTCTTCAGCAGGATTCTCGACAGAGAAAAGCCGGTCATACATTCTTACGGTCACCTCTTTGGCGTCTTTAGCGGATACCCAGTGCAATGTACCCTTTACCTTACGCATGCTTCCGGGCAGGCCGCTGCGGGTGTCGGGATCGTATGTACAATATATCTCTTCGATATTTCCTTCAGCGTCCTTTTTAACACCGGTACATTTGATGATGTATGCGCCTTTAAGACGCACTTCACCGTCAGGAGCCAACCGGAAGAATTTTTTAGGAGGATTCTCCATAAAGTCGTCACGTTCAATGTAAATCTCACGTCCGAATGGCATCTGGTGAGTTCCGGATGTCGGATCTTCAGGATTATTCTCCATCTCTACCATCTCAGTCTGCCCTTCCGGGTAATTAGTGATAATTACCTTCACCGGATTGACTACGGCCATAACTCGTGTAGCAGTCTTGTTCAGGTCTTCTCTTACAGCATGTTCCAATAATGAAATACTATTTAGAGCCTCTACCTTCGTGTAGCCGATCATATTAATGAAGTTTTTGATCGACTGCGGTGTAAAGCCACGACGACGCATACCTGAAATCGTAGGCATACGCGGATCGTCCCATCCGGCCACGAGTCCTTCCTTGACCAACTGAAGCAGCTTACGCTTGCTCATCACCGTATAAGTCAGATTCAATCGGTTAAATTCAATCTGACGCGGGCAGTATGATTCATCGGCAAGCTCTTTGACGAAATATTCATACAGTGGACGGTGAGGGACAAATTCAAGGGTGCAGATAGAATGGGTCACGCCTTCAAAATAGTCACTTTGTCCATGGGCAAAGTCATACATCGGATATACTTTCCACGTCGTACCTGTGCGATGGTGAGGGTGCTTGATAATACGATACATGATTGGATCGCGGAAATGCATGTTCGGCGACGCCATGTCGATCTTAGCGCGAAGCACATAAGTGCCTTCGTCAAACTCTCCAGCGTTCATGCGCTGGAACAAATCAAGATTCTCCTCGACCGGACGGTCACGGTACGGGCTGTTGACTCCGGGTTGTGTCGGGGTACCCTTCTGAAGAGCTATCTCTTCGGAAGTCTGATGATCGACATAAGCCTTGCCTTCCTTAATCATCTTTATGGCCAAGTCATACAACTGCGGGAAATAGTCGCTCGCATAATACTCGCGATCACCCCAGTCAAATCCGAGCCAATGTATATCCTCTCTGATTGAATCCACATATTCGACATCCTCTTTCGTCGGATTTGTGTCGTCGAACCGCAGATTGCACGTTCCTCCAAACTTTTCGGCCACGCCAAAATCCATGCATATAGCCTTTGCGTGTCCTATATGAAGATATCCGTTGGGCTCCGGCGGAAACCGGGTGTTGAGCCGGCCACCGTTTTTACCTGCGGCCAAATCGTCGCTAACTATCTGCTCGACAAAGTTAAGGCCACCCTTCTCTTCATTAATTTCTTCTATCATTTCTGCCATGGCAAAATATGTAATGATTTGTTTTATATGCAAAGTTAATGATATTCTTTATATTATCTTTAAATTGGCATACAAAAATTGCAGTTGTCGGCTAATTGGCTTACCTTTACATCCACAAATCGCGGGCATCCGACAATCAACATAAGGCCCGATGATACGTTATTATGTATTATGGATAAGGACAAACGGACACTTTCCGACATAAAATATATGGTGCATAAATTTAAGATGGAGTGGCGCTCCGGCGTTGCCCACGGTGTTGTGGCCATACGAATGATCGGGATGATGCTAAACGGACTTACCGTGGCCGCGTCGGCATGTTGCATATTATGCCTCGTAGCCTATCTCGGGTATGACCGCAGTCCGGATGAAATCCAATTTCTGCTCCGTTGTTTCAGAATCATACAGGGCATTCTTGTGGCCAGTCTGCTGTTTGACTTTGCTTTTAACTTTAAGAACACTATCAAAAGCACCAGACTTATAAAATGGATAGTCAGCGTAGCACTACTCGTCACGATCCTGCCAATTATATATCCGCGGCCGGAACATCCGTGGATAGTCTGGTTAGATTCTCTTCTATACAGCAATAAGTTTACGGTCGGTGTTCTGACGGCATATTCTACTGTGACATTAAGCTACGGATTGCTGAAATTGATGGGACGACGCACCAACCCGTCACTGCTTCTCGCATCAAGTTTTCTGATCTTCATAGTGGCGGGGTCGTTTCTGCTAATGATGCCCAAATGCACATATACTCCGATATCATATATAGATTCGTTGTTCGTTTCTACCAGCGCCGTATGTATTACCGGACTGACGACTATAGACATCGCGTCGACATTCACACCGTTGGGTTTGCTCATCCTGGCACTTCTAATTCAAATCGGTGGACTCGGAGTGATGACCTTCACAAGCTTTTTCGCATTGTTCTTCAGTGGGAACACATCGGTTTACAGTCAGCTTTTGGTAAAGGACATGATTTACACCAAATCCATAAATGCCCTTCTTCCGACATTATTATACATATTTTTCTTCACCATCGCCATTGAGACAGCTGGAGCCGTATGTATATGGCTGTCGATACATGACGTACTGCAGATAGAGCTAAAAGACCAGATCGTATTTTCGGCATTCCATTCAGTGTCGGCATTCTGCAATGCCGGATTCTCCAATATAAACGGCGGAATGTCAAACGCGGCACTTATGAACTCCAACCAGTGGATATATATTACAATAAGTATCATCGTAATGGCCGGATCTATCGGATTTCCCGTTTTGGTCAATTTCAGGGATGCATTTGTCGAATACTTCCGGCGTATATTGGCGAGACTGCGAGGATTCAGACTTGTAGGTAACAAAGTACATCTATACAATGTCAATACCAAGTTGTCATTATATGCCACACTTTGCATATTTGCCATAAGCGCAGTCATGTTCTGGATATTTGAACGCAACAACACTCTATCAGGATTCAATATGCGTGACCAGATATTCCAATCCATCTTTAACGCCACTACTCCGCGCAGTTCAGGCTTCGTCTCAGTAAATCCGGCATCATTCTTAAATGTCACCCTTATATTCACACTGTTTCTCATGTGGATAGGAGGCTCGTCACAGTCGACAGCCGGAGGTATCAAGGTCAACACACTCTGTGCGTCGCTCATAAATCTGCGTTCAATAATATTGGGGCAAAAAGACGCTACGTCCTTCAACCGCACCATTTCTCAGGGATCTATCCGAAGGGCGGGAGCCGTAGTCATTCTTTCCATCGTATCATATCTATTTTATTCACTCTGTCTGTTGGCTCTTGAACCCGTGTTACCGGCTAAAAGCCTGCTTTTTGAATCATGTTCGGCACTGTTCACGGTAGGCTCTTCGCTTGGCATTACGCCAGAACTGTCCACCGGATCAAAATTACTGCTTTCCACCGCTATGTTTCTTGGACGAGTAGGAATCATATCGCTGCTGACCGGAATAGCAGGAAACCACAACGACAAACCGGCAAAATACCCGACAGACAATATAATAATCAATTGACATGAAGATACTTATTATCGGACTTGGCATATATGGATCAAATCTGGCCATCGACCTGACTGATATGGGACATGAGGTCATCGTAGCCGACAGCAAAGCCACGTTGGTCGAATCAATCAAAGACAAAGTGTCCACTGCTTATATAGCAGATTCCACCGATGAAGCGGCGCTTTCAGTTCTGCCTCTAAAGACCGTGGATTTGGTAATAGTATCTATAGGAGAAAACTTCGGAGCAAGCATCAAAACCGTGGCATTACTCAGGAAGTCAGGAGTGAAAACAATTTATGCGCGAGCCGTCGATGAGATACACGAGACAATACTTCAAGGATTCAATGTCGAACGCATACTTATACCGGAACAACGCGCCGCACACGAATTGACCCTTGAGCTTGCAATGGGTGCCAAAGTGGATGCGATGCGTATCGACCGCGACACTTATATAATGAAATTCGCCATCCCCGAATATTATGAAGGATTGAAACTTGAGGATGCGGATCTCGAAGGAAAATTCGGTATTAAACTCATAGCCATTTCCCGATTGACGAAATCGAGAAATATACTCGGGATAGGCACCGAACAACCCCGGATAATAGAAAATCCATCGCCAAGTCTCGAACTTGAGAAAGGCGATGAATTTACAGTCATGTGTACCCAGAAGCAACTTCGTGCTATGCTGCGCCACATCGGGCTCTAACAGTGATTCTTATCAGAATACGTAATCCACACAAGCCCGCAGTTCCTTATGTCCGGAAAGTAGTCCGGCGGCGGCGACATGATCCGGATGAGCGGCATATATGGCCACATCGTCCATCGTGTCGACAATAGCCGTCAGAACGACATCCCAGCTTTCAGATGGATTTTCATTGATGCCGACCTCCATTCCACGAAGTACCTCAATGGATTTTGGCAGTTCCATCAACGCACTCTTAAATTTCCGGGCAACTTCAAGACGTTCAGACTCTGTGCCCTTAAGTTTGAACATTACAATGTGCTTGACCATAATAACGTATATTATTTAGAGTATAGACGTTCACGAGCGGAGGCAACACGTTCATCAGTTATATAGTCGTCATAGTCCATCATCTTGTCTATTATGCCATTCGGCGTCAGCTCGATGATTCGCGTTGCAACTGTCTGGATGAACTCATGGTCGTGCGATGCAAAAAGTATGTTGCCTTTGAAAGTCTGCAATGTGTTGTTGAATGCCTGAATAGATTCCAGGTCCAAATGGTTGGTGGGCGAATCCAGAATCAGTGTATTTGCATCCTTCATCATCATTCTCGCTATCATACAGCGCATCTTCTCTCCTCCTGAAAGCACGGAAGCCTTCTTAAGCACCTCTTCTCCGGAAAAGAGCATCTTGCCCAAAAATCCTTTCAGATAGATCTCGCTTGAATCATTGCTCCATTGACAAAGCCAATCAACAAGATTCAGATCCGTATTGAAGAAGCTGGAGTTGTCAAGAGGCAGATATGCGGTGGTGATGGTCTGTCCCCAGTCGTAGGACCCTTCATCCGGCTTACGATTTCCAGTTATTATTTCAAACAGCGCAGTCATGGCACGCGGATCGTGGCTCAAGAAAGCCACCTTGTCATCTTTCTCTATAGTGAAGTTGACATCCTTGAACAGCAACTCTCCGTCGACAGATGCGGTAAGTCCATGAACTTCCAGAATCTTATTGCCCGGCTCACGGTTAGGCGTGAATATAATTCCCGGATAACGACGCGATGACGGCTGAATCTCCTCGACATTGAGCTTTTCCAACATCTTTTTGCGGGAAGTGGTCTGCTTTGACTTTGCCACATTCGCAGAGAACCTCTGGATAAACTCCAACAGCTCTTTGCGCTTCTCCTCGGCCTTTTTATTCTGTTGCTGCTGTTGACGCAGAGCAAGTTGCGACGACTCATACCAGAAGCTATAGTTACCGGCGAATAGAGTCACCTTGTTATAATCGATGTCAAGCGTATGCGTGCACACAGAATCAAGAAAGTGTCGGTCGTGCGAGACTACAAGCACGGTGTTTTCGAACTTGGACAAATAATCCTCCAGCCACGCCACGGTCTCAAGATCCAGGTCGTTCGTCGGCTCGTCAAGAAGCAGATTATCAGGATTTCCAAATAAAGCCTTTGCCAATAACACCCTAACCTTTTCGTTACCGCTGAGATCCTTCATCAGCATGTGGTGTTTATCTTCCTTGATTCCCAATCCGCTCAGCAGGGCGGCGGCATCACTTTCGGCATTCCATCCTTCAAGTTCGGCAAATTTCTCTTCCAACTCGGCGGCGCGCACTCCGTCGGCATCCGAGAAATCCTCTTTAAGATATATCGCATCCTTTTCTTTCATTATGTCCCACAGTACAGTATGACCCTGAAGCACAGTGTCGAGAACCGTACATTGGTCAAACTTGAAGTGGTCCTGCTCCAGTACCGACATTCTTTCACCGGGGCCTTGAGTGACATTCCCATGTGTCGGCGTAAGCTCGTCGCTTAGAATACGCATAAGAGTGGACTTTCCGGCTCCATTGGCACCTATTATGCCGTAGCAATTACCCGGAGTAAACTTCAAATTGACATCCTGAAACAGTACCCTTTTGCCAAACTGCTGACCTAAATTATTGACCGCTATCATCTTATATTCGATATTAATGAATTGAGGGTGCAAAGGTACAAAAAAAGTTTCACATTACATTATATTTATAGTTGCCCTTACGGCGCATTCCGATTTTTTGTCACATATAGAGAAATGGCATCGAACAATCTGCAAAATTATTGTGCCATTAGCATAATTTTACAATTTTTCTTCGGCACACTATTGCATATATCATATATTTGAAATAAATTTGCATAAAATAGGATGAAGATGAGAAAGACTCTTTTAATGTTAGCCTGTGTAGCCACGATGACCGTAAGTTCTACGGCCATGTACAGCTATAATGCTTTTGAAGAAGAGTCTGCCATTGTGGTTAATTCAGGTCCCGCGCTAAAGTCGGTGTCCGGGGGAATTGAGATTACCATCAGCGACGACAGCAAGCATGAGTTCTACATATATTCAATCACCGGACAGATGGTAAAAGCTGTGACACTGTCGGAGACATCGGTAATCGATCTGCCTCAAGGATGCTATATAATTAAGTGCGAAAGCTGGTCAAAAAAGATAGTTGTACGCTAATAGCGTAATTGCATTTTTCAAAAAATAAATCCAAAGGATTGGGAGAACATATACGTGTGTTTTCTCATTATAATATTATACATTTTTTATTTGTCTTATAGCACAACATGAATTTAAATCTAATGAAACTATGCACTGGCACAATGATGGCTACTGCTTTCATTTATGGTGCGGGAGAAGCATCTGCGGTATCTCCTGATGAAATCTATTCGACATACGAAACGTACAATGGTGAAGATCTCGAATTGGTTGTAAACGAATCAGGAACCCATTTTACACTGTGGTCGCCTAAAGCTGATACCGCGAGAGTTCTCATTTATGACACCGGAAGGAATTCGGCTCCAACCGACACCTTGTCAATGACTCGAAGCAAAAACGGCACATGGCGCGTATCGGTTCCCGAACAACTTTATGGTAAGTATTTAAATATGACGGGAAATGGCTCGACGAGACTCCGGGTGTATGGGCCAAAGCTGTAGGTGTCAACGGCAAACGTGCCGCCATAATAGACTTTAACAAAACGAATCCAACCGGATGGGCAACGGATAAAGGTCCAGAAATAAAGCAAATTAATGATGCTGTCATATATGAGATGCATCACCGCGACTTTTCCATCCACCCCAACTCAGGCATAGCCAACAAAGGCAAATTCCTTGCCCTCACTGAAGATGGGACAACATCGCCTCTCGGCGATAAGACCGGAATAGACCACCTGAAGGAACTCGGCGTCACTCACGTACATATATTACCATCATACGATTACAACAGTGTAGACGAGACCCAACTGCCCAGCAATCAGTACAACTGGGGCTACGACCCATACAATTACAATGCCCCAGAAGGGTCATATTCGACTAATCCTTCAGACCCTTCCACCAGAGTTGCCGAGATGAAAGAGATGGTCAAGTCGCTACATGATGCCGGCATAGGTGTGATAATGGACGTCGTGTACAACCATACCGCACAAAACGACGATTCAAACTTTTCACTGACAGCTCCCGGCTATTATTATCGCCATAGAAATGACGGGTCCTACAGCGATGCTTCCGGATGCGGTAATGAAACTGCGTCGGAAAGACAGCAGATGAGAGACTACATTGTAAACTCAGTTAAATATTGGGCGGAAGAATACCATATCGACGGATTCCGTTTTGACCTGATGGCTATCCATGACACTACCACGATGAATGAAGTGGCAAAGACTCTCAAGGAAGTAAATCCAAACATTTTTGTATATGGAGAAGGCTGGACAGCAGGTGACTCTCCCCTTCCAGTCAGTCAGCGCGCCCTCAAAGACAATGTATCTGCCATGCCACAGATAGCAGTATTCAGCGATGATATCCGTGATGCAATCAAAGGGCACTACACAGATGCGTCCGACAGAGGATTCGCTACGGGCAAGCCTGGACTTGAAGAGACCGTAAAGATAGGTATCGTCGGAGCGACACAACATCCGCAGGTTGATTACAGCAAAGGCAACAATTCCAAGAAGGCATACGCGCTAAGTCCAAGGCAAGTGGTGAACTATGTTTCATGCCACGACGACCTCACACTGACCGATAAGCTGGCAAAATCGCTTCCGGACGATGATGAACAAGCTCGTCAACGAGCAGCCAAGCTTGCACAGACAATAGTGTTCACATCGCAGGGCACTCCCTTTATGTTTGCAGGTGAAGAGGTGTTCCGCGACAAAAAAGGCGTTCACAATTCGTACAAGTCTCCGGATTCAATAAACGCGATTGACTGGAACCTGAAACATGAGAATGCCGATCTGTTCAATTATTATAAAGAACTGATCAAACTTCGCAAGACTCATCCGGCATTCCGAATGTCGACAGCTGAGGATGTGGCAAAGAATCTGGTTTTTGACAAGACGGACGACAAATCAAACTTGATATCATACTCTTTGAAGAACAATGCCAACGGTGATTCCTGGAAAGAGATAAAGGTGGTGTTCAACGGATCCAATGATCCGCAATATATAAAAGTTCCCAAAGCTGATTGGTTAGTTGTGGCAGAAGATGGTCAGCTTGACGCCGAGGGACTTGGCACAAGCAGAGGCGGACGTCTTATGGTGGCTCCACGATCTGCTCTTATATTAGCCCGCGAGAAATAGTTTCACATCAAGTACAATAGAATTAAAATCAATGCAATGAGTACACCAACCGTTAAAGCGGATTTAGGTTTTTGGAAACTCTGGAATCTAAGTTTTGGATTTTTCGGAGTACAGATAGCCTATGCCCTACAAAGCGCAAATATCTCCAGAATATTCGCCACTTTAGGTGCTGACCCGCATGAATTAAGCTACTTTTGGATCTTGCCGCCGCTTGCCGGACTTATAATCCAACCCATCATAGGCACGTTGAGCGACAGAACCTGGAACCGGTTCGGACGTCGTCTGCCGTATCTGTTGTTTGGTTCAATTCTTGCTGTCATAGTCATGGCGCTGCTTCCAAATGCAGGAAGCTTTCATTTCGCAGTAGGAGCCGCACTTGTGTTTGGCGCAATAGCTCTTATGTTTCTCGACTTGTCGATAAACATATCCATGCAGCCTTTCAAAATGCTTGTGGGAGATATGGTTAATGAGAAGCAGAAAGGACTCGCCTACTCCATCCAAAGCTTTCTTTGCAATGCCGGCTCGGTCGTAGGATTTATATTCCCGTTTGTTCTTGCCTGGATAGGTGTCAGCAATATCGCGGAAGGCAACAAAGTTCCCGACTCGGTGACGTATTCATTTTATGGAGGTGCCGCCATACTTATAGTATGCGTTCTCTACACTTTTATAAAAGTCAAGGAGATGCCACCGAAGGAGTATGCAGCATATCATGGCATAACGCAGGAACAAAACAAGGAAAAAAGCAATTTCATAACCCTTCTCGTTAAAGCTCCCAAGGTATTTTGGACAGTGGGTCTTGTTCAGTTCTTCTGCTGGGCGGCATTTATGTACATGTGGACATATAATACCGGGGCTGTCGCCGAACAGGCTTTCGGCTGGGAGTCGGCACATGGTACGCAAACGCTGAACTATAATGAAGCAGCCAACTGGAACGGCATTCTATTTGCAGTCCAAGCCATTGGATCCGTAATCTGGGCGGCTATACTTCCTCGCTTCAAAAACCGCCGGATGGCATATTTTATCAGTCTGCTGATAGGTGGAGCCGGATTTATATCCACAATATTCTTCCATGACAAATGGATGCTTTTCATCAGCTATCTCATGGTCGGCACAGCGTGGGCGGCGATGCTTGCAATGCCGTTTACCATACTCACCAATTCAATCAACGGTAAGCACATGGGTGCATATCTTGGGCTGTTCAACGGCACCATAACAATACCGCAAATTGTAGCCGCGGCGTTAGGTGGAGTCATATTCTCACTGCTCGGCGGCCACAGTCAGTTGAATATGATCATTCTCGCCGGAGTGCTGCTGATCGCCGGTGGATTCTGCGTATTCTTTATCAAGGAGACATACGCGGAAAAGACCGCAGTCAAAGCCGATCCGTATATTGAAGAACAAGAACCATTCTGACACATCAGCTCCAATCTATAAAAGCAGGGTCAGGCTCATTCCGTTATTGGGCCTGACCCTGCTTTTATATGGCACGAAGCTATATAATAGCAAATCTTTTAATAACTTTGTGGCGTTATATGTAAATAAATTTCCACATAATATGTATACAGCTTCCCAAAAACGCAAAGAGAACATTGCCGAATATCTTCTGTATATGTGGCAAATAGAAGATCTTATACGCGCAAACGATCTTGATTTGGACAAAATCAAAGCTAATATAATCAACAAGCACAAACTATCGCCCGAACAACAGCGGGAAATGGCTGGTTGGTATGAGTCGTTAATCGATATGATGCGCCGTGAAAATGTCGAAAAATCAGGACATCTACAACTGAACAAAAACACAGTGCTTCAGCTTACCGACCTTCATTTGCAGCTACTTAAAAGTCCGAAATATCCCCAATACAGCGCAGAATTCTATAAGACATTGCCATTTATTGTTGAACTCCGCGCAAAACAAGGTGATAATAAGCTCGGAGAAATAGAAACCGGCTTCACCGCCCTATACGGTTCATTATTGATGCGGCTTCAAGGGAAAGAGGTATCGGCTGAGACTCAAAAAGCGTTGACCCAAATAGCGCGTTTCATAGCATTGCTTGCACATTACTACAATCTCGATCAAAATGATAAGCTCTGGGATGACCAATAGCCGTTCCCAGAGCTTAAATTGAAAAATTTATTTTTCTTCAGACTCCAACCCATTGAATTTGATGGCATTCAATGGCCTTAGCACATTGCATAATATCCTGCTCCAATAGGATCCGAAGTCTTCCTTTACCGAAGCGAGGACGCCATGGGCTATATCGTCAGGAACATCTTTCATCGCTTCGATACAATCATAGAAAACTTGGAAAAGATCAGCCAATTCTTCGGATACAGAAGCGGCTATCGGTGTGTCGGAATATTTCATGTCCTCCTCAAAAACTTCAAGATATGTGTCATCCGGACCAAGCAAATTCTCAATGCCACGTCTTATCGAATCATAATAATCCTCTTCCAGCCGATTCTCAATATAGTTGACGTCATCGTCTGCCTGAATGTCTAAATCAGATACTGAGATGTATATTCTGGGTAATAATTTCAACATGGCCGACACAAAGTCGGCCCCCGTCATCTCACGGGCATTTTCCAGAGTTCTGCAATATTCGACGCAAAGTCCCAGAAAAGCTACAGCGTTGTTGTTAAATTTATTAGACATACGATGTTACATGCTTAGATATATAATTTTTTGTTTTTTATATATTGATATACGGACTCAGGCATAAAAAAGTTCATGTCATATCCTCCGGCGATAGCGTCGCGTATGAAAGTGGACGACAATTCAATCTCCGGAGCATCCACGACTTCGATGCGTGGGCCGGCGATTGAATATGCAGAATGTCCCTTTCTCGGATATACCAGCAATCCATAACGTTCCAGAATTTCGTCGCTTCTTCTCCATCCAGAGAATCCAGCAAGATTGTCACTCCCGATTATCGGTATAAATGTGTAGTCTGGATAAATCTGCGAAAGCCGATCGAGAGTATAGATGGTGTAAGAAGGTCTTGGCATCGTCAATTCTATGTCACAAACCTTTACCACTCCGGAATCACCCACGGCCAATCTGAGCATTTGGAGCCTATCCATGTCAGGGGCTTTTTCACAGTCGACTTTGAAAGGGTTGCTCGGCGAAAGCATCAACCATACCTCGTCGACAGGTCCGAACTGCGAAATGTAGGAAGCCAGCATCAGATGTCCGTTATGGACAGGATTGAACGACCCTCCTAATATTCCTATCCGTTTGTTTTCAGACATCGCCGAATTTAAATGAATTCCCGGATTATGTCGTGAGTTTCCTTAACGGCAATATCCAGATTATCATTGACAACTGTACGATCAAATCGCGGGGCGAACGAAAGTTCATACTCAGCCTTATTCACCCGCTCGTTTATGGCATCGGCAGAATCCGTGGCACGGCTCTCAAGCCTTTGCCTTAGAACGTCAACCGATGGAGGCGTGATGAATAAAGTAAGAGCTTTATCGCCATAGATCCGCTTGACATTCATGGCACCTTTGACATCGATATCAAGTATGACATTGTGTCCAGAAGATGTAATGCGTTCTATCTCACTTGCAAGAGTTCCGTAAAACCGACCCGGATAGACCTCTTCATACTCGACGAAATTTCCCTTTTCAATATGCTGCCTGAAAGTCTGTTCTGTAAGGAAATAGTAGTGCACTCCATCAATCTCGCCCTCACGTGGAGATCGGCTGGTGGCAGAGACTGAAAACTGCAGATCGAGGTCGCCTTTAGCCATAATGGCGGATATAATGGTGGATTTACCACATCCGGAAGGAGCAGATATAATGATTATTTTTCCTGTCATAGCCTTAAATCATTACATTACATTCAACACCTGCTCTTTAATCTGCTCAAGTTCATCTTTCATCTTGACGACAATCTTCTGCATTTCAGCATTGTTTGATTTGGATCCGAGCGTATTAATCTCCCGACCCATCTCCTGACTTATAAAGCCGAGCTTCTTACCCTGCCCATTTCCACTTTCAAGAGTCTCTATGAAGTAGTTCAAGTGCTGCGACAATCTTTGCTTTTCTTCGTTTATATCAAGCTTTTCGATGTAAAAAATCAATTCCTGCTCAAGGCGGTTTTTGTCAAACGACACGGAATCGAGTTTTGACAGATTCTCTTCCAGACGCGCCCTTATTTTAGCTACGCGCTCTTTCTCGAAAGGATCTATCGACAAAAGCAATTCCCGGATATTTGTAATCTTAACCCGGAAAAATTCTTCAAGTTTCTTCCCTTCCTTTCTGCGGAACTGCATCAGCCCTTCAATCGCTTCTGTCGACGCCTTAAACAGTGCGGCACATTCATCGTCAGATAGCGAAGCCGGCAATTCACTTTTTATCGTTTCCGGGAATCTTAACAACACGCTATACCAATCGTCGGGCCATGCCAGTCCAAGCTGTCTTGCCATCTCTTCCACCTGAGCCTTGTACGCGGCCATAAGCGGGATGTTGAGCGAGACTGTAGTCTCTACTCCGATTGATTCCGCATATATCTGAAAATCAACTTTTCCACGGACTAATTCCGTGGCAATCATATTGCGCAACTCCAATTCCTTTTCACGAAATGCCGCCGGTATACGTGACGAAATATCAAGTTGTTTACTGTTAAGAGATTTTATCTCTACTGTAATCTTCTTGTTGGAAGCTGTGGCAACGGCTTTGCCAAATCCTGTCATTGATAGTATCATGGGCCTGTTAATTTCCTACAAAATTACAAAGTTCCTCCCGTATTTTTGCATTTTTCACTAACTTTGTGTAAAATAATTTTTAACAATGGCTGTAATACTAAATATAGAGACTTCCACCAACGTCTGCTCAGTAGCTCTTACATACGATGGATATGTCATCGGACAGCGCGAGGATTACCAAGGGCGCAACCACGCCGCCTTGTTGTCTGGATATATCCAGGCCATGCTCGACGTGGCTAAAGAAAAAGAATTGAAGCTGGATGCCATAGCTGTCAGCATAGGTCCTGGGAGCTATACCGGACTTAGGATTGGCCTCTCCGAAGCTAAAGGGCTTGCCTACGCGCTCGGCATACCTCTAATCGGCATAGACACCCTGCAGACAATGACTGCTACGGTCATGTTCAGCGATTTCTTTGACGAAAATGTCGTTTTCGCACCTATGATCGACGCACGCCGCATGGAAGTTTTCACCGCAGTGCACGATTATGCGATGAACAATGTCATGTCGCCACGTCCGATGATCCTGGACGAGAGCAGCTACGCGTCTTATCTGGACCGAGGTCCGGTCATATTTTTCGGCAATGGAAGCGATAAAGCCCGTGAAATCATCAAACATCCTAATGCGAACTTCATAACTGAAATCCATCCTTTAGCATGCAATATGATAGCTCTGTCTGAAAAAGCATACAGAGAGAGCAACTTCCTCGATTTAGCATATTCAGTACCGGCTTACCTTAAGGAATTCCAAGCCACGGTTCCACGCAACCGTATATAATCAATATCTATTCTCAAACTTTTATATGAACATTCCGGAATTAATAGCCGGCCACGGCCGGACAGGATTTTCATTCGAGGTGCTTCCTCCTCTGAAAGGACGAGGCATCTCGCAGTTATTCTCCAACATCGACTTGTTGCGCGAGTTTAACCCGCTTTATGTAAATATAACCACGCACAGGAGTGAAATCATGTATAAAAACACTCCCGACGGGCTATATCAACGCGTAAGTCAGCGAAGCCGTCCCGGAACGGTGGCCGTAGCGGCGGCCATACAGCAAAAATACGACATACCGGCCGTACCGCACATAATCTGCAGCGGCTATTCAAAAATTGAGACGGAGTATGCACTGATCGACTTAAATTTTCTCGGAATAACAAATCTGCTTCTACTGCGTGGCGACAAAGCCAAACACGAATCAAGGTTCATACCGAACGAAAATGGTCACGCACATGCATCAGAGCTGCAACTTCAGGTCAATGAATTCAACCGGGGCTATTTCATAGACGGCACCCAGATGGACATCAACACCGGACAACAATTCTCATACGGAGTCGCCGGTTATCCGGAGAAACACGAAGAAGCCCCCAATATAGACATCGACATCCAATTTCTGAAGCAAAAGATCGACAACGGCGCACAATACATTGTCACACAATTGTTCTTTGACAACAACAAATACTACTCTTTTGTGGAGAAATGCCGAGATTCCGGCATTAATGTACCTATCATTCCCGGATTGAAGCCTATCACTACCCGTGGACAAATGAATGTACTTCCCAAAGTGTTTCATGTCGACATGCCTATGGAACTTGTGGCCGAGCTTATGAAGTGCAAGGACGATGAGGAAGCAAAACATGTAGGTGTAGAATGGTGCGAAATGCAGGCTAAGGACTTGATGGCCCATAATGTGCCAAGCATACATTTTTATTCACTCAATGCTACAAAAAGTGTGGCAAAAATAGCTCAAGCTGTATATTAAACACCTCCAATCTCAACATGAAATTCAACGACATACCAGGACACAAGCGTGCAAAAACGAGAATCAGGGAAATGATTGACTCCAACCGCATCCCTCACGCGCTTCTGATTGAAGGATCATCCGGCATCGGCAAATTCATGCTGGCACGAGCCGCCGCACAGTATATCCACTGTGAAAACCATCGCGACGGTGACAGTTGCGGAACATGCCCGTCATGTGTCCAGCATCAGACGTTCAACCACATCGACACTCGCTTTGTATTCCCTATCGTAAAGGGCAAACTGAAAGATCCAGTTTCGGACGACTATATCGTTGAATGGCGGGAGTATCTCAGTAAGAATCCTTTTATGGATTTTCAAGAATGGCTTAAGGCGTTGGATTCTCTTAATTCCCAACCATGCATATATGCAAGCGAAAGTGACAAGTTGACTCATGACCTTAATTTCACATCCCACAAAGCGAGATATAAAGTGGTGCTTATCTGGTTGCCGGAAAGACTTCAGGAGGCCGCCGGAAACAAAATGCTGAAATTAATCGAAGAGCCGCACGACGACACTTTATTCATCCTCGTGAGCAACAATTCCAAAGAGATTCTTCCGACAATATATTCTCGCACACAAAGGATTGAGCTAAAGCGCTTAAGCGATGAGGAGGTGGCAGTCTATCTGCAGAACAATTATTCGCTTGAATCTACCGATGCTTTAGCCGTGGCGCATTTGGCCGAAGGGAGCATCATTGAGGCTACAAACGCCCTGTCATTGTCAAAAGAACGACAAAGGTTCCTGGAATTATTCATGTCATTGATGCGACTGGCATATCAACGACGCGTAAAGGAGTTAAAAGACTGGGCTTCGGATGTCGCATCGTTGGGCAGAGAACAAGAATTACGCTTCTTAAATTACTGCCAACGACTGATAAGGGAGAATTTCATATACAACCTAAATGTACAAGAACTGAACTATATGAACCGCGACGAACTGAATTTCAGCAAGAACTTCGCAAGATTCGTTAATGAACGAAATGTGGTCAGAATCATAGACGAGCTTGACAGTGCTTCGGTAGATATATCAGGAAACGGCAATGGGAAAATCGTCCTATTTGATTTGGCAGTACAAATGATTATATTATTAAAATCTTAGCCATGACATCATTTCTGGAAAGGCTTGCCCATACATACATTAAGCAAGACAAGGATCTAATGATTGACTACTGCTTCGTTTTTCCAAACAAACGAAGCGGTGTCTTCTTCAAACATTTTCTTGAAAACGGAATTGTAGAAGATTCGACATTCGTTTTGCCTGAAATCACCACTATCAGTGATTTCATCTCCGACTTTTCAGATTACGTTCTGGCTGACCGCTACGACTTGCTCTTCACTCTATACGACTCCTACAACAGCATATCCAATGTGATCGAGGAGTTTGACAAATTCGTCTTTTGGGGCGATATGTTGTTGAACGATTTCAACGATGTCGACAAATATATGGTCAGTGCCCCTGATCTATTCCGCAATCTGAAGAATTACAAAGAGATCAGTTCTGATTATCTAACGGATGAACAGAAGGAAATTATCAATAAGTATTGGGGACAACAGATACCTCTCGACAATGCCGATCGTTTCTGGAATCATATTGAACGTAAAGGTGAACCCCGTGATAACCGCGAGTCGTTTCTCCAACTCTGGGAAATACTTGGTCCTCTATATGATTCATTCCGTAGCAACCTGAGAGCAAAAGGAATGGCTTATTCAGGAATGCAATATAGAGAAGCTGCAGGCAGACTCAAGACATTCACATCAGAAGATATCTCTTACAAGCGTGTCGTATTCGTCGGATTCAACGTATTGTCCATATCCGAGCTACAGATATTTGAACGACTGAAAGATTTGGGAATCGCGGATTTTTATTGGGACTACCATTTCCCAGAAATTATCGCCCGCAATAATCCAGCCTCGCATTTTATAAAAAGGTATGTCAAAATGTTTCCTTCAAGGTATGATATCACAGCCGAAGGAGATTCAGATCTACCCTACATTAACATAATCGGGGTACCCTCAAACGTAGGACAAGTAAAATATACCGGGAAATTACTGTCGGACATGGTGTCCGACGGCAGAATCGACAATCGCGACAATGCCATCAACACTGCTGTCGTGCTTCCGTCGGAAGATCTATTCATAGAGCTCGTGCATTCGATTCCGGAAGTGTTAAGTTCTGTGAACATCACAATGGGATATCCTCTACGGCTGACATCAATAGCCACCCTGTTGCGTGGAGTCATGGCCATGCATCTGCGGGCAAAGAAAGTCAGGAACATATGGAGATTCTTTTATGAGGATGTGTCCGATATATTATCAAACTCACTTTTGGGACAATTCGCCCACGAATCTTGCGAAGCTTTAAGAAAGCACATGATCAATGAGCGACTGTTCACAATATCGGCCGACTATGTGGCAGAAAAATTCCCGGAACTGTCAAAAGTGTTTTTCCCGATCGACGATCTGCGGTCAAGCTCCGAGGTGTTCAATTACATCAAGCAACTTGTCGATTACATTGCGGGGGAATTATCCAAACTGAACGATAAATCGGAATCATTAATTATTGAAATCGACTTCCTAACACGATACAGACAGTCGATCGACACACTGCAACAACGAGCAGACAGATATGGCATTACGATGAAAGACGGGACATTCTTTCATCTTGTGGAGCGGACTATCGCGTCAGAAACGATAAACTTTGTCGGGGAACCGCTTAAGGGGTTGCAGATAATGGGAGTGCTTGAGACGCGTGCTCTCGATTTTGACAATGTCATAATGCTCTCCATGAATGAACGCATCTTTCCACGCAAGCATTATTCAAAAACGTTTATCCCGAATATATTGCGGAAAAGTTACGGCATGGCAACCATGGACTTCCAGGAATGCATCTATGCATATTATTTTTACAGGATGGTGTCCGGAGCAAAAAATGTCACGCTTGTTTACGACACACGCACACAAGCACTCAACAGCGGTGACATGTCCCGCTATTTATACCAATTAGTCAATGCTTACCCGACGGAAAAGCTGTCGCACCGCATGGCTTACTTCGATGTCCCAGTCATTGAAAAGGAAGAGACGTTCGGAATCAAGAAGACTCCCGAAATAATGGCTAAAATAATGCGTTATGCATCGACCGGCAATGACCGCCGCTATTTGTCGCCATCGACCATCAATGAGTATATAGGCTGTCCTTTAGGATTCTATTTAAAGCATATCGAAGGTCTTAAGGTAGAAGATGAAGTGGTTGAATATATGGACGAAAGCACGTTTGGAACAATACTCCACCAAGTAGCGGAAATGTCATATAAAAGGCTCAGAGGAGATGCCGACGAACTGCGTGTGACCGAGGATGTACTTGATCTTCTACTCAAGGACCATATCAATCTGGAACGTCTGATCACATCTGCCATAAATCAGCATTACAACAAACTTCCATCAGAGAACACGGACGGAAATTACAAAAATCTATCGCCACTCTTCGGAGAAGCAAAGGTGATAAGCAGCGTGATGCTGTATTTTATGAAATCACTGTTCAGGCTTGAGAAATCACGTGCGCCGTTTTACTTCATAGAAGGGGAACGCTATTTTGAATGCCGACTGCCATTGAACGATTCTTTATCCATCAATCTTAGAGGAATCATTGACCGAGTGGACCGCATGGCCGATGACACTCTATGCATAATAGACTACAAAACCGGCAGCGATGATGTTGATGTCGATACATTCGATCACTTGTTTCAGCCCAAAGACAATCAGAAAGGACACTATAAGGCTGTGCTTCAATTGTTTCTATATTGCAATGCATACAAATCTGAAACGGACTACGACGGTCCAATCCATCCTATGCTCTACCGCTTTAAAAAGTTCAGTACGGAAGGATTAAAAGAGGTGACCATAAAAAAGGACGCTTTAGACGACTATCGGACTTTAAACAAAGAGTTCTTATCGAAGCTTTCAAAGCGCATGCTTGAATTGTTTGATCCGAATACACCATTTTTACCCGATTCCCACCCGATGCACTGTAAGTACTGTAACTATAAGGCTATCTGTGGCCAGGCAATGGAATCATCCTATTGACGAATATGGCAGGAATATATATTCACATACCATTTTGCCACAATAAATGCTCGTATTGTGATTTTTATTCGACACCAAACCATCGATTAAAGTCTGAATACATAAAGGCATTGACAAAAGAGATCAGGTTGTGGCTTTCAAAACCTGAAATACACAATATCGACTGGACTACTATATATATAGGAGGCGGCACACCTTCATTATTAGAAGCCGACGAACTTAGCGACATTATATCCGAGTTGCCACTCACTAATGTCCAAGAATTTACTATCGAAGCTAATCCGGAAAATATATCCGAAAGATGGGTCTCGTCAATACTGCCACTCGGGATAAACCGGGTAAGTATCGGAATACAATCGCTTGCAGATAACGAATTGAAGATTGTCGGGCGCAACCATTCATCAATTCAAGCAATTAAAGCGCTCCAAATTCTAAGACTCGCGGGAGTCAATAATATAAGTGCCGATTTGATATATGGATTGCCGGGTCAGACACTTGATTCATGGGAAAGATCGCTCAATACAATTATGGATTTTAGACCCGAACATTTGTCGGCATACTCACTATCATACGAACCCGGCACACGATTGTATGCACAGCGCGAAACAGGCAAGATATTTGAAACTGAAGACGATATAATCTGCCAAATGTTTGAAATGCTCACCGAAAAAACCTTAGATCACGGTTATGAGCACTACGAAATATCCAACTTCGGACTGCCTGGAAGGCACTCCATGCACAACAGTTCATACTGGACATTCAGTCCATACCTCGGCATCGGAGCCGCCGCCCACGGCTACATTGACGGCATTAGATTTGCCAACCCATGGAATATACGCAAATATATCGACAGTATCACACATGGACAGATCATAGCCGACAAAGAAATTCTAACAGCCAATGACATCTATAATGAATATGTTATGACAGCATTACGCACTACATCCGGAATAGTGTATGACCGACTCATGCAGTTGACCGGAGATGCAATGGCAGAACGGCTGAAGTCTAGCGCATCCAAACTTATAAATAGCGGATTGCTTGAAAATACCATACATGGTGTAAGGATCCCACAAAACAAATGGCTCGTCTCAGACGCCATCATCCGAGATTTGATGGTATGATCAATCGTGGTGATATGGCTCACCCTTCAGAATGGTCATGGCACGATATAACTGTTCTACGAAAAACAGTCTGATCATCTCATGTGAGAATGTCATTTTTGAGAACGACACTTTATCATCAGCCCTGGCATATACATCGGCGGAAAATCCATACGGTCCACCTATTAGGAACAAAATCCTTTTAGGAACCACGGACATCTTTTTATCAATATACGATGCATACTCCCTTGACGTATACTCCCTACCATGCTCATCAAGCAATACAAGATAATCTCCCGGCTGAAGCAACGACAGGAATTGGCTTCCTTCAAGTTCTTTCTGTTTTTCAAAAGTCATTGCTTTTGACGACTTAATATCGGGTAAATATCGTATCTCAAAGGGAACATAATGCTTTAACCGTTTGCAGTAAGCCTCAATCCCGTCCTGAAGATATCGTACCGAAGTCTTTCCTATGACAACCAATTCAATTTTCATATTCAAACAAAAAACGCAAAGAGCCATAATGCATCAATGGACTCTTTGCGTAATGATTTAGAGGTAATTGATTTTATTGCTTTCCTGCGAGGGCTACACCTCGTGCAATCTTCGATATAAGTCCCTGAAGTACTTTTCCCGGACCGATTTCAATAAATTCATCGGCACCATCAGCTACCATATTCTGCACAGTCTGAGTCCAACGTACAGGGGCTGTCAACTGTGCCACGAGATTTGCCTTAATTTCTGCAGGATCAGTGTGAGGCTTAGCATCAACATTCTGATATACGGGGCAAGAAGGCGTATGCACAGGAGTAGCTTCTATAGCTTTGGCCAACTCCGCACGGGCAGGCTCCATACACGGGCTATGGAATGCACCTCCGACTTTAAGTTTAAGCGCACGTTTTGCACCTGCGGCCAAAAGGAGCTCACAAGCCGCATCAATGGCAGGCTCTTCTCCAGAGATAACAATCTGACCGGGGCAATTATAGTTGGCACATACTACCACACCATCCACACCGGCGCAAATCTCTTCAACCTTTTCATCAGGAAGAGCAAGCACGGCGGCCATAGTCGACGGTTTAAGTTCGCAAGCTTTCTGCATTGCTTGTGCACGAGCGCTGACAAGTTTCAATCCGTCCTCGAAAGTAAGAGCTCCTGAGGCCACCAAGGCAGAGAATTCGCCAAGAGAATGACCGGCCACCATGTCGGGAGTCATCTCATTTTCAAGCGTCTTAGCCAAAATTACAGAATGGAGGAATATGGCGGGCTGAGTAACCTTGGTCTGACGGAGATCTTCATCAGTACCGTTGAACATCAAGTCAGTGATGCGGAAACCAAGAATTTCGTTTGCTTTTTCAAACATGTCGTGAGCCACAGGATTGTTGTCATAAAGATCCTTGCCCATACCTACGAATTGAGCCCCTTGACCGGGGAATACAAATGCTTTCATAACAAGTTAATTTGTTCTGTGAAGTTTAAATCGACCACAAAATTAAGGAATTTTTTCCATATTTGCTCGTACTTGGAATAATAATAGTAAATTTGTATCGTTAATATTTTAGATATCTTGACTATAAATAATACGCTATATGCATATACCACTTTGTTTAATCCCTCTTCTATTCGGGAATTTAGGGACAGCTGAGATAATTATAATCGTCTTTGTAGTGCTTCTTCTTTTCGGAGGCCGTAAGATTCCAGAACTCATGCATGGACTCGGAAAGGGTGTAAGCAGTTTTAAAAAAGGGATGAACGACATCCAGGATGAAATATCCAAACCGGTCTCCGACAATAAGGCATCTTCATCATCTGAAAATGTCGAGAACAAATAGAGAGTCTAATATCGATATAGGCTCAAAATCTGATTCGGAAATGAGTTTCTGGCACCATGCCGACGCTCTGCGCGGAGTTATGATCCGTATCGCAATAACAATATCGGTGGCATCCGTCATTCTGTTTTCAATCATGGGCGACATATTTGATAGAGTGATATTGGCGCCGTGCCATGCCGGCTTTCCTCTATATCGATTGTTTTCGCACATAACGACCAGCTCAGACTTATTGCCAAACTTTTCCAATGAAGGATTTGAGGTCCAGCTGATTAACATTAATCTTGCATCACAATTCTTCATCCATATATCCACATCATTCTGGCTGGCATTGGTGCTCACTACTCCGGCTATATTCTATTTTATATGGACTTTCATAAGCCCGGCATTGTACCCGCAAGAACAGCGTAGCACAAAAATGGCTTTCTTTATGGGTAATGTAATGTTTTACATCGGGGCTTTGGTGGGTTACTTTTTGGTATTTCCCGTCACTTTGCGTTTTTTATCTGAATATCAGGTAAGTCAATATATCCCAAATCAAATCTCTATCGAATCTTACATGGATAGTTTTCTTGGAATTACGTTTGTGATGGGGTTAGTATTCGAAATGCCTCTGTTATGTTGGTTACTCGGTCAGATAGGAATTCTCAATAAGAATTTTTTCAAAAAGTACAGAAGACATGCAATAGTGATGTTGCTTGTCTTGGCCGCGTTTATAACGCCCACAGGCGATCCGTTCACGCTTGCCATAGTATTTACTCCTATTTACATGCTTTGGGAGATAAGCGCATTTCTTGTCCCTAAGCAAGAAAACAAATTAGCCATTGATTGAACACAGTGTCCCGCATAAGCATTATTAAATAAAAAGCTTTATGGGATATAAAAACGTTTCAACTAATTCCAACAGTATGGTCGACATGGACACTATGCCATTACGGTGGGGACATGTCAGAGTCGTCATATCCGGATCATTAGGACAACTTATCGGTCAAGGCCTTGCAGCATTGATCAGCGTGGTAATTCCTTTAGTACAAATCGTGTCGCACCCAGAGCTATCCGCCGGTATGCAAGGATTGCTTGGATGTATGTCGTTAATCGGTATTTCTATCGGTGCTTTTGTATTTGGAAAGTTAAGCGACCGTTACGGATATCTGCTCTTTTTCCGATTATGCCCGTTTTTAATACTTACGGCATCTGTAGCGGCTTACTTCTTCCATGAGTTGCACATACTTTTGGCTAGTCTTTTCATAATGGGCTTCTGTGTCGGCGGAGAATATAGCCTCGATTCGGATTACATATCGGAGATAATGCCGAACAAGTATAAGGTATTCATGGTCGGAGTGGCAAAAGCCGCTTCATCCGTAGGAAATATTATAGTGGCCGCGCTATGTTTCTGGATAATACGGACATGGGATTCTGCCACCAACTGGCCGGAACTGCTATTTATAATAACCGGAATATCGGGCATCATACTTCTTACACGTATCCCATTCGCACAAAGTCCGGGATGGCTTATGGCCCACGGAAAGGTAAAAGAGGCTGAAGAATCCGTGAAATACTTCTTGGGCAACGATGTTGAGATGCCGGTAACACATGATGATTCAAAGGACTCCACTGAAAACTCCTCCACTTCATTTGGATCATTCCTTAAAAACAACGTCAAAGAGATTATCCTCACCGGGATTCCATGGGCATGCGAAGGACTGGGGGTGTATGGTATTGGCATTTTTATGCCTACACTAATTATCGCCTTAGGATTAAGCAGCCAGTCATCGCACACTACTCCCATTGAGCATATCACTAATTCAGTTGAGATAACTATTTGGCTGAGCGCGGTGATGGTAGTGGGATTTGCCATAGGTCTGTCCGTATTACGAAAAGTGTCGCATATAAAGCTACAGACATGGGGATTTATACTATGCGCCGCAGGATTGACAATCTTACTTTTGGCTTACAAATTAAAATGGGATGCCTGGATTGCTATTGCCGGATTTATGATATTTGAACTGTTTCTCAATATCGGGCCACATCTGATCACGTTCATATTGCCGTCACAGATATATCCCGTATCTGACCGTGGTACGGGTGGCGGATTGGCCGCCGGAATAGGTAAATTAGGCGCAGTGCTTGGAGCATTCTTCATTCCTATGCTGATCCGCTGGGGGGGATGCACATTGGCTCTGGAAGTTTCTATAGCAGTAATGCTGATCGGAGCATTTGTAACGGCAATAGTCGGCAGAGTGCTTATAAAAAAAGGTCAGATTAGAGATAAAGTGGAATAATTGGCGCCATTACATGGGTCCATTTAAATTTTCCAATCAAAAAAATACATTTTTTTGTGTGCAATAAAGAAACTTTTGTATCTTTGCCAAAGGTATATTGATACATTAATCGTTTATTATTATCACAATGAAAGAATTAGTAGAAAAAGTAGCTTCACTTTATGAAGCTTTCCAAAAAGACGCACAAGCACAGGTTGAAAACGGCAATAAGGCAGCCGGTGCCCGTGCACGTAAGGCATCTCTTGAAATGGAGAAACTTCTCAAAGAGTTCCGTAAAGTTTCAATTGAAGCAACAAAATAATATCCGTGCAATAGCATGAGGAATTTTACCGCATCATTAGGAATCTGCAGTATAATTTTTGCAGGTTCCTTTATTTTTTCCAGTTGCTCGACGAGCAACGGCTCGGAACAGACCGATCTCACTGTTGCCACCTCCCAATCTGACGGCAATGAGGTCGTGGATGCCATAATGTCGCGGAGAAGTATACGAAAGTATAAAGACACTCCGGTAGAACGTGAGAAGCTCCAACAAATCGTAGCCTGCGGAATCAATGCTCCAAGCGGCATGAACAAACAGCCATGGCACGTCAGAGTTGTGGACAATCCTGAATATATCAACGGAATCACTGAACTGTTCGTCAAACAGAATCCAGACATGGCCAATCAGAACGGATTCAAAAACATGTTCAGGAATGCCCCTGCAGTAATATTCGTAGCATCACCCATAGATGGATCTGGACAGCTCGACTGTGGAATGCTCGGTGAGAACATGATGCTTGCGGCCCAGTCACTCGGACTCGGCACATGTTGTCTCGGCGGGCCTATTTCGTTTATGAAAAACACGGAAGAGGCACTTCCATATCTAAAGCAATTACAGATTCCAACCGACTACTCACTCTTATATGCTATAGCAGTCGGGTATCCAGATGAAGCACCCGAATCAAAACCGAGAGACGACAAAAAGGTCATGTTCATCGACTAACAAATGCTCTGTCAAATATCGGAGGGCTGTTCCGCACACTAAGCAGGACAGCCCTCTAACGTATGAGTTCACGTCTGAGAAACTCAGACTTAGCCTCGGTTTCAAGCCATTCCATTTCAGGAGAAGACTTACCCGTAATACCTCCACCGGCATATATGCAAAACCGTTCGACAGAAAAATGCACGCACCTTAGATTTACGTAAATAAATTCCCCTTCGAAATTCCTACACCCGACATAACCACCATAACAATGTCTTTTATGAGGTTCTGCATAACTGATATGCTCCATAGCCCGAACCAAGGGCAATCCTGCAAGAGCCGGAGTAGGACTCAGAGCATTGGCCACGTCAATCATATTTCCAGAATAAACGGCATTTATGCGATGGCATAAATGCTCGATACTGCCGAACCTGACATTCTCCGCATCGCATACTTCCGGACTAATCCCGAGATGCCTAAGCACATCTACTATGTAGTTGACGACATAGTTGTGTTCTTCCGAATTTTTAGCGTCCCACTCCCCTATCTCCACACTGCGTGTTCCGGCAAGTGCCATCGTAGCAATCGAATCAGAACCCTCTTTGCGACTTAGCAATATCTCCGGCGATGCTCCGAACCAGGCCCCGGTTTGTGGAGTATAGTAGATATAACGGAATGTCGATTTATAAGCTCCAAAATAGCGTTCAACTGTCTCAATCCAATCGATATCGGCAGATGGCCCACAGATAATCCTTGATAATACCGCCTTACCTCCTTCCCGTGATAAATCAGAAATTACATGGCCTGTATGCTCAATATACCACTGCCTGTCGGTGCTCATTCGGCAAGGTTCGATATCTGGTACAGGACCCGAATCCGATTGAGAAAATAGTACGGTTGCTTCTTCTGCGTTCATTTCGGCTGGAATGAATACAGGAAGTCCGAACGAGTTGTTAAAAGTGTTTATGTAAAAGCCGTCTCCGACTCTGTCATTATAAGTACATACCTCCGATGAAGCAATGAAATTGACCAAATCTGAATCAGGCATAATATATAATGCAAATGGCTTCCGACGACAAAGTCCAAGACTTACAGCTTTTCTGACACTTTCAGTGAACAACATAACAGATATGCTTAGAGCGATTCTGCAATCAATTCGAACGGCAACGCATCCACTATCTTTACCTCATAAAATTCTCCGACAGTCAAGCTTTTGTCCTTTTTTATCAAGACTTCAGGATCAACCTCCGGAGAATCCCACTGGGTACGCCCTATATAATAATCGGCATCTTCACGATCCACAACCACTTTTAGAACCATACCGATCTTCCGTTGATTTAGCTCGTATGCTATAGTCTCTTGCACTTCCATCAATCTGGAAAGTCTACTTTGTTTAACTTCATCAGGAATGTCGTCGGCATAGTGTGAGGCCGCGTATGTATCATCCTCTTCGCAATAAGCAAAAGCTCCCATTCTGTCAAATTTCTGAGTCCTGACAAATTCAAGAAGCTCTTCAAACTCCTTTTCTCCTTCACCGGGAAATCCCACCATCAAGGTGGTACGGATATGAATCCCGGGTACTTTTTCCCTAAGTTCGGACAATAGCGCAGAAGTCTGTTCCGCATTTATATGTCTGCGCATATTTGCAAGCACAGGATCACTTATATGCTGAAGGGCAATATCTATGTATTTACATATATTGTCATGCTTATTCATCACCTCGATAATTCCGAAAGGAAATTGAGCTGGATAAGCATAATGAAGCCTTATCCATTCCACGCCGGGTATGGATGCAAGCCTGTCGATCAACTCAGGCAGACGCATTTCTCCATATTTGTCAAGACCATAGCTTGACAAATCCTGCGCTATTATGTTGAATTCCTTAACTCCACGGGAAACGAGCATCCGCACTTCATCTTCAATATCCTCAATCGAACGCGAGGTATGACGGCCCGTTATCAACGGAATTGCACAAAAGGCACAAAAACGATTGCACCCCTCGGAGATTTTTATGTATGAATGATGGGAAGGAGTAGTTATTACTCTGTCATACGGAAGAATATGTTTATCAGACTTCACCAAATCGCCGACTACGGAGGGCCAATCGAATTTTCCATACCATCGGTCTACTTCCGGAATTTCGGACAGCAACTGTTCCCGGTAACGTTCCGATAAACATCCCATCACGAACAGTCTTTTGACTATCCCTTCATTCTTAGCCTGTACATATTCAAGGATTGTGTTGATTGATTCCTCCTTTGCATCTCCTATGAATCCGCAAGTGTTAATAACAACCGTCGGACTTGGCTTTAATCCAGAATCCGGATCATGCCTGACATCAAAGCCATTACGGGTGAACATGCTCAACAGACGCTCGCTGTCAACAAGATTCTTCGAACAACCGAGCGTCACAACATCAACTTTCTGACGCGACATAAACTTCAACTAATTGTTACCGAAGAGAGAACGCACAAATTCCTTTTTATGGAACACCTGAAGGTCGTCGATGCCCTCTCCCAGTCCGATATATTTTACCGGAATCTTAAATTGATCGCTTATACCTATGACTACGCCGCCTTTAGCCGTGCCGTCAAGTTTAGTAATAGCTAATTCATTGACTTTTGTGGCCGCAACAAACTGACGAGCTTGTTCAAATGCATTTTGGCCGGTAGAACCATCAAGGACCAACAACACCTCATGCGGAGCGTCAGGGACCACCTTTTGCATCACATTGCGAATTTTTGTCAGCTCGTCCATCAGGCCTTTCTTATTGTGAAGACGACCGGCAGTGTCAATAATCACGACATCGACACCATTGGCGACCGCCGACTGCAAAGTGTCAAATGCCACAGCAGCAGGATCAGCTCCGAGTTTCTGCTTTACGACAGGCACTCCGGCTCTCTCACCCCACGCATCAAGTTGTTCGACAGCGGCGGCACGGAATGTATCGGCGGCACCGAGCATCACCTTGTTCCCTGCTTTTTTAAATTGAGAAGCAAGCTTTCCGATGGTTGTCGTTTTCCCTACTCCGTTTACACCCACCACCATTATGACGTGAGGTTTGTGATCCTTTGGGACAGTGAAGTCTTCTAACGACGATTCATTGTTATTCTCAGCGAGCAGATCTGTAATCTCTTCACACAAGAGTTCATTCAGTTCCGAAGAATTGACATACTTATCACGGGCAACCCGCTTTTCGATACGTTCTATAATCTTCAATGTAGTCTCGACTCCGACATCTGAAGTTATAAATACCTCTTCCAGATTATCGAGAATCTCATCATCGATTTTCGACTTTCCCGCAACAGCGCGAGCCAACTTTGAAAACACACCTTGCTTGGTGCGCTCCAACCCTTTGTCAAGGGTCTCCTTTTTCTCTTTTGAAAAGAAACTGAATAATCCCATTATAAGCAAATACTAATATCTTGCAAAATTACAAAACAAAATGGAAACAATCAAAAATAAGGTCCTCACAGACTCTAATTTTTGATTGTTTTTTCTATTACTTTTACTCGACTAAAGCTGGACACCTTAGTCGAGGCTGCTGCGCTCAATTCCATGTAAGGGTGTCGACATAGTTGTTATAGTCGCTTTGTATATTCCATATCTCCTTGTATTTATAGTCATTGTCATGTATCAAAGATCCGGCATAGGGCTGGATGCCACCCTTCCTGACGAATGAACGCAAAGTGAAGAAGTCGCCCTTAAAAATATCAACATCTACAGGTGTCGATATTCCTCCGCAACGACCATTCTCTGTAAATTGCCATATCTCCCATTTACGAGCCGAGGGCTCTTCATCGCTATATCGTGCGATCCAATAGTCATATCCATCAAATCCACGTCCTTTCATATAACTGTCGTAATAACTATTGTAGGTATAAATAATAGGCTTTACGCCATAGTACTCCTCAATCTCCTTTAGCCATTGCAGAGCCATCCGGCAGATTTTGACATGGTGGCGCTTCATTACTCTATTGGAAACTTCTATGTCAAGAATAGGCGGCAAGTCGCCCGGTTCAAGAGGAGTGCTTTGTATATAGTTCTGTACCTGCTCCGCGACTGGAGAATACGGACTTAAAAAGTGATATGCTCCCCGTATATAACCGTTAAGGCGTGCTTCCTCGTAGTTGATGTCAAATGTAGGATCCTGAATGGTGCTACCCTCCGTCGATTTCATCACAGCAAACAGTACCGGCTGTATATACTTGGCTGTAGCAGTACGTACTACTCCGGATCTTTTGAGATTTGCATAGACTTCACCGTCTCTATTGGCTGGTAAACGCAATTGCCTCCAATCAATTATTTTCTGATATTTCGACACGTCGATGCCGTACACACTCTCTCCGGGTACAAATTCAGCACCTTTTGCCTCAGACAGATCGCCATTGGACCAATAGCCAAATTTAAGAGAACCGTCGGCTTCCACCAATCGGCCAAGGCCAGACTCCAAGCCATCACGCCAAAATCCCCGGTAAACCGCTCCGGATTTGAATCGACACATTCCGTATCCATCAGGGCGATAATCTTTGAATTCTCCAGTATATACATATTGAGGCGTTGTCAATGTTCCAAATACGAAATGTCCGTCGCTATTCCAGGAACCCTCATATACATCGCCCATCTTTGTTGTCAATCGACCTTCTCCATAAGGTTTCCCATGCATCCAATGTCCAACAAACGTACCACCATGAGCATCCGAACGTGTCACTTCGATATGTCCGGTTTCCATAAGCGTGTCATAAATGGCCCATCCTAAAAGAAAGACTCCTACCACAGTAATAGCGGCCCAAAAAAGAAACAGTTTGACATTGGGGATCCTTATTCCGCCGACTTTATGATATTGTAATCTTGTTTTATATTTCATAGTATATGGACTTTATTATACAATTTACCATATAAAACAATCGAAATCTCATATCGGTTGTATAATTCTTACAAATTTAGGTCATAAACTGACAATGGCTGCGCGTATACGCACAGCCATTGTCAGTTCGCTATTTTAGTTATCTACACGTCCTTAATCAACCTGAATCACCAGATAGTTCGACAGGCTCCAGAACTTGACGGGATCAGTAATTCTAAGCATCTGTAGACCGTCAACCGCTTCAAAGATATAGCTGCCTTCAGGCATATTGGTCAATATCTTTGCCTTTTTAGCATGGGTCGGAATCGTATTCAGATCACGTTTGTCAGCAGTTGTGAAGTAAGTCTGCTGGAAATCTGCTTGAAGCAGTTTCGTCTTGCGCAAAAAGCCGGTCTCAATAATCTTTGCTTCCTTGAGTTCTTTCTTACTGCCTATGGCGTAGTAGCAGACATTGAGTTCATCAGTCACGATTTTCACATCTTCTTCAGCCTTCTGCTTTTCGATGATGACTGAATCAACCGTCGAATTCAAAGAATCGACTCTGACTGTCAGCTGATCCACCTGTATCTTAGCTGTGGCAAGGTCGTTGCGCAATGTCGATATCGTGGCTTCCTGATTAGCTATCTCAGCCTTAAGATTCTCCACAGTTTTCTTCAGAGTACTACTGTATTGCTGTGAATTCTTAAGTTTCGTCTCAAGTTCAGCCAACCGCATACGGCGTTCTTGCAAGGCCTTCTGTATAGCGGCCATGTCATTTTTGATCTGTTCCTTCCGGGTTTTTGATTCAGCACTCAAATCATTAGTGTTTGAAAGGATTTTTTCCAGATCTTTAATCTGGTTCATCCCGTCAGTGATGTCATTAAGCAACACAAGAAGGCTGTCCTGATTGGCTTTTGCTTCTTGAAGTGACGAATCAAGTTGGAGGTTCTTCTCCTCTGCCTGTTTAAGTTTGCCATTGTCGCATGCGGTCAAACAAACCAAAGCAACAGCAAAAATTGAAATAATCTTTTTCATATCAACAGAAGTTAATAAATAGTCTACTTAATATATCGCCATAATCCACTTTATTAAGGCGACATGGGATCTCAAACATCACCGGAGCTGTCTTCCCGATATTTATTCCGGTGAGAACCAGCCGCAGGCTTAGCTTTTAATCCTTCAATAACAATAACAATCTCACCTTTAGGAATGTTCACGCTAAAGTAATCAATCAGCTCGTCAAGAGTTCCAGTAACTGTGGTGTCATGCAATTTTGAAATCTCGCGCGACACAGATGCCTGCCGGTCACCGCCACATACTTCTGCAAACTGCTCCAATGTCTTAACCAGTCTGAGCGGCGATTCATAAACGATGAAAGTCCTTGGTTCGGCAGCTAATTCAGACATGCGTGTCATACGCCCTTTTTTTACCGGAAGGAAACCTTCAAATACAAATCTGTCGCAGGGCAGACCTGAATTAACCAACGCCGGAATCAAAGCCGTCGGACCCGGTAAAGTCTCCACCACAATATCCCTACGTCTACATTCTCTGACAAGCATGAATCCAGGATCTGAAATTCCCGGAGTACCAGCATCGCTTACCAACGCAATATTCTTTCCCGAAGAAATGGTCTCTGCCACACGTTCCACCATTTCATGTTCATTATATTTGTGATGGCTCGCGGTAGGTACATTTATGTCAAAATGCTTCAACAGCACTTTCGTGGTCCGGGTGTCCTCACAAAGAATCAGATCGACACTGTTCAACGTCTCGATGGCTCTGGGCGACATATCGCCCAGATTTCCTACCGGAGTGGGCACTATGTATAGCTTACCGCTCATATAATTATGAAAAATGGTTCTTGATAATCGACATAAAGTCTTTTACTTCGGACATCTCCGGATCCCACTGAAGATCAGAATAAAAATACTCTTCAGCTTCTGAATACGACGTCATTGCATCGACAAGATTCAAAGTATCCGCCATTTCCGTATCGCTGTTTGAAAACAATTCACGACGGAATCGGAATTTATCATTTAATGAGAATGCTTTTCTCAGATTCTTCGAGTTATTACGCGCCAACTTCTCATCAAGCCGAAGAGAATCCTTGCTGAATTCCGTGCCATCCAAATCATCTGATTCCAATGGACCGTTCGATTCGTCCGTGTATATCTCGGGCACTTGATTATCAATGTCCGACGACACATCCTCTTTAATGGAATCTTCGGGACCATACAATTCCGATTCCGGCTCAAAAGGTTCAGCCGATATAGTGTCACCATCAGTTATTTGAATCAACGGATTGATACAATCCTCCCGTTCATCGATAACAATTTCAGATACACTGCCTCCTTCATCACTTTGCCGACAATCGTCTTCAGCGACATCGATATCAGCGGCACACGATGTATCCATCGAAATCGTCACATCTACAGATTCTACAGATGTGTGTTGTTCCGGTTCTTCAAAAGCCTGATCATCATTTAACACCACATCTGCGGTTTCTTCGCATTCGGAATCAGCCACAAGAATAGAGTTCAACGAACAAACCTTCTCTTTAATGAGGCGCCAAACACTATCAGGAGTGTCTGAACCTCGGTGTAAAGCTAAATAAAGGAGTCCTTCAATCTCATAATTCAATGTGATCAACTCTTCAATATCGATATTATTAGCCATAATCGTAACTGCTTATCAAGAATAACGTGAACTTAAATCTAATTATTTTACCGCGGATGCAACAACCTCCGTCAACGTAGGATGAGCATGTATCGTTGATGAAAGAGCGTCTGCACGAAGCCCTGACGCTATACACAATGCAGATTCTTGAATCAAATCAGCCGCATGAGGCCCGATGATATGGCATCCGATAATCTTATCTGAGTCAGAATCAATTATCATCTTAACGAATCCGTCGGTCTCACCCATCGCAACGGCTTTGCCATTGGCCCTAAACAAGGATTTGGATGTTCGGAAATTAATTCCGGCATCTTTGCACTGCTCCTCGGTAAGTCCAACCATAGAGCATTCCGGAGAGGTGAACGCGGCGGCAGGGACAACTTCCAGATTGACTTTTTCACCCATCAATACAGATGCCTGTGCCGATGCGGCATGTGCAAGCATCAGCCGTCCGTTTACATCTCCGATAGCATAAATGCCGGGGACCGTCGTAGAAAATGCAGAATCCACTTCAATCCCTTTTCTACCTACTTTTATACCTATAGACTCAGCGCCTTCAGGAATAACGGATCTACGACCTACGGCCATAAGCACGCAAGATGTATGTATGGACTGAAGTTTCCCCTTTGATTCATATTCAACTTCGAAGCCAGGATTAACAGCTTTTACAGCGGCGGAGGTAATAATCTTTATACCTTTACGCGATAAAAGACTCTTCAAACGCTTGCCAATCTCTTTGTCAAAGTTAGGCAGAATTTCAGGACAATATTCAATTACAGTCACATTGACATCAAAAGACTTCAATATGCATGCAAATTCTAGTCCTATGACACCACCGCCAATGATGCATACATCATCCGGCAATTTATCAATCTGAAGGAATGAATCGCTCGTCATGCACAATTCTGCGCCCGGAATAGCCAACATCGAAGGTTCTGACCCGGTAGCAATGACGATCATCGGTGCCGTATAACACTCGCCGTTTACCTCGACTGTCTGCGCATCCTTAAACTTAGCCTCACCGCGAACAATCAACGCGCCCTTCATAGCGGCTTCAGCACCTTCACGCAAGGATGCCACCACTTCATCTTTTCTGCGGGCAGCATCGGCGTAGGCCAACGAAATTCCTGATAAGTTCACGCCAAATACCGAGGATTCACGGACAGTGTCAACTACTTCCGCCGACTTGCACAATGCCTTAGTCGGTATGCATCCACGGTTCAAACATGTACCGCCGATGTGGTCACGTTCAATTATGACCACACGGCGATTCTGTTTAAGAGCCAGTCCACAGAGTTCCATACCTCCGGGACCGGCACCTATGATTATAATATCTGTTTCAATCATTGTCCTATCAAATTCTATTGTGCCGACAACTCAAAATAAGACACAACCGGATGCAATGCCGCTTCAGTGTCATCCGGATGACTGATCGGAGTATTGTGGGGAGCATCCTTTACCATGTCGGGATCAGCGATAGATTCATCTGCGATACGGCTCATCACTGAGATAAATTCGTCGATAGTCTCCAGACTTTCCGTTTCCGTAGGCTCGATCATCAGAGACTCATGGAACAGAAGCGGGAAATAGATAGTCGGAGCATGGAAACCAAAATCAAGCAGGCGTTTCGCAACATTCAATGTCGTCACTCCTGTCGACTTATCCTTTAATCCGTCAAATACAAATTCATGTTTGCACACGCCGTCTATGGGAAGCAAATACTTATCCTTCAAAGATTCCTTTATATAATTTGCATTAAGGGTTGCCAAAGGACCTACCCACTTCAATCCGTTACGTCCTAAAGAAAGTATATAGCTTAACGCACGGGCACAAACTGCAAAATTACCCAAGGTTCCCGATATCTGTCCAAGAGATTCATCAGAATATTCTATTCCGTAAGTGCCGTCTTCATTCATAACCACCCTCGGATTCGGTAAAAGATGTTCCAAACCTTTCCGGACACCTACCGGACCAGCTCCAGGACCTCCGCCCCCATGTGGCGTAGAAAATGTCTTATGTAAATTTATATGCATGACATCAAATCCCATGTCGCCCGGCCGTGCCACTCCTACCATAGGATTCAGATTGGCTCCATCATAATACAGTAAAGCCCCTGCATCATGAACCAACGAGGCTATCTCCGGAATATTACGTTCAAAAATACCCAATGTATTGGGATTGGTCATCATTACCGCGGCAACAGTGTCGTCAAGCAACGGTCTCAGGTCATCGACATCGACAGTCCCATCCGGTCGGCTTTTAACCTCTACTATCGTAAGACCGGCCACAGCCGCACTCGCGGGATTGGTACCATGAGCCGAATCCGGTACAATGACCTTTGTTCGCTTTGAGTCGCCATTCTGCTCATGATATGCCCTTATCACCATAAGTCCGGTCAATTCACCATGTGCGCCGGCATAAGGATTCAAAGTGAATTCGGCCATACCGCCGATCTCCGACAAGTATAGTTCCAGCGTATGGTATAGCTCCAACGCACCCTGGGTGGTATACGTCGGCTGATCAGGATGTAACGATGCCAAACGCGGATCCGTGGCAATCTCTTCGTTGATCTTAGGATTGTACTTCATCGTACATGATCCCAAGGGATAGAATCCGGTATCGACTCCGAAGTTATTGTTGCTCATGTTGGTATAGTGACGTACTACAGTCAGTTCATCGACTTCAGGAAGAGCCGGACTTGTCGACCGTAAAAGTTCGGCAGGCACTCCCTCCATCGATGCCTTCACGCCAGTATTCGGCAACTTATAGCCTTTGCGTCCCTTGTGCGACAACTCAAAAATAAGTTTTCCGTATAATTCTCGATTCATTTCAGTACACTTTTATTCTGGGTTGAACACTACATTTTAGACACTAAGCCGACCAATTGATCCATTTCCTCGCGGGTCCGCATCTCAGTCACAGCGATCAGCATTTCATTTTCAGAAAGCTTGACACCGCACAATATTCCAGCTTCAACGCCCTTTGAAATCAATTCGTCGACACTAAAGCTTGTAACGACAACAAATTCATTCAAATATGGCTTATCTGAATATTTGAGCGCTACTTTTCCAGTATTTACCAACGCTTCCGCCAAATAATGAGCACCTGCGCAACTCAATTCATTTACTTCCTTAAGTCCGTCAGTTCCCAACAACGACATATATATAGTCACATACAAGGCCATCAAACCTTGATTGGAACAAATGTTGCTCGTCGCTTTTTCACGACGTATGTGTTGTTCGCGGGCCTGCAACGTAAGAACGAAAGAACGTTTCCCATCTTTGTCCTTGGTCGCTCCCACAATTCGTCCGGGAATCTTTCGCATAAGAGCCTTGGTGGCACACATAAATCCAAGATATGGGCCTCCATAGTTCAAAGGCATTCCAAGAGACTGGGCATCGCCCACCGCAATGTCCGCCCCCCATTCGCCGGGAGACTTGACCGCACCAAGAGCTGAAGCCACACAATTCATCACCAACAAAGCCTTGTTACGGTGAATCATGTCGGCCCATCCGGCATAATCCTCAAGAATACCATAACGATTTGGGATAGCCACTACGACACCGGCAACATCGCCTTTACAGATTTTCTCTTCAAAATCCGACTTGTCAGTGACACCGTCCTTTTCCTTAATCAATTCCAACTCCACACCATGATAATGAGCGTATGTCTTCATTACGTTCAATACCTGAGGTGCAATCGTGGCGGATACCAGGACTTTATTCCGTTTGCGGACAGACGCTATAGTCATCATCATTGCCTCAGCTGTGGCTGTCGCTCCGTCATACATCGACGCATTCGACACATCAAGCCCGGTAAGCTGAGTCATCATGCTCTGATACTCAAATATATATTGAAGCGTACCCTGCGATATTTCCGGTTGGTACGGAGTGTATGCGGTCAGAAATTCCGAACGCGACAATATAGCGGATATGACTGCCGGAGAATAATGGTCATAATAGCCATTTCCGGCAAAGCAAGTCAGATTGCGGTTTTTATCACCAAGTCTTTTGAAAAAATCCCGGACCTCTTTTTCGCTCCATTCATCTGGGAGATCATAGTCACACCCCAGAAGCAACTGTTCCGGGACATCGGAATATAGATCCTTCATGTCGGATAAACCGCACTTTTGGAGCATTACAGAGATATCCTCCTCGGTGTGTGGGAAATATCTATGAAGCATAATATGGCATGTTAATGGCAAAGTTCCTTATATGCTCCTTCGTCAAGAAGTGAATCCAGTTCAGACGCATCCGACATTTCCACTTTAATAATCCAATTTTCCATTGAATCCTTATTGATAAGTCCAGGCTCGTCGACAAGAGCTTCATTGACCTCAACAACGGTACCGCTAACAGGAGAAATCAAGTCGCTGGCGGCTTTCACGCTCTCAATAGCACCGAAATCCTCGCCTGCTACAACTTCATCATCGACCTCCGGCATGTCAACATACACTACATTGCCGAGCTGATGCTGCGCATAGTCAGTTATACCAATATAACCTACATTGCCATCTACTTTAATATACTCGTGAGTCGGGGAATAATAAATCTTGCTCATAATTATGTCTTTAATTTAAATGTGATAATTTAATTCTTATAACTTTTCTTGTAAAATTTCTTTTTAACAACTATAGCAGGGAAAGTCTTTCGCCGTATACGCACTTTTAGCGGTGTATCGAGCGAAGAATAATCGACGTCGACAAGTGCCATAGCAATGCTCTTATCTACAGAAATGGCATGATATCCAGTGGTGACATGACCTACAACTTCGTCGTTCTGGTTCAACACTTCATATCCATGTCGAGGGATAGCCCGATCCTTAAGTTCAAGACCGACAAGTTTACGTTTTACTCCATCCGCCTTCAATCTCGCAACGGCATCTTTACCGATGAACTCCGGTTTATCCATTTTGACAAATATGCCCAGGCCTGCTTCAATGGGTGAAATGTCATCAGCCAGTTCGTCGCCGTAAAGAGGCAGTCCGACCTCGAAGCGCAACGTGTCACGGCATCCTAAGCCACAAGGTTCAACATCGCCAGAAGCCAAAAGCTCGTCCCAAAATTTATTTGTCAGACCATGCGATGCATATATTTCGAATCCATCTTCACCGGTATAACCTGTACGGCTTACGATTATATCTTCGCCGTCGACATCAAGTTCCTTAAATGTATAAAAACCTAAGTCGGCCACCGGGAGGCCCAAAACTTCTGTCATAACTTTCTCCGAGTTCGGACCCTGTATGGCCAGTTCGCCAAGCTGATCGCTAAGATCGACTATTTCCACATCAAATCCATCGACATTACCACGTATCCACGCAAGGTCCTTATCAATATTAGATGCGTTTATCACAAGGAAGAAATTTTTGTCATCGCGTTTATACACCAGCAAGTCATCGACAACGCCACCTTCCAGATTGAGCATCATGCCGTAAAAACATTTGCCATTTTCAGCACCGCGAACATCATTGGTAAAGATGTGGTTGACATATTTTTCAGCATCCTCGCCTTTAACTATGACTTCGCCCATGTGCGACACATCGAACACACCGCATGCATTTCTAACCGCATTATGCTCCTCTACAATGCCTTTATATTGAATGGGCATGTCGAAACCGCCAAACGGACTCACTTGCGCTCCAAGAGCTACATGTTTGTCATACAGACATGTTCTTTTATTCTCTTCCATTTTTATGAAATATTAGTGATATAAATTGTTCGTTAGTCATTCCGCTGATTATTGAATCCAGACGAATGTCATTCAGCACCTCAGCCACAGCTTCCATAGTGTATTCACACCCGGCAAGCTTTCTGAAGAGTTTGTCGTCTATGTCGGACAATAGAAAAAAGTCGCCCGACATATCGATGCTCTCTATGCGATTGGATTTTACGGCAATCTGAATCTGAAATTCACCAACACCTTCAATTCGGGTATTAATGCTTCGTGAACACCGTGGATCCTTTCCGAAAATCCACTCTTTTGTATAGTATGGGCTGGATATTCTTTCGATTGCTTTCACATCCGACTCATCAAGCCGTAGCTCCTCATCACCGCACATATAGCGTCTTGCGTAGTTCTTAAACTCATCAATAGAGATGTCGAGATGCTGATTTAATGTAGTGATTCTACTCCTGACCGACTCTACCCCTTTGGATGTCAACTTCTCTTTTGAAGGAGATATGGCGGCCGTCATGTGAGCGAGATCCGTGTCATAAAGCATGGTTCCATGCACTATGCTTCTTCCTGCGACATGATAGAATGCATTTCCCGACACCTTCTTATCGCCTATGAATATGTCATTTCGGCCGGTAGCTTTTGCATCAAGTCCAAGAGACCGAAGCATGGCAGCTATTTTACCCGTATATTCCGCAAATGTTGTGACTACATCGTCCGACGAGACTATATAACTGAACATAATATTGCTCAAGTCGGCAAACACACATCCACCACCACTCTTACGACGATACATCTGGATGGAATTGTCTCTGCAATAATCGAGATTAACTTCATTATTTACCAATTGGTTCCGCCCAAAGATAACAGTCGGAGCCACCTGCCACATGAAGAACAATTCCTCCCTGCTATTGCGGGCGGCATATTCCTCCATAGCCAGATAAAATGGCAGTCTCCTTACAGAATCGTCAGGCAATGATAAATATTTCATATCAATCCGTGCTTTGCGTGGAATTATCTTGGTTGCACCCTCACAGATTCAATAAATCCATGACGGATATTTTTTTCAAAGATAAAAAATGTTTTTCTCACAACCAAACAACTTTCATCAAACATTGCACAATAACACAATTTAATCCATGAATCAATATGCACCGTAAGCCAACCACGGAAAGTATAATTAATAAAACTAAAAAAGAACTGCCGATTCAAGGAATAACATTCTTTTTAAATAACTTTGCACCCGATTATGGAACAGGAATACGCATCTTCGTTACTTGAGAATACAGTGACCCAACTGTCACGCCTACCCGGCATAGGTCGAAAGACCGCACTAAGGCTCGCACTTCACATACTGCGTCAAGACGAGAACATGGGCATTGATTTAGGACAGTCGATAATAAATCTTCGGAAAGGCATACGGTATTGCAATTCATGCCATAACATTTCGGAGACGGATACTTGTCCTATATGCTCAAATCCAAACCGCGACTCCTCGGTGGTATGCGTCGTTGAAAGCGTCAAGGATGTGATGAGCTTTGAGAATACCGGACAGTTCTCCGGACTATACCATGTGCTTGGTGGAGTAATCTCCCCTATGGACGGAGTCGGCCCTGATTCACTCGAGATCCAGTCGCTTGTCGACCGTGTCAAAGGGGAGAATGTAAAAGAGGTCATATTGGCGCTAAGCGCCACCATGGAAGGCGAGACCACAAACTTCTACATTTATCGCCAGTTAGGCGGCCTGGATGTAAAGATTACACAATTGGCAAGAGGCGTGTCTGTCGGAAATGAGATTGAATATACCGACGAGATCACATTAGGACGTTCGCTATTGAACAGGACATTATTCAGCGAATCATTCAACCATTAAAAGTATATGGACAACACAAATATGCTGGACGACGGTGTCATCAAGTTAAGAGCCGTGGAAGCTATCGACATTGAACACCTATATAAATGGGAAAACGACACATCTATATGGCTTTCGGGATGCTCTTTGGCTCCATACTCGAAAAAAACGATCTGGGAATACATTGAAAATTATTCTCCGGACATATTCAAGACGAACCAACTGCGTCTTATGATAACTCTTATCGACTCAGACACAACAATAGGCACGATTGACCTATATGATTTCGATTATCAGAACCGGCGGGCAGGAGTAGGCATACTTATAGATAAGGACTATCGCAATAACGGCTACGCATCAAGAAGCCTGAATATAATCAGCAATTATACCGGAACATTTTTAGGCATGCATCAATTATGGGCAACCGTAGGAGCCGACAATGAATGGAGCCTGTCACTTTTTAAGAAATGTGGGTATTCAATATGCGGACGGCTAAAATCGTGGCTCCGGAGAGGCAGAGGCTACTCAGATGCGTATATGATGCAGAAATTCATTGATTGATTCAGCACACACTCTTAAACAAACTGAAAAATTTACGTCCACCAAAAGACAACATTATCCCCACTTTATTTTTCATACGGACTTTCGGATTAAACAGACTCACTATCCGACGACACTTAATCACCTTCCAACACCGATCCGCATCCTCGCCATGACCCATGCCATGTTTATTAAGAAGCAGGAACATGTTGAAGTTAGCGCTTAGTTCTCTGTCAGAAGCCGCTTTTTCCAGTGGCCTTGAGGGAATACTGCCCATTCTCACCCTAATATCCTTAGTGATATCTAAAATGACTAATCGGCGTTTATTCAACACATTCAGAATGCTCCCCGGCCTTTTTCGATAGAAATAAACGACATCGTCCACGACAACAGTGCGCCGTATAAGTGGAATAATCCTTGCCAGACATTCCAGATCTTCATATAGTATGCCTTCCCTAAAACGAACTGTCGTGAAGAGATCTTTTCCAAACAATTTGTCGCAAACACTTGACGAAATATGATGCTGATAAAGCATCTCAAGCATCGTTGAATGCCAATCAATCGATACAGATCTTCCATGAGATCCGTGGCTTTTCGGAAGCTTATCTACAAATCCCCGGTATTGCCCACATACCATATCCGAATCATCAGTCGCCGCATCGACCAATCGCGACAGCGAATCCAGAGGAAGCACATCGTCGCTGTCGACAAATCTGATCCATCTACCCCGACAGATGTCCAACCCCGCATTCCTGGCACTCGACAGTCCACCGTTTTTCTTATGGACAACTACGACACGTTCGTCCTTACTCGCCCAACAATCACATTTTTCGGCGGAACCGTCTGACGATCCGTCATCTATAAGAATTATCTCAATGTCGCACAAATCCTGCCCGACTATGCTGCTTACACATTCGTCGAGATAGTCAGCCACATTATATATAGGCACTATTACTGAGATAACCGGTACATTCTTCATATTAATCGGCAAATATACGCAAAACAAAAGACTTTTATGTATATTTGCGCTTGATTTAAATCACCAAAACCGACTATAACTCTCCTTAATGGCACAGCACAACGATCTAGGCAAATGGGGCGAAGAACTTGCCCGCGAATATCTGATTATAAATGGCTACACGTTAGTGGCTACAGATAACAGAAACGGCCACTTTGAGATTGACATCATCGCACTCAAAGATGACCGTATAATATTTGTCGAAGTGAAAACCAGAAGCAACGGATCAAGCGATCCGCTGGACGCCATCACACCTCAGAAAATAAGACGGCTATGTTCCGCCGCAAGTTCCTACGTCAAACAGTTCAATTTCCTGCATAAGGTACAGTTCGACATTATAACAATAATCGGTGACAGCAACTGTCATAAATTGACCCATTATCCCGATGCCTTCCGCCCTCCATTAAGAGGCTCATTCTAACGCCCGTGTCAATTAACACGGCGTTTGCGCACAGACGGATCCGGCTCATTCAACAACGCCTCCATCTCTGGGGGAATATTGAAAATATCGTCTTTATCCTTTGGACGGAGTTTGTCGTACCACTTGAAGTTTGACAGATAATAAATCGACTTCTTCGCAAGATAAAGCGGCGTGACAGTGCCGGTGACCTCTGGCCACATGGTAAGCTTCTCAAGCTTATTATCCTTGAATTCACCCACAAGGAAACTGCTTTCTGAATTTATCATCTTATTATAAGTCGAATCGTTTTCCTGCGGCAACATAATGCTTTCAACATTTCCGCTTACATCAAGACGATTCATATTTCCATTGTCAAAGTATGCTATCATCTCCTTACCGCTGAGCTGATTGTAAAATTCCTCGTCGATATGTTCTGCCACAAATCCGAAATCGGGAAGTTTTGCCCAATCGACAGTTGAATCGTTGAAGTGTACATCGATGACATTGCCGAACACCTGGCGTTGGTCGCTCCATACTATGGGGTGACGCATCATGTGCATCATCGAATCACGCTCCTCAATACTCAGAGAGTCGCACAAGCCCTGCATGTCTATTCGCCAGAAGCGTACACGCGGATATGCCACGATGACATGCATAGTATCTTCCGGCAACCTGTAGGCTTTTATCGTATCTCCGTGAAGATAAAGCGTGTCCTTCTTACTGTACTCCAATGCCCTTGCCCTAATTGTAGCAAAAGCACTGTCGCGATGCTGGAAATAGCATCCATAATCGCCCTCGATGCTTGACTGGCGCACGGAATCGGTAAGCACCATTCCTCCAAATGCTTCCCCAAATCCAATTTTATTGTCGTAAAAAAGGGTATCACCTGTCAGAGTATTACCACGTTTGGTCACAACCAAAGATCTGTCATACAGCTCCGACTTATCGGATTCAGTATCATACCACCCATTACTTGAATAGACCGTAGCACTGTCGGTCACAATAACGGAAGGACTCACGATCCGGGCCATGTGGGTGTCAGTATTATACAGCAATTCTTGGGTAGTCAGAGTAAAATCACGCTCGGCAGTATCTTTAAGAACTACATCAATACGGAATTCAGCCTCCTTCGTGTCAGGACAATACTGGCCGTAGACCGATGTCAAAGTATTGGCGGCATCAGTAATCGTGCCATTACTTTCATAATACCCGATATTGGATTCAAGATTATAGTTGAATACATCGGTTACCAAAACTACATCTCGATTAATCAGCCTGACAGGAGACGAATAATCGCCATAAAAGACAGCCATCTCCTCCGGGCCGCTATAGTTAAGCTCATCTGCATATACAAACAGCGTGTCGCCCTGCTCCATACGGACATGGCCGAAAGCCTGCATGGAACCTTCCTGATCATAGAAGTGGGCGCTGTCACAATACATAAACATGTCGCCCTTCCTAAATTCTACATTTCCGACAAGGACCTGATAGTTGGAGTCAATCCTATCGTCCATCCACAGTCTGTCGGCACGTTCCAAAAACACTTTACCATCCTGATGCCTGTCGGCATCCTTAACTGTCGGTTTTATAGGATAAGTCTTTTTCTTCAGAAGATCGTCGGAGGGAATTTGACGTCCTTGATTTCCAAACATGAACGTCGGCGCAAGAACGCCCAAAAGGCATAGAAGAATCCATTTTCTTCTATGCCTTAATATTTTTCGGGAATCGCGGTTGTGTTGTTCCATCAATTGGTGGTTTTAATCCATCCTTTATGCTTGAACTCGCAGTTGCGCCAATTGTCTTCAATACGGACGTATGTGTCTCGTATTTTTTTCTCAATCCATTCACGAACCACTTTCTCTTTTGCCGCCGACTCATACATTCGCATGATCAATTGGTAGTCATCGCTAAGATTAGCACGGTGGGCCGGTATACGATTTGATAATTTTACAATAGCAACGATGTCTGTGTTCTTTTTAGGATCTTTCATAATAAACGGCTTGGACAACTCCCCTACCGACATGTCGTTGACCACACGGGAAACTTCCTGAGGAAGTTTTGACATCTCAAATCGAGTGGTACCGGTGTCATCATTAACCATCTGTCCTTTATTCCGTCGGGTATCCTTATCTTGCGATATATAGACAGCATCCTCAAATGTAAATTTCTCCGCCAGAATATCGGCACGTAATGAGTCAAGTCTTGTGACAGCTTCTGTGAGATCCTTGTCGTTTACTTTCGGACGCAACAAGATGTGCCGGGTATTAATTCTATCGCCACGCTTCTCAATCATCTGTATGATATGATAGCCAAACTCCGACTGCACAATCTTGGACACTTTTTTCGTGTCATTCAGATTGAAAGCCACGGCTGCATATTCGGGATCCAATGAGCTCTTGCTCATAAATCCAGTTTCGCCACCACGGATAGCGCTTCCTGGATCTTCCGAATATAATATAGCGAGTGTTGAAAATTCCGATTCACCCTTATTAATACGGTCGGTATAGTCACGGAGACGGGCTTTCACTTCATCTATCTCCTCACGCGGTATTATGGGATTGATGGTTATAATCTGAACTTCAACCTGCAACGGAACAAAAGGCACACTGTCTTTAGGGAGATCGCCGAAATATTTGCGGACATCGGAAGGTGTGGCTTTGATGTCCTTAGTAAGATCAGACTGAACCTGCTCTACCATCGTTCGGTTACGCATCATCTCAACAATCATCTCACGAATCTCCGGCATTGATCTGTGATAATACTCCTCAAGTTTATCCTGAGATCCAAGCTGCATTATCATATAATTGATCTGGTTCTCCACTTCAGACATCAACTGATTGTTAGGTACCTCAATAGAGTCTAATTCCGCCTGATGCAAAAATAGTTTTTCAATCGCAAGATCTTCCGGAATCACACAATAGGGGTCGCCGTCGATATCTGAGCGATGCTGCCGCATAGTCTGATACATCTCTTCTACATCAGACTTGTAAATCGGTTGGTCGCCAATCCACCACACCACCTCGTCAATGATGTTATTCTGTGCCATCATCGAGAGAGTGAACGCGCTAAAAACGCAAACTGAGATTGTTCTAAGTAATTTCACGTTATTTTGTTTTTATATTTAATTCATTTTAATTAATTCAGTCCAATTTGATTCTCACTTCAAGCTCGCCGGATTCAAGACCTTCAGCAAAAAGCCCGTCCTTAAGCTGCCGATCATACTGCGCCCTACGTTCGTTGACTATACGATCCTTGATATCATCTACCGCCAATTCATACGGCATAACCGATTTGGATGGCAAGAAATCAGTAACTGCCAAAAGATATACATATCCTCCGTCGGAAATCTCCAAAGTCTTATGGCTATTCCAATATCTGTCAGGAGAAAAACTACCATCCACCGGGAAACGAGATTTAAGCGTATTCCAATCAATCCACCGTTCTCTAAAATACTCATAATCAACGGTGTCAGAAATGACGTGCTTCTCAAGATTCTCAAGATCTGACATTTTGTTTGATTTATACCAAACTTTTATGTCTTTTAACCGTGAATCAGATTCCGGGACCTTGACAAATATACCTTTCAGCAACGGTGATTCAGTAACCCAATCTCCCGGATGATTATCATAATATGAACGGATGGAATCATCAGACATAAACGATGGAACATGTTGTTCGAACATCATCCGGCGATATTCCCACATAATTAATTCCGAGCGATAATCCTGCACCAGATCCTCTATGGCTTTGTTGTCCGGAATGTTCTTATAAGCGACTTCACCTACAAGTCTACCATCAATCCAGTTACGCACATAGCCACGTACAAACATGACGCTATCCTCCTTTGACAGACCAAAAGGCATCCGAGAATCTACTTCGCGCTGTGTCAATACAGAATTACCGACCCTCGCCAACATATCATCGGGTATATCGGCATCTCCGCCACCTGACTTGCACGAAACAAGCAAAATCACAGATGCCGACCAGACCACAATATGAGGTATAATATGACGAAATATGCCTATCAAATCCTAATATGATGAATTAACCGTCAAAATTACAAAAATTAAATTTAACGCAGTTTCTTTAATTGATTTTTATTGATTTTTACAGGATATTTAGACTTCAGGTCTTTTATCCATCTACGTTCAAGCTCTGCCTGGTAATCTGCCGATACATCTGCCCGAACATCCGACATCTCTTGCGGATGGTCGATTACCGATCCGCCAAAAAGCATAAATCGGGAATAACGTCCTTTCATATCCGGAGCCTCTCCTCCAAATACACCGGCATCAACAAATCGATTATCACCTTGGGCGGCAATAACTTTTTCCAGCCGGGCATCCTTTCCGAATTTATCGGCCATATATACCATCAAACTTTCCACATCGGGATTTGAGCTGTGGATATATGCATTTAAATCATCGTATATGCTATCGGAAGCCATATATATCACATAACCCTTATATTTCGGCTTCTCAAAATCATATTTGCTCCTATTATTATCAAAATAATTTTTCAATCCATCTTCGTCATTGGTCGAGGCATTCCACACACGAATACTTGATATCTCAAATAGCAGCAATCCATCGTGATATTCCTGCAACAAGTGCCTAAATTCAGGATTCTCCCTTTCGATCGAATCCAACTCCAAATTTTCGAGCCTACTATTTATATATGCCCCTATCAAGTCGGCAATATATTCTGAAGCCACGGGAACTCCGGATACAGGCTCGACTCCGCGAAGGAAAATATCTGCGGTCGTGAAGTCTTGTCCATCAATTGACCCCAGTACCACCGGGCTGTCGATAAGATTAACTATCGCCAATGAATCCAAACCGTTGTGTTGCTGGATATAATCGTTCAACTTTACTAAATTCTGTTCTGCCGATTCCACTCTATAATCAGCTTTCATTCGCTCTATTTTTTTGAGCCTGAGCGCCTCTACCCTGCCGTCCTTCTTCATTGAAGCCAATATCGACGGTTTAACTTCGTCAAGAGAAGGAATGCCTCTATAATCCAAGCGTTTTATGATGTGGAATCCGTAAGAGGTCTGAAAAGGTTCAGAGATAGCACCGTTTTCAAGCTCAAAAGCCACATTTTCAAATTCGGGTACCATGCGTCCACGTCCGAACCATGGCAACATTCCGCCTTTGGATGCCGAACCTGGATCTTCGCTCTCCCTGCGTGCTACTTCACTGAAATCTACCTCCTTACCGGAATTTATCAATACGGAATATATGGAATCTATCGATTCTTTTATCCCCGCAATCTCCTCAGAAGGATGTCCTTGAGTCAATTTCAAAATATGCTGTGCCAGAACTTCTCCTGACGCAGGTCTTTCATCTTCAACCCTAATGATATGATATCCGAATGGAGTTTCCACCGGCTCTGAGATCTGTCCTACGGGAGTTTCATAGGCGGCTTTCTCAAAAGAATATGGAACTCTATCAGCCATAAGCCACCCCATGTGTCCGCCATTCCTGACCACAGCTCGGTCAATGGAATATTTACGTGCGACTTCACTAAAGTCAGCACCGCCCACAATCAATGTCCTGATGCTGTCCAACAGAGCTAATTGACGCGATGAATCTTCCGGAGTCTGACCCTTGGCCACCATAATATGGCTGACATCGACTTCTCTTTTCTTATGTTCATAAGCTTCCGCCACCATGTCATCTTCCATCTTGCGGTCGATCATGTATGGTTTTGCCAAGTCTAAGCGATAACCGTTGTATTCGTTCTTAAAAGAAGAGGCAGTATCTAACCGACAGGCCTCGGCATCAGCGACTTTAAGTTTATATGTTACGAACAGATCAAGATATTCGTCAACTGACATTTTAGCCACAGACTGCCCATTGTTTTTTCCATATAAATATAAGAATTCACTTACGGGTATATCTTTCCCGTTTACAGTCATAAGAACGGGATCATCGTTCTTTTTAGCCCAAGCCGGCATGACAACAGCAGACAAGGCTATGGCAAGAAGCACTTTTCTCATATAGGCAAATTAAATTGGGGATATCAAAATTATAGAGATATAACGTGAGCTAACGGCTCAATATTATATCTCTACAATTTATATGCTTTCCCCTCAAAAAGGGTTATAATCAATGATTGGAAGCGGCACTGTAATTAGGAGCCTCACTCGTTATCGCAACATCGTGAGGATGGCTTTCTGCTACACCGGCATTCGTAATTTTGGTGAATTTAGCAGAATGAAGAGCCTCTATATCCTTGGCTCCGCAATAACCCATACCTGCACGCAATCCACCGAGCATCTGATAGGTCACTTCATACAAAGATCCCTTGAACGGCACACGCGCGGCAATCCCTTCCGGCACAAGCTTGCGGGTATCAGTCTCACCACCCTGGAAATAACGGTCCTTGGAACCTTTCTCCATGGCTTCAAGCGATCCCATTCCACGATAAGCCTTGTACTTACGTCCGTTGTATATTATAGTGTCGCCTGGAGATTCCTCCACTCCTGCAAGCATTCCTCCGAGCATCACAGAATGCGCACCCGCGGCAAGGGCTTTAACTATGTCGCCAGAATAGCGGATTCCGCCATCAGCGATCAAAGGCACATCGGTATCAGCCAGCGCCTTAGCTACATCGTAGACCGCAGACAACTGTGGGACTCCGACTCCAGCAATAACACGGGTAGTACAAATCGATCCCGGGCCGATACCAACTTTTACACCGTCGGCACCATTGTCCACCAGATAGCGGGCAGCCTCACCAGTTGCGATATTTCCTACCACAACATCCAAATTGGGATATTTAGTCTTTACGCTTCTCAGCACTCCGACCACACCTTTTGAATGACCGTGGGCAGTGTCGATGACAATAGCATCTACACCGGCATTGACAAGAGCGTCCACACGATCCATCACATCAGGAGTGACGCCGACACCGGCTGCAACGCGCAAACGGCCTAACGCATCTTTGCAAGCATTGGGTTTGTCTTTGGCTTTAGTGATATCCTTATATGTCACAAGACCGATCAATTTGCCATCATTATCTACCACTGGAAGTTTTTCGATCTTGTGCTCCTGCAAAATAGCGGCGGCTTCTTCCAAATTAGTAGACTGATTCGTGGTGACCAGATTCTCAGATGTCATCACTTCGTCGATCTTACGATCCAGATCACGTTCAAATCTCAAATCACGGTTTGTTACGATACCAACCAAATGTCCATCTTCATCAACGACAGGAATACCGCCAATATGATATTCCTCCATCATTGCCAAAGCATCGCGCACAGTGCGACCACGCTGGATGGTAACCGGATCATATATCATTCCATTTTCTGCTCTTTTCACAGCATGGACCTGACGGGCCTGCTCGGCAATCGGCATATTCTTATGCACTACACCGATTCCGCCCTCGCGGGCAATGGCAATCGCGAGACGGGCTTCTGTCACCGTATCCATCGCCGCTGATACTAACGGCACGTTAAGCACTATGTTCCTGGAAAAACGTGTGGCCAATTTCACGTCACGCGGAAGGACTTCCGAATAGGCCGGAATCAGGAGGACATCATCAAATGTGAGTCCGTCCATTTTTACTCTATCTGCAATAAATGACATACTGGTAATATGGAATTTTATTGCGCACAAAGTTAATAACTTTTCTTGGCATAAAAAATTTTTCATGTATGTTTTACGTTACAAAGTCACAACAATACATGTGTGCGCCATTAACGCACACATAAAATCAGCCAATTCAGTCTCCATAATTATGACCATATTTACTATAGACTACTGCCTATCGGATGTCACGGACTTGATCGTAAACAATACGAGGCCCGGCATCATACATATCGTAAGACTGGCAACGGGAGAAAACAAAACATCAGACAACGTCGACATACGCCAACTGGGCAATGCTCTTGAGCGAACAATCCACCGTGCACTGGCTTACATCAGCGACACCCACATGATGCACTCAACTCGCTCGACGGCAAATATCATAGACGAAATACGAATCAAAGCCCCGGATGTCGTACATATAAATAATGTACACAAGGACTACATAAATCTGCCATTTTTAGCACATGCACTAATCAAGATGCAGATACCCACAGTCATAACCTTATCTCCAAATTTTCCGGAATACCACACACTTCCATCGCTAATCAAACGAAAACGATTCAACAGAGAACTTTTCAAGAACATGTTTGATATTTGGGACATGCTCTTTTTCGTTGCTCCAAACGCAGATGTCGCAAAGACCGCATCGGACGGCATCATGGAAGGACACCCCATCCATACAATTGACACACATAACTTAGAGAGAAAGCAAGCGGCAGATCTCTATATAGAACTTTTTAACAACGTCGGATTAATATAGCGCAAGGACATCCCTCTCGAGGTGCCCTTGCGAAGTCCTATCGGATTAAACCCATTATAACCTAAAACTTGAATTTGATATTTTTTTCAATTTCTAAAAACAAACTATCCTAATTTTTACGCAAGGCCTATAAAGACCTGCAAACCCCGACAATAAGACTGATTAATTATGTTACACTTTGCAAAAGTATTAAAGAAACGGACACCGTCCACTCAAATCCAAGCCAAATATAAAGTTTATTAAGCCATATATTGCAATATAGCCTTGGTATTCAGAGCATTATTCATCAAATACAATATCATAAATATAACACGAAATACAACCATGCACATGCACTAAGAGGGGATGTCTACCTCCCTAATCCCGATCTGAGATATATCCCACTCAAATGAGTCCCGATTTTTAGCCCGACTTTTGATGCGATTACGATAAGCGTAAACCGTATTTACAGAAAGTCCAAGAAAGCGCGACATCTGAGATCCGCTTTCAAGCCCAAGGCGCATAAATGCAAGTATCCTAAGCTCCGGAGTCAAGTGCACCCCGTCACTTTCAGAGAACTGCTTGTCATCTTGCAACAGCATATTAACCTCTTTTATGAAATTAGGATATATCCGCATAAAGGCCCGATCAAATATATCATAGAACAATATTCTTTGCTCATCAATCACCTTTTCGGTCTTGGCGAGTTCAAACAGTTCCTCTATTTGTCCGGCCGCAAGTTTGCGGGATACCAAACGGTTAAAATCCTCTATTTTATCTACATAGGTGGCACAAAGAGACAGGAACTGACTTATGTACATGTCTTTAGACTTATTTGCTTGTTTGAGGGCCATTGCCATCTCATCCAGCTTCTTTTTATCCCTTAATTTATTACCCAGCATTATAGCCGCAAGACACGAAATAGCAACGAGACATATCATTATCGCAATAAGGCGGAACCTTGAAGCTTTCTGAGCAGACAGATAAGCCTCACTGATCACGGGTATATCCTCGGATATGTGAACACTCCTCATAATGGCACCACTGGCCGCCACATCCTTATCCGACTCGACCATAAGTCTATACGCAAATCCATGGTGACCGACCTTATAATAGCCACTTGCAAGTCGCCGCATGGTCTCTCCATCACGCATAGCCAATCTGATCTCAGATATAGCCGCAAGAGACGTGGCATACCGCCACATCTCCTCTCTTCCGCGAAGATAATATGACAGACCGAGCATCGATGCCACGTCGGAATACCGCTCGTCGGCAATCGACATGTCGGACAACTGCTCTGACAATACTGCTATGCTCAAAAGAATCTCATCGTCACAAATATACTTATATCCAAGCGATTCCTTATAATATGGATCGGAAGGAGAAAGTATAGCCAACAAGCTATCGTTATATTCTGCAAATTTACCAATATACCCGTCGTACAAGGCTCCGGCAGAATGCACAGTAGTGAAATATAAGTACATACGCCTCCCGACTTCGTAATAAAGGCGCCGATTGGCATCACTCAAACTAATCGGATCAAATTCGTCAAAATCGTTCAAAGCTTCATCGAATCTGAGCAACAAAGGATATGACTCAATTTTTCTGAGCCCCAGAGCCACAGCCATGTCGCTTTTTCCCATCGAATCCGCAACACGTATAGCCTTATCAGAATAATACACAAATGAATCCAACTGGAAATGCCTATATCCCTTAACTATCTCCTCAAGCAATGTCAGAGAATCTCCCAATTCGGCATACATCAATTCGGTCTTCAACGAATCTATATACTGCGTCCTTCTTGCACACCTATCATCGTGATTGTCAAGCGCAACAGAAAGTGCACGCATAGCATCGCGTGCATTTGACGGGACCTCCTCCATCGGTTCGTCGTTACCGCACCGAAAGAATAGCAATGGAGCCACCAACAACAGCAATAAGATTACATATCTTGGCATTAAAGTAACGATGATTTGATTAACCATCTGCAAATATAACAATTATTTTCAATGTAAGGCAACAATAACGGCCACTTCTCACGAGGTGGCCGTTATTGTTGCCTTGAATAAGGCTTCCAAACCTAACATAAAACACATTTACTATTATGCACTATTTACATTCGTCGCATTAATTGATTCTAACAATCTATACTAACCCTAAAATTAAATATAAATACCAAATTTCCTTTGCTTGTCCGTCCGGATTTGCAATACAAAGTAACCAACTTTGTTTCACAATAACCAGTAGATATGAGGCAAATATAAATTAATTTACGTATAATATAATATATATATTCTGTGTATCAGATGTTTGCATATCAATAATATTAATTCTATATATAGATTTTTAAGCTTGAATTCATTCCTATTCTAACGTAAAAACGCACTTTAAGTACATTATTATATGCTTCAATATAATTTACAACCGGACACTATACCACATGCCGTTACAGACATTGCCCATATCCACTTTTTATTGTAAATTTGCAGTCATTATGAATGCATCAGATTTTAGACAAAGCATAAAGCCCTGGATATTGCCCATAGCAATGCTGACGGGCGTACTATTCCATAATTACATTAATATAATTGCGTTCGCATCTCCTTGTCTGATTTTTTTAATGTTGCTGATCACTTTTTGCAAAGTTACTCCAAAAGACCTACACTTACCAAAAATAATATGGATCCTCCTCTCAATACAGATCATTGGGTCCTTATTGGCTTACGTATTAATAAGGCCTTTAAGCATTGACGTAGCCCAAGGAGCATTTATATGCATATTTTGCCCGACAGCCACAGCCGCTCCGGTAGTCACAGGATTATTAGGAGGGTCAGTGACTCTTTTAGCTACGTATTCCTTAGTAAGCAATGTATGCGTCGCACTTCTTGCCCCGATGCTATTCGCCGTCATCGGCACAGAGACTGACATCTCTTTCATACAAGCAATGGCTACCATAAGCTTGAAAGTCTTCCCTTTAATCCTATCCCCACTTGCACTCGCATTTATATTCAAAGCCTTTATGCCCAAGATTCATCGCCAGATAGCGGATAGACAATCATTATCGTTCTATCTATGGGCGTTTGCGCTGATTATTGTCGTGGGCAATGCTGTGAGTTTTATGATGAAGGAACCGCCCAGCAAGATTCCCGAAATGATCGTGTTGGCGCTTGTCTCACTGATAGCTTGTTGCGGGCAATTTTATATCGGTCGCCGTATAGGGAAAAAGTATGGTGATAAAATATCAGGAGCACAAGGGTTGGGGCAAAAAAATACAGTTCTTGCCATTTGGATGGCATTAACATATCTAAACCCGATTGCGTCAGTCGGGCCAGCGGCTTACGTAGCTTGGCAAAACACCATAAACTCAATTCAGCTATACTACAAAAACCGCCAGCCTAAACATTCGCCTAACGCTTGCAGACATTAGCTTGGAAATCCAGAACTTTTACCGGATTCAAATGTTAACATATTATTAAAATACACAAGATATGGACAGCATGTATGAAATATTGCTTGGGCTACCTTTATTCAAAGGCGTAAGTACCGAAAAGATATCCGAGATAATCGAAAAAGCCAAATTTCATTTTCTCAAATACCTCGCAGGGGAAACTATCATTAATGCAAACGATCCCTGCACACATATAAAATTCATAATTTCGGGAAAAGCAAGATTGACCATCGCAAATTCCGATGACAGATTCAAAGTGGCGCAGACACTGGCAGCTCCAAATGTCATCGCACCTGAATTTCTATTCGGCAGAGCACCCTTTTATCCTTGTTCTGCCGTAGCCATTGATGCAACGGGTATACTGCAGATATCCAAAAGCGATTATATCCGAATACTAAATTCTGACGAAATATTCCTGTTCAATTTTCTGAATATAATCTCAATGAACGCGCAGAAAGCAGTCGACGGCATACTTGCCATAACTACAGGCAGCCTGGAAGAACGAATTGCATTCTGGATAATATCTTTGACACAGCGTGGAGGCACAGATATCAGCCTTACGTGCAAACAACGCGACCTTTATTCCTTGTTCGGAGTACAACGCACATCCTTCATCGCCACTCTTGAAGGAATGAAAAACAAGGGGATCATTGATTACGACAGCAATGAGATCAGAATCCTGTCAAGGGATAGTCTTCTTGACATTCTGAACACCGGCGCCGACTAAGGCTCCTCTACCCTGTCACATATCAATGTGGCTGAAGATACTTCGCGCACTTTTACCTTCACAAAATCGCCGACTTTGGAATTGCCGCGCGGAAAGACGCAGGTTTTATTCTGTTGTGTTCTGCCAACAAGTTGCTGGGTGCTTCTTTTAGACACACCTTCCACCAAAACTTCAAATGTCTTTCCAACGTCCTTCTTATTGGAAATGGCCGAAAGTTCGTTCTGAAGCGCTATCATTCTGTTCAGACGCTCTATTTTCACATCTTCCGGCACATTGTCAGGCATAACCTTAGACGCCAGGGTCCCAGGACGTTCAGAATACTTGAACATAAACGACGAATCGAATCCTACCGCGCGCATAAGATCAAGCGTCTGAGCAAAATCATCCTCGGTTTCACCATGGAATCCGGTAAACAAATCGGTAGATATTCCACAGTCCGGCATTATACGACGGATTGCATCTATCCTATCAAGATACCATTCCCTCGTATACTTTCTGTTCATCGACTTCAATACGGAATTAGACCCCGACTGTACCGGAAGATGTATATGACGGCATATATTATGATGAGCCGCCATTGTGCGGATTATATCGTCGGACATATCTTTAGGATGACTCGTAGTGAAACGCACTCGCATGTCCGGAGCGGCCTGTGCCACCAGTGACAGCAATTCGGCGAAATCCACCACACGGCCCTCCGCGTCAACATACTTATATGAATTCACATTTTGCCCCAGCAAAGTGATCTCTTTAAACCCTCTCGTCCTCAAATCGGCCACCTCTGCCAATATGCTGTCGGTCTCCCGGCTCCTCTCCCGTCCTCTTGTATAAGGAACGATGCAATAGGAACAGAAATTATTACATCCACGCATAATGCTTACAAAACCCGACACACGGTTGCCCGTTATTTTCATAGGGATAATGTCACGATATGTCTCAGTCGTAGACAGCTCCACGTTTATGGCCTTCTCCCCGGCTTCTACAGAAGCAAACAGCCCGGGCAAATCCAGATAAGAATCCGGTCCGGCCACCAGATCCACGCCATGGTTATTAATCAGATCATCCTTGACGCGTTCAGCCATACATCCGATAACACCGACGATAAGATCACCTTTACGCTTCTTCTTCATCGAAGCCAAATACTGCAACCGTCCGTGGATTTTCTGCTCGGCGTTGTCTCGGATAGAACAGGTGTTGAGCAAAACGGCATTCGCAGAATCCAAATCTTCTGTAATTCCATATCCCGCCATACCCATTATTGCGGCAACCACTTCACTGTCTGCCACGTTCATCTGGCATCCGTATGTTTCTATATATATAAGCTTATCCGTCTTTTCAAGCTCAATATTTTCTGACTTTTCCATTTCCATAATCTAAAAAACTTCCTCGGACATTTATTGCCTCCGAAAAATTTTGAATGTAGGATACTTTTATTTATTTTTGTGCAAAAATACAAAAAGTGCTGAAAACGGCAAAACAGTAAGAGCAAACAGCCCGGCTTCAGCATGAATAAAAAAATATTAAGAAAAGTATAAACCAATCAGTATCTACCATGGCATTTCCTATCCTCACAGCACAGGAGGCCGCCGAAATCATCAAAAACGGCGACAGCATCGGCTTTTCCGGATTTACAGCCGCCGGCACACCCAAAGTGACTACAGAAGCCTTGGCGGCCAAGGCCGAACGCGAGCACGCAGAAGGCCGGCCGTTCAAAGTCAATGTATTTACGGGCGCGTCCACAAGCGACCACGTCGACGGAGCTTTGGCGAGAGCTAACGCAATCAATATGCGCACGCCATACCAGAGTTGTCCGGATACGCGCAAACGTCTCAACGCCCATGACGCGCATTATTTCGACCTTCATCTCTCTGAATTAGCACAGAAACTTCGTTATGGAACATTCGGAGATATAGACGTAGCTATAATAGAGGCCGCCCATGTCAGCGACAATGGAGAAATACTCCTTGGATACGGACTTGGAATGACACCGACCGTAGCCCACATGGCTAAAAAAATCATAATTGAAGTCAACGAGGCTATCTCTACCTCTGTCGAGGGACTACACGACATTTACATGCCCTTGGACCCTCCCTACCGCCGTGAAATACCCATATATAAACCCAGCGACAGAATCGGATCGCCTCTTTTAAAAGTAGATCCGTCAAAGATCGTCGGGATAGTAAAGACGAACATCAAGGACGGCGTACACGGATTTTCCCCGCTCGACGACGTAACAAAGCAAATCGGAGCCAATGTCTGCGATTTTCTAATTGGAGAACTTAGGCGCGGCGCTATCCCCCCATCATTCCTGCCGTTGCAGAGCGGTGTCGGAAATATAGCCAATGCCGTATTGTTCGGCCTCGGCGCTTCAAATGATGTTCCGGCATTCGACATGTACACAGAAGTAGTTCAGGACGCAGTAGTTGACCTGATGGAACAAGGCAAATGTCGATTTGCATCGACATGCTCGCTCACTTTCTCAGACGCTAAAATGGAGGAAGTCATTAAAAACATGGATTTCTTCCGCGACAAATTCATCATACGCCCCGGCGAAATATCCAACAGTCCGGAAATTGTACGCCGTTTAGGAGTCATAACTATGAACACAGCCCTTGAGGCCGACATTTTCGGAAACGTCAATTCGACTCATGTCGTAGGAACAAAGATGATGAACGGAATCGGAGGATCCGGCGACTTCACCCGCAATGCCTACATCTCAATTTTCAGCTGTCCTTCCGTGGCAAAAGGTGGCCTGATTTCGACCATAGTCCCCATGGTTTCCCACCTCGACCACAGCGAACATTCTGTCGACGTTATAATTACAGATCAAGGAGTGGCCGATCTGAGAGGCAAGGATCCGCTGCAACGTGCAGAAACAATAATATCCAATTGCGTGAATCCAGAATACAAACAACTGCTTTGGGATTATCTGCGCCTTTCAAAAGGTGGACAAACCCCGCATACACTCAAAGCGGCACTTGGATTCCACACCACATTTGCCGAAGAAGGCGATATGCGCAAGACCGATTGGTCAAAACTTGCATAGGCCAGCCAATAAAGCCTAAAAAATCCATAGAAAGCTTTTGTCTGAGAGAAATCCGGACAAAAGCTTTTTTATTAGACATTTACGCCACATAGATTTCAACTTGCGATTATTTTTTGTACAATTTTTCACGCCAAATTATTGACAATCCCCCATTTATATATTAATTTTGCAAGTCCTTTGGGTTATTATGGCCTAAATTAGACCTATATGGAAAAAAGACATAAAGGAATATCAATATTATCGGCGCAAATCACCGCTACCATTAGCGTTTCACTTGTGTTGTTGCTTCTGGGCGTAATCTCTGTGCTCGGCGTATCGACCCATCTTATCACCACTCAAATTCGTGAAAGCATGGGATTTTCAATAGTGATGTCGGACACAGCATCTCCTGAACAGATTGCCGACATCAAGCGACTGTGTACTGAAGCCCCCTACATTTCAAGCATAAAATATGTTTCAAAAGAGGATGCGCTCGATCAATGGAGGGAGGAAATGGGAGAAGATCTGCTGAAAGTTTTGGAAGTAAATCCATTCAGAGGCGTATTTGAAATAAATGTCAAAGCATCATACGCTAATTCAGACTCCATTGATTCAATTATCATACCTTTTAGAGGCATGGAATCTGTCGATGAGGTCAATGTCGCGATGGAAATGGTCGACAGCATTAATGACAATGTCAGATCCATCACTCTTGTACTGTCTGTGATAGCCATCGTTTTGCTTTTCATTTCATTTGCCCTAATCAACAATACGGTACATCTCGCAGTATACGCGCGACGGTTCACCATACACACTATGAGATTGGTAGGAGCTACGGGCGCTTTCATACGAAAGCCTTTCATCACCGGCAACATCATCAGCGGCATATTGGCTGGAGTCGTATCCGGACTTTTGCTGTCAGGTCTAATAATATATCTCCAACATACAAGTCCCGACATAATTTCGGTAACACCGTGGGATATAATGGCAATAATCATTGCCGGCCAAATCATTGTCGGGATGTTTATTTGCGGATTGGCATCGTTGATAGCCACAAATAAATATCTACGAGCCGACTACGATGACATGTTCAAATAATCAAAAAAGAAAGTATAATTACATCGAATTATGACACAAATCCACAATAGACCCATGTCTTCCAAATTGCAGTCAAAGGCTGAAGAAATCGAACGCGAGACATCTGACCAATTCCCTTTGGTTAAAATCAACTTCATACTTATGGCTGTGGCCGGAGCCATGATTATAATAGGTTTCCTTCTAATGCTCGGAGGAAGCAGCACCACAGAAGCATTCAATCCCGACATATTCTCAACACGTAGAATCGTCGTAGGTCCGACAATCGCGTTTCTGGGTTTTATTTTCATGGGAGTTGGCATCGTATATCGTCCTAACAAAAAATAAATTTATCACGTATGGATTGGATTGACGCCCTTATACTGGGTATCGTACAAGGTCTTGCCGAGTACTTGCCGATAAGCTCAAGCGGCCATTTGGAGATATTCAGAGAAATACTCAACATCAACATTGCCGGTGACGACATATTGGAATTTGACGTAATGCTCCACGCCGCCACTGTGCTCTCTACTATTGTGGTGCTATGGAAGGAATTTTTTCCGTTATGCAAAAGTTTCTTTACTGTAAAGCTCGACTATAATTTCTTCTATGTCTGCAAGATTCTCGTGTCGTGCATTCCGGTTGCAATCGTTGGTTTCTGCTTCAAAGACTTCGTTGAAAGTTTATTTGGAGGCAGTCTTTTGGTCGTAGGTATATGCCTGTGCATAACCGCACTGCTTTTAACTTTTGCATACTTCTTCCGCACCCGCCCCATGCTTCTTAACAGGTCCGGGAACCAATGTGAACCTCGCGACATTACCTGGATTGACGCTTTCGTGATCGGAATATCCCAAGCGATAGCGGTGTTGCCAGGACTCAGCAGGTCCGGCACTACAATAGCCACAGGAATATTGCTCGGAGACAAACGTGAGAAAGTAGCATCATTCTCATTTCTCATGGTGATAATCCCTATTCTTGGGGAAGCATTGCTCGATATGAAAGATATGATCGCAGGAGGAGGCTCTGAATCGGAAGTCGGAGGCCTATGCCTTGCGGTGGGTTTCATTGCATCGTTCGTCGTAGGATGTATTGCCTGCAAGTGGATGCTGAATCTTGTGAAAAAGGGTAAACTTATCTGGTTTGCCTTATACTGCATAATTATGGGTATTATCTGTATCTGCTGGTAAATAAGATCATTTATGAATTTTATAGAAGGAGAGATACTGTACATCGACAAGCCGTACACATGGACCTCTTTTGATGCAGTGAAACGCATTCGAGGCTCATTGTTGCGACGCATGAAAATAAAGAAACTAAAAGTCGGGCATGCCGGGACACTTGACCCCCTCGCCACAGGGGTTATGGTTATATGCACCGGACGTTCGACAAAGCTAATCGAGACACTCCAGGCCAGAGTGAAAGAATATATTGCAACTATTGCGTTAGGAGCTACCACCCCGTCTTTTGATCTCGAGACGGAAATTGACGCCACGTATCCGACGGATCATATCACACATGAACTTGTATCAGATGTGCTCAGCCGATTCGTAGGTCGCATAGAACAAGTGCCACCATCATTTTCAGCGTGCAAGATTGACGGCGAACGTGCATATAAACGCGCCCGCAGAGGTGCGGAGGTGACTATAAAACCGAAGGTACTCGTTATTGACGAAATTGAACTTTTGGAATTCACGCCCACGAGCATAACCATAAGGGTCGTATGCAGCAAAGGCACCTACATCAGAGCACTGGCCAGGGATATCGGTAAAGCATTGCAGTCAGGAGGTCATCTGACAGCGTTGCGGCGCACTAAGGTAGGAGAGATATCCATCGACAAATGCATGACCGTTGAAGAAGCTATAAAGTTCCTTAACGAGGTGCCCATTGAGATGCCTGATGACACCAAAGGCGATAATGTAACCGATAATTAACGACATTCAAACATCATAACTAAATGAAACTCTCACAATTCAAGTTCAAGCTCCCGGAAGAATTGATCGCGTCAGAACCCTGTCCAGTGCGTGATGAATCCAGACTGATGATTGTACACCGCAAGACAGGCGAGATAGAACATCGTCAGTTTAAGGACATTATTGAATATTTCAATGATGGCGATATATTCGTATTCAACGACACTCAAGTATTCCCAGCCAAATTATACGGCAACAAAGAGAAAACGGGAGCTAAAATAGAAGTGTTCCTGCTTAGAGAATTGAATGAAGAGAACAAACTGTGGGATGTTCTTGTGGAGCCGGCACGCAAGATCCGAATCGGCAATAAACTGTATTTCGGCGAAGACGAATCTATGGTGGCTGAAGTAATCGACAACACCACCTCCCGCGGACGCACTCTGAGATTCCTCTACGACGGTAGCCACGATGAATTCAAGAGCGCCTTGTATAAGTTAGGACAGACTCCTCTTCCTCCATACATCAAACGCGAACCGAACGAGGATGACGCCGAACGATACCAATGTATATTCGCCAAACGTGAAGGTGCCGTGGTCGCACCGGCCGCAGGCTTGCACTTCAGCAGAGAGCTACTGAAAAGAATGGAGATCAAAGGCATAAAGGATACATTTCTGACTGTTCACTCTGGACTTGGCAACTACCGTGAGATCGATGTCGAAGACCTAACCAAGCATCGTATGGACTCTGAAGAGATGGAAGTGTCGCAAGAGTTGGTCGATACCGTAAATGAAGCGAAAGATAATGACAAGCAGGTATGTGCAGTGGGTACTTCCGTATTGCGCGGTATCGAAAGTGCCGTAAGCATGGGAGGACACATGAAGACATTCTCCGGCTGGACAAATAAATTCATATTCCCCCCATACGATTTTACCGTGGCCACTTCGATGGTGACAAATTTCCACATGCCTTATTCAACGTTGCTGATGATGACGTGTGCATTCGGAGGTTATGACCTCATAATGAACGCTTATCAGCAGGCTATAAAAGAAAATTATCGTTTTGGAGCATACGGCGATGCAATGCTGATTATCTAACATATAGATGTTCCATCGATGTCAGATATACGGTCCGAAAATGCATTAGCATTATCGGACCGTATGCTTATAGTCATGGAACATGCATTGTCAAATTCCTGGGAGATTATCTTGACGCCTCCGTCCTTTACACATTTCATCACATCATTCATGGCAAGATACGGGAATGTAAACGTAATTTCACGCATTTCATGGCATTCGATTATTTCTCCGGCTATGATAGCTTCACGAGCGGCCTCCTTATATGCAACAATGAGTCCGCTTGTGCCAAGTTTTATGCCTCCGAAATAGCGCACCACTATGATTACCACGTTAGTAATATTAAATGAATTAATCTGACCCAATATAGGTTTCCCAGCAGTTCCTGAAGGTTCTCCGTTGTCATTGCTTTGAAATTCTGTCCTGGAAGCACCGATCATATATGCCCAGCATACATGGCGGGCATCATAATACTTTTTCTGATACAAAGCTATGACCTCCTTGGCATCAGCAACCGATTCTACCGGTACTGCAAACGCCAGAAACTTGCTCATTTTTTCCTTGTACCACCCCTCGGAAGGTGATTTCAATGTGTAAAAAGTATCGCCCATAATCAGTATTTATATCTACAAAGATACTGATTATGGGCGAAGCTTCAAAGCGCCATCGCTTATTCTATCAATCAATATGCATGGCTATCATGCTCAATGTCTGAAGGAGTCAACGGTTTCTTATCCATTTTGTACCACACATAAGCTATATATGCCACTACAAACGGCACTAATAGCGACACTACACTCATCACGGTAAGCGTGAAGTGGGTAGACGAGCTGTTGTAGATGCTCAAAGAACTATTAATGTCAGTAGTCGAGGGATAATAGGGCGTATCATTAAAGCCAGCAACCCAAAACAAGGTCAACACAACCAATACAGTCCCTACCCCTGTCCACCATATACCTTTGGTGTAATGTGTGGAAAAGGCTGATTTGAAAACTCCGAACAGCACCAAAAGTACCCCGGAAACAAATATCAAACCGCACCACCACATATCGATATAGTTGAACAAGTACTTGTTGTGTACCACCATGAAACTATTCTTACCAACTGTCTGATAACCGTCGGCAGTAAACAGCAAACCGACAAATACGAGGAACAGCACAACGAAGACAAGTCCGTTCACAAGAACACGGCGGCGGTTTAACTTGAAGAAATTCTCATCTCCCTTTATATTATTCATAAAGTAAAGAGCCCCCTGCATGCGGGCCAAAAATACTACCGCCAATCCAAGAGCCCAGTTTTTCCAGCAAAATATAGCCTCGAATCCATGCGACGGCGCCCACTGCGATATAACCGGCGAACCAGGATTCAGGATATTTCCCATAGTGACTTTAAACTCCGCACCAAAGAACATCATTGACACCGCAACCCCGAGCAAGAAGCATCCGAGGCATCCATTTATTGTCAAAAGTATGTCATAGAAAGTTGTCCCGTAGATATTTCCACGTTTCCTTCTATACTGATAGCTTACAGCCTGCCCCACAAAAGTGAAAAGGATCAGGATCCAAAGCCAATAGGCACCACCGAAGCTTGTACTGTAGAACAGCGGGAAGGAAGCAAAAAACGCTCCACCGAACACAACCAGAGTAGTAAAAGTCAGTTCCCACTTCTGGCCGATGGAATTGACCATAAGATTGCGGTACTGCTCATTGCGCGTACTCAGCAACATTGACTGACCTCCCTGTACAAAAAGCAGGAACACTAACAGTGCGCCAAGCACCGAAATAATCAGCCACCAATATATCTGTAAAAGTTCAAGTGTCATAATTTATCAGGATTTAGAAATAGTGGTAATATCCTCTTTTGAATACTTCTTAATTTGAGTCAACATAATGCTGATTTCCGCCACGAGAAGTATAGTAAACACTGCGGCAAACATCCAGAAAGTAAGCATTACCGAAGATGCAGAAATCTCACTTATAGCGGCCCTTGTAGGCAAAATATCCTGTATAACCCAAGGTTGACGACCAACTTCGGCTGTAATCCAACCGCTCTGAGAACAGATCCACACCACAACGATGGAAAACATGCCTACCCAATTGACCACCTTATTCTTAAGCCATCCCTGACGCCAGTACACCCCAATTAATGCCACGGCAAAAAACAACAGCAGATAACCACCAGCCATCACCATTACACGGAATGCATAGAAAGTAAGGGCTACAGGCGGAACTGCCTCTTCGGGAGAATCAAGATAGCCGTAACCAAAATACGGATAAGCCGCGCGCAAATCCTTAAGTGCGGCCTCCATACCGGCATCATCACCGTTAGCACGTGCACTATCATAAGCACGCAATGCCTCATGTGCTTCACGACCTATCGCGATACGTTCAGCATAGCCTATCGTGCGTATCGTGTCACCCTCACGGGTAAGTTCTATTCCCTCAATAAGATCATCTATGCCCGGCACGAATGCATGCGGATTATGGGTGGCAAGGAACGACAGACCGTATGGTATGGCTATGTCAAACAAATAGGGATCGTTATCGTCGCCGACCTTTTTGTCGGGATTAAGCACACCCAAACCGACAAGCTCCTGACCACAGCTACCTCTATATAACCCCTCCATGGCGGCAAGCTTCATGGGCTGATGTTTAGCCACGTTAACAGCCGACATATCACCAGTGGCCAATGTCACCAATATACCGATTCCTCCAACCCAGGAAGCTACCTTTATTGAATCCATAGCCATATCTACATTGCGTTTCTTTAGGATGAACCAACAGCTTACGCCGATCACAAACACACCGGCAAGAACCCATGCACTTGACACGGTATGAGTGAATTTTGCAACTGCAGTATCAGAGAATACTATTGCCCAGAAATTGTCCATGACATTACGCATTTGCTCAGGATCAAACTCCATTCCCGCCGGTTGCTGCATCCATGCATTAGCCACCAATATCCACAACGCAGACAATGCCGTTCCTGCAGCGGTAAGCCATGTAGCCGTCAGATGGAACGCCGGGCTTACCTTCTTCCATCCGAAGAACATCACGGCGATAAAAGTCGATTCCATAAAGAATGCGACAATACCCTCAATAGCCAGCGGCGCACCAAAAATGTCACCGACAAACCAACTGTAGTTTGACCAGTTCGTTCCGAACTCAAATTCCAAAATAATGCCGGTAGCCACACCTATAGCAAAATTTATTCCGAACAGCAACATCCAGAATTTGGTCATTGCAAGCCACTTGACATTTTTCGTCTTCACATAAATGCTCTCCATAATCGCTACTATAAGAGCCAATCCTATAGTCAGCGGAACGAATAGCCAGTGATACATGGCCGTCAATGCAAATTGCCATCGCGACCAATCAACTACGGTAATTAAATCGTTCATGTTTGTAATGTAATTTGTTAATGTTAGATTATATTCGGTTAACTTTATGGTCAGCGGTCAGATTCCATCAAGGCCGACCTCACAGCCTGCGCCCGTTCTTCATCTGAATTATAATCCCGATTGAGAAGATTCGGGAAAAAGAATAGCTTAAATATAAAAAACAGTATGAACAGCTTGATTAATATCAATGCCCAGAGATATCGTCCGACCGTCATACCCCTGAATCCATCTCTATACAGATAATAGATCCTGTGCAAAATTCCGTTATTCTCGTTCCTGGTCTTCATTCTCACTGATATACCGGGAGGTTTGGCCACCCATTGACAAAAGTAAGTATTCATTTTCTAAATAACAAAAATCCTCAATAAAAGTTATTATTGTCAAGTTATAAAATCTCGTTCTTATACTTTCTGAGTCCAGCTGTTATCCATAAATAAAGTCAAATCTCGTAGGGCCCAATTAGTTTTAACGCTAATTTATCCTCCTCTTAAAACGACAGTAGAGACTGCATCGTAAAAATCATAAATTACGACGCAATCTCTACCGGTTACTGCGCTTACCTATCGGAAGTAGCCAAATATGATTACCCCCACCTTACGGTAATCTTTCATTTTAATACTAATACTGGTTCCATGGACGTATCTCGATATCATCCACAGGAAGATGAGTGAAAGCTTGTATGAATGCCGATGCAAGCCTTGCATTGGTAAGCAAAGGCACATTTAAGTCTATCGCGGCACGACGAATACGGTATCCGTTTGTCAGTTCCGTCTCAGATAGGTTCTTCGGAATATTCACAACCAGATCAAGCTCTTTTTTATGCAACAGATCTATGGCCTGAGGCTGCATGTCGGGCTGACTCGGCCAATAAACCTTTATTGCAGGAATCCCATTGTCGGTCAGGAACTGATGAGTTCCTCCAGTGGCATAAAGCGTATATCCTGCGCGATGCAATTCTATAGCGGCGTCAAGCATATCGGCTTTCTGCTTTGGCGTACCTGTAGATAGCAATATCCCTTTAGACTTCGACGGCACACGCAACCCGACTGAAAGCATAGCCTTCATAAGAGCCTCGTCCGTGTCGCCTCCAATACATCCCACCTCTCCTGTGGAAGCCATATCTACGCCAAGGACTGGATCGGCTCCCTGCAGACGTGAGAACGAGAATTGCGACGCTTTTATCCCTACATAGTCGAGATCGAAGGCATTTTTGTGAGGTTTCTCTACATCATGTCCGAGCATCACACGGGTGGCAATGTCTATGAAATTAAGTTTAAGTACTTTGCTGACAAACGGGAACGAGCGTGAAGCGCGAAGATTGCACTCTATCACTTTTATGTCGTTGTTCTTAGCCAGGAACTGAATGTTAAACGGTCCCGATATATCCAGAGCCTTCGCTATTTTCTGGCTCACCTTCTTTATACGCCGTATCGTCTCGACATACAGTTTCTGTGGAGGGAATTGAATGGTGGCATCTCCTGAATGCACACCAGCATATTCAATATGTTCAGATATGGCATACACTTTGATCTCTCCGTTCTGCGCCACTGCATCCATTTCGATCTCCTTGGCATTCTGGATAAATTCAGTGACGACTACCGGATGCTGTTTCGACACATTTGCGGCCAGCTGAAGGAATCTGTGTAATTCTTCCTGATTGGAACATACGTTCATTGCCGCACCGGACAGCACATAACTCGGACGTACAAGTACCGGAAATCCAACCTCGTCAATAAACTTCTGTATATCATCGAATGACGTCAATTCCTGCCAACGGGGCTGATCTACGCCAATACGGTCAAGCATGGCCGAGAATTTGTGGCGGTCCTCCGCATTGTCGATGGATGTGGCCGATGTACCAAGTATCGGGACACGTGCATTGTCAAGTCGCGTAGCCAGGTTATTAGGTATCTGACCGCCTACGGACAGAATCACACCATGAGGCTGTTCCAACTCAATTATATCCATTACCCTCTCGTATGTCAACTCATCGAAATAGAGACGGTCGCACATGTCGTAGTCGGTCGACACGGTTTCCGGATTATAATTTATCATTACCGAACGCCAGCCTTCTTTTTTAACAGTCATAAGAGCATTCACCGAACACCAGTCGAACTCCACCGAGCTACCGATGCGGTAGGCTCCTGAACCCAACACAATTATCGAACGATGGTCGTGCAGATAATCCACATCGTTTTCCGAACCATTATAAGTCAGATATAGATAATTGGTCATGGCCGGATACTCGGCGGCAAGCGTATCTATCTGTTTCACCACCGGCAGTATGCCATACGACTTTCTGCAACGTCTTACGATGTCGCTTGCCTTAATGGAATCCTTAAGTTCATCCTTAAATACGGCACGCGCGATCTGGAAATCACTGAATCCTTGCTGTTTTGCAAGCAAAAGCAATTCCTTCGGAAGGCTTTCCACCGAATCGTATGTCTCCATCTCGTCGGCAGTAGCCACTATGTTATGCAGTTTATAAAGGAACCATCGGTCAATTTTAGTCAATTCATGTATGCGCTCAACGGAATATCCCCGGCGCATGGCCTTCGAAATTACGAAGATACGCTTGTCGGTCGGTTCCTTAAGAGATTTATCGATATCCGAGATTGTCAGTTCCTTATTCTCAACGAATCCGTGCATTCCCTGACCTATCATGCGAAGGCCCTTTTGTATGGCCTCCTCGAAAGTCCTTCCTATCGACATGACTTCGCCTACCGATTTCATTGACGATCCGATCTCTCTCTTCACATTATGGAATTTACCCAAATCCCAACGTGGAATCTTGACAACGACATAATCAAGAGCAGGCTCAAAAAATGCAGAAGTCTCCTTTGTGACTGAATTTTTCAATTCAAACAAACCATATCCGAGACCGATCTTAGCGGCGACAAAAGCGAGCGGATAACCTGTAGCCTTGGAAGCCAAAGCCGATGAACGCGACAGACGCGCGTTAACCTCGATCACACGGTAGTCCATCGACGACGGATCGAAAGCATACTGAACATTGCACTCACCTACAATGCCTATATGACGTATAATCTTTATAGCGAGCTTACGCAGATAGTGATAGTCCTCGTTGGAGAGCGTCTGCGAAGGAGCTACCACTATCGACTCGCCCGTATGGATGCCCAGCGGATCGAAATTCTCCATGTTGCAGACCGTGATGCAATTGTCGTATCGGTCGCGCACCACTTCATATTCCACCTCTTTCCAACCTTTGAGCGACTTCTCGACCAACACCTGCGGAGAGAATGCCAGAGCTTTCTCCACAAGCGCGACAAGTTGCTCTTCGTCGTCACAGAATCCACTGCCAAGTCCACCGAGAGCATAAGCGGCCCGCACTATAACCGGATAACCCAGCGCTTTTGCCGCAATAATGGCATCTGCGGTAGTCGACACGGCTTCGCTCTTTATGGTCTTGACCCCTATCTCATCGAGTTTGTGCACAAACAACTCGCGGTCCTCCGTGTCCATTATAGCACGCACAGGCGTGCCGAGGACTCTAACGCCATATTTTCGGAGCACACCGCTCTCTTCCAATGCCACGCCGCAGTTGAGCGCAGTCTGACCGCCGAAAGCCAGCAATATGCCGTCAGGACGCTCCTTTTCAATGACTTTTTCAACAAAATATGGCGTTACAGGCAGGAAATATATTGTATCAGCAAAGCCATCAGAGGTCTGCACTGTGGCAATATTCGGATTTATAAGCACCGTGGTTATGCCTTCTTCCTTCATGGCCTTCAACGCCTGCGAACCGGAATAGTCAAATTCGCCGGCTTCACCTATTTTCAACGCACCGCTGCCGAGCAACAGCACTTTCTTTATATCGTTATGAATCATAATGCCTTGATTTCAATTGTTTGGACTATTAGAGCATTTCAACAAATTCATCAAACAAGAATTCCGTATCCTTTGGACCTGAAGATGCTTCCGGATGGAACTGTGCGGAGAAGAATGGCTTTGACTTATGGCGTATGCCTTCGTTTGTGCCGTCGTTCATGTTTATGAAAAGCGGTTCCCATTCTTCTGGCAAAGTAGCGCCGTTAACCGCGAAACCGTGATTCTGCGACGTTATAAAGCATTTATCGGTCCCGACTCTACGCACAGGCTGATTGTGGCTTCGATGGCCGTAGGTCAGTTTATAGGTCTCTGCTCCCGCCGCTTTAGCCAAAAGCTGATTCCCCATACATATTCCACAGATCGGTTTACCGTTCTTCAATGCTTTACGCAGGTTTACGACAGTCGCATCCACCATGTCAGGATTTCCCGGACCATTGGAAATAAAAAGCCCGTCGTAAGGTATCTCGGTAAAATCATAGTCCCAAGGGACTCTAACCACTTTGACACCACGGCGGGTGAGACATCTTATTATATTGTGTTTAACTCCACAGTCGACGAGGACCACTGTCTTCTCTCCGTCGCCATGAACCTCGACATCCTTACAACTGACTTTTGCCACGAGGTTTTCAGCATTCGGATCATAAAACGGAATATCGCCTGCTCCTTCAACAATCACCTTCCCGAGCATCGAACCATGCTCCCTCAAATGCTTAGTCAGCGCCCTTGTGTCTATTCCATATATTCCGGCGATCTTCTCTTCCTTAAGCCAGTCATGCAGGCTTCGGTCGGCCTGCCAATGGCTATGGTCCCAAGAGTAGTCCTGTGCCACAATGGCTCGGCAGTGGATATGGTCACTTTCATAATACTCACTTACATCGTTCTTCTCACGCCTCGGAGGCACTCCGTAATTTCCAAGGATAGGATAAGTGGTAACGAGAATCTGCCCTTCATACGATGGGTCGGTAAGACTTTCGGGATAGCCGGTCATTGCGGTGTTAAACACCACTTCGCCGGCTGCCGGAGCGTCGTAGCCAAACGACTTACCCTCGAAAGCGGTGCCGTCCTCAAGAAGGAGCACGGCTTTTTTTGTTTCGCGCATACGATAGAGTTAAAATTTAATACTGCGATTATTATAGCAAATCAATAGGCTTCCTGTTCAACACACCCGCATAGTCAACGACACATGACGGGTATAATCTATCGTGAAAACCGCGCAAAGTTAGCAAAAATTCATCGTTATCCGTTACTTCTGCCCACTAAATGATTTAAAATATTTTCTCGCACTAATTCACGCACCGGCACGACAGTCCAAAGCGTATATACATCATGGAGCGACGTCATACGTCAGCTCCGTCCTTAAGCGCCTGAACAAGCCACGCAAAGAAGCATATAGCCATAATTATTACCGACATAGCATAACCAATTTAGAAGTTACGTGAAAAGTCAATATGACTTTCATGGGCAAAATTATACACCATATGGGCAAAAACACCGTACATAAAAGTTAAAATTACACAAGCACCGATTGTCTGACCAACCCAGCGCTAACATATACTATGTGAGGACAAGTTCTAAGCACATGAATAGAAGCGAACGGGAACATAATGGATGTAATGGATGTCAGTAGCGGGATTTGGATAACTGAAGGTTTTTGAGTATTTTCGCAGATGCAATCGGTTTATAAGCTATTTTGACTATGCATAGATTCGTTCCTTTCTCGTTAAATCTTCGCGGACGACTGGTGGAGTTCTCAAGACCCCAGATTATGGGCATTCTGAATGTGACACCGGATTCGTTCTATTCAGTGTCGCGTAAATATGATGCAGACTCAATCGCCCGACATGCGCGGAAGTTACTGGACCAAGGAGCGGATATGATCGATATAGGAGGCTATTCTTCTCGTCCGGGAGCCGACGAGGTTTCGGAAGAGGAGGAACTCAGTCGTCTTGAGATGGGCATACGGACAATACGTGAAAAAGTGTCCAAAGACATAATCCTGAGCATCGACACGTTCCGCGCAAACGTAGCAAGGCGCGCAGTTGCGGAGTTCGGTGCAGATATAGTCAATGACATTTCCGGAGGTGACATGGATTCGGGAATGATGCCTGCGGTGGCAGAGCTTGGCGTACCGTATGTAATGATGCACATGCGAGGGACTCCAGCCACCATGCAGTCCATGACCGACTATAACGACGTGACGGCTGATGTGATGTCGGAATTAGCATCCAAACTCTCCTTGGCCAACGACCTTGGAATCAACGACATTATTGTCGATCCTGGATTCGGATTCGCCAAAGACCTGCCTCAAAACTACCAACTGATGAAGAACCTCGACCTACTCCACACTCTTGGGCGTCCCATTCTCGTAGGAATTTCACGAAAGTCAATGATATATAAAGCTCTTGGATGCCAGCCCGAAGAGGCATTGACAGGAACTACAGCTTTAAACACAATAGCGTTGCTGCAAGGAGCTTCAATCTTAAGGGTGCACGACGCCAAAGAAGCCTCCGACACATTGAAAATAGTCACTCAAACTCTCAATTCCTGACACAAATGGCTCCATTCGGTATAAAAGATGCCTTAGACATCGTAATAGTGGCTTTCTTTCTATTCTATCTATATAGAATTATGAAAGAGTCCGGCACAATCAACATATTTTTTGGTATATTGTCATTTATCGTAGTATGGGTAGTAGCATCCGAGATTCTCGAAATGCGGCTCATAGGAACGATTCTTGACAAAGTAATGTCGATAGGCCTTATCATATTGGTGATTCTTTTCCAGGATCAGATCAAACGATTTTTGGTCGAACTCGGCAACCATAACCGATGGCGTTTCCTGAAAAATCTGTTCAAACATAACCACGGACATAAAAACCGAGACGAAGAGTCGCACCGCTGGGTGATCCCGATAGTCTACGCATGCATGTCTATGTCAAAATCCAAGACAGGAGCGCTCATAGTCATCGAACAGGGCATTCCGCTGGAGCTTTACGAAAAGACCGGCGACATGATCGATGCTACGATAAACTCCAGACTTATAGAGAACATCTTCTTTAAGAATTCGCCACTACACGACGGAGCCATGATAATAGCCCATGATAGAATCAAGGCGGCCGGATGCATTTTGCCTGTGAGCCATGACACAAACATCCCGCGATCGATGGGACTGCGCCACAGATCAGCCCTCGGAATCAGTCAAGCCACCGACGCGGCCGCCATCGTAGTCAGCGAAGAGACAGGTTCCATATCATTCGCCCACCGCGGCAAAATAATCAGCCGTCTGTCGTCCACCGATTTGGAACACCGATTATCAAAACTTGCAACAGATGAATAAATCACGTATTTATAATATAATTGTGGCCGCGGGCAAAGGTAGCCGGTTCGGCTCAGATCTGCCAAAGCAATTCTGCAAGATTGACGGCATTCCGGTTCTTGTGATCACCCTGAACCGGCTGAACGCAATATTCCTCAATCCGGAATTTTCATCAAGATATGACTATGCAAATATAGTGGTGCTCAATCAAGCACATACAGATACCTGGAATTCAATTTGCAAAGAATTCGATGTTCCTGCGCACATGATAGTCTACGGAGGACAGACGAGATGGGAGTCGGTGAAAAACGCCATTGACCACATCACCCACTCTGGACAAGTCATCGATGCAGATACCATAATAACAGTACACGACGGAGCACGTCCTGTCATCAACTCCAGACTTTATGCCGGCGTACTCGCCGGCATAGGCAATGGCTCAGGATGCATTCCGGCAGTGCCGGTGGTAGACTCCCTAAGACAGATTGGATCCGATTCAACCTACTCCATACCTCTTGACCGCGCATCAATCCGTGCGGTACAGACACCGCAGGCATTCAGAGGCAATTTGCTTGCGCAAGCATATCAACAACCATTCGACGAAACTTTCACCGACGACGCTTCTGTAATGGCAAAAGCCGGATACGCCGATATTTTATTGTCGGAGGGAGATCCGCATAACATAAAAATAACCCTTGCGTCAGACTTGAAAATAGCATCAATATATCTGGCAGATGAACCGTCTACGTAACACGGATATAAAATTCATAAAAGGCATCGGTCCAAAACGCGCCGAGATTCTGTCGAAACAGCTCGGCATACATAGCTACAGAGACCTGCTGTACCACTTCCCGGCCAAATATGTCGACCGCTCCACCTTATACAAAATAAAAGACTTCAAGGGCGATATGCCCATGGTTCAGGTCAAGGGCAGATTCGTGGCGTTTTCAGTCCAGGGAGAAGGAGCAAAGACGCGCCTGGTGGCGGTGTTTACCGACGGAATCACCACCATGGAGATCGTATGGTTCAGGAAGATCAAACAGGTCAAAGAGGCATACCATACAGGCGTTGATTACATCTTGTTCGGAAAGCCGGAACTGTTCAACAACCACTGGAGCATGGTACACCCTGAAGTCGACGGAGTAAACACCGTCGGGGCATCACAGGGCCTCAGGGGAATATACCCGCTGACAGACACTCTCCGGAATCAAAATATAGGCTCAAAACAATTGTTCACATGGACGCAGACCGTCCTCAATGCAGCCCCTTCTATAGCAGAGACACTTCCACAATACATCATTGACCGGCTCAAGCTTATGCCACTGAGAGAGGCTTTGGTCAACATACACAACCCAAAGTCGCCGGCAGAACTCCAGAGAGCCAAAGTAAGACTGAAGTTTGAAGAACTGTTCTATCTGCAACTCGACATACAGAGCCATACGCGACTTCGCAACCGCAGATTGATAGGATTCAAGTTTTCAAAAGTAGGACAATATTTCAATAGGTTTTATTTTGAGCAACTGCCTTTCGAACTTACCGGAGCGCAGAAACGCGTGATAAAAGAGATCCGGGCCGACATGGGATCGGGAAGACAAATGAACCGACTCCTGCAAGGCGATGTCGGAAGCGGGAAGACTCTTGTGGCTCTTTTGTGTATGCTTATAGCATTGGACAACGACACACAGGCATGCCTTATGGCTCCTACTGAAATCCTCGCCGCCCAACATTACGAAACCATATCCCAACTCGCCTCGCCCATAGGAATAAATGTAAAACTTTTGACCGGCTCGACAAGAAAAAAAGAACGTGACTTAATACACGACCAACTTGCCGACGGCAGCCTGCACATACTTATCGGGACACACGCCGTGATCGAAGACAGCGTCCAATTCCGCAATCTGGGCTTTGTAGTCATCGACGAACAACACCGCTTCGGAGTTGCACAACGAGCCAGACTGTGGAGAAAAAACATAACCCCTCCGCACATATTGGTAATGACAGCCACCCCTATCCCCCGTACTTTGGCCATGACCATTTACGGAGACTTAAGCGTGTCAGTCATCGACGAGCTTCCTCCAGGAAGAAAGCCGGTCACGACCCTTTTGCGATATGATGAAAACCGGATGAAAGTATATCAAGCAGTTAATGCCCAGATTAAAGCCGGGCGACAGGTTTACATAGTACATCCGCTGATTGAAGAAAATGAAAAACTGGACTTGAAAAGTCTGGAAGAAGGATATGCATCCATAAGGGAAACCTTCCCACAATACAAAGTGTGCTATGTACACGGTAAAATGAAGCCTTCGGAAAAAGAGCATCAGATGCAACTATTTGCAAGCGGCGAAGCGAACATCATGGTCGCCACAACAGTCATCGAAGTCGGAGTGAATGTGCCAAACGCGTCTGTGATGATTATTGAAAATGCTGAAAGGTTTGGACTGTCGCAACTCCACCAATTGCGTGGGCGCGTAGGACGTGGCGCCGAACAAAGTTACTGCATACTTATGTCGCATTACAAGATAACCAAAGAGACACGCCAGCGTCTTGAAGTGATGACTTCCACCACGGACGGATTCGTCATTGCGGAAGCTGATTTAAAAATGCGCGGACCCGGAGATATGGAGGGCACACTCCAAAGCGGTATGGCTTTTGACCTTAAAATTGCAAATTTGGCATCAGACGGACAACTCGTACAACTCGCCCGCGACATGGTAGACATGATTCTCGACAACGATCCGGAGTTGAAATCGCCCCTAAATTCGACTCTTACAGCGGAACTTAGGCTACAGAAGACGAGCAATATCGACTGGTCAAGAATCAGCTAACCAAGTCATAGGCAATACACTTTTTAACAAATACCCCTATATGACTTAGCATATAGCCTTAATTATACCTCGGGGCACACCATTACACCTGTCGACATAAAACACTGATAATCAGCACTTTACAGAAGAGCAAAATAAAAACAATATATTTTTCACATAAATTATCTTTCAAAACCGATTATTATTGGCTCTTTTTCATTATATTTGGAGAACATTCTTCTGAATTGTTAAAAAGTCATAACAATGGAACAGACCTTAGTAATTTTAAAACCATCAGCAATACACCGCGCCCTCGTGGGCAAAATCATAGACCGCTTTCAAAAGAAGGGGCTTGTAATAACCGGCATGAAAATGATGCAACTTGACGAAAAGATACTGCGCGAACATTACGCACATCTGGTTGAGAAGCCATTTTTCCCGTCACTTTTGGAGTCCATGATGGCGGCTCCTGTCATTGTTATGTGCCTTGAAGGCAAAGATTGCGTAGAAGTTGTCAGAATGATGACCGGAGCAACGAATGGCCGGAAGGCTCTTCCAGGAACTATACGTGGCGACTACTCCATGAGCGGCCAGGAAAACATAGTCCATGCCTCCGACAGTATCGAAAACGGACAAATCGAACTCGCGAGATTCTTCAAGCCTGAAGAAATTTTCAAATACACCCCATCCGATCTCAGATTCTTCTACGCTCCGGATGAAATCTAAACACCGACAGATTCAAAACCAGTAAACACCAGATGCGATTCAATATAGTAAAAATAGCCACTTCTACTCTATTCGGATTATTTGCCGTGATGGGGATGAACGCTCAAAATCTAAATCTCCCACGTCCGGCACAGCATGATGCCAATCATCAGGATCTTTTAGCTATGCAGAAATCCGTTTCCGACGAGATTAAGCTGAAAGAAACCCTCGACTACATGGACGACTTTTTTAAGGATGAAGAAATCCCGGAATATGACCTTTACGAAAAGTACAAGGATGACCAGACCGTCAACCCGTTCCGCAATGCCGTCATCCCCGAAACAGCCACAATCGACGTAAGCGAATTCTGCATGCCCACAATGGGACACATAACATCGCCTTACGGCTATCGTCGTCGCTTCCGTAGGATGCATAAAGGGATTGACTTGAAAGTTCAGATCGGCGACACCATCAAAGCCGCATTCTCCGGCTATATCCGTTTAACAAAATATGAGCGCAGAGGCTACGGATATTATGTAGTAATGAGCCACAAAGACGGATTTGAGACCATATATGGACACTTGTCGAAGTTCTTGGTCGAACCTGGACAATATGTAAAAGTCGGTGATCCGATTGCGTTAGGAGGCAATACCGGACGTTCTACGGGACCTCACTTGCATTTTGAGACCCGCTACATGGGATATGCCATAAACCCAGGAGCCATCTTCGACTTCGAAAACAAGACCACCCACACAGATACGTACACATTTAATAAGAGCACGTATACTCAGGATAGAAATTATGCACCTTCGCGCAAAGGCAAATCCACAACGACAGTGTCAGCCTCCGCCGCTACTTATAAAGTAAGGAAAGGTGATAATTTGGGCAAGATTGCACGCAAGCATGGAACCACAGTCGCCGCCATAAAGCGCCTCAACGGGCTTAAGAGCGACAATCTATCGGTGGGACAACGATTAAAATTGAGATAACTCCACATTTTCACTTTATAAATGGGTCTTCATAATGACCGTCGATTCAATCTATTGGAATCGACGGTTTTATTTTAAACTACAAATCACCATAACAATCACAAGAAAGTGTCTACAATGAAGTCAAGACTTGCATTAGGATTAATCCTTACAATTACAGCCGGAACTTCTTACGGCCAATACCGCCCGGCAGGCGATAAAATCAAGACGGAATGGGCAGAGCAAATCAATCCGGAAAATGTCTGGAACGCCTATCCACGCCCGCTATTAGAGCGAAGAGAATGGCAAAATCTGAATGGATTATGGGAGTATGCCATAGTTGATTCAAAATTGAATTCACCAGCTGAATATGATGGAGAAATTCTGGTCCCCTTTCCTGTAGAATCAAGCCTCTCCGGCGTAGGAAGAAACGTCGGGGCAGACAAAAACACATGGTATAAGCGGTCATTCAGCATACCGTCGTCATGGAAGGGGAAAGACGTAATACTTAATTTCGGTGCCGTTGATTGGAAATGCGACGTATGGATTAATGACACAAAGGTAGGTTCACACACCGGAGGATATACACCCTTCAGCATGAATATCACCAACGCGCTGAACCGCAAGGGGGACAACACGTTGACAGTTCGGGTATACGATCCGACAGACCGAGGCTATCAACCGAGAGGCAAACAAGTGTCACGTCCTGGAGGAATATGGTATACCCCCGTCACTGGAATTTGGCAGACCGTGTGGATAGAGCCGGTAAACAGGACCCATATCCAATCGATCAAGACAATCCCGGATATAGATAGAAACACTGTCACAGTGACAGTCGTGCCTTCCCGGCACGATACCGATTTAATCTCAACGGTCGAAATCACAGAGAACGGCAACACAATAGCATCCGGAAAATCTATCAACGGCCAGCCAATTGAGATTGCAATGCCGGAAAGCATAAAATTATGGACGCCGGACTCTCCCACCCTATATGACATGACCATAACGCTTTACAAGGACGGAAAACTTGTCGATACCGCAGAAAGCTACACAGCAATGCGAAAATTCTCCGCTAAGCGTGACGAGAACGGATATGTCAGAATGCAATTGAATAATGAAGACCTTTTTCAGTTCGGCCCACTTGACCAGGGATGGTGGCCGGATGGACTATACACGGCTCCGACCCCGGAAGCTCTCGTATATGACATAGACAAGACCAAAGAACTCGGCTACAATATGATCCGAAAGCATGTCAAAGTAGAACCAGCCATTTGGTACACACACTGCGACAAAATAGGCATGATCGTATGGCAAGATATGCCAAATGGCGACAAAAGTCCGAAATGGCAAAACCATGAATATTTTACCGGGATAGAAGCCGTACGCACAAGAGAAAGCGAAACCAACTATCGCAACGAATGGAAAGAAATCATAGATTATCTGTACAACAATCCATGCATCAGCACGTGGGTACCATTCAATGAAGCCTGGGGACAATTTAAGACCGAGGACATCTCCGAATGGACAAAAGACTACGATCCGACACGACTCGTCAATCCGGCCAGTGGAGGCAACTTCTACAAATGCGGCGACATACTCGACCTACACAATTATCCCGCACCTGACATGTACCTGTTTGATCCCGACCGCGTAAATGTTATGGGTGAATATGGCGGAATAGGACTTGCCATCGACGGACACTTATGGATGCCCGACAGGAATTGGGGCTACATACAGTTTAAAAATGAAGAAGAAGTAACTGATGAATACATAAAGTATGCGAAAATACTCATGAACCTCATACAGAAAGGATGCTCGGCCGCCGTCTACACCCAAACAACCGACGTAGAAGTGGAGGTCAACGGACTTATGACGTATGACCGAAAGAAGCTAAAGATCAACAAGGACAAAATCCGCGACGCCAACCATGCGATAATACATAGCCTCGACAAATAGCGGTTGAACCCATAGCATACCCTGCCAAGAAATGACAGGGCTCCAAACATGCGTGGCCAAAAGATAAAATCTCAGAAAAAATCTTTTGGCCACGCTTATCTTATTTTGTAAGAAATCATTGTTTTATAATAACAAAACCAACATTAAATTCATAGAGACAATGGCTTCAATCAGAGTAAAATTCAGAAATTCATCAATCGAAGGTAAAGAAGGTATTATTTTCTACCAAATCATTCACGACAGAACCGTCCGCCAAATATCGACGGCGCACCATATACTTCCGTCAGAGTGGAACGACAAGAAGTCTATCATAGTCAGCCAACAGGAAAGCGAAAGAGCTGAAATCACCAAAAAGACAGCGGAGAATATACGCATGGACATGGCAAGATTCAACCGAATTATAGCAACCCACGAAAGCAATGGACAAAAGTACACAGCCGATGACATAGCGGCCGCTTTTAAGAAGTATATGCAGAACTATTCCTTGACTGAATATATGTCTGCATTAATACACAAATTTGAATTGAGCGGTAAGACGAGGACTGCTGAAACATACACTTCCACCCTCAAAAGTTTCAGGTTATACCTCAACAATAAAGACATTATGCTTGATTCTCTGAACTCCGGAACTATGGAAGCCTACGAATCTTTCTTACAGCAAAAAGGAGTCGTTCCAAATACCATATCGTTTTATATGAGAATTCTTCGTGCCACATATAACAGGGCCGTAGACGAAGGAGCAATTGAAGATTGCAAACCATTCAGACATGTATACACAGGCATTGAACGAACTGTAAAACGCGCATTACCGCTCAGATCAATAAAGAAAATCAAATCACTCGATCTGTCATACCGTCCCGCCGCAGACTACGCAAGGGACATGTTCCTGTTAAGCTTTTATCTCCGGGGGATGAGTTTCATCGACATGGCGTTTCTAAAGAAAAGCGATTTAAAAAACGGATATATATCATATCGAAGACGAAAAACGCGGCAAGCACTCTCCATCAAATGGACCGACGAGATGCAGGCAATTTTGGACAAATACCCGGACAATTCCACACCATACTTATTGCCTATAATCCGAAACTCCAATAAAACCGAACGAAAAATTTATCGGAACATGTCATACAACATCAACCGCAACTTAAAGACCGTAGCCAGAATAGCCGATATAAACGTCAGACTCACTATGTACTGCGCACGCCATAGCTGGGCATCGGCGGCCAAAACCGCCGGCATACCAATCACCGTGATACGCGACGGGATGGGACATCTGTCGGAGACCACGACCCAAATATATCTCGCTTCTCTCGACACAAATGCCGTAGACAGAGCGAATGCACTGATCCTAAGAAGGATATAATCATTCTGACATACACATTGCCGGATAGAATCACACATATATCCTCGTGATTACATCCGGCACTACCCACCGCAAAAGTACTATCTAAATAAACGCGACACGAATGGAAGCATGTAATGCGATGAAATATGACGATAATTTCGTACCTTTGTGGAGAAATTCAAACACATATCACGATGAAAATACTCGTCACAGGATGTAACGGTCAGCTCGGACGCGAAATGCGTGCCGTACTTGACCAAGAATTGCCGGGACAAGCCATCTACACAGATATTGATGACCTTGATCTGACTGATGCTGTCAAACTCAAGACCTTTGTCACTCGTAACGATGTCACACACATCATAAACTGTGCGGCATATACAGCCGTCGACCAGGCCGAGGAAGATAAAGCCCTGTGCTCGAAAATCAACGTGGAGGCAGTGCGAAATCTTGCAAATGCCGCAAGCGACAACGGTGCCAAGGTACTGCACATATCCACCGATTATGTTTTTGACGGAAAGGCATTCCGTCCATACAATGAAAGCGACAAGGTCAACCCTATGTCGCAGTACGGGACGACAAAACGGCAGGGAGAGACTGCACTTTTGGCCCTTGCACCCGACAGCATAATCATGCGTATCGAATGGCTATATTCTCCATTTGGCAAAAATTTCGTAAAAACCATGCTTAAAATGGGACGCGAGAAGAAGGAGATAAAAGTGGTCTGCGACCAGATAGGCACACCTACTTACGCCCGCGATGTAGCTATAGCTATCGCAAAAATATTAAAAGCCCACCAATGGGTTCCGGGGATATACCACTATTCCAATGCAGGCGCCGCTTCATGGTATGACTTCACCCAAGCTATTTTCCATCATTCAGGCATAAAGAACTGCGTCGTAAAACCGATTCCGACCGAAGATTATCCCACAATGGCTACAAGGCCGTACTTCAGTCTGTTCAACACATCTAAAATAAAGGCTACCTACAATGTTGAAATGCCCTATTGGGTTGACAGTCTCAGGGATTGTCTTAATAGAATAAACGACTTAGAAAACAAATAAATTGTGGCTACACTAACTGACGAAATTAAACGCCGGCGAACTTTCGCCATAATCTCACACCCTGACGCGGGTAAAACCACACTCACAGAAAAGCTCCTGCTTTTCGGAGGGGCCATCCACGTGGCAGGAGCCGTAAAATCAAACAAGATAAAAAAGACCGCTACCTCTGACTGGATGGAGATCGAGAAGCAGAGAGGCATCTCGGTGGCAACATCTGTCATGGGATTCAATTACGGAGATTATAAGATAAACATTCTCGACACTCCCGGCCACCAGGACTTTGCCGAAGATACATACCGCACCTTGACGGCTGTCGACAGCGTTATCATAGTGGTCGACGTGGCAAAGGGTGTCGAACAGCAAACCCGCAAACTTATGGAGGTGTGCCGTATGCGCAACACTCCCGTAATCATATTCGTCAATAAGCTTGATCGGGAAGGACGTGATCCATTTGAAATTCTGGACGAACTTGAATCTGAACTCAAGATATCTGTACGACCACTATCCTGGCCCATAAATATCGGAGCTAAATTCAAAGGCGTATATAATATCTACGAACAGTCGCTTGATCTATTCACGCCAAGCAAGACACAAGTGACTGAACGTGTGGAGATAGACAGTATCAATGACCAAAGGATAGACGAAGCCGTTGGTGAACGTGATGCTGAGAAACTCCGCGAGGATCTTGAACTGATCGAAGGCGTATATCCCGAACTAAACATCGACGATTATCTCGCAGGGAAAACGGCACCTGTGTTCTTTGGATCAGCCTTGAACACATTTGGCGTAAAGGAGCTTCTTGACTGCTTCGTCAAAATAGCGCCATCACCTCTTCCTGTAAAGGCAGAAGAACGCGAAGTGAAGCCGGAAGAAGAATCATTCAGCGGTTTCGTGTTCAAAATTCACGCAAACATGGATCCGAACCATCGTTCATGTATCGCATTTGTAAAAGTATGCTCCGGAAAGTTTGAACGCAATGCAAATTACAAACACATCCGATCCGGAAAGATGATGCGCTTTGCGGCTCCTACAGCTTTCATGGCTCAAAAGAAAAACATTGTGGACGAAGCATTTCCCGGTGACATCGTCGGCATTCCAGATACCGGCAACTTCAAAATCGGCGATACACTCACAGAAGGTGAGAATCTCCATTACAAAGGACTGCCAAGTTTCTCTCCCGAAATGTTCAAATATATTGAAAACACCGATCCCATGAAGGCAAAACAGCTCGACAAAGGAATCCAGCAATTAATGGATGAAGGTGTGGCCCAGTTGTTCATCAATCAGTTCAATGGGCGCAAGATAATCGGAACCGTCGGACAGCTGCAGTTTGAAGTGATTCAGTACAGATTGCTCCACGAATATGGAGCCACCGTCAAATGGGAACCAATATCGCTTTATAAAGCATGCTGGATAGAAAGCGACGATCCGGAAGCTCTCGCGGCATTCAAGAAACGGAAGCATCAGTTCATGGCTCTCGACAGAGAAGGGCGTGACGTATTCTTGGCCGACAGCAACTATGTGCTACAGATGGCACAGGCCGATTTCCCCAAAATACGATTCCACTTCTCATCAGAATTCTAAAGACTTACTCACCATAATAGAATAAAAGTCCGTGGATACATCTAATGTCTTTCCACGGACTTTGCATTTATATAGCATCCAACGACAGGATGCTAAAATGCTGTGTATTATTCCGTATATCTGAATCACACTGTCCACAATTAGATATACGTAGCAGAAAAATTGCCCTACTTGAATGATATGATATTGTTCATGATGCAACACGACTCATTGTGAATCGTGGTACAAAGTCAACAAAAATGTACTGAAATAACAAAATCTAAATTTTTGGCACCATTGATGATACAAATGATTTTCAGCGCTTGGAGATTATCGCAAGAAATCCTTATCTTTGCAAAAACTTGCTTATTGAAATACTATTATGGCTTTAATAATCCCCAACAAATACAAGCAGAAGTTGCTTCCTGAAACTACAGAGATCGCTATCAAGAATATAAAAGAGAGTTTTCAGCAAGGTCTTTCAGAAGCTCTGAACCTCCGACGCATAACAGCTCCCCTATTCGTACTTTCAGGGACCGGTCTTAACGACGACCTTAATGGAGTCGAGCGGGCAGTCAGTTTCCCTGTGGCCGCGATGAACGACAGGAAGGCCGAAGTAGTACACTCTCTTGCAAAATGGAAGCGTGTCAAGCTCAACGCCTATGACATAGCTCCAGGATACGGCCTTTACACCGACATGAACGCCATTCGCGCCGATGAAGACCTTGACAATCTGCATTCTCTTTACGTAGACCAGTGGGATTGGGAAAAAACCATAACTCCGGACGACCGCAATCTGGAATATCTCAAAAAGACTGTGGAACAAATATATGATGTGGTCAAACAAAATGAATTGCGGATTTATCGCCAGTTCCCTCATATCACCCCCATCCTGCCGGACAAAGTGACATTCATTCACAGCGAAGAATTACTGAAGGAGTATCCAACCCTAACCCCTAAAGAAAGAGAAGAGCATGCGGCGAAAAAATATGGTGCAATTTTCTTGATAGGAATAGGGAATCCGCTTTCCAACGGCGAACCTCATGACGGAAGAGCTCCTGATTATGACGACTGGATTACGCCAAACTGCGACGGGTATGTCGGACTAAACGGCGACCTAATATTCTGGAACCCTATCCTGAACACATCCTTCGAACTATCGTCAATGGGTATACGTGTCAGTCCGGAATCGCTTAAGGCCCAGTTGGAGCAACGTGGTTGCATGGACAGATGCAAGCTTAATTTTCACCGCATGCTTCTTAACGGCGAACTTCCGCTTTCGATCGGCGGGGGTATCGGACAAAGCCGCCTGTGCATGTTCCTGCTTCAAAAAGCACATATTGGAGAGGTTCAAGCTTCCCTATGGCCTGAATCGCAAATCAAACTTTGTCAAGAAGCGGGTATCCCCTTACTATAAAATCTATCATGTCTGAACGGCACTTGCATTATACAGGTCTTGACGACCTGCAAGTAGAGGAACATCGCCGCTTGTACGGAAGCAATGTTCTGACACCTCCTAAACGAGAATCTTGGATCACTGAATTCATGCGCAAATTCCGCGATCCACTTATAATAATACTATTGATAGCAGGAATATTATCAATAGGTATTTCCTGCTATGAATATTGGTGTTTAGGATTAGGGGGCAAAGTGTTTTTTGAGCCTTTAGGCATTATCATAGCCATCCTATTGGCTACGGGTCTTGCATTCTTATTCGAGCATAAGGCAGAAAAAGAATTCGCCATACTAAACAAAATAAATGACGACGAGCCGACACAAGTCATTAGAAACGGAGGAAACACCACCAAAGTTCCGCGCAAAGACATTGTTGTCGATGACATAATAGTAATAAGTCCTGGAGATGAGATCCCGGCCGATGCACTGCTTCTCGCTTCCACTTCGCTCAATGTGGACGAGTCCACTCTCACAGGAGAACCAATAGCGTATAAATCCGCGAATGAAAAAGATTTCGACTTTGATGCTACGTTCCCTACAAATCATCTGATGCGGGGATCGAAGGTGATTGAAGGCCATGGAATAGCCAAAGTATATGCGGTGGGAGATTCCACCGAAAGCGGGAAAGTATTCTCGGCTTCACAAATTGATGACGGAATCAAGACCCCGCTTGATGAACAACTTGGCAGACTTGGACAATTAATCAGCATAGCAAGTTACATAATCGGCGTCGCGATCATAGCCGGCCGGATAATCGCATATATACATACTTATGGTTCCACCGATATTGAATGGGTACAGTTTACCACCTATCTGCTTCAAACTATAATGATAGCCGTCACGCTGATTGTCGTAGCCGTACCGGAAGGACTACCTATGGCAGTGACATTAAGTCTTGCCTACAGTATGCGCAGGATGCTCAAGACCAACAATCTTGTAAGGAAGATGCGTGCCTGCGAAACTATGGGTGCTACAACTGTAATTTGCACTGACAAGACCGGCACACTGACCCAAAACAAGATGCAGGTGGCCGACACAAAGTTTTTCTGTACAAACGGAGGCTATTATGAAATCACCGGAATAAATGATCGAATTATCGAAAACATTGCTTTAAACTCAACGGCACAACTCGACTTTTCATCACCACATAAACCAACCACTGTCGGGAATCCCACTGAAGGTGCATTGCTTCTTTGGCTATTGGATCATGGATACGACTACCGTGAAATCCGTGGCAAGATCAGAATAACAAGCGAATTGTCCTTCTCCACAGACAGAAAATATATGGCCGTTACAACAGAGGACCCGGACGGCCATAAATACCTATATGTAAAAGGTGCGCCTGAAATAGTACTCGCATTATGTCAAGACGGAGAAAGCGAAGCTGACCGAACAACGATTGACAACATCCTGACCGGCTATCAGGAAAAAGCGATGAGGACATTAGGTTTCGCATATCAAGAGATACATGACGACATGGAATGCATTTCCGACGGACGCATAATAGTATCTCGTCTGAAATTCTGTGGAATAACAGCCATATCCGATCCGATCAGGACGGATGTGCCTCAATCAATATCACGATGCCTTGATGCAGGAATTTCAATAAAGATAGTCACCGGCGATACTCCGGGCACAGCAAAAGAGATAGGACGGCAGATCGGGCTTTGGAATGACGGGGATGGAGACCGCAACATCATCACGGGCCAAGAGTTCGGACATCTTTCAGACAAAGATCTCGACGAACATGTGCTCGATTATAAGATTATAGCCCGGGCACGGCCTCTTGACAAAAAGCGTCTGGTAGAATCATTGCAACGCATTGGCGAGGTCGTAGCTGTCACCGGAGATGGCACCAACGATGCTCCGGCACTGAAAGCCGCGCATGTCGGGCTGTCAATGGGCGACGGCACGGCAGTAGCCAAAGAAGCAAGCGACATCACGATAGTAGACAATTCATTCGCATCCATTGGCCGATCCGTCATGTGGGGACGTTCACTTTATAAGAACATCCAAAGGTTCATCATGTTTCAGCTCACAGTCAATGTGGCGGCATGCCTAATCGTACTTATAGGAGCATTCATCGGAACAGAATCGCCACTGACTGTCACACAAATGCTTTGGGTAAACTTGATTATGGATACCTTTGCAGCCATGGCTCTGGCCTCGTTACCACCATCCGAGTCAGTAATGAACAAACCTCCACGGAGCAGACATTCATTCATAATAGGGAAAGCTATGTGGCTGAATATCCTCGCCACAGGAGTTTTATTCTTTGTGATATTGTACTGTCTGCTGTACATATTTCTGCACAGCGACATAACATCATTGACCGACTTGATCCATCTGCATCTACAGCAGAAAGACCGGCTGACACCCTACGAACTAAGCCTGCTGTTCACCACCTTTGTCATGCTTCAATTCTGGAACATGTTTAACGCCCGGGCGTTTTCCACCAACCGAAGCGCACTGCATCTGCGTGACTGCGGTGAATTCATATTCATTGCAACAATAATTTTCGTAGGCCAGATACTTATTGTGGAAGTTGGAGGAGATTTTTTCAACGTAGTGCCTATAAGCTTATCTGACTGGATAACAATAATTTTCTCCACATCCATAGTACTCTGGATAGGTGAATTAGGCCGATATTTAACCCATAAATCGAACCGCAGTTAAGATTAATGCGATTTTTTTCACAGAAGCCATGCAAGATTTCAGGTCTGTTTGGATTTATTTATATAGAACAACTAAATTTCAGACTTATGACAAAGTGCAAATTTCTAATCTATGCCTTAGGGCTTTTAGCGTCAGCAACAACATTACAATCTTGCCTTGACGACGACAATGACAAAAACGGGCTCTATCTTCCTACGGCCATAGTCACCGTACAGCCTATGGATGACGGAACATTCCAAATGTATCTTGACAATAATACGGTACTGATTCCGAGCAACGTGAAAAAATCGCCTTACGGCGACAAAGAAGTTAGAGCGTTGGTGAATTATTATGATGAGTCGCCACTCGGCTATGGCTCTGACATCAGAAGCGTCAAGCTTAACTGGATCGACAGCATACGCACCAAGATGCCAATCGTGATAGATCAACCGGAAGATATCTCTGAATTCCAAAACGATCCGGTGGAAATCGTAAAAGATTGGGTAACCGTGGCAGAAGACGGCTACTTAACACTGAGAGTTCGCACCACCTGGGGTCCATCGAACAAACCACATTATATCGACCTTATATCAGGCACTAATCCCAACGACCCGTATGAGGTCGAACTCCGGCATGACGCCAAGGGCGACGTGGGTGGACGCATCGGCGACGGACTCATAGCATTTAACTTAAACAAACTGCCCCACCATGACACCAAAATGAAGATTAAATTGAAGTGGCAGTCTTTTTCGGGACCAAAATCTGCGGAATTTGACCTCGACATGCGCGAAGTAACGCATGATCCAGACATGAACAATGCCAGAAACCTCATGCCGCTTAAATGATGTTCAGCAGAGAAACCAATAATAATGGGGAGCCGGTATTCTGCTCCCCATACATATTTTAATCCGTATTCATAATGGCAAATTCTGACATACCGTACGATGAGCTGCAGACGGTGCTTTCCGCTCAAAAAGGCGACAAGGAAGCATTCAGGCAGATATACGCCAAGTATGTCAGATACCTCTCTGCGGTCAGTTCCCGCTATGTACTTAATCCTGAGGATGTAAAAGATATTCTACAGGAGAGTTTTATTAAAATATTCGCGTCAATCAATAGCTTTAAGTTCAAAGGAACCGGCTCCCTAAAAGGATGGTTGACAAAAATTGTGGTAAATGAGACTCTTAAACACCTTTGCAAGTCCAAGCATCTTGACTTTACAGATATATCCGAATCGGAAGCAGACATTGCAGACGAAGAACCGGAGGTAGATGAAATTCCGTCGGACGTAATATATCATCTAATCAGAGAACTGCCTGACGGATACCGCACAATATTCAATCTATACGTAATCGAAGGTAAAACCCATAAAGAGATTGCATATATGCTGAATATCAGAGAGTCGACATCAGCATCGCAATTGCATCGGGCCAAGGCGATACTTGCGTCAAAAATCAATCAATTCAAACACACATTAGAACACCACTCCAATGAAAGATAAATGGCTTAAAGACATACAAGACCGAATGAACGAGTTTGAGATTGATGAACCGATCAATCTTTGGGACAACATAAACTCACATATAGAGAAGGAGCGCCGGACAAGTCTTTTCGCCGGATACAAGCGGACAAAGCGCGCACTTTACATTGCGGCTATGTTTGCCATAATCATTTCAACAATACACCTCATATTGCCAGACAATGTGAGCGATACACCTATACCCGACATCTCATCTTCAGAATCGATCATAGCACAGCAAACACATAATACGATGCAGGAAGCCGTTTCGGACAATTCCGAACCCGCTCATAGCCATAACGACATATACACATATCTCGACATGTCGGCTTCTGAAAAAAACGACGACATGTTGAATGACGTGTACAGCATGCCGACAGAGAAATCCGGCCACAAAGATTACAATAACGACATTGAAGATAGTACTGAGCATGCACAAGCTATCGAGCAGTCTGCCAGACATCCAGAGAGAAAAAATCATATATATACCCGAACAAAATCCAGAAATAGCCGCAATTACGGAAAAGGTCTTTATGTAAGCCTGTATACATCCGGATTAAACAGCGCCAACAAGAACAGTCTTGCTTCAAGCGGAAGCGAATTCACTTCCGCCGGAACAAACGGAGCTATATGGGAAGACCGTGCCATGCTCGGAATCCTTATGATGAACCAGGGAAAAAATATTAATACCGATATCAAACACCGCTTACCCGTGAGAACTGGAGTATCCGTAGCATACGATATCGACGACAAGCTTTCAATCGAGTCAGGATTAACCTACAGCAAACTCTCATCCGACATCCGTGAAGGAAGTGAGAGCCACTATATCTCAAGCGAGCAGACTCTGCACTACATCGGAATACCTCTCCGCATAAAATATCAGTTAGCATCATGGAAACGCCTTGGCCTATATGCATCAGGCGGAGTCCTTGCAGAAAAATGCGTATCCGGAAATACTTCAACCAGATATATAATTGACCACCAGAAAATGGATACCGAAAGTGAAGCCACGATGGACAGACCCGTTCAATGGTCAATAAACGCCAACGTAGGAATACAGGTAGATATAACCAAAAGCATAGGTTTATATGCAGAACCTGGAATAAGCTACTACATCGACAATGGTTCGCGGATAGAGACAATCTATAAGGATAAACCGCTTAACTTTAACCTTAATCTTGGAATGCGTTTTACCGTCGGTCATTAACATACCGGCAAAATATATATTATAATGATCATAGTACTAAAAAAGAGGCACCCATAGCTGAGTGCCCCTTTAGTTTATCGTTATGTCGATTTACTTTGTTTATTTCTTTCGCGAACGACGTGCCGCGTTCCTATAACGGTTCTTGGCACTTTTGCGAGATTTGCTGGCAAGAGCTTCTTTTGCGCCTACTTCGCGAGGAGCGTCAGCACCTATCGGACGTCCTTTGTCGTCAAGAAGAGCAAAATCAATCATCTTTTTCTCAATATTAGCTCTCGCGACCTGTACTTTCACTTGGTCGCCAAGCGTGTAACGGGTATGGGTCTTGCGACCGACAAGACAATAATTGCGCTCGTCAAATACATAATAATCGTCGGCAAGATCCCTTATAGGTACGAGCCCTTCACACTTATTCTCACTAAGCTCCACATAAAGCCCCCACTCCGTGACACCGGAAATGATTCCTTCATACACTTCGCCAAGCCTATCTGCCAGATACTCACATTGCTTATACTTTATTGATGCGCGTTCTGCATTGGCGGCCAACTGCTCCATCTCACTTGAATGCTTGCACTGCTCCTCCAATTTATCCAGTACCACACTGCGACCACCGGCAAGATAGCGTTCAAGCAGACGGTGAACCATCATGTCAGGATAACGTCTGATAGGTGAAGTAAAATGGGTATAATAATCAAATCCCAATCCATAGTGACCGATATTGTCCGTAGAGTATATGGCCTTTGCCATCGAGCGTATGGCCAATGTGGAAAGTAAATTTTCCTCACCCTTTCCTTTGACTTCCTGAAGCATCTTATTAAGCGATCTGTTAATCTCCTTAGGTGTGCCGGTAGTCTTCAGTTTATATCCAAAATTACGTGCAATCGAAGCCAAATCCGACAACCGAGTCACATCGGGCTGGTCGTGAATACGATAGACGAATGCTTTGGGCTTTTTCTTGCCATGAGGCTTACCGATTGCAGTGGCCACCGTGCGATTAGCCAACAGCATGAATTCCTCGATAAGCTTGTTGCTATCCTTAGACTCCTTAAAGAACACATCTATAGGGTGACCATTTTTATCAATTTCAAACCGTACCTCTTCCCGATCGAAATCAACAGAACCATCTTCATAACGTCGTTTCCGAAGAATCTTTGCAAGTCTGTCAAGAGTCAATATCTCTTCAGCAAAGTCTCCGTTGCCAGTTTCAATAATCTCCTGAGCCTCCTCGTATGTAAATCTTCTATTTGAATTAGTTACGGTACGGCATATCTCACTGCTGACAACATTGGCATCCTTGTCCATAACAAACACACATGAAAAGGTCAGCTTCTCTTCATTCGGACGTAATGAGCATATTCCATTGGACAAATGCTCGGGAAGCATGGGCACAACCCTATCCACAAGATACACCGAAGTGGCCCGTTTCTGGGCTTCCTTTTCAAGGATGCTGTCAGGGCGCACATAATGCGTCACATCGGCGATATGAACACCTACCTCATAGTTTCCGTCAGGTAAAGTGCGAATCGACAGGGCGTCGTCAAAATCCTTAGCATCACGCGGGTCGATCGTAAATGTGACCACATCCCGCATATCTTTTCTTCGCCCTATCTCCTCAGTAGTAATTCCCGCACCGATTTTGTCGGCAGCTTTCTCCACGGTCACAGGATAACGGTAAGGCAAACCAAACTCTGCAAGTATGGCATGCATTTCAGTAGTATTGTCCCCTTCCTTTCCAAGGACATCAAGGATCTCTCCGGAAGGATTGCTGTCGGCCTCAGGCCATGACGTAATGGCGGCTACAACTTTATCACCGGTCTTGCCCCCGTGCAATTTATTCTTGGGTATTATTATGTCTACTCCAAGATTCCTCGAGTCAGAAGTGACACGTCCATACTGCTTCTCGACGATAAGTCGGCCAATGAAAGTCTGTTCGCTTGGCTCTATTATCTCCACCACCTTGCATTCAGGTTCCACACCTTTTCTATGAGCCGCGATAAGAACACGTACCTTATCTCCGTTAAGGGCATGCATTGCATTACGCTCCGACACATACATAGGTTCTTCGTCACCCTCTATCACCACACCGTTCTTGCCGTTGGACTTTCTGATAAATACTCCAAGCGCAGTTGTGCCATTGTTCGGCGAACGGAACTTTCCGGGAGAGACCTCATCGAGAAGTCCGTCAAACTCAAGCTCGGCAAGACGCAAAGCTACAGCCTTTTGAAGTTGCGGCGAATCAGCCCCGATAGCATGGGACACCTGTTTGTAATTAAATGTCTTATTTCCCCTTGTCTTAATATATTCATCAATGAGGTCATATAGTTCACGGGAAGCCGTGCGCCGTAACTTCTTTGTTGCCATAATAAATAGTCGTTTAAATTGTATTGAATACAGTTTTCAGGATTATAACACCTGATTACGCATCAATGTTGGCGTAATTGGCATTCTCCTCGATAAAGTCACGCCGGGGCGCCACATCCTCACCCATCAACATCGAGAAAATGCGGTCAGCTTCCGCCGCATCGTTTATGTTGACCTGTTTAAGGAGGCGGCCTTCCCTCGACATTGTAGTGTCACGAAGTTCCTGTGCGCTCATCTCTCCAAGACCTTTATATCGCATCACTTTCGTCTTCTCGCCGTTACGCGCTATAAACGATTGAACCTGGGCATCAGTCCAACAATACTCCTCGACTTTACCCTTAGAGCACTTATAGAGCGGCGGAGTAGCCAAATAAAGATACCCGTTTTCAATCACCGGGCGCATCCTGCGGAAGAAGAACGTCATCAGAAGCGTAGCGATGTGACTGCCGTCGACGTCGGCATCAGTCATTATGATTATCTTATGATATGCGAGTTTGTCGAGATTGATGGCCTTGGAGTCCTCTTCAGTTCCGATAGTGACGCGCATTGCACGGAATAGGTTGGTGATTTCCTGATTGTCGAAAATCTTATGGTCCATGGCCTTCTCCACATTCAGAATCTTACCACGAAGAGGCAAAATGGCCTGGAACGTACGGTCACGTCCCTGCTTGGCAGTACCGCCTGCAGAATCTCCCTCGACTATGAAAAGTTCGCAATCCTCCGCTGTGCGCGATGAACAGTCGGCAAGTTTTCCGGGCAATCCTCCGCCACACAAAGGAGACTTGCGCTGCACATTCTTTCGGGCATTATAGGCGGCATGACGCGCTGTAGCGGCAAGTATCACCTTGTCGACAATTAGTTTTGCCTGACGGGGATGTTCTTCCAAATATTGGCGGAGAGCCTCACTGACAGCTGTCTGAACAGCTCCTATCACCTCGTTGTTTCCAAGCTTCGTCTTTGTCTGGCCTTCAAACTGGGGCTCCATCACTTTCACAGACACCACAGCCGTAAGCCCCTCACGGAAGTCATCGCTCGAAATGTCAATCTTCAATTTCTCGAGCATTTTGCTATCCTCGGCATACTTTTTAAGAGTGCTGGTCAACCCGCGACGGAATCCTGTCAGATGCGTACCTCCTTCTATCGTATTGATATTGTTGACAAACGAATAAACATTCTCGTTGTATGTAGTATTGTATGTCAACGCCACTTCTACAGGTATGCCCTGCCTTTCGGTATTCAGATGTATAACATCGTTAATCAGCGACTCTTTGCTTGAGTCTATATACTGCACAAATTCTTCGAGTCCGGTCTCGCTATGGAACTCTTCGTGGAGATATTCACCATTTTCAAGTATGACACGCTTATCCGTAAGAGTCAGAGTAATACCGGCATTAAGGAATGCCAGATCCCTCAGACGGTTAGCGAGCGTGTTATAATCGTATACCGTCACAGTAAATATACTATCATCCGGCTTAAATGTTATGCTCGTACCGGTATGGCCGCTCTCTCCAATAATCTGCAATTCCGTAGTAGGCTTACCGCACGAATACTCCTGCATGTATGCCTTGCCGTTGCGATGAATCTCAGCCCGCAGATAGGTAGACAACGCATTGACACAGCTGACACCAACTCCGTGCAGACCACCGGACACTTTATAGGAACCTTTATCGAACTTTCCACCGGCATGAAGCACAGTAAGCACCACTTCAAGCGCACTTTTATGCTCCTTTTCATGCATATCCACGGGGATTCCTCGACCGTTGTCGACCACCGTTATGGAATTGTCTTCATTGATAGTCACATCAATATGGTCGGCGTAGCCAGCCAAGGCTTCGTCAATAGAGTTGTCAACAACTTCATACACAAGGTGATGCAAACCTTTAGCACTTATATCTCCAATATACATTGCCGGGCGTTTGCGCACGGCCTCAAGGCCTTCAAGAACTTGAATATTACTTGCGCTGTACTCTTCTCTTTGTTCTGACATAGTTTATTTATTTTTCTTTCTCAATAACAGCTCGTTACAGAATAAATTTATAATTAACGAACCACTCATTTTGGTTTAACAAAGGTACGAAAAATCCGTCTATCCTGCAAATATTTGGGCCCTCTACCTTTTAAGGTAGTTCAAGAACCTTTCCACAGACACATTAACTATCAAATCCTCAGGAAACTCCACATCATTAAGTATAGGATATAGGAATCCGTAATCAGCAATATCGAATGATATGTGAGCGTCACTTCCGAGAATGACAGGCACCTCGTGCAACTTACACAAACGAAGAATCTCCCTATTATTATCCCGGGCATCCAACTTGTTACGGATGGGCTTCAATGAGCTATTGTTAATTTCCAGCAGGGTTCGGTTTTCCTTAGCGCTCAGAACGATAGGCTCAAATTCAAGCTCAGCAGTCCCGTCGCCAGGATGGCTTATTATGTCGACCAATGGGTGACTGATTGCCTTAATCATCCCTATTGTATTCTCCTCCTTAGTACCACCGGCATAGCATAGCGAATGTATTCCGGCTATACGCAGGTCAAGCTTTGACATCATGTCGGCATCCATATCTAAATTCCCATAAATGTCAAGTATGTTTATTTCAGCACCAAGCATCAACCGCACTCCATACATCGACCTCGGCACGACGTGCAGATTCCTGAAATATATCATATCGCATGTTCCCGGAATAGAGGGGGCATGCTCTGTTATACCAAGAAGTTCAAGTCCCTTTTCTGACGCGGCCAAAGCCATCTCCTGCAAGCTACTGAACGCGTGTCCGCTCGCCACAGTATGCGTATGAACATCGAGCTTTATATCCATAATATGCAATATTTAGATTGCAAAGTTATTAATTTTATTGCCAAAACATGAAAATTGCGCAAATAATGCCTATCTTTGAGAAATACGGATCCATCCCGCATAAACCACATAAAAGACCTCTTATGAAAGCATTTCTCAAGACAGCCTTATCTGTCACATTAACGGTATGCATGACAACACTGCCGATTAAAGCCGAATCGGTCGACGAATACACAGCCTGGATACATTCAGTCCAACAAGACGTGTGGTCTAAGGATTTCCCCGGAGCGAGCATAGAGCTACCGGATTCCTTAAAGAATGAATCAATCGTCATAACATCATTATATAACTCCATCGAAGCCTCAAAAAAAGACAAACTTAACGGAGCGGCAATTGCCGGAGCCGCTCTCGGAGGATTAGCCTTTGGCTTGCTGGCGGGAAATACAAGCGGTGTAATGCCTTCTGTCTCATCCATTTCAGTAAAGTTGAAAAACTCAATAATAACCACGACCGACATGACCCGCCTAAGAATTTTGCTGAACGACTCAGCCGCATGCAATAAATTCAGCACACTGGATCTGTCTATCCTAAGCGGTACAGGAGTTGAGCGAATCGACATTAAAGGACCAGCATTAACCCAAAGCATTGCGGCGGGAATACGTGTCATAAAACGCTCCGGCGACACCATATCAATCGACGTAGACTCCATGGTACATGAAATAACAGGTCATGACAAGAATCCAAGGGGAGCCTTCATTCAAAAAGCCATCTCGATCCCTGGACTTGAGCCGGGCGACTGCCTTGACATATTTTCATTGATGAAGCGAAGCATATCCAATATTTGCCCCGAAACATACAACATTACGGCATCCACAATTTATCCGGTTCTAAGTCATACGGGAGAGATTCTGATCGAGAAAAATCTAAGTGCCTCATACCGGACCCTAAACGGGATGCCCGAACCAACGGACAGCATCACCAAAAAGAAAAGCCACATCCTGCGCTACAGCCTACCGACGCAACCAGCTATCGAAGAACCTTTCAATCTGCCCTACAGACAGTTGCCCATACTTCAGCTGAATATATTTGACCCAGAGTTAGGGCCCGTCCTCGGATATGCACAAAAGAAAGGGGTCCACCCCAATCCCACCAATGAAGAGACTCTCGATCTATATGTTGGAGAGATCGATGCATTATGCTACAATGCGAAAGAGGAGACTAAACAAATTCTGCGTACTCTAAAAGGCGATCCGATCAAGGAAGCAAAAAACAAGCTCAAAAATAAAGAATGGACTGAAGAGCAGGCCGCTGACTTTCTTTACAACACTGCCGCACTGGCATACAATCTGAACGAACTGCAATTCTCATCTTCACAGTTCATGGCTACATTCGGCCAAATGTTAACGCAATGTGGTATCGACTTCAGATATGCTTTCATCACCACAGAGACCGGACCCCGATGGGAAGATATGTTTGCTGTCGAAAACTATCGTACGATCATCAAGCTTTACCTTTCAGGCAAGACATACGCCATCGGTTATGCGCCGACCGCTCCGGGCGAATTAACAAGCATTTACAGAAAGTCCACAGGACAAATAGAGACCTTCCCCGCAAAGCTCGCCACCCATAGAGAAAAATTACGACGAAACTTCTCCATCCCCGACACAAGCATAACCGAATCCAAGATGGTAAACCATATAGCAGCCACACTGTATGGAAACGCCATACATATAAAGCGCAATTCGGAATATCATGGAGATATGAAAATCTCGGCAATACCGCTTGTTGATCCGAACCAATACAAAGACACCCTATTATGCCATCTTAAGACCTATATCGAATCAATTAATTATGCGAAACCCGACAAGCAGCGCCCAAAAGAAGAGAATAAACTATTCGTGTCAATGCGCAGATCCGAAGACGCGGCGATGTTCCATAGGTCGACGGAACTGCCGGAACAAATCCAATTCGACATAAAAAGCTACGGTTTCACTGCTGAAAACCCGGAATTCGCATTCACCTCCGAGTATATACTGCACGATATGGCTAAAACCCCGGAAGATACCACTATTATAGATATCGGCCGGCTGTGCGGTATTCCATTCGACGTAACAGCATACCCGACTGACCGAAAGACGGAATTCTCGATATTTCCCAAGGTATACGAGGACATACTCATCGTCAAGTCTACCGACGACCATGTATTTGCCGTAGAAGAAATAAGCAACCTCAACATTTCTGTAAGAAATGAAATCGGAAAATTCACATCGACGGCAAATTTGACTGAAGATGGCTTAGAAGTCAAGCGCTACATAGTATTCAACGAAAATGTGATGACACCTCCGGGAAAATGGAGCCAGCTTCTCGACATATACAAAGCATGCGAAACCTGGCAATCCAAGACAATCAGAATTGTGCCAAAGAAGATCATGATGTATATGTAGCGGTGAAATGGCAGGAATAATCCACTTTAAACATCTTGCCATCAGTTTTTATCGCCACAAAATTTTGTCAAATGGAAAACAATGCGTAATTTTGTCGCGCAAAAAAGCAAATTCAAAAAACAATTAAAATAAACAAACTAAAAATGATTATCGTACAAGTTAAAGAAGGCGAAAACATCGAAAAGGCGTTGAAGAAGTTTAAACGTAAATTCGAAAAAACCGGCATCGTGAAAGAACTCCGTAGCCGTCAAGCATTTGAAAAGCCCAGCATCACTAACCGCAAGAAGATGATGAAGGCTGTATACGTGCAGAAACTTCGTACTGTAGAGGAATAATTTATTTATTTCCGCATTTTTATTTGGAAAAACCAACAGAAAGAGCTATATTCGTAAAGCAAACGACAATGCAGTCGCGCTTTAACTGAATATACTATTATGTTAGACTCTTTCTTAACATATATACGGTGTGAGCTGAATCTTTCGGCTCACACCGTTGATGCTTATAAACGCGACCTTTATCAGTGGGCGGACTTCGCTACCGGTTCATGCTACGATGAACTCCATCCTGAGAGCATAACCACAAATGATCTTAGGATCTGGATTGCATCACGCTCCCGCCAAGGAGATTCACCAAGAACCGTGAGGCGGAAGGTACAGGCCCTGCGGGCCTTCTTCAGATATATGATGAAGCGCAAAGGCATGTCCAGCAACCCGGCTCAAGAACTCGTCCTCGCAAAAACAGACAGACCCCTACCCGTCTACGTCAGACAGTCGGAAACGGAATCCATCCTCGATGAAAATATCGACTCCAATGATTTTTTGGAAGTGCGCGACAAACTTATCGTGATGCTTATATATGAGACAGGACTCAGATGCTCGGAAGTACAGCAGCTGGCCGATGCAGACATCAATACACGCAAAGGTGAACTAAAAGTGCTCGGAAAGCGTAATAAGGAAAGAATAATCCCTTTTGGAAGAGAATTATCTGAAATGATCGAGACTTACCGACATCTTAAAAGCAATATAGAAGCAGCGTCAGCAACTAAGGAGCTACTGGTTCGGCCCAATGGAGAACCTCTGTACAGAAAGCTGATCTATAATGTGGTACACTCCGAACTTTCCTCACACGCGACATGCCAACGCAAAAGTCCGCACGTACTGCGCCATTCTTTTGCCACGGACATGCTCAACAATGGAGCCGACCTGCACTCTGTGCAACAATTATTGGGACATCAATCACTTGCCACAACACAAGTGTATACGCATATCACGTATCGAGAGTTAAAACAAAATTATCAACTGGCACATCCTCGTGCCACAAAAAGCAAAGGAGGACATCATGGAAATCAACATTAAATCAATCCACTTCGACGCGACTGAACGCCTTCAAGAATTTATCACTAAGAAGTTGAATAAATTGGCAAGGCATAATGAGGACATCTCAGTAGCTGAAGTCACTCTTAAGGTGGTTAAGCCGGAGACTGCCATGAATAAAGAGGCAGGAATTAAGCTCTGCATACCCCAGCAGGATGATATCTTCGCATCGAAAATAGCCGATACTTTCGAGGAAGCAGTAGATCTGTCGATCGAAGCACTCGAACGCCAGATCGAAAAAATCAAAGCCCGCAAATAGAATCAACCCTTATAACAATCAAATAGACGATTAAAATGATACAGGCCCGGTAAATCTACCGGGCCTGCTTCATTAAATATAATATCAGGGGTTACTCTGTCTTAGATTTTCTCGACTTCTTCTCTTTCGGAGCTTCGGTCTTTTTTGCTGTCTTTTTAGGTTTAGCTTCTTTCTTGGCTTTTTCAGCAGTCTCAGCACCTTCGGTATTGCCGTTGGCCAAGGCCTCTCTTGTAGCATGCTCTTCATTAAGATGAGCCAAGTCTGTACGCAACGAAGACGCTTCCTTCTGCAAAGCCTCAATTTCTGTAGCCTGATTTCTTATAGTAGTAAGAAGCAGATTAAGCTCTTCATTCTCAATCGACAGAGGATACTGCTCTTCTACACGTACAATAAAATCGGCCAATACATTCATGTAATTCGTGAATGCATCAAACGGAGTCTCGTATGGACTGAACATAGCATGAACGGCACCGTCATTCATGTGCTTAGTAGACATATAGTAGAAGTGGTCGCTTCCCTGAAGATACCACCAATCCTGCTTAAGGCGTCTATCAGAACACAAGCGCACACGCTCCGCTACAGAGTATAGTTTGTTGAAAGCTTCGTTCTGCAGTGTATTGCCGAGCCATGCGGAAGTATCGCGGGCTTCATCAGCCCAAGAGATAGGATGGAGGATGCTGAGCGTATCAACAGCCTTGCACTTTGACACCACTTCAGACGGAGTCCAGAAATCCACACCACGCTCTGCGGCAAATCGAGGCAATGCCTCCAAGAATTGAAATATTCCGCTCTCACGGGGCTGCAACTCACCGAATGTAGCGAGATCCATGAACAGATTTATCACCTGCTCCTCAGCCGGAGTAGAAGCAATCCAATCTATATACTTATCGGCAGTCAACGGATATGCATCCCAATCATAGTTGCTGAACCTGAACGATATATCGTCAGAGAGTTTATCGTTCTTAAGCAAAAGCTTAAGCTTCGGGCACGAAGCCGCAGAGTATACATAGTTCGGCGACTTCCATCCGAGAATATGTTTTGCACCTTCAGTAATTACCCCCTTATATCCCATCTCATGGATCATCGGAGCCATCTCGTCGCAATAAATAAGCTCAGTGTTACGGAGAACTTTAGGATGCTGGCCGAACAATTCATAAATCTTTTCATCGTGGACACGTACCTGGGTCTGGAACTCCTCCGGGTCAATAAGCGAAGCAAGTGAATGCGCATAAGTCTCGGCAAGGAACTCGACTTTGCCCGTATCCGCAAGTTTCTTGAGAATGTCAATCAATTCCGGAACATACTGTTCACACTGCTCCAAAGCATCGCCAGAGATAGACAATGCACACTTAAATTTCCCATTAGAACTCTCGATCATGCGCAGGAGCGACTCTGCGGCCGGGATATAACTGCGATGAGCCACACGGGTCATTATATCCTCATTGGCAAAATCGTCATAATAGTAATGATCATTACCTATGTCGAAGAAACGATATCTTTTGAGCCTGAACGGCTGATGAATCTGGA
>CANOLV010000002.1 GCA_947567425.1 uncultured Porphyromonadaceae bacterium | reverse complement strand
TGTCAGCTCCCTCTAAGGACGACACCCCCATGTTCGTTTGCGGCGTTAACCAGGACAAATATGTAAAGGGTACTCAGTTCGTTTCAAACGCTTCTTGCACCACCAACTGCTTGGCTCCTATCACCAAGGTGCTCAACGACAAGTTCGGCGTTGTTGAAGGTCTTATGACTACTGTTCACTCTACCACCGCTACTCAGAAGACTGTTGACGGTCCCTCTATGAAGGACTGGCGTGGTGGCCGTGCCGCTTCCGGCAACATCATCCCCTCTTCTACCGGAGCAGCTAAGGCTGTAGGCAAGGTAATCCCCGAACTCAACGGCAAGCTCACCGGTATGTCTATGCGTGTCCCCACCCTCGACGTTTCTGTAGTTGACCTTACTGTCAACCTCGCTAAGCCGACCTCTTACGAAGAAATCTGCGCCGCTATGAAGGAAGCTTCTGAAGGCGAACTCAAGGGTGTTCTCGGCTACACCGAAGACGCTGTCGTTTCAAGCGACTTCCTCGGTTGCCCGCTCACCTCTATCTTCGACGCTAAGGCCGGTATCCAGTTGACTCCGACTTTCGTTAAGGTTGTATCTTGGTACGACAACGAAATCGGCTACTCTAACAAGGTGCTCGACCTCATCGCCCACATGAAGAAAGTAAACGGCTAATAAGCCCCGATTTTTTCATACATTCTAACATAGGGCAGAATCCCGTCGCGGGGTTCTGCCCTATATCTTTTACCCCCTTGCGGCAGCTCCCAAAAACCATCCGCCCCGCCGATGCGTTTTAATCAGAAACGTCAACTCTATAAACATTAAGAAGATTAAGATATGCACATGGCAGATGCACTCGTCTCTCCCGCGGTGGCGGGAGCGGCAGGAGCCGCCGCGATAGCCCTGCTCGCCACGGCCGCTAAAAAAGTCAAGACAGGGACCTCCGACAGTATCGTACCGCTCATGGGAGTGATGGGCGCATTCATATTCGCCGCCCAGATGATCAACTTCTCCATACCCGGAACCGGGTCGAGCGGTCATATCGTGGGAGGCATACTCCTCGGTGCGGTCCTCGGTCCATGGGCCGCCTTCCTCACCCTTACGTCCGTCCTCGTGGTGCAGTGCCTCATATTTGCCGACGGCGGCCTGATGGCGCTCGGATGCAATGTCATCAACATGGCCGCCATGAGCACCCTCGTGGCATATCCGCTCGTCTACAGGCCGATAGCCGGACGCCATGCCCCGGTCAAGCCGTGGCGCATATCGGCGGCGGCCGTCGCGGCAAGCATCGTCGGACTCGAACTCGGCGCCCTGCTCGTCACGGCCGAGACGGAGATGTCGGGCGTCACCGCGCTCCCCTGGAATGAGTTCCTGACCCTGATGTGCTCCATACACCTGTTCATCGGCATCGGCGAGGGCATAGCCACGGCCGCCGTGCTCTACTTCATCCGCTCATACAAGCCCGACATGCTCGCGGCCTGCAGAGAGGCGTCGGCAGAGCAGACCCACGCCCGGTCATACAGTAAAGCGGCATGGATCTTCATCGGAGCCGCGCTGTTGCTCGGAGGTCTGTTCACATGGATAGCATCGTCCGACCCCGACGGACTGGAATGGTCCATACAGTCGATCACCGGGTCGGCCGACCTCGCCCCGGCGGCGTCCGGCACCGTGGCAAGCGTGCTTGAAAGCGTACAGACCTCCACATCGCTGCTTCCCGACTACGGAAGCACATGGTCGGGAGTCATCGGATGCGCCATAGTCATCACCCTCGTATGGATCATGGCCGCGCTGATCACACGCAAAAAGCCCGCCGTGAAAAAACTATAGCCCGTCCGGAAGCAATGACAGCAATCGAACGCGCACTATACGAACTCAACGAGATCGACGGCTATGCATGCGGGTCGAGTCTCATGCACAGGCTCGATCCCCGCGCCAAGACCATCGTCACGCTCCTGTACATAGCCACCGTGCTGTCGTTCCGCCTCGACTCTCTGACCGGCATAATGTCGCTCTGGATATTCCCCATCCTCCTAAGCGCCCTTGGCGGCATCAGCTACAACCGGGTGTTCGTAAAGTCGCTCTACGTCTTGCCGTTCATCGCGCTCATAGGCATATTCAATCCGATCTTCGACCGCAGGCCAGCGCTGACCGCAGGCCACGTCGTCATAACGGTCGGGTGGCTGCAATTCATCTCGATATGCCTCAGAGGCATGCTCGCCGTACAGGCATCGCTGATACTCGTGATGACCACCGGATTCATGAAGATATGCCACGGACTCCGGCGCATGGGACTCCCCGCCGTGTTCACCACACAGCTCCTCATGGTCCACCGCTATCTGTCGGTGCTGCTCAAGGAAGCGGCCTCGATGGACTGCGCCAGACGCTCCAGAGGCTACGGCCGCCGCCACTATACGCCCCGGCTCTGGGGCATATTCATCGGGCAGCTGCTCGTCCGCACAGTGGCCAGAGCCGGACGCATACACATGGCCATGCTCTCCAGAGGATTCGACGGCAACGCCGCAATACGCTCGACGATGCGGTGGTCGGCCGCCGACACCATATTCCTGACTGCCTGCGCCGCCGCTTTCGCCATAGCCAGGCTGGCCGACCTCTCCCGACTGTTCAACATCCTAACTCTAAGATAATGAGCCATCACTACGTAAAATTCGACCACGTCAGCTACACATATCCCAACGGCTACCGGGCGCTCGACGACGTATCGCTCCTCATAACGCACGGCCAGAAGGTAGCCGTCATAGGAGCCAACGGTGCCGGAAAGTCGACTCTCATGCTCCACATGAACGGACTCCTCACCGCCACCGAGGGCCAGGTCGTAATCGGCGACATTCCCGTCACCCCAAAGACCCTGCCGCGCATACGCCAGACAGTCGGACTCGTGTTCCAGAACCCCGACGACCAGCTGTTCATGCCCACCGTGGCCGACGATGTCGCATTCGGCCCTATCAACATGCGACTGCCCGACAGCGAAGTAGACCGCCGTGTCGACATGGCCCTGAAAGCAGTCGGAGCATACGACCTCAAGGACCGGCCCGGCTATCAGCTCTCCGGCGGACAGAAGCGCAGCGTAGCCATAGCCACAGTGCTCTCCATGGAGCCCGACATACTCGTCATGGACGAACCCTCCAGCAACCTCGATCCCCGCGCACGCCGCATGCTCATGCGCCAGATAGAGGCGTTCGACCACACGTGCATCATCACCACCCACGACCTCGACCTCGCGCTCAACCTGTGTCCGCGCACCATAGTCATGTCCGGCGGCCACATAGCCGCCGACGGACCCACGCCCGACCTGCTCGCCGACCGCAGTCTGCTCGAGCGCGCCTCGCTGCTCTGACCCACGCCCGCACGAGTCCGAAAGCCGACACCGATCCGCCCACACTCCACCGCCTCAAAAAAATTCCCCTAATATTTCACCCGAAAACTCTTCTTGTCAAATATTTGTGTATATTTGCAGAAACAATCCGAGAATCAGATGTGTACACGAGCCGAATGCATAGAGAAACTTACACAAGCCGCTCCTTATATCCGTAAAGAATTTGGAGTAGAATCAATGTGTCTGTTTGGATCTATGGCACGAGGCGACAACCGTCCTGACAGCGATGTCGACATATTTGTGGAGATGCCCCCGAAAATATTCAAAATAATAGCATTGCAGCAGTTTCTTGAAGATATTCTTGGTGTAGCAGTTGATGTTGTAAGAAAGCACTCTAATATCAACAGCTTCTTCTTAAAGCAAATAGAACGAGATGGAATCACAATTTTTGCGTAATCAAGAGCTTGTCCTGCATATATTAGGCCAGTTAGTCAAGGCATGTGATTTGATAATCACATGGAATGAAGATGTTGCTACAGAAGATGATTACTTAACATCCCCGAACGGCATGGGAAAAATGGCCGCTACTTGCATGTTGTTGGAAAGTATTGGAGAAAGCGCCAAAAAAATTGACAGGTTGATGCCTGATTTTCTAATTAAAAATGAACCCGATATACCATGGAAGCAAATTAAAGGACTGAGAGATCATATTGCCCATGGCTATTTTGAGCTTGACGCAACCACTATATTTGAGACCGCCAAAGAAGTGCCTGAGCTAAAGGAGGCACTAATGCGTCTGAAAACCTGCATCTAACAAAGATACCGACACACTATAATATCCATTTTGCAAAGAAACATAGAAGCCAGACATTAACAGCCAAGTTGCAGATGACACCACTAAAAATGAAGTACTCGCTTTACTGTGGACCACATAATTGCTTATTTTTTTTTTGACGAACAGCAATTGTCAGATTATCAGCACGCATATTTTTGCATATTTTTCGGTATCGGGAAGTTTTTATTGCAAGAATGCGCCGAGTATAAAGATTTTTTCGTACCTTTGCAGTCACAAATTTTCACAAATTTAATTTTAAGTTTAACATGAATCATTACGAAACCGTTTTCATTTTAACTCCCGTTTTGTCTGATGCTCAGATGAAGGAAGCGGTAGACAAGTTCAAGGCCGTCATCACCGACGCAGCCGGAACTATTGTCAACGAAGAAAACTGGGGCCTGCGCAAGCTTGCTTACCCCATCCAGAAGAAGTCGACCGGCTTCTACACCCTGCTTGAGTTCGATGCCGAGCCCAACGTCATCAAGAAGCTCGAGACTCAGTTCCGTCGTGACGAACGCGTACTTCGCTTCCTCACATTCCGTCTTGACAAATACGCTGCAGAATACGCCATCAAGCGCCGCAGCCTCAGAGGCCAGAAACAAACCGTAACCCAAGAAGCAGAAGTAAAGGAGGATTAATCAAATGGCACAAGCTCAATCAGAAATCCGTTATCTCACTCCACTGTCAGTGGACGTTAAGAAGAAAAAATATTGTCGTTTCAAGAGAAGCGGCATCAAGTATATTGACTACAAGGATCCCGAATTCCTCAAGAAGTTCCTCAACGAGCAGGGCAAGATCCTGCCCCGCCGCATCACCGGAACTTCGCTCAAGTTCCAGCGCCGCGTGGCACAGGCCGTGAAGCGTGCCCGCCACCTGGCTCTGCTCCCCTACGTGACCGACTTGATGAAATAATTACACCTTAGCAGACAATATACATTATGAAAATAATTCTTAAAGAAGACATGCCGGGCCTTGGATACAAGGACGATGTTGTTGAAGTAAAGAACGGTTATGGCCGCAACTACCTCATTCCCCAGGGTAAGGCTGTCATCGCCACAGAATCTGCACTGAAGGTGCTCGCCGAAAACCAGCGCCAGCGCGCCCACAAGCTCGCTCAGATCAAGGCCGACGCCGAAGCACTCGCCGCCGCTCTTGAAGGCGTTAGCCTCACCATCGGTGCCAAGACAAGCGCCACCGGAACTATCTTCGGTTCTGTCAACGCTCTGCAGATCGCCGAAGCTCTCGAAAAACTCGGACACAACGTTGACCGTAAAGTCATCGTTCTCAAGGAAAACATCAAGGAAGTGGGCAACTACACCTGCACTCTCAACCTCCACAAAGAGGTGGCAGTGGAAATTCCTTTCGAGGTCGTAGCCGAATAATCATCGGACGAGAATCACAAAACATCTCGATAAGCAGTCAGAGAAGCACCCCCAAGGGCCGCTTCTCTGACTTTTTTATGCACATACCTGCCCGGACCAGCACCGATACCATCGCAGGATGTCGGCCATAGCCACATATACGCCCACGCGTCCGCCCGACCTTGACTCTTGGCACCGGCATGCAACCTTTTTTAACAATCTCCCGGCATAATGTATATGGATATTTCGTATCTTAGCCGGGAGATACTATGATCTGGTACGACCTCATATTGCTAATCGCCTACGGAGGAGCCATCATCAGCCTCATAGCAGTGGTGCTCTCCGAGAACCGTAATCCTGTCAAATCGCTGGCATGGGTGACGGTGCTCCTCATGGTGCCCGTGTTCGGCGTGGTGCTATACATATTCTTCGGCCGCAGCCTTAAGAACACACGCATGATCACGAGGCGCAACCGCCGACGTCTGCGCCGCCACGAATACTTCAAGCCGGTCGACATCAACCGCCTGCCCATGAGCACCGCCAGCCGCCTGCAGATCAAAATGGCGCAGACCCTCTCCGGCGCCATCTTCTATCCCGGCAACAAGGTGGAGATATTCACCGACGGACGCTCGAAGTTTGACGCGCTCCTCGCCGACCTGCGTGCCGCGCAAAGCCACATCCATCTGCAGTACTATATATTCAAGGACGACAACATCGGCCATCAGGTGGCCGACATACTGATCGAAAAGGCCCGCGCCGGAGTCAAAGTGCGCGTAATCTACGACCACATAGGATCGCTCCACACCTCCGGGCGCTTCTTCCGGCGCATGAAAGAGGCCGGAGTCGAGGTCTACCCCTTCTTCAGGGTGACGTTCCCCCACTTCGCGACCCGAGTCAACTGGCGCAACCACCGCAAGATAGTGGTCATCGACGGGACCACCGGCTACATCGGAGGCATGAACGTGGCCGACCGCTACATCGACGGAACCGGCACAGGAATATGGCGCGACACGCATCTGCGCGTCCAAGGTCCCGCGGTCGGTGCGCTGCAGTATGCATTCGCCGTCGACTGGAGCTTCATGGGCCAGCCGCTCATCGAGGAAAAGTCGGCGCAACTGCAGGTACAGGCTCCGCACACCGGAGGCATACAGCTCCTCACCAGCGGGCCCACAAGCCAGTGGAGCAACATAGCCATGCTCTACCACAAGGCCATCGCCAACGCCTCGAAGCGGGTGTTCATCCAGACCCCCTACTTCCTGCCCACCGAAGGACTTCTGCGCGCCCTGCAGGCCGTGGCACTGTCGAAGGTCGACGTCCGCATTATGATTCCCGCCCGAAGCGATTCGGCCATACTCACCAATGCCTCCTACTCCTACATCCAGGGATGCCTGAGAGCCGGAATCAAAGTCTATCTCTATGAAGCCGGCATGCTCCACGCCAAGACGGTGATCGTCGACGACGAATTTGTCTCTGTCGGGTCGAGCAACTTCGACTTCCGCAGCTTCGAACACAACTTCGAGAGCAATCTCTTCATATATTCGCGCGACGTCAACGAACGCATGGCCGAGATATTCTTCGACGATCTCAAACAATGCACCCGCATAAGCTCCGCCAGATGGCGCAACCGCCCAAAATGGCAGAAGGCCAAAGAGTCCATAGTCAGGCTCCTCAGCCCGGTGCTTTAACCTTAATTAACCATCGAGGGCGCACATCGCCCAAAATTCCCGCCCAAAATTGCGGCCGAATGAGATATTTATCGTAAATTTGTAAAAATTTGGAATAATGGCGAGCGATTTACAGCAGATACTTGAACGCCTGAACCGGAAAGCATTGAATCTGACGGAACGCTATCAGACAGTGCTCGAAGAGAAGAACCAGGCTCTGCTGCGCATAGCCGAGCTCGAGACGCTGGTCACCACCCTCAGAGGACGGATCCAGACCCTCGAACGCCAGGTGGAATACCTGTCAGTGGTCACCACCGCATTCCCGTCAAGGGAAGAGATGGAGCGGAGCAAAGCCAGACTGTCCGAATTAGTGCGGGAAATCGACAAATGCATCTCCGATTTAACCGAATGATGCAATGAAAGATAAACTGGATATAACCATAAAAGTCGCGGACCTCGCCCCCCTGGGCATGTCAGTGACGCTCAAAGGCGAAGAGGACATACGTCTGGCCGAATACTATGTCAACATGGCATGGAAGAAATGGATGCAGTCCAAACGCGCCGACCAAGAATCAAAGGACATCCTTGGCATGGTGGCCATACACTTCACCAAGCTCTACATCCAAGAGCTCAGAAAGAACGATGACGCCTCCAAGATGCTCGCCGATTTTGAGAAACGACTCGATGAAATGCTCAACGGCATGAATCGATAAAGATAAAATCCCGATCCGGCCCGGCCGGCGACGGACACATAGAGAGTATTAACCGCACTACCGATCCCTTGACGGACACCGGACGGCCCTGAGGCCAACGGAGTCCCGACCATGGGCGATAGTGCTATTTTTTTAACATAACTTATTTTTATTCACCCAATTAACAACATATCATGACTACACTTGTATTAGCTATCGTAGTGGGTGTCGTGGCGGCTGCAGTAGCCGCGATCGCGACCGTCATGGTTCAGAAGTCGTCGGCAAGAAGCCAGGCGAAGACCATCATAGAGGAGGCGCAGAAAGACGCTGAAATGCTCAAACAGGAGAAACTTCTTAAAGCCCGTGAGGAGGAACTTCAGATAAAAGCCGATGCCGAAAAAGCCGCCAACCAGCGCATGTCGAAGGTCCAGCAGATGGAGGCAAAACTCAAACAGCGCGAACTCCAGCTCAACCAGCAGCAGGGCGACATAGCCCGCAAACGCAATGAGAACGAGACCGTAAAGGCAAACCTCGACGCTCAGGCCTCGGTACTTGAAAGCCAGAAAGCCGAACTCGACCGACTCACCAAGACCGCCCAGGACACGCTGGAGCACATCTCCGGACTCTCGGCAGAAGAAGCCAAGGAGAAGCTCATCGAATCGTTGCGCGACGAAGCGAAGACCGCGGCCGCGAGCTACATCAACGACATCATGGACGAAGCCAAGCTGACCGCCAACAAAGAGGCCAAGCGCATCGTGGTACAGTCCATACAGAGAGTGGCCACAGAGACGGCCATAGAGAACTCCGTGACGGTGTTCCACATCGACTCCGACGAAATCAAAGGACGCATCATAGGCCGCGAAGGCCGCAACATCCGTGCCCTCGAAGCCGCCACCGGCATCGAGATCATAGTCGACGACACCCCCGAAGCCATCGTACTGTCGGGCTTCGACCCCGTGCGCCGCGAGATAGCTCGCCTGGCCCTGCACCAGCTCGTGGCCGACGGACGCATCCACCCAGCCCGCATCGAGGAGGTAGTGGCCAAAGTGCGCAAGCAGATCGAGGAAGAGATCGTGGAGACCGGCAAACGCACCGCCATCGACCTCGGCATACACGGTCTGCACCCCGACCTGATCCGCATGGTCGGCAAGATGAAGTACCGCTCAAGCTACGGACAGAACCTGCTCCAGCACTCACGCGAGACGGCAAACCTCTGCGCCATCATGGCATCGGAACTCGGCCTCAACCCGAAGAAGGCCCGCCGCGCCGGACTGCTCCACGACATAGGCAAAGTGCCCGACGAAGAGCCCGAACTGCCCCACGCACTCCTGGGAATGAAGCTCGCCGAAAAGTACAAGGAGAAACCTGAAATATGCAACGCCATCGGCGCCCACCACGACGAGGTGGAGCAGACCACCCTGCTGGCCCCCATCGTACAGGTGTGCGACGCCATATCAGGCGCACGCCCCGGCGCACGCCGCGAGATCGTGGAGGCCTACATCAAGCGACTCAACGACCTTGAGCAGCTCGCCATGTCATATCCCGGAGTGATCAAGACCTACGCCATACAGGCTGGCCGCGAACTGCGCGTCATCGTAGGTGCCGACAAGATCGACGACGTGGAGACCGAAAAGCTCTCCGCAGAAATAGCCAAGCGCATCCAGGACGAGATGACATATCCCGGACAGGTGAAGATCACCGTCATCCGCGAGACACGTTCCGTAAGCTTCGCCAAATAATACCGCAACAGTATGTCAGACGAAATAAATGACATAACGGACGCTTCATCACGCACCGGACACTGCGACAGCTCCTGCGGCGGCAACTGCGGCAACTGCCGTAAATCGCCACGGGGCAAGCTGCACTGCTACGACTGGCTCAGCGACATCCCCGGCGGATTTGCCGACTTCGACATCGTGGAGGTCCAGTTCAAGAACACCCGCAAGGGATTCTACCGCAACAGCACCAACCTGCAGCTCGCCATCGGCGACATGGTGGCCGTAGAAGCATCGCCCGGACACGACATAGGCGAAGTCACTCTGACCGGACGTCTGGTGAAGCTCCAGATGAAAAAGGCCAACATAAGGCCCGACACAGAGATCAAGCGCATCTTCCGCAAGGCAAGGCCCAGCGACCTCCAGAAATACGAGGAAGCGAAAGCCCGCGAAAACGACACGATGATCAAATCGCGCAAGATAGCCGAAAGTCTCGGACTCAACATGAAGATAGGCGACGTCGAATACCAAGGCGATGGCAACAAAGCCATATTTTACTACATAGCCGACGAGCGCGTCGACTTCAGAAAGCTCATAAAAGTGCTCGCCGAGACATTCAAGGTGCGCATCGAGATGAAGCAGATAGGCGCCCGGCAGGAGGCAGGACGCATCGGCGGAATAGGCCCGTGCGGACGTCCGCTCTGTTGCTCAAGCTGGATGACCAACTTCATATCGGTGGCCACAAGCGCCGCCCGGTTCCAGGACATCTCGCTCAATCCGCAGAAACTCGCCGGACAGTGCGCCAAGCTGAAGTGCTGCCTCAACTTCGAGGTGGACGCATACGTGGAGAGCGTCAAGAAGATGCCCTCGCGCGACATCACTCTGGAGACCGCCGACGGAACTTTCTACCACTTCAAGACCGACATATTCAAACGCGAGATCACATACTCGACCGACAAGTCGGTGCCGGCCAACCTCGTCACCATCGACGCAGACAGAGCCTTCGAGGTGATAGCCATGAACAAGCGCGGCGAGAAACCGGAGAAACTCGCATCGGAAGCTTCGGCCGGCGAAAAGCCAAAACGCGAATTTTTCGACCTCGTTGGCCAAGACGAAGTGACCAGGTTTGACAAAGCGAAGAAAAAGCGCAAGAAAGGTCAGCAGAACGGCGGCGGTGGCGGACAGAAACCGCAGAACGGCAAGCCGAAAGGCGGCGACGGACAGCGCCAACGCAACGGAGGGCAGCCCAACGGCAACGGACAGGGCGGCGACCCCAACCCGAAGCGCCAGGATAAACCGCGCCAGCCCAGACCCGACAGAAAGGAGAACCGGCCCGATGGACAACAGTCAAACAACTCCGGGCAGAACCAACGCCAGCGCAACTCCGGACAACGCAACCATCAGGAGGGCAAGCGCCAGGGCGGCGACCGCCAGCGGCCACCCAGACGCGACGACAATAATCAAAACACCACCAACGGTCAAAAGACAGATGCGTAACATCACGGCAAAGTCTATAATCCCGATCATAACAGCATTGTGCGCCTACTCATGTTCAGTGGCGCACAATGATTTTAGCCAGTTTCACGACATAGACTCCGACGGATGGGCCTACACGGACACTCTCGTGTTCACTCCCGAAATACCCGACACCACGGCCACAGGCCGCCTGATCCTGTCTGTGAGACACGACAACGAATATCCCTACAGCAACCTATGGGTCGAGGTGCGCACCATACGCCCCGACAGCTCGGAGCAGACCGACACAGTCAACTTCCTGCTCGCCAATCCCTACGGACGATGGCACGGACAGGGATTCGGAGCACGCTACCAGCTGTCCGACACTCTGCCGCGGACGATAGCCCTCACCGACAGTCTGCCCGTAAAGGTACGGCACATTATGAGAATCGACACGGTAAGGCACATCGAACAATTAGGTGTGACGTTCGTTACTACTGACGACAATTGACAACATCTCTCCATCAAACCATTACGATTATGGAACCACTTCATGCATTCACTCCGGTGCAGGAGATCAAACTCCGCACAGACCGTATACGGAAACTCATGGAAAAAGCTTCCGTCGACGCCATTCTTATCTCTACAAACGCCAATATCTACTACACCACCGGCAGGGTGTTTGACGGCTACGTCTATATCCCCGCCGAAGGAGGTCCCCTATATTTCGTGAGAAAGCCCGTCGGGCTGGAGGGGGAAGGAGTGGTCAAGATCCACAAGCCGGAGCAGATCATGCCGATGCTGGCAGAACTGGGCATCGCCGCACCGAAAAAATTAGGCCTGGAACTGGCCCTATCGGAATATCTGACAGTCAAGCGCCTGGAGGCGGCCTTCCCCGACAGTACCGTGGCCGATGCCTCGGCCATCATGCGAGAAGCCCGATCCGTAAAGACCGACTACGAAGTGGAGCAGATCAGGCGATCAGGCATGAAACACTGCACCGTCTATAAAAAAATACCAAAACTCTACCGCGAAGGCATGTCGGACGTGGAACTGCAGATCGAGATCGAGCGCACATCGAGGCTCGAAGGATGCCTGGGACAGTTCCGCGTGGCCGGAAGCTCGATGGAGATACACATGGGCAGCGTGCTTGCCGGTCCCAACGCCGACTCACCATCGCCCTACGACTTCTCGATGGGAGGAGCCGGAGTGGACCCTTCGCTTCCCGTCGGAGCCGACGGCACCATCATCCAGCCGGGCATGACAGTGATGGTCGACACCAACGGCGACTTCACAGGCTACATGTCGGACCTGACGAGAGTTTACACCCCGGCCGACATATCACCCCTGGCCCAAAAAGCCCACCAGTGCTCGATCGACATCTGCCATGCCATAGAGAAAGCCGCCCGCCCGGGAGTCAAGGCTTCCGACCTCTACGAACTGGCCCAGGATATGGCAAAGTCGCGCTCACTCGAACACTACTTCATGGGACACAGACAGAAGGCCGGATTCATCGGACACGGCGTAGGCATAGACATCAACGAAATGCCGGTGCTGTCGCCCAGAAGCCGCGACATACTGCAACTGAACAACGTGATCGCAGTCGAACCGAAATTCGTGATCCCGGAAGTCGGAGCCGTAGGAATCGAGAACACCTACGTGGTCAGAGCCGACGGGCTGGAATGCCTCACAGACATGACCGAACAGATCATCAGACTTCAATAATACACCCTGCATGAGCATTACCGAACAGATTGACACTCCAGTATTCAGGCTGGTGGGCCGTGTGGCCGACCGGCTCGGACGCCCCTGCTATGTGGTCGGCGGATATGTCAGGGACATATTCCTTCACCGCCATTCCAAGGATGTCGACTTCGTGACGGTAGGGAGCGGCATCGAAGTGGCAGAAGCCGTGGCCGCGGAGCTTGGCCGCGGAGCCAAGTGCAGCGTGTTCCGCAATTTCGGCACAGCCCAGGTCAAACACCGCGGCATCGAACTTGAATTTGTCGGAGCACGCCGCGAATCATACTCCCACGACAGCCGCAAACCGATAGTGGAGGACGGGACCCTCGACGACGACCTTTCACGCCGCGACTTCACCATCAACGCCATGGCCGTCTGCGTCAACGACGACGGTTTCGGCTCGCTCATAGACCCGTTCGGAGGAATCGACGACCTCGACATCCAGACCATCCGCACTCCGCTCGACCCCGACATCACATTCAGCGACGACCCGCTGAGAATGATGCGGGCCATACGGTTCGCCACACAGCTCGGATTCAGGATCGAGGAGGAGACTTTCGACGCCATCACACGCAATGCGGAGCGAATCGGGATCATCTCCCGCGAACGCATAGCCGACGAGCTGATGAAGATAATGGCCTCGCCGATGCCTTCCATCGGATGGGAACTGCTGTCGGAATCCGGACTTCTGAAGCTCATACTGCCCGAACTCGAAGCCATGAAGGGGGTGGAGACCGTCAACGGACGCGGCCATAAGGACAACTTCCGCCACACGCTTACCGTGGTCGACAACGTGGCCAGGCGGTCGGACAATGTATGGTTGCGCTGGGCCGCGCTGTTCCACGACATCGCCAAGCCGGTCACCAAGCGATGGGACGCCAGCTTAGGCTGGACTTTCCATAACCACAACTTCATCGGGGCAAAGATGATTCCGCGCATATTCCGCAATCTGCGCCTGCCCCTCAACGAGAAGATGAAATACGTGAAAAAACTCGTCGAGCTGCACATGAGGCCCATAGCCCTCGTGGAGGAGACGGTCACCGACTCGGCGGTCAGACGACTGCTGTTCGATGCCGGAGAAGACATAGAGGACCTTATGACTCTCTGCAACGCCGACATAACCTCGCGCAATCCGGAGAAAGTCAAGCGGTTCATGGCCAACTTCGAGCTCGTCCGCGAAAAGATGGCGGAACTGGAAGAACGCGACCGCATACGCAAGTTCCAGCCCCCCGTCACAGGAGAGGAAATAATGGAGATATTCGCCCTGCCTCCATGCCGGGAGATAGGTGTCATAAAAGAGCACATCAAGAACTCCATACTCGACGGAATAATACCTAACGAACGCCAGGCGGCGCTAAGGCTGATGTATGACAAAGCCGGGGAACTGGGGCTGAAACCTGCCGACGGAGACAAAGGCCCGGACCCGCAGCAGGAGGCAGTCGAAGAGGGAGACTGAAAATTTTTCCCAATTTTGCAGTACAATCCGTCACGGCCGGTATTATCTTTGCACCACGACAAAGATATACCAACCGAGAAAACGCATACTGCAATGAAAGACACAAAGCCCAGAAAGCCCCGCTTCGACAAAGAATGGACAGAAATGATAGCCCTCCTGCCGGAAGAACGGCGCGAGATCCTTGAATCGGCCATACGCCGTTACCAACTGACCGGCACGGAGCCGGAGCATCTTGAAGGCGCCGAAAAGATGGCATTCATGCTTATCAAGAAAATCGTGAACCGGCGAGGCCGGCGACGCGAGGCGCAGAGACTGCGCCGCGGAAATACGAAACGCGATGTCCCGTCAACGCAGGCACAGGTACAGGGTCCTGCACAGAAGAAAGTCCCCGCACGGGAATCCAAAAGATTCATCGACAGCTTCGGAGTGTCGCGTCCGGCGCAGGATCCTGACGGATGCTGGCACATAAGTTCAGACGCCGACATGAAGTACGCCATGGAACAACACCGCATCCGGCACGGAAACAAATTCGTGACATTCAAATACCGGGATGCGTGATGCAGTCTGCCGTCAGAAGGCGTTCTCTTCGCCCCGGAACACATTGATCACCGTCAACACCATTATCTTCAGGTCGAGCAGGAAACTCCAGTTCTCGATGTACCACACATCGTTCTCGACACGCTTCTCCATCTGCCACAGTTCCTCGGTCTGACCGCGGAAACCCTTCACCTGCGCCCATCCGGTGATGCCGGGCTTGATGAGATGCCTGGTCATATACTTGTCGATGAGTTTGCGATAGTCGTCGGTATGCTTGATCATGTGCGGACGCGGCCCCACCACCGACATGTCGCCGATCAGGACATTGATGAATTGCGGAAGCTCGTCGATACTCGAATGCCGCAGGAACTCTCCGACGCGGGTGACACGCGAATCGTTTCTGCCGGCCTGCACCTTATCGCTGTCGGCATTGACGCGCATGGTGCGGAATTTCCAGCAGTTGAATTCCTGTCCGAGATACCCGGTGCGCCTCTGCCGGAAAAAGACAGGACCGGGCGACGAGATCTTGATGGCCACCGCCACCGGGACGAATATTAGTGGCGACACCAGAAGGAATACCGACGAGGTCACTATGTCGAATGAACGCTTCAGCACCCTGTTCACGATGCTCGACAGGGGATACTTGCGGATGTTGAGCACCGGCACCTGACCGATGGCGCTCAACCGTGCGGCCCGGCTAACGTAGCGGCTCAGAGGCGGCACGTAGTAGAAATGCACCATATTGTCGTCGGCTATCTTCACCACTCGGTGCATGGTCTCATAGTCCTCTCCTGAAAGGGTATAGTATATCTCGCGGACTTCGTTGCAGCGGATAAATTCCGACAGATCGTCGATAGTGCCGAGATACGGACCGCCGTCGGCCAAAGCGTCAGACCCGTCGCGCGAGAAGAATCCCCAGCACTTATACCCGTAGCCCGGATCGGAGAGCATCTCCTCGCGAAGCCACAGAGCCGTAGAATTAGTGCCCACTATAACGGCGGCACTGTAGTTGCGTCCCTTGCGGCGCAGCTTCTTGACAAACAGACGGCACAGGGTCCAACCCAAAGGAAGGAGAATGACCATCAGCAGATAGAACCAAAGGTAGAACGAGACGTTGTGGACCCACGAGTCGAGAAATGTCAGGATCGAGAAGAAGCACAGTGCGTGGAGCACCACTGCCTGCAGGGCCAGCCGGACGATCTTGTCGATATGGAGCGACCTTGGAATGGGAGTGCGCCCCATCACCACCGCTACCGGAAGGAAGCAGACGTTGACAATGAGCCATGTCACTTTCCACCGGAAGCCGAGAATGTCCTCGTCGAATATGCCCGCGACGATATAGTCGAGATTTACCACAAAGAATCCGGTAAGCATCTCGATAGTCTGCAGATATTTGCCATATTTACCCTGTCCGTTCACGGTCTTAAATGCATATAGAAAATGTGAGTAAAAAAGACAAGAGCACTATCCCGCCAAGCGGAAAGTGCCCATGCCATATACTTTCAATATCCGGAGAGCGGTACGGTGTCAGTAACCGGGCCGTCTCCGCTACGTCGTCAGAGGATGTCTCAAAAAAACAATCCCCTTCTTGATTTACAGCTTGCTGTCAATGATCTTGATCTTCTCCTGAAGCGAAGCGAGTTCGTCCTTGATGCGCTGCATCTTCCGCTCCGTGTCGTGGAGAAGGGAGTTGCCTCCTTTTGACTTAACGTTGAAGAAGCCCAAATTATTTTCGTAGGTCTTAAGTTCATTGCGTTTTTGCTCGTATGAGCGGGTCAGACGTTCACGCTCGCGGTACAGACGGTTCTCGTCGTTGCCGATCTCTTCGATGTTGCTTGCGAAGTTCGCCATCTGCGCCCTTGACTCCTTCATGTCGTATTTGTCATAAAGCTCGTTCACGGCGGCGCGGTAAGCGTCATACACCTTGTCCTTGTCCTTGAACGGCACATGTCCTATCTGCTGCCACTGCGCCATAAGCTCCTTGACGGCCTTGATGGCGTCCTCACGAGACAGGCTGTCGTCGATAGCCTTCAGGGCGGCTATTATCTCCTGCTTGGCCTTCAGGTTGGCATGTTCCGACTTGCGCACGCCGGAGGTGGCCTTCTTGCGCTGTTCGAAGAAGTAGTCGCAGGCGGCGAGGAAGCGTTTCCAGACGGCGTCGCTGTACTTTTTGTCGACCGGACCGATTGTCTTCCACTCCTTCTGCATGGCCACGAACTCGTCGCCGGCCTTGCGCCATTCGGTGCTGTCCTTGAGGGCTTCGGCACGTTCGCAGAGAGCGTTTTTACGTTCGAGATTAGAAGCATGGCTGTCGCGGATCGACTTGAAGTACTCGGCTTTGCGGGCGAAGAAATCGTCGCATGTCTTTCTGAATCTGGCGAACAGCGTGTTGTTGACCTTCTTCGATGCGAATCCGAGCTTCTTCCAGTCGTCCTGTGCGGCGAGAATCTCCTTGGTCATCTGCTCCCATCCGGTGTGCGACTTTATGGCGTCGAAGTCGAGGGCCTCCACACGTTCGCAGATGGCGGTCTTCTTCTCCTCGTTTTCGCGTTCGCGGGCCTTGCGTGCTTCGAAGAATGTCTGATACTTCTTGTTGATGACGGCAGATGCGTCCTTGAACTTGTCCCAGATTTCGTCGCGCAGGTCCTTGGCCACCGGGCCTATCTCGCGCCACTTCTCATGGAGTTCCTGAAGGCGTCGGAAAGCGGTAATAATGTCGGCATCCTGGCTCAGTTTTTCGGCTTCGTCTATCAGGAGCTGTTTCTGCTCAAGATTCTTCTTGAAGTCGTAGTCGCGCAGGTCCTTGTTGACTTTAAGCTGGTCATAGAACCGCTCCACGGCCACCTGATAGTTGCGCCAGATGTCGGTCATCTCTGTCGGAGGTACTTCACCTACGGCTTTGAATTCCGTGGTCAGCTCGCGGAAACGCGGGAAGTGGCGGTTGACATTGTCGGTGTCGTCGGCCATCGTGGTCAGCTCGGCTATAATGGCGAGCTTTTTATCGAGATTGGCCTTTCTCTCAGCATCCTGGGCGGCCATGAATTCAGCTTTTTTCTCTTTAATGACATTCAGGAGTCCGTGCATCTTCTCTTCCAGCATGTCGGGCATGGGGGCAAATGCACTCTCTTCGTTGCCGTTATCGATAAATTCCTGCTTCTGCTTCAACAGTTCGTTCTTGCGGATTGCGTAGAACACCTGTTTCAGATGTGTGACTTCGTCACGGTTAATCTCCGCGCCGTCCTTCAGGCTTATAGCCTCCAACGCCTCGATTATCTCCTCTTTGGTCAATCTTTTAGCAGGTTCGGAAGAAGCCTCTCCGTCAGGTTCTATGGCATCAGATACCGGTTGGGCTTCAACGATTTCAGTATTTTCAATAGGAGCGCCGGCGGCACTCTCGGTCAAGGTTACGTCCTGGCGAACATCTTCCGCGGAGGACTGGTCACGCAATTCCATATATATGATAAGTTAATAATGGCATGAAGGTTATCTTCATGCCTGAATTTTTCATTAATTTCCCAAATATAGGTATAATTTTGATAATAACATCATTTTTGCCGCAAAAAAGAGTTTTCACCCTCTTTCAGACACTTTTCAGACACTTTCCAACACTGTGAGGAGTAGGATAAAACATGTGCGAAAACGCACAAAAGACCTCCGAAGCGGCTATTCGAGGGTACAGCCGACCGAACGGAAGAATGCTTCCATGTCGGAATTGAACCGCTCGCGGTCAAACTTCTTCCGCAACACCACCGGATACTTCATCTCTCGAAGATAGGCCAATATGGCCTTCCCGATAACATTCCACCCTCCAATTTTCGTATCCTGAACGGAATATTCGGCAAATGGTACTTGAACCGTAATAACGAGTTCTTTCTGTATACGAAAGGGGGGAGTTGCGCTAATTCTGGGGATAAAGAGTTTATCAAACGTATATTTCGGACGACGTTGAACGAAAAATAACATATATTTTGGAGGTGTACTCTCCCAAAGTATACGATAATTTTCAACTTCCGGACAATAACTTTTATCGTCAAAATATTTTTCTGCTAATTTCTGTAAAATATTAGATTCTTTATATTTTACTTCTTCAACACAATTGTTTCTAATAGCACTTGTAATTACTAATTTCATAACAGAAAATTTATCTAAATATACTATTTCCGGGAGGAAGATGGTCATGCTTCAAAAATAGGGCTGCTCCCCAGATACGACTATTCGAGGGAACAGCCGACCGAAAGGAAGAATGCTTCCATGTCGGAGTTGAACCGCTCGCGGTCAAACTTCTTCCGCAACACCACCGGATACTTCATCTCTCGAAGATAGGCCAATATGGCCTTCCCGATAACATTCCACCGGCCAATCTTTGAATCCTGGACAGAGTACTCTGAATATGGAACCTCCACATCTATTTCCAACTGCTTTTCTACCCGCAATGGTTTTACAAAGTCCTTATACTTTTCTAATGGTTGCTTATATCCGTCAGTATATTTCGGCCGAGAAGGCTTAAGCACATACATGGAGTCGTCAGGAATGCTTTGCCAGAATATTATGTAGTTTAGAACTTTTTCGGAATAAGATCTTTCCTTAAAAAAATCATTTCCGAGAGACTGTAGTTCATGTTCTTCCTGAAAGCTTTTCGGTGCCACAGGTGGATAAAAGACAATATCCAAATTCATAATTCTATATTACGTTACAGTTATTTTTTTAATCTATGGAACATTGCACACTATTCAAGGGTACAGCCGACTGAACGGAAGAACGCTTCCATGTCGGAGTTGAACCGCTCGCGGTCAAACTTCTTCCGCAACACCACCGGATACTTCATCTCTCGAAGATAGGCCAATATGGCCTTCCCGATAACATTCCACCGGCCAATCTTTGAATCCTGGACGGAATATTCGGCAAATGGTACTTGAACGCGAATGTCAAGCAGTTTATGGAGCCTAAGATTAAACCGCCCCTCCATTTTTATAATCTTATCCTCTTTATAAGCCGGTCGATACTGTTTATAAAATCTCATCCATCCCGGCGGTGTACTTTCCCAAAATATATTACAACGCTCCACTTCCGGACAATAGCTTTTGTCTTTGAAAAATTCTTTAGCTATTCCTTTTAGTTCCAAAGCCTCATCTATCATCTCCCGAGTAAACTCATTTGACCACACGACACATGCAATTACTTGTTCCATAATCTTGCTTTAATTTATGTTTATCTAAATATACTATTTCCGGGAGGAAGATGACCATGCTTCAAATAGTATTTTGCAAGTTCCTCTTTTTCCCTGATTCTCATTTCAGTTTTTGTTCCACTATCTATTTGATGATAATGAACTTTTTTATCTTCGTAAAATCCAGAATTATACCTATTAATTCCGTTTGTAGTTTCTCCTATTTTCCACACGTCTTCTTGATTTAGGTATACGCATGGGCCTTTCTTGAATTGATTATTAGGATAATAACCGCTGCTATCAGCCCTCAATTCATAAAGTACAGCAGGCCTATTGTCCGGTTCCTTTGCCTTGATTCTCGCAATATCACGGTCACGTGTATATTCTATGTCCGGATATTGGCGATATACGGCATCATAATTATTCCAGCTGGAATAGGCAACTCCACCAAGCACAATAGGAATTAAAGGATCGTCCAATACGCCTATCACCGATGCATCGTCCATTACAAGAACTGCAGCCAAACCCGCACCGAGCGTTGTGCCCGCATATTTATAATATTGATTTGTTACCCGATCTACATCTTTTTCATAATTCACTTCAAAATTATCCTTCACATTGGATATACTGCCACTGCCACCACCTGTAGTGGTCCAATGTACATCAAATTTCCAATCTGTTCCGGCTCCAAGAGCAGTTGTTCCTATCCCAATTTCTCCATACGGAGTTGCGAAATTTAAAGCGTATGATATTGTCCCGGGATTTAAAATTCCGTACACTGTGTAGAACGTAAATAAGCTTCCCACTCCCATCCCAAGATATGTGGAAGCACTGCTATAGTCCCAAGCAAGAGGATTTAGCTCACCCGAATTCGATATTACCCCTCCAAGGTAAGCTCCCACAATAGCACCTATGGCGAGTTGCCAAAATTCACCGTTACGGTCGACATATCTTAATGGATTATTAAGACAATAAGCATACCTATTATAGTTTTGAGGGATGGCAGGATCTTGCACATTGGGATCGGGAGATATGAACCGGCCTAAAATCGGACTGTACAGGCGAGCATTCATGTTGACTAAATCAAACTTTGGCAGATGTTCATGTCCACAGTATCCTCGTCGCAAGAACAGCTCCGGTTCTTCGCTACGGGATTCATAATATTCATGAGTTTCCGGATCACGAAGCCGTCCCCACGCATCGTAGCTTAATTCCTGAACCACATCGCCATTTTCATCTACAATCATCAAAATGCTTCCGAGATTGTCCCGAATCAAATGATACAGATTTATCCCATCATCATTTTTTACAAGAACAGCCGGAGCTGAATATGCGTCGCCGCCAAGATATATTCGCTCAACCAAGGTTCCTTTGGATGGTTTACTGCCTTGCGGTGAAGCATATTCACCGTCCAATGATTCAATGTCGATACTGCGTATAACCGGCTCATATATGCCAGGGTCAACGTAGCTTGTAAAATCATACTCATACATATCTCCAAGAAAATACTGCGAAATTTTATTGCCATCGGCATAGTCTGACGAAACAAATATTCGCTTAAAATCAGGACTATATGTAAACTCAACCGTATTGTGCGTGTCCTTTATTTTCAATGGCCGGGAAAAAGATGAATAAGTGATTTGCAAGGGGTATTTAGGAGCAGGGTATTCCTTATATTCAGAATACGTTATCGCGTAGGGGTTGGAATGATGCTCGTAATAGAATACCCCGACATCATCTCGCTCTATTATATTGCCATAGCGATCATATTCAATGCATCCACCACTGAAATTCACCAACCGGTTAGTTTCATCATAATCAAACGCTTCTTCTATACCTCTGTTTCCATCAGCGCGTGAAACTACATTACCTGTGGCGTAATCTATCTCATTTGTCAAGTTTACCAAACACTTGTCTAAGTTATTTGTCGCATTCAATCCGATACAACAACCGTATGCATCATACAGATATTCAGAATTGACTATAGAAGATCTGGCATTTACTACTTTCCCAAATTCATTTATGGATTCACGCCGGCATATCGGTTTATCTCCGTCAAGAAGAATCTCATAAAGATGGCCATTTGAATATCGATAATTTTCCGTTGCGGAAAAACCTGTAGCTGAAGTATGCTTGACGCTTTCGGCCCGACCGTTAGCGTATGTATATTCATTCTTCATAGACCTACCCGATATTGACTCCTCCGTCGTGATTATATATCCATACTTGTCATATTTCAATTCTTTTTTATAGCCCGTAGAAGATGTAACTTTGGTAAGATCACCGGTATTGGAATCGTATGTGTACGTACAGGACATTTCAGGTGTCGAAAAACCAGTGGAACGATTATATTCATCGTATGCGTATTCTTGTGAACGACCTTCGGCATCAGTCTCGGACAAAAGATTACCTGACGAATCATAACTGTACGTAGTCTGACCTACTATCGGCTCGTTTCGGCAAATTAATCTTCGGAATTCATCATATTCATAATTTATTTCCGTATCATTGGCTATTATTGATTTTATTTGCCCGTCTGGATTGTAGGTATATTCGATATTAGAATCTTGTACATCAACAAATTTCAAATATCCCGCTTCATCGTAGGTGTTGACAGTCTCAACTCCATCTTCAGTTACATATTGCGTCAAGCCTTGGTATCCATAAGTTTTTTTATTGCCATTAGGCTCGGTCATCGATATCAGGCGATCGTAGTTGTCGTAACTAAATCTGCGCCAAAGGCTTGGTGCTTTATCGGCATTATGAGGATAAGAAACTTTTTCGATTCTGCCATATTTGTCATAAATGTTGTCAACGGAGATAAAATCACCATTGAACTGTTTTTCCGATTTAGTTATCTCACGGTTGAACCCATCGTAATAGATAGTTACTGTAGGCGCATTGTTTGATTCAGTCGTTATGCTATAGAGTTTACCGGATTCATTACACCAAGATTTAGTTATATTAGTAACCGCTCCATCCGGAAACTCCGTAGAAGTCAGATGACCAAATGAGTCCCGAAAATAAGTTGTTGTGTTCCCTCGAAAATCGGTCTGCCCGGAAAGTTCGCCACGAGAGTTATATTTGAACGATGTTTTTAATCCTAAATGGTCGGTCGATGATATTAATGAATGATTGGAATCGTATTGATATAGATTGGTTAAAAAATTAGACGATCCATAGTTCTTTATAGATTCCGAAAGTATCTTCCCATGGCTATCGTATAGCCACTTTACATGCTTGGCTTTATTATTGTTTATGTATGAAACCGATTCGGATGGGAACGTCGACACATAATCTGAATATACAACTTTTTCAGAATAACTTTCTCCTCCAAGGATTGTAGTTTCGGTACGTTCCTTTAAAAGGCCTTGATAAAATTCATCATCAGGCTTGGATTTGTTTAAATATGTGTTGCGCTGAATCTGAGTTTGTGTTCTCCCATATTTAGTCGTCACTAAAATAGGATTCGCATATTCGTCGTACTGTGTCTCAGTTGTCACAGATACATTCTTTAGTAAATCAATTGTTGTGACTGAATCCAACAACATATCCATAAATCCCTTACTGTCAATATTGACAGAATAGCTATACTTATTTTTGAAGGAATTGGATTCCTCTCCAATCATAACACCCCGCTTATATGGATCATAAGTTCTTGTAACTTTGTCTTTATTATTGGAAAAACAGTAGATTTTTTTAAATCCCTGCAAGCCTAAACCGTGCCTATGAAGTACAGGCGATTCATACGTAAAAATATTGAACCCTGTTTCTTTTCCATCAAAATAAGTTTTAGTTTGACTAATTACAGGAAAACGTTCCATTAAATCTATGTACGGATACACCGAACCGCTACCGATTAAGCAAGATCCGGCTTCTGAATCATTAGTCATGTCATAATAATTGTGTTCAATCACTCCAAAACTATTAGACATTCCAGTGCAAAGATATTTCGTTGCAATATTCTTAGTAAATTTGTTCTTGTAGATATTACCATCTCTTAACCACATTATAGAAGAAAATGTGTTTCGAGACGTATTTAATGATGGAATATAGGTGCATTTACCACTAAATGATTCACCATAAATATTTTCAGAATCATACCAATTCCTGTCAGACGGATACCCCCGAAGTCCAAGTTCATCGTATCTTATAATATCTTCTACTCCGTCGTTATTATAATCGAGAAATAAAAAGCCGCCATATTCTGACGATTTATAGTTAGTTATCCAACTTTTATTTTTAACTTCGAAAGAATGTCCGTCTCCTTTAGAGAAATACACTTTCCAATTGGTCGATTCTCCATCGTTTAAAGGTGTCTGCAATAAATCACTCATTCCATCACCATTTATGTCGGTAACGAAGATGTCTCTATTTACAAGAGTCTCTTGATTCATCGTAAAATTGACAATGGAAGAGGAAGCATGCCAAGTCCCATCTGAATACGTATTGAAACGATATATTTTTGTATTGGAACTATTTATATGGCATAATTCATGTTTGCCGTCACCATCAAAATCCCCCACCAAAATCCTATCTGAAGAATTCTTAATACCCAAAGAATTAGAATTTTTATCTCCAAGAAATTCATGTTTATAATCTAATATATGCCCTTCAAAAACAATTTTATTGTTTTCCAGATCAAAGACATAGCATTTAGAATTTGTTCCGAAACAATTTATGGACAAAGCCATTATCTCCATTCGTCCGTCTCCATCAAAGTCCCCAATCTTAAAATGCTTTGGTTGAGGCCATGACAGCCCTAAACTATTGGATTGAATCCCACCCAAAACAAATTCTCGGGTATAACGTTCAATTACGCCCACTTCTGACTTTTCAAACACAGAGAATGAAACTTTGTCCATGTCTTCATTGTAAACGTAATTATTCACTCGGACTAAATACTCTTCTTGCGTTCCCGACAAATCGGCAAAAAAAGCAATCTGAAACCCTTTCCCTGTTGCTATTTCACAAAAAGGATAGAATTTATTGTCCCAAAGATTAGTATTAATATCAAAATCTTCATAAACATAAATAGTTTCCGTGCCATTATACATATTTACAATGGATTTTATGGACAGTAACGGGCTAGCATCTTCCCACTGAGAAACTTCATTCGGATACAAGGCTATTGCATTTGAACAATTCTTATAATCAAATCGTCCACGAGTAGCAACGACTCTCTCCGGATTACCATTGGTGAAATAGAATGAAGAAAGGTTTCCAGTAGCAACACTTTGCTGATCTACATCTCCGTTTCCGTAATAAAATTTTATGGGATTAAGTGCTGAATTACTTGCAGAAAGCCCAATCTCCGATATAAGGTGCTTATATCCTATTTCTGTGTATGAAAGAGAATATTTTCGCAAGACATTACCGTTCTTACTTGTCGTTATATTAGATAGAAGTTTATCAAAAGTGATTTTTTCTCCTCCTAAATAAGTCGAGAACTCATTTCTTACATTTTCTATATATGAAAAATCTATGCTGTTGTTATTATAGCGGATTTTTGATATGTGATATATTCCACCATTATAAATATATTGATATTCAATCTTGTTTCCAAAAGGATCTTCAAATTCAGTAATAGGATATGTTAATTTTGCAGTCGAATTATCCTTAAATCCAAAAACGGCCTTACATCCATTTGGATAATACACATCAAAATATAGAGCTCTTGACATGTCGAAGTGCGCATTTACGAAAATATGCCCACTCTCTGACCTAAACATGGAGGTGGTTCCGTTTCCCCACATGTATATTAATCGATTTCCGTCAATACAAAATGGGCCGACGGCATCAATACTGACACAATCAACCATCTTATCATAATAAAGATTTTTAGCGGCACGAGTAATTGATGATAATCCCGACAAAGACCAACCTTCGCAAATATTACCATTCCGTATTTGGCTATTATAATTTATTGATAATTTAGGCGTAACTACATCATTTATACCAGAAGGGACAGATATGGGTATAGAGTAAGTTTTGGCTCCAGTCGGGGTCATTCCTGAGTTAACAGGTATCTGTCCAACAGCATTTGCCTTATTAACCTTTACGCTCGTCGGATTTTGATTAACAAGTTGTTTTTCAGAATGTTCTTGTCTTGAAGGCGTATTAATCGGCGTTTCATCTACTACTATCTCCAACGATGGAAACAATGCCTTGTAAACCGAATCAACATCCTCCATTTCAGAAAGATTTTGAGCAAACAATAATATTGGAAAACAATTGAAAATGACCAATATAATTATTGTAGATATATAACCAATGTACCGAAGCTTCATTTGCTGTATTTTAAAATTTTATGATTTTCCGCTATTTTTCCACACTCGATAGAAACTATATACCACCCATTTTTGAACGCTGATAGATCTAAAATATAATTTTCGATTTTTCGAGTGGGCAAAACATAGTTTCCGTGCAAATCCGAAACAGTAACAAAAATATCACCTAATTCGGTATTTAACATTTCAATGTTAATTATACCCTGAGTCGGATTAGGCATTAATCTTGCAATAGGGGATGGACTAATGATCGAATCTACAGATTGACTCTTGTAAAGATTTGGACCATCTGTTGTTATCAAAATAATATTGCCTGAAGCATCGTATTCATACATTACTTGTGAGAAGGCAATCGAAGAGGGGCAAGAGCTTAAAATTGCTATTGCCATGATGTGGGGGCTGTATTTTTTCAGTGGTATCATTTTGCAAATATAATAAAATCATAATTAATCGGCTACGAAATAGTCAATTAATTATGATTTCTGCTTTTTTTCAAGTGGAGTAGATTCTATGCCACAGTATCAGCGTCGTTAGGGCGGTAGATGACCGTGGTGCAGTTGTCGGGACGGATGACTTCGGAGGCCACTCTGACTATGTCGGCCACCGACGTGCGCCTGTAGCGTGGTATGATGCTGTCGAACTCTTCGCCGTGCATCTCGCACATGGCCAGATTTGCGGCGAGGTTGACATAGTTCATCGATCCGAATGTCTGGCGCGACTCGAAAAGATTGAGTGTCCGCTCCAGCTCATAGCCGGATGGCGGCTCGGCGACAAGCGACAGCGCACCTGCCTCAAGGGCCTGTTCGGCGAGGGCCTCGTCGACGCCCTCTTTCAGCGATCCCATGAGCAAGAGCAGTCCCGGCTCCTCGGAGCCTATGACCGAAGCATCTGCGCGGGTGAAAAGTCCGGACTCCATCACGAGCCGGCGGTAGAACCGGGAGGTGCGTCCGGATGCAAGCAGGTCGGTGATCAGGTCGCATACGGGATAGTCGGGGTCGGCATATCCGGGCATGTGGTAGGCCTTGACGATGAGAGTCTGCGGGACACGTCCGTAGGCGTATCCACGGCGGGGCTGTGTCTGGGGCGGTTCCGGCTGATAAGTCCTGGGGGTGATATCACGGGCTGGTATCGGCCCGAACCACTTTTCGGCATAGCGGCGCACATCGTCGAGCGTGATATTTCCGACGACGGCAAGCACGGCATTGTTCGGGGCATAGTGGGAGTGGAAGAAGTCGCGCACCATCTGCTGGGTGACCCCTTCGATGTGAGAGAGTTCCTTGCCGATCACGGGATGTCCGTAGGGGTGCACCTCGAAGGCCAGTGCGTCGAGATGGTGGTACAGGTCGCCGTAAGGCTGGTTGAGGCATACCTGCTTGAACTCCTCGCAGACCACCTGCCTCTGTACCTCAAGGGCCTTGTCGGAGAATGCGAGGGCCTTCATCCGATCGCTTTCGAGCCAAAATGCAGTCTCGGCATTGTGCGCCGGCAGGATGTCGTAGAAGTTGGTGAAGTCGCAGTTTGTCCATGCGTTGTTGGTGCCGCCTGCCTTTTCAAGGGCCTTGTCGAATTCTGGAATGTTTTCGGAGCCGCCGAACATCAGATGTTCGAACAAGTGTGCCATGCCGGTATGGCCGGGGTCCTCGTCGCGGCTGCCGACGTTGTATAAAACGTTTAGTGCCACCATTGCAGTGGCACTATTCTGATGATGTACTACCCTCAGTCCGTTCGGGAGGGTAAAGCGGTTTACGGAGATCATTTTTCGATTGACATCTTAACAATCTTCACATCCTCGACGGGACGGTCGGCGGCTCCGGTCTGCACCTTCTGGATCTTGTCGACTACATCCATTCCTTCAAGCACTTCGCCGAACACAGTGTATGCACCGTCGAGATGCGGAGTGCCTCCTACGGTGGAATATGCCTGACGCTGCTCCGGAGTTAGCTTCGCGGGGTTCTCGGCGGCTTTAGTCTCAGTGATGGCGATCAGCTCTTCCTGCAGCTTCTGCAGACCGGCCTGGTCGCGGTTGCGGCGGAGAGCCATGATGGTGTCGCGGCGTTCGGAGGCGAGCTTGTTGAATATCTCCTGCTGTCGCATCATCTGCATCTGCTTCTCCATCTGGTCGAGCTGAGCCTCGTTGTAGGCCTTACCGGTGACGATATAGAACTGCGATCCTGATGAGCGGCGTTCGGGGTTGGCCTCGTCGCCGGTGCGTGCGGCCGCAAGTGCTCCGCGCTTGTGGAAATGCTTTGGATATACGAATTCGCCTTCAAGCGTGTAGCCCGGGTCGCCCGATCCGAGCATTTTGCCGGGAGCGGCGTTCTTTGATTCCGGGTCGCCGGTCTGCACCATGAATTCGTTGATGACACGGTGGAACAGCACTCCGTCGTAGAATCCTTCTTTGACGAGCTTAACGAAATTGTCGCGATGTTTAGGTGTGTCGCCGTATAGGAGCACCTTGATGTCGCCGAGGGTGGTGGTGATGTCGACCACCACTGAATTGGAGTCGGTCTGAGCAGTCATATTATTATCTTGTTTATTTGTTACTTCGGCCTGCGCGGTATTCGACGCACCGCCACATGCGCACATCCATAAAGCCAATGAGGCGAGGGCGCATAATGTCTTGATCTTTTTCATTATCTTGAGTTGTAGTTACATGCTGGTCGGATACAGCCGCTTGTATATCCTGCGGAAGTTATTGTCGGATGCGTTCAGACTCTCTATCTGCGTCTGGTAGCCGGGCCAGAGCGTCAGGAGGTCGCCGATGTATTTATGTTCGCGGTCCTTGTCGATGGCGGCGGCTATGAGCCTGCTTATGCCGTCGGCATACTTAGCGGCGTCGATGGCCGACAGGTAGCGCGCGGCGCTGACGAGAAACTGTCCGTTCTTGTCGACCGCTATCATCTGGTCGATCAGGACGTCGATCACGGGGTCGATTTCGTCGATGTGGTTTGCGATATATTCGTAAGTCATCAGACCGTCGGAGTCGTCGCTCAAAAGCTTTTTCAGTTCTTCATTCATAACTTTGATGATAATCTATAGCCACAAAGATAGTAAATTTCCGATAAAAGCACTAAATTTGCCCTATTCAAACCCTACGATTATGAATAAAAACAATTTTGTCATCACCATAGGCAGGCAGTTCGGCAGCGGCGGCAGGGAGCTCGGCATGTGTCTGGCCAAGAAACTCGGCATAGCGTATTACGACAAGGAGCTTCTGCTTGAGGCGGCCAAGAAGGCCGGAGTGAGCGAGGAATTTTTCAAACGCAGCGACGAGAAATTCCCGAAATTCCTGAACGGAATATTTTCATTTTCGATGGGATATAATCCGTATACGGTGTATACTGGATCGACTTCAATAAGCGACGACAACCTCTATCGCGCCATGAGCGATCTGATCCACTCGCTGGCCGAAAAGTCGTCGTGCGTGATCGTGGGAAGGAGTTCCGACTATGTGCTCCGCGACCATCCCCGGTGCATCAATGTGTTTGTCCATGCGCCGATGGATGAATGCGTCAAGCGGATCATGCGGCGCGGCGACAGCCTGACCGAACAGCAGGCCCGCTCCCTGGCGGAAAAGACCAACAAGCTGCGCGCGGGCTACTACAACTTCTATACCGACAAGACGTGGGGCGACGCCAAGACATACGACCTGACCATCGACTCGTCGACGATGCCGATGGACGACATAGCCGAAGTGGTGTGCGACTATGTGCGCCGCCGTCTGGCCGACGCACCGGCGCTACCACATCACGAACCTGACCGACAGCTGTAGTCCATACTCCCGTGGCCTGCGGAATATGCCGGCCGATGCCTTGTGTCCGTCATAATGGCGTAAATCCAAGTTGCTGACAAATATGCCGAGGGTGGCTATGATTCCGCGATATTTATAATACACTCCTCCGTTAAGCCTCATATACCACTGCGTCTCTGAAAACTTGTCATAATAGTTAAATCCTCCGGGAAGTCCCACCCAGCGGTCATACGTAAATATTCCCGCACCAAAATCGCCGTAGAGACCCATTGCCGACCAGCCCCGCCGAAAAATAGGATTGGAAAATGCCAACACCGAAAGGTCATACTTAATTCCGAATATCGTGTCGGCCTCCAGTTCTCGCCGCCATTCACGTCTGACGTTTTCGACATTCAATCCTACAAAGAGATTCTTATACGCCCTCACGTGCATTGCCACGTCTATAAAATATTGGGCCGACGAACTGAACGTAAAAGATTTTCCGAACGACATCATAAACCGGTGGAAGTCCTCTTTTCGCCCGTCAGACGATATCGCCACGACCGATGAATCCTGCACATTGCCAGGCATCGCAGCTACCTCCTGTCCGGAGCACACTTCGAATGCCATGACGATTATGGCAAACAATATTATCCTTATAGACATGTGAAATGACCAATTAAAAAGTTAGCTACAATTCATCTTCCGCGCCGTGGTTCTTCTGATAGTCAAGCACATCGTCGGGAGTGACGGTTATAGTCCACCTCATAGCCTCAAGTTCTTTAGGAGTAAACAGATATTGCACCATCTCACACCGGTTTTGGCTCGCATATTTATAAAATTCCACTAAGTCGTCGCCTACGTCCGTGGCATCATAGACTAACACTTGCACCGCCGACACCCGGGCAAAATATTGCTCTCGGTCTCTTTCACTAAATGCCATCATACTCTCCCCAGCCGCAACACGACTGCCATTGTTAAGCGCGTCAGAAAAATGCGTCCAATAAGGATATAGATTATCACGCATAAGCACCATGATTATCGGCACGTCAGTCTTATTCTCTATTTCCAATATATCAAAACCAATAGCATCGTCACATGTAGTAGAAAGCAATGGCAGACAGATGACAATGCTGACAATATAACTCAAAATCTTCGATTTACTCATTCCTATAATCATTTATCATTTCAATTATATCTGCAAAAGTAATATGTACAATTAAGTGGATTTACGGTCATAGTCCGAACCTCACCATCAGCGACAAGCCGTTGAGCGACGGCTTGCGGAATATACCCCCATGAGTAGTATGTCCAAATGGCTTTAGTTCCAGATTGTTGACGTGGTAACCGACTGTTGCATAGATACGCCTATATTTGAAGTAAACTCCGCCTATAATCTTTAGATAGTATCGGATACACCCGGTTTCGTCATTCAAGGCATCATTACCAACTTTTGAGGTATGCCAATAATATCCATCATATTTCCCAATACCAAAATCGCCCCAAAAGCCGGCGGCGAACTTCTTCTTTTGGAATATGGGATTAGAAAAAGCTTTTACGGTAAGCTCAATTGATGAGCCATATAACGTGTCTCTATACTCTTTAAAATCCCAAGTTCGGTGCATTTTACACTCCAAAGTTACACCGACATAGATATTTTTCATAATTCTAACGTCAAACGCCAATGTAGTCTGCCAGAGCATCGATCTATGGAACGGCACAGTTGCTCCATATGAAACCATGGCATTATGCAATTTAAACTCATCCATTGCTTTTTCTTGTGGCATCGCGATGGAATCACGATCGGAAGCAAAACCAACAAGAGAGTCACACTCTTCCTGTGCACTAGCTAAATGGCAACATATTAAAAATATTATTCCAACCGCCAAGCGCATAAATTTAGGTACTTTCATCACTAACTCAATATTACGGTTTAGAAAATGGATTCTTTAAAGTATCCCACTTAAAATTTATACCCAACGATGAAAAATACCTATATGCATGCCAGTTTGCACCTATCTCATAAGGTTGATATTCGTGGTCTTTACCCCACTTGACGTTGATAGCAGATGGAATACCTACCATGAGGAGGTACAAGGGACCCAATTTCTGACTTTGAATATAATGTCCATATTCGTGTTGAAAGGTCGAATTATTGGGGTCTGGCTCTAAATCCGGTTGTCCGACTATAAAATTACCAATAGTGACTGCGTTTTTCATCGTATATGTCTGAATTACGGTGACACCATATTTGCTCTCGACATCCTTTACACGGCCTGCCATATTTAAGGCATGTCCATAGAAAAATCCTCCTATAGTTTGGGGTAGTTGCCAGGTGAATCTTGACAGAAACTCACCAATCATCCCCCAGCCTTTATTAGTATCAAGAGAATAAAGACCATTCCATATATTAAACGAGTTTCGGATAGATTTCCATCCCATCTTTAAAGGATTCTTCCCTTTAAATACTCCTTTCCAAAATCCGAAAATGAAATCATCTATAAAAAATAGCTCTCCTGATGGATCTTTATAGAGTAGCGGGTTGTTGAGACAGTAGGAGTAGCGGTTGAAGTTTTGCGGCATGCCGGGATCCTGCACGTAAGGGTCAGGCGACAGGAAGCGCCCAACCACGGGGTCGTAGAGCCTGGCATTCATGTTTACGAGCCCGAAGTCGTACAGATATTCATGGCTTCCGTAACCCCGTCCGAGAATCAACGCCGGCTCCTTGCCCGGCGCGTAGACCTCATGGGTCTGCGGATCGCGCAACCGTCCCCAAGCGTCATAGCTAAGCCCCGAGGCGACCTTTCCGCCGTCGGCCTCGACCAACGCAACAATGCTCCCCACATGGTCGCGGACGATGTAGTAAAGCTTACGGCTTCCTCTGCCTAATGTATTTTTAACTAATACGGCAGGAGCTGTATAAGCGTCACCGCCGAGATAAATACGCTCGACATCATACATCGTCTGCTTCATGTCCTGGAAGTCGCCACTTCCGGGTTTGTCCGTGATGGAGACTCCATTCGTGTCAAATATACCGGGAAGAACCGGCTCAGCCGGGACAGGCTCAGATGGCTCCTCTTTCTCTGCAAGTTGCATAAGTGACACATTCTCAAACTCGTAGTTACCTCCCAAATAGAAACATTGAGACCTATATTGAGACTTGCGCTCGTGACGCAACTTTATCCTGTTAAATTCCGGACCATACGTAAACGTTGCAGTACGTTCATCCTCCGACAGAACCGAAGGACGCATAAACGATGTATATGTTATATTCTGCTCGCGGGTAGGTAATGTCCCGTCGGCAAACACTGCCGCGGTCAGGGCATACGGTTTGGTGGGCTCTGTGTAGCCGAAGATTCCGGCATCTGACTTTGCCACAATATTTCCGTTGTCGGCATACCATAGCGTATTATCTCCATAACCTATTAGGCGGTTTAGACCGTCGTAGTCAAACTGTTCGATCAAATTCCGAAGATTGTCGGTGCGTGACAGCAGATTGCCGGTATATGGGTCGAAGTCGAGCGACACATCGTTTATGACTGCATTGCCCCATGTGTCACGCCGACCTGTAAGGCTGCCATATTCGTCGTAAGTAAATGAAGTCTTCATACCTCCGGAAGACTTTTCTGTCACTTGGCCAAGGGCATTCATGCCAATCACCTGATATATCTGCACCGAATCATTCATAACGATGGACGACAATTTTCCTCCTGTATATGAATAACTTTCTGACACTGTGAATCCTCTATCAGAAATGTATACAGCTTTGCTTAGTTTGTCGTTGTTATATGTATTCCTTGCTGTCAACGTATGACCATCGAAACTTTCAACACTTTCAACAATACGTCCCGGTGCGTCGTAAGTGTTTGTGCGGAAGAATCCATTTGACGACGTAACAGATGTCAAATATCCCGAAGCGGCATCGTAAGTATTCGTAACCGTCATTTCGGGCATGTTTATGCTTGTGACGCGGTTGAACCCGTCGTACTCATACGTAGTGGTTTGGCCTATCGCATCGGTCTTTGTCTTAATGTTTCCGGAAGCATCATAGGTGTATGACTCCGTGCCGAAGCTTGGGTCTGTACGGCTAATAAGACGGCGAAACGCGTCATAGACAAACGTAGTGGTTATGTCGCCATTTGCAGTAATTTTTTCGGGTTGTCCGTCAGCTCCGAGTTCATATTCTACCGAACCCGACGGGTCGGTCACTTTAATAACATTTCCACGGAAGTCTAACGTTTTGACAGTCTGGACTTCATTGACGGTCTCCGTGGCGGTCAACCGTCCATAAGTGTAACTATTCTTTTTGCCCGAGGGGAATGTCTCAGATAACTTCCGGCCAAACGAGTCATATTCATATTCAATCTTTTGCGCAGGCGCAGAACCGTTGATATAGGGCAACGACACTGATGCGACATTGCCAAATATGTCATATTCAGTGTCGACTGCGCTTTTCTTGCCGTCAACACGCATTTCCACCCGTCTAACCTCGCGGTTTAAGGCATCATAATGTGTCTCTACAGGAACACCATTCGTCTTAACCGTTAAGCAATAGCCGGAAGAAGTGCCACTCGGCCATGAGTATGATGTTGATATCTCAGGATTAACAGGGTCGCGACGTGACTTTTCACGGCCGAAAGCATCATAAGCATATAACGTCTCCCCAGCCTTGTCTTTAACGGATTTAACCAATCCGTTTTCAGGGAAATATGTATAATCTGTCACAAAACCCATATAATCAGTGGTCTTTGACAATCGATTACGGGAATCATAAACGTGCGATGTCTTAAGTTCCTTAGAGGATGAATATTGTTTTTCAGTTACCAACTTCAACAATCCGTTGGCGTAGTATTCATACATTTCACTCTTAACAGGCTGTCCTCCACAAGATGTCAGTTTTTCCGTCGGCAGACCGCGGTCATAAGACGGGTATGTTTCTACAATGGTGTGTGTTTTTGTTTGACTTTGATACATGACCGTGCGTTTTTTCATCAAGCCGAGCATGTAACCATGTGCCAACACATCGTTATTGATATATTCATAAGTTTCTCTGTCATACAGGCCGTTACCATACGACACCTCTTTAAAAGTAGTATTGCCGTATTGGTCATATTCAATCTTAACCTGGAGAGTTGTCATGTCGGCCTTGTCGCTAACGGTTATCAAGTTAGGGGCTACACGCTTAGTGCCGTCGCCATTGGCTATAATTGCATATTTATATGTAGTCACCTCCCGGGGGGTCATATCCTGCACCATCATTCCATAACTTTTCACATCAAACGCCTGAAGATAGGATTCCCCCCTGGTATTTGTTTTTGATATAATTTGGAATCCAAGGAATCCAAGACCTTGACGGTGGTATACAGGATTGTTATATTGGTAATCCTCCGACAGCAGTTCGAGACCGTCCACCGATGTTGATACGCCCGACAGAACGGGGATATCTTCATTAATATTCACATATGGATATACAGCACCCGAACCCGGCCGACAAATCGAAGAATTTTGGTCGGAAGCCAATTTATAAGAATTTGTCTCTTTAACTCCCAAGCTGTTTGTCATACTTTTACACAACGCTTCCAAAGATGCATTTTCCGCTGTGCCATACAAATCAACGTTTCCTTTGCTGTCGTATACAAGCAATTTTGTGAAACTGTTTCTTGTGGTCATGCTGACAGGAGCCACTCTGGCATAGGAATCAGACACTCCACCGGAAGAGAGCAGTATGCCGGCGCTCGGCGTATCGACAAAAGCTCCGTTACTGTTAATGAACACTTGTGCAACTGACGAATTGCATCTTACCAAATCGCCGAGTCCGTCGGAATTTACGTCTTGAATGAAAAAATAGTCACCTTTGTTATACATAGGCTCCCAAGCCCCTAATGTAATCTTCTCGAATGTACCGTCTCCGCGTCCGTAATGGTACGTCCATTTTGGATTCGTTTCTGAAAGTTCCGGTGAAACTGCGAAATCAGAAATGCCATCGCCATTCATATCGTATGCAAAAATTTCACGTTTCTCTAAATTTGAGCGTTTTAACGCCGGATATGTTGCAACCAAGGCCATTGAAAATTTTCCGGAAGATTCTCGGTTAAAGGTGTAGATGTATGTACCGTTTCCGTCTATATGACAAATATCGCTCTTCCCATCACCGTCATAATCTATCACAAAGAGTTTATCTGTCTTCTTTTTTACCTCTTCTGGATCTCGTTGTTTTGTCCCGAAAAATTCATGGACATATTCTATTTCTGCTCCAATATCTTGCATTTCGTCAGACTCAAGGTCAAAAATGTAGCAACGGGAGCCAAGCGACTTTTTGCCAAAATGTTTATGGGCCGAAATTGCAAAAATCTCCATTTTGCCATCACCATCGAAATCAGATGCAAAGTAAAATTTTGGCTGGATGCTTGTCACACCTTTCATGCTGTTGACAGTATTCAGCTTGTATTTTCGAGAATATCGCTTTGTGAGACCGGATTTCGCCGTTGTAAAAACATCAAAAATCAAAGTCTCTTCCGTCTCGTTTTCAGTATTGTTTACCTTTACGATTGACTCTTCTTGAGTTCCGTCTAAATCTGCACAAAAAATGTCACGGAAGCCCTCGCCTATTAATATTGAGTCAATCGGAGATATCGTACCGTTACTCAATTTTTTATATAAATATATATGCTGATTGGATTGGTATTTGCTGTCGAAAAAGTAACAGTCAGTTTTGGGCATTTCATACCAATACGGATCTTCATCAGGAATACACAGGAAACTTTCAGAATTGTTTATATAATCGAATTTCCCTCGGACCAATATCTGATTTTCATAATGGCTGGAGAGTTTTGCTTTTGTACTATTATTAAATATTGTAGATGAATATTGACCGTAACTAAATTTTAGCGGATTCAAAGACGACGCTCCTGCGGAATATTCTATTGTCGACAACTTAGATTTAGAGCATAGATAGCCGTAATTTCCATAGCTCAAAGTATATTTCCCGGTTTCATTACTACCATACATACAAGATATGCCAGTAAGCAACGACTTCAAAGTTCGGCATTGCCCGGCCGAATATGACGGTATGCTGTCCTTTCTGTCAGAATATGTGAATGATACGGAATTGCCATTGTATGTTATCTTATTTATTAGAGGTTGAGCCGAAGATATATAGGCATATTCGACCTTATTCCCTCTTTGGTCGGCTAATGATGTTATCGGAAAAGATATTTTATGACCAGATCCTACGCCATATCCAAACGTAGCCATTAATCCATTAGGATAATATACCACGAAATAGTCTATATCTCCCGATGTAATATGTGACTTAGCCTTTATATTGCCAAATTCCGATTTATAGGTTGCCTCAGAAGCATCATTGCTTACCAATATCAGCCTTATTCCATCTATAAGGAACGCGTCCGAACTATTCAATTTTATGCCTTCGACGAATCCGTCCAATCTGACACTTTTTGAGGTCCTGGTTATAGATGAGACCCCCGAAATATTCCATCCTATACCGACAGCGCCGTTTCCTGCTTGACTATTGTAATCGAGGGACAAAGTCGGAGTCATCTCTTCATTGATACCGGCTGGAATGTTTAACGGCACAGTATAAGTCTTTGCACCTGATTGTGTGAATCCTGAGGTGATTGGAATTTCACCGACCGACAAAGATTTGTCTACTGCCGAATTATCCGCACGGCAATAAATGGAAGCATATAAGGCAACCATTACAATCGCTGACAATGACTTTTTCATAGTTTTAGAATTTTAATTGATTCTATTGTCTGTCCGATATTTACGTGGATCACATACCATCCTGACGGATACGCAGACAGGTCAATCTGTATCGATTCTGAAAACGCACCCCAGTCTTTCAGATGCGTTCCCTCAAGGCTATAGAGACCCATCCCGATGGCTATCGGTTCATCGGTGTTCACCAATTCCACCGACACAAAGCCTGTGGTAGGATTAGGAGTGGCTACAGCGAGAGGAATGTGGATTGAATCCGACATGGCGGCAATCCCCATCGGATTCGATTCGCTATTTTTAATAGCGCGTTTTATACGATTGCCAGAGGCATCATAAGTGTACACGACTGTGGTCGAAGGTGTTTGTCCGACCGATTCCGCCACTGGGAGGAGTGGCATTGTGATGGCCGCGGTGAGGGCGGCGAGGAGCAGATGATTGGTTTTCATTATCGTGTGGTATGTTTGTTTACCTCTGAGGCGCGACGGGTGGCTGGTATGTCGCGCATTTTTTGCAAATGTATGCCAATGGATTTATAATTGCAAATTTAAAGAGATGTTTAATAACACATTCCACTTTTTAAGCGGTTTTCCAAACATTGTGGTTTCCTACACATACGGCACGATGAAACCGTGCAGGAAAAAGTGACCAATTATAAGTAAATATGGACGGAATTAAATGCCGGGCGCGGAAACTTTTTGCGAAATAATTCGGTTATATTTGCAGGGTGAAATGCCAGGTCATTTTGCCTGAGAAACTATTATTTACGTAACCGAGGGTATATAAGTAACTTATGCTGCACTCTACTTTCAGACAACTAAAGTGTTGGGCTTTAGCCGGCGCGCTGGCTACAGTCACTACTGCCGCGGCTCAAACGGGAGCCCCGGGGGCCGACATGGCGGTGTCGCTGGACTCCTGCCGGGCGATGGCCGTGTCTAACAACAAGCAAATGCGCATCCAGTCAGAGAAAATCAAGCAGGCGGGGTATCAGAAGGAGGAGGCATTCGCCGCTTACCTTCCGTCGATAGACTTCGCCGGAGGATATATGTACAATCAGAAAAACATCTCGATCTTCGACTCGGACCAGCATCTGCCCATCATGTCGTTCAACGGCAAGGACGGTTACGACTTCGACCTACTGACGGGTCCGGACGGACTTCCGGTGATGGTCGACGGCAAGCCGGTGCCGAAGCAGGTGGCTTATCTGCCTAAGGACGCTATGACCTACGACATCCATAATGTATTTTTCGGAGCCGTCACCCTTACCCAACCCGTGTTCATGGGGGGCAAGATCGTGGCAATGAACAAAATCACGAAGTATGCCAAGGAGCTTGCCGAGTCGATGCACGACAATGCCGCCGAGGATGTGATCTATGCGGTCGACGCGGCCTACTGGCAGGTGGTGTCGCTCAAGGCCAAGCATGAGCTGGCCAAGAGCTTCGTCAACCTTCTGGACACGCTGCACTCGAATGTTCAGGCAATGGTCAACGAGGGCGTGGCCACCAAAAGCGACCTCCTGACGGTGGACGTTAAGCTCAACGAGGCCAACGTGGACCTCCTGAAGGTGGAAAACGGCCTTACGCTGTCGAGAATGGCCCTTGCGGAGATCTGCGGTCTGCCGGTGAACACCGTGCTCACCCTTGCCGACGAAAATCCCGCCGGACGCAATGAAATGGACCAGCCGATGCCCGCCACCGTATATGACATGAACGAGGTGTACAGCCGCCGCGCCGACCTGCAGGCTCTCGAACTCGGAGTAAAAATCACGGAACAGCAGAGCAAGGTGGCCATGGCCTCCATGCTCCCCAACATAGCCCTGGTGGGGGCATATTCATTCTCCAACCCCAACATGAACGACGGCTACAAGAACCGCTTCGGCGGTGCGTTCCACGTAGGGGCCATGATCACCATACCGATCTGGCACTGGGGAGGGAACTACAACAAGTACCGCGCGGCCAAGTCGGAGACCACCATCATGCGCCTGCAACTTGAAGACGCCAAGGAAAAAATCCAGCTTCAGGTGAGCCAGGCCGCCTTCAAGGCCCGCGAATCGCTCAAGACGTACATTACGACCCAAAGCAATCTGGCCAACGCCGACGAAAACCTTCGCCACGCCCAGATAGCGTTCCGCGAGGGCATGGCCACCACCGACCATGTCATGGCCGCCCAGACGGCCTGGTTAAAAGCCAACTCGGAGAATATCGACGCCGAAATCGACGTGAACCTCTGCAGGGTCTACCTGTCGAAAGTGCTCGGCACCATGGACTATGAACATTATTACGACACTGAAAAATAGATTTGTTATGGCAAACACAGATCAAACATCCTCCCAGCAGGTAAAAATCGAAAAAGGGAACGCCCTTCTGGGCACTCTCGTCATCGTGACGCTCGCCGTGGCGCTTCTGGCGCTCGTGGGCTTTCTGTTCTTAAAACCGAAATCCGACCTGATCGAAGGACAGGCCGAAGCCACTTCCGTCAGAATCTCGGGCAAGCTTCCCGGCCGCGTCATGGAGCTGTATGTGGAAGAGGGCCAGGCAGTCAAGGCCGGCGACACGCTGGTGCATATCCACTCGTCGCTCGCCGACGCAAAACTCTACCAGGCAGAGGCCATGCAGACCGCGGCTTCGGCTCAGAACAAAAAAATCGACTCCGGGACACGCAAGCAGATAGTGCAGAGCGCATACGACGTGCTGCAGCAGGCCATCGCGGCCCGCAACATCAGCGAGAAGACCTACCGGCGCATGGAGTCGCTGTATAAGCAGGACGTGGTGTCGGAGCAGAAACGCGACGAGGCCAAGGCGGCCTACGACGCCGCTGTTGCCGGCGAGAACGCGGCCCGCAGCCAGTACCAGATGGCTCAGGAAGGAGCACAGAATGAGGACAAGGAGAGCGCCAAGGCCCTCACCGACGCCGCCAAAGGGGGCGTGATGCAGGTGGAGGCCCTTCTTCAGGACCAATATCTTGTGGCACCTTTCGACGGAGAGATCGACCTGATCTACCCCCACGAGAGCGAGCTGGTGTCGCTCGGCGCACCGATAATGAGCCTGCTCAAGCTCCAGGACAAGTGGGTGACGTTCAACGTGCGCGAACATCTGCTGTCGGACCTGACGATGGGCAAGGAGATCGAGGTCACTATCCCCGCTCTCGACAACAAGAAAGTAAAGGCCAAGATATATTATGTACGCGACATGGGATCGTATGCCACCTGGCGGGCCACAAAAGCCACGGGCGAATGGGACAGCAAGACGTTCCAGATCAAGGCCCGTCCGCTTGAGGATATACCGGAACTGCGACCCGGCATGACGGTACTGTACCACGACCCGACCAAATAACAATAATCACCCCCGATACAGATTATGTCGAGCAATAAGAAACTACCGTTCGGAGCTTTAGGCCGTGCCGTCCACGACGGCATCGCCCAACTGTGCAGCCGCCCGATCTACATACTGATGATGCTTGTGGTGCCGGTGTTCACCACGTTCTTCTTTCTCGACTTCATGGACGAGGGGCTGCCTCTGAAATCGCCGGCAGCCATAGTGGATCTCGACAATACGCCCATATCCCGCAAAGTGGGACGCAGCCTGGCGGCCACCGAGCTTGTCGACGTGAAATACCATCCGGAAAGCTACGACGAGGCCATGAAGCTGCTCAAAGGGGGAGAGATCTACGGGTTCTTTATGATACCCCGCTCGTTTCAGCGCGACGCCGAGGCCGGACGCAACACCACCATCACGTTCTATTCCAACATGTCGTACTACGTGCCGGGCACCCTCTCCTACAAGGGATTCAAGACTATAGCCGTGTCTACTTCGGGCGCGGTGGTCAGCACCACGCTCCAAGGGGCGGGCCTGCGTTCGGAGACGGTCAACACGCTGCTACAGCCGGTGGTGACCGACATACACCCGATGGGCAATCCGTGGTCGAACTACTCCATCTATCTGTCCAACTCGTTTCTGCCGTGCCTGCTGCAGCTCCTCATCTTCCAGATCACGGCCTTCTCCATATTGCAGGAGGTGAAGCGCGGCACTTCGGTCAGATGGATACAGGATGCAGGCGGATCAATCTGGACCGCATGCATGGGCAAGCTCATCCCGCAGTATGTGATATTTCTGGTGGTGGGTCTGGCCATGCAGGGAATGATGTACGGCTTCTGGCACTTCCCGCTCAACGGAAGCGTCTGGGGCATGGTGGGCGCGATGATGCTGCTTGTGGGCGCGAGCCAGGCATTCGCCCTGTTCATCACAAGCCTCATACCCAACCTGCGGTTCGCCCTGTCGATACTCTCGCTCACGGGCATACTCTCCTTCTCGCTGGCAGGTTTCTCATTCCCGGTCGAGGATATGTATCCGGCGGTGGGCATCTTCGCCTACATACTGCCTATACGCTACTACTTTCTGATATACATCAATACTGCGCTTAACGGCTATGAGCTTTACTACTGCCAGTGGGAATACGTGGCACTGATACTGTTTCTGCTCGTTCCCGCCACCATGCTCTGGAAGCTCAAACGGATCAGCCTTAACCCGGTATATGTACCATAAAGAATTTGCCTTATGTCAAAGATAATGGATAATATAAAGAGGTGGTGGTCCACGCTGTTCAGATCGTGGATCAAAGAGTACTCGCTGATATTCCACGATGCTGGGGTGATACTGTTCTTTTTCGCCCTGCCTCTGGCCTATCCCATCACCTATACGCTCATATATAATCCGGAAGTGGTAGAGGAGATACCGATGGCCATCGTGGACAACTGCCGCAGCTCCGAGAGCCGCGAACTGGTACGCATGATCGACGCCACACAGTATATCGACGTGGCCGGCTATGCCTCGGACATGAGCGAGGCCAAGGAGTGGATGAAGGAGCGGAAAGTGTATTCCATACTCGAAATTCCGTCGGACTACTCGCGCAAACTCGGCAGGATGGAACAGGCCGTGCTGCCCCTGTACTGCGACATGAGCCTTATGATACGCTACCGCAACATACTGTTCGCCATGACCGACGTGACGCTCCAGCTTGACGGCGACGTACGCACCCACACCATAGAGGAATCACCTATCGCCCTTCCGGCATCGTCAATCGGCGGGACCCCTGTCGACACGCAGGCCTTCATAGTAGGCGACCCGGCGCAGGGATTCGCATCGTTCATAATGATAGGACTCGTGGTGCTGATACTGCAGCAGAGCCTGATCCTCGGAGTGCTGATGCTCGGAGGCGGAAGCAACGAGCGCAGACGGCGCAACAACGGCATCGACCCGGAGGAAATCGAAGGCCCGATGTCGGCCTCGGTGCTGGGACGGGCATTGTCGTACACCACCATCTACGCCCCGGTGACAGTCTACATGTTCCACTACGTTCCCCTGATGTTCAGCCTGCCGGCCATCGGCGATCCGCTCGACTATCTGCTGTTCATCGTGCCGATGATCTTCGCCACTACTTTCCTCGGCCAGATCCTCCGGCCGCTCGTGGTCGAGCGCGAGAGCGCGTTTCTGGTGTTCGTGTTCACCTCGGTGCTGTTCCTGTTTCTGTCGGGACTTACCTGGCCCATCTCGGCCATGTCGCCCGTCTGGCGCCTCGCGGCAGGGCTTCTTCCCGCCTCGTGGGGCATGCAGGGCTTCATCGGCATCAACTCCAACGGGGCTACACTGGCCGACGTGTCGTATCCCTACCTCATGCTCTGGGCCATGGCCGTGGTGTACTTCTTCATCGCCGTGATGGTGGAAAAGATGTACCGGCGCCGGGTGCTCCACCACTATCAAGTCCCGTCAGTGCCCTGATTCAGACACAGCAAAACCGATACACACTATAAGTCCGGGGCCGCATCAGACAGATGCGGTCCCGAATTTTTGTCATCCAACTATCGGAAATATTCACATATATTGTGTTAAAAAACACAAATAAGGCTTCGCATTTGGTTAATAGGACTGAATTTTTATATCTTTGCGATAAATTCTTCAAAAGAGTCTTAGGGAGGAAGCGATTCTCCCCCTCGCAAAAGTGGACAAAAAGGTATCAACCTAAAACTGAAACTAATCAAGAGAACTAAATATAATTATTTTTTAACTAAATTTTAACCAAATCCATGCAAAACCTAAAAAGTGCAGGAATAAAACTGGCATCGGCCATTGTGTTAGCGGTGGCTCTAATTTGCTGTAATTGGGGGGGGGTACGTGCCCAGACCCTATCAGTCAGCGGTATAGTCACCGACGAGACCGGCGAACCGCTGATCGGAGCAACAGTCCAAGAGAAGGGAACTTCCAACGGAACAGCAACCGATGCCGACGGTGCTTACAGCATCAAAACAGCGCAAGGTAAAACATTAGTATTTTCTTACATCGGCTACATCACCAAAGAGGTGCAGGTCAACGGCGCAAAAATCAACGTGACAATGAAGGAGAACACCAATGCCCTCGAAGAAGTGGTAGTGGTGGGCTACGGCTCAATGACCCGCAAGGACGTGACCAGCTCCATCACCACCGTCCGCGCAAAGGATATGAACGTGGGTATCTACACCGACCCGGCACAGATGCTGCAGGGCAAGGTGGCCGGTCTGTCGATCGTACAGTCATCTGACCCCAACGGCGGTACTGCCTCGATCACACTCCGCGGCGCATCGACCCTCAACGGCTCGACCTCGCCCCTTTACGTGATCGACGGTATACCCGACGCCGACCTGTCGCTGGTGTCGCCCAACGACATCGAGTCGATCGACGTGCTCCGCGACGCATCGGCCACTGCTATCTACGGATCGAAGGCCGCCAACGGTGTGATCATCGTCACTACCAAACGCGGCACCGAAGGCCGTACGAACGTGACCTACAGCGGATACGTGTCATGGGAACGCTCGCTCAAGAACCTTGAGATGATGAACGCCTCGGAACTCCGCGCATTTGCCGAGAGCGGAGGCTGGACCATCATCAACGACAACGGCCAGGACACCGACACTGACTGGCAGGATGAAGTGCTCCGCACCGGATTCGCCCAGAACCACAACCTCTCGATCACCGGCGGCAACGACAAGACCCGCTATGCGGCCAGCGTCAACTACATGAAACGCGACGGAATCGTGCGCGGCACCAATATGGACCGCCTGATCGGACGTTCGCTCGTAGAGGCTTCAATGCTGAAGGACCACCTGACGGTGACACTCCAGGTCAACGGAAGCATCTCCAACCATCAGGGCGTACCGATGAACCAAAAGGGAGCGTCGGCTCTTGACGCCATGTACTACTTCTCGCCGCTGAACCCGGTGCGCAACGAAGACGGAACTTGGTATGAAGGATCGTACACTTCACAGAACTACAACCCGCTGTCGCTCATCAACGAAAACGTGTCAAAGTCGCAGAGCAAACGCATCGACTTTACCGGCAAGGCAAGCCTTAAGATCATCGACGGCCTCTTCCTCAACGCCAACTTCAACTATCTCAACCACCAGTGGGACTACAAGGACTACTACAGCACCCAGACCCAGACTCCCGACGAGAAGGCCCGCCACGGCCAGACATCGCGCAACACCACCGAGTCCGTACATAAGCTGATGGAAATCTACGGCAACTACGACAAGACTTTCAACAACGTACATAAGCTCGGCATCATGGCCGGCTACTCGTGGGAACAGTGGGACACCGGCGAAGGCTTCGGAGCACGCGCCTACAACTTCTTCAACGACGACCTGGGCTGGGACAACATCGGCCTCGGCAACAGCTACGAAGACGATCCAATCTGGGGCAATGTCAAGCTGACCCGCCGCATGATCTCATTCTACGGACGCGCCAACTATTCATACGACGGCAAATATCTGCTTCAGGCGGCCATCCGCCGCGACGGTTCGTCGTCGTTCGGAAGCAACAACGAGTGGGCCACATTCCCCTCAGCTTCCGCCGCATGGCGCATCAGCCAGGAGGACTTCATCAAGAACCTCGGCATATTCGACGACCTCAAGGTGCGCGTGGGCTGGGGCCAGAGCGGTAACTCCACCGGATTCGACGCGCTGACATCGCGCTTCTACTACTTCTGGAACACGTGGGACAAAATCCGCTTCGACTACAACGGTACAAGCTACAAGGTTCTTACAGCGGCCCGCAATGAAAACAAGGATCTCAAGTGGGAGACCACCACGATGCTCAACATCGGTCTTGACTTCGCCTTCTTCAACGGACGCTTGAACGGAACGATCGAGTACTACAACAAGGACACCAAGGATATGATATTCGAGTACAGCGTACCGTCGACAGTATATCCGGTGGACAAGATGACCGCCAACGTGGGCAAGATGAACAACCGCGGCGTGGAGGTGACCATCAACGCCGTTCCGGTACAGAACCGCGACCTGACCTGGACCACCACCCTCAACCTGACCCACAACCGCAACAAAGTGGTGTCGCTGTCAAAGGGTGCATTCACAGTCAACTATATCGACAAGCTCAACCCGGATCTCGCCGGCTACGACACATGGAATGTACAGCGCATCATGGAGGGAGAACCCGTCGGCACATTCTATATGTGGGAATGGGCAGGTTACGACGACCAGGACCGCTCAGTATTCTACAAGCATGACCCCGAAACGGGCGACCGACTCGTGGACGAGAACGGCAACTACGTCACCACCGACTCGCCCAACAACGACGACCGCGTGAAGAAGGGCAGCGCCCAGCCTAAACTGCAACTCGGCTGGAACAACGAACTCCGCTACAAGAACTGGACCCTCAACGCATTCTTCCAGGGTACATTCGGCAACAAGATATTCAACGGCACCCGCGCTTACTACAGCAACGTGACCAATGTGGGCGTAGGCAAGAACGTGCTTAAGGACTGCGCCAAGGAACAGCGTGTGAACGACACCCGCGCCCAGGCTCCGTCTGACCGCTATCTTGAGGACGGCGACTACTTCCGCCTGTCGTCACTGACACTCGGCTACACCTTCCGCAACTGCTTCAACGGCTGGCTCAGCAATGTCCATGTCTACGGAACCGTCAACAACGTGTTCACCCTGACCAAGTATAAGGGCATCGATCCCGAAATCAACCTCGGCGGACTCGAACCCGGATGGGACGCACGCATCAACCGCTATCCGCGCACCCGTCAGTTCATCGTAGGCGTAAACGTTAATTTCTAATACATTAATCAATTGACAGACATGAAATCATATATAAAGCTACTTACACTCGGAGCCGTCATGGCCGGAGCATCGGCATGTACCGACCTTGACGTGCCAGTCAACGGCTATTATACAGAGTTTCCCGACTCCCCCGAAGCTCTTGAAGGAAAGCTCCAGGGATGCTACACGGCATTCCAGACCAACCTGTGCCGCGACTATAAGGAGATGGTAGTGCTCGCTTCAGACGAGTTCTTCCCCGTAAGCTTCGACGGCGACTACCGCGACCCACGTTACTACAACCACTACCTCCACCAGACCCAACCCGACGACAACTCGGCCTCTTCGGTCTACAAAGCCCTTTCGGGAGGTATCGTGTACTGCAACAAGGTGATCCTCGAACTTGCAGGCGAAGAGGGCAAGGATCCGATCGTGGCACCGGTACGTGCCGCCCGCGCATTCTACCACTTCCTTCTGATGGACAACTACGGCGACATCCCCGTTCTTGAGAAGAATGTCGACGAAGGAGAGGCCGTCGAGCGCCAACCGAGAGCCGACGTGGCCAAATTCATCGAGAGCGAGCTTCTTGAAATCATCCCGCAACTGACCGAGGAAATCAGCGCCAACACCTACGGCAAACCCAACAAGTGGATGGCCGAAGCCCTTCTGGCCAAGCTCTATCTCAACTGGGGAGTCTATACCCACGACATCACCACAGTGGACAACAATACCGCCAACGAGAAGCTGGCAGACTGCATCAAATGGTGCGACGAGCTGATCAAATCGGGCAAATTCGAGGTCGGCACAGGCTACCGCAAGAAGTTCTTCCCCGACAATGGAGTCCACACCACCGACTTCATCTATTCGACCGCCTACACTGTAGACAACGGACATGACTGGGACCGCTACTTCCAGTTCCGCCAGAACAAGGGCAGCTACAACAGCTACTGGGGATTTGAACTTACCCAGTCGTGCGGAGGCAATATCCGTGTGAACCCGTATATGACCGACCTTCTTCAGGAACTTCCCGGCGACGAACGCGCCAATACCATCATCGGCGGTCCGATATATGAATTCGACCCCAAGACCTACGAACTCACCTCGACTCCGTTCATGTATAAGGGCGAACAGATCGTGATGTCCAAGACCATCACTTTGAAGAGCATCGACAGCGAGCTTAACGTAGGAAAGGATGTCAACGGCTGGACCCAGGGCTACGAGTGTGTGAAGTATCCTATCAACGAGAACTACAACACCCACGGACGCCGTCAGACCAACGACATACCCATCTTCCGCTATGCCGACATTCTTCTGACCAAGGCAGAGTGCATACTCCGCGGCGCTACCGCCACCGACGGCGACACCCCCGCAGGGCTTATGAACAAAGTGCGCGACTGCTCCGGAGCACCCCATGTCAGCGGCACCCCGAGCCTTCAAGATCTGCTCGACGAACGCGGACGTGAATTCTTCTCCGAGATCTGGCGACGCAACGACCTGATCCGCTACGGACAGTATGAGAAGCAGCGTCTGTATGTGAAGGAGGTCAATCCGTCGTCGCTGACCAACAAGAATCTCCGCCTATTCCCGATCGGAACAGAAGTTATGAACAACAATACAAACTGGGTGCAGAATCCCGGTTATTGATTGAATGCAAATAATGATTTAAATTGGTAATCTGTTCCGGTGTTGTGAAACACCGGTGCAGAGATTTTTTAGAACATAAGTTAGATTAGTTTCCTTACCACGGAGCCGTGCGGCCCCGTGGTAATTTTTTTTATATGGTATTTAAGATGGAACTTATCGGCCGATAAGTTCCTTGACCGGATCGATGGCCAGAGAGTGGTTTTTACAGTATAAATAGTGCGCCGGCATCGGACGGCACCTGCCGGGAGTGAACAGATTGGATGTGACCTGGCGGTCGAGCGCGGCCAGAACAGGCGCGGCCCCCTGCGCCGTGGTGCGGATAAAGGGGCGGAAGAGCTTGTCGCTCAAAAAGTCAACCACTTTATTGCCCATGGTAATGATGGAGGAGTCGACGATTCCGGGATCGGAACAGTTGACATATATCTGCCGGGCGGCCATACGCGCCGACATGTCGAGAGCATAATGTGTCATCATCAGCTTGCTTCTGCCATAGGTGACGAAGCGGCTGTGGCGACGCCGTGCCCTGTCGGCCCAGTTACGGCGGAGGCGCGCCAGAGAACGAGTCATCGACGTGGTGAACAGAATGCACCCGCCCTCGACTATACAAGGCACGAGAAGCTCAGAGAGCAGGCATGTGGAGAGATAGTTGACCTGCGTGGCCGACTCATATCCGTCGGAGGTCAGCCGCATACGTCCGGGCATACATCCGGCATTGTTGATCAAAGCACTCACTTTCCACCCCTTCGAGGCTATCCCGGCGACAAACTCCCTGACCGAAGCAAACGACTCCAGGTCGAGCCTCATGGCCACCAGATCCGTGGACCTGCCGTCAAGCCTGGCAATCAACTCCCCGGCACGGTCCATCGAACGGCATGCCATCACTATGCGCGGCACGCCTCGGGCAATCAAGCCCTCGACAATGGCCCGTCCGATACCACCGGTGGCTCCGGTCACAATATAGGTCGCTTTATCCATGTAGTCAATCAATTATTCAATAATCTAATCATCATATTTAAGCCTGTCGAGCAGGCGTGTCTTGATCTGCATTCTTGCCCATTCGGGAAGCGAGGCCACAGCCACGATCGACATGCGGTTGAGCGCACCGTTGACGTATTGTGCCTTCTTCCTGAACACACGGCGCAAAGCCTTGTCGACAAACTTCTCGGTGGTGGTCAGCACACCAAGTCTGACCCCAAGCTTCTGAAGACCTTTGGGCAGTCCGAACAGATCAGTGGCGATGCCTCCGGGGCAAGCCACAGTGACCGATACACCCTCACCTTTCATCTCTATACGGAATGCTCTCGAAAAGGCTCTGATATAGGCTTTCGTGGCCGAATATACCGCAATGCCCGGCATCGGCATCCAGCATGCCATGGACGACATGTTGAGGATATAGCCACCTCCCCTCTCGGCCATATAGCACCCCATCTGCCTACTCAGCAACGTGACAGCCCTCACATGGAGGTCAATATATGTTAGTATACGCTTTTCCTTTATCAGACCGACGGGCTTGAAGTCAAAGACACCTGCATTGTTGACCACCAATTTCGGGGCAATCTGCGCCGAGCGCACGGTGTGCATCACCCGCTTCACGGCATCATCGTCGGTCAGGTCGACATCCAGAGTCAGCGTACGCACTCCGAAACACTTCTTAATGTCGGCCGAACATGCGGAAAGTTCGGCGGCCTGATTGCTTATCATCACTATGTTCCATCCGGCCCGTGCAAGCCTGCGGCAGAATTCAAGGCCGATTCCGGACGACGCGCCGGTTACCGCCGCCCACTCCCCCTTCAAAGAATCAACAGTATCCTTCCTATTCCTGCTCATTTTCCTTCCCAAAGCGATTCGAGCCTGTCGCACTCCCAGTAGAGCTTATCGCCGATAAGAGTTCTTCGGAAACACACCATATCCTTGGAGTACATACGCGCTATACAGTAATTCACATGGCAGCATATCGAGTCGTCGGAACGGCCTTCGCGCATCAGGTTGACAAAGTCGGGACGTGAGATCAAAGCCCTGGCCATCTGCACAAACTCGAATCCTTCGCCGAGCACCCTCTCTATGGCCTGCCTGGTGGAACAGCCGCCCACATAGACCAACGGCAACTTAAGCTCGCGCCTGAACAGCTTGGCGTCGTCAAGGAAGTAGCACGACTCATAAGGGATGGTCGGCATCATCATGCGTCCGAAGAGCCTTACGCCAAATTTCAGCAGCTTGCTGTCCATGTATTCAGTCATGGACTTTATCGGCATCTCTCCCCTCATCACATACATCGGCGCCTTGCTGACAAATCCGCCGCTCAGGACGAGCGCATGCGCCCCGAGGTTCTCAAGTTCACGCGCCACAAGAATTCCGTCGTCAATGTCCATTCCCCCTTTGAATCCGTCGCGCATATTGGTCTTGACCAACACACCCATGTCTGATCCGGCGGCCTTCATCACCTCCTCCATACAGATGCGCATGAACCGCATGCGGTTGTCGAGCGAGCCGCCCCAGCGGTCGCGCCTGCGGTTGGTGTAGGGCGACAGGAACTGGCTTATCAGATAGCCGTGTCCGGCGTGTATCTCCACGCAGTCCATCCCGGCGTCGCGGGCCATCCTCACTGCATCGCCGAAAGCCTTGCTCATGGCCACAATCTCGTCGTCGCGCATCTTCCTCACAAAAGTGGGCGAATACAGATTGAATCCGTTCGACGCCGAGATGGGCGTGCATCCGGCCGTGGAGCGATGCGACATATTGCCGCAATGGCCCAGCTGAACCGACACCTTCGCGCCGGCGGCATGCACGGCATCTGTAATGTTACGCAACAAGGGTATGGCCTGCGGTCTCATCCATAACTGATGCGGAAACGAGAGTCCGCTGCGGGTCACGGCCGCATAGGCTATCGTGGTCATGCCGACACCACCCGCGGCCACTGACCGATGATAGTCCTTCAGCTTCTGAGAAGGCATGTTGTCAGGGCACATTCCCTCGAACGCGGCCGAACGTATGGTTCGGTTACGGAGTGTTACCGGGCCTATATTGGCCGGAGTGAAGAGATTTGATTCCATTGTCTGGTTAGGTATTAGGGGTCAATATATATACGGAATAATCCTGCGCAGTCCCAAGTCGGTGAACTCCCGTCCGAACTCTTTGGAATAACGCAAATGAATACGCGCGGCCCTCGGGGCCAGATTGGCGAAAGTCCAGAGAGCGAACACCGCACCGGCCCACGACCATGTCAGGACGGCAAATCCGGTCCACTCGATGAATTCACCCAAATAGTTGGCACTGGAGACATATCTGAACATGCCTCCGCGCGGTATATAGTGGCGGGTGTCGCCCGGCTTACGTAGACGGCGTATGATGCCGTCGCTATGTATGTTGACGGCCATTCCGAAAAAGAACAGTACCGTACCGGCGATAAACTGCCATGAACCGAGCCAGGCTTCGGGATAGCGCGATGGGGACGAGATGTAGAATATCCATCCGCCCTGCATGAAAGCATTCAGGACATTGAACACGACACCCATCGCAATTATGCTCAGCGGCATCCTGCCACGGGTGTGTATGAGCATCGGGAATATGAACGAACGCTGGAAGTAGTGCAGCTCGAACATCAGGAACATGACCAGCGGGGCTATGTCGAACCGTCTGGGCGAGAACCACCACAGCAATCCCATGGCCACAAAGACAGGCGCTTCCATCAGCACCCAGCCTATGCGGTTGTCGATAACCGGACCCCACTTGCGGCTGTACATCATTCCATATCCCGCTTCGACAAAGTGGAGGGCCACAAAGACCGCTACGGCCGTCAAAGCCATCGCACAAAGGAATATGTCGAATGCTTCTGCCATGTGAAGAGGAGCGTGTCAGGTTTATAAGGTAAATAAGGGGCAGAACCATACGGATAATTCTGCCCCGTCAAAGTCTTATGCCTTTATATAGACAGCTTGCGGAGCGTGCTCAGGAGCTCGCGGTTGATAGGCTTGTCGTTCTTTATCGCTTTCGAGAACGGCACGTAGACGATGTTGTCGTTGGAGATACCGATCATCACATTGCGCTGATCCTCAAGAAGTGCATCGATGGCGGCGGCACCGAGCCTTGAGGCCAGAATGCGGTCAGTGGCCGTAGGGGATCCTCCTCTCTGCAGATGACCGAGAATAGACACGCGCACATCGTAGGAGGGGTATTCGTTCTTTACACGCTCAGCAAGAGCCATGGCGCCACCGGTGACCGGACTTTCCGCCACAAGAACGATCGAAGAGTTCTTGCTCTTGCGGAATCCGTTCTGGATCAGCTCCGCCAACTGGTCGACCTCGGTAGATATCTCCGGAATAATCGCGGCCTCGGCACCCGATGCGATTGCACCGTTCAGAGCCAGGAATCCGGCGTCGCGTCCCATCACCTCGATGAAGAACAGACGCTCGTGGGATGTGGCAGTGTCACGAATTTTGTCGACACACTCCATAATAGTGTTCAAAGCGGTGTCGTAACCGATGGTCTTATCGGTACCGTACAGGTCGTTGTCGATTGTACCGGGAAGTCCGATGATCGGGAAGTTAAACTCGGTGGCAAATATTCGCGCACCGGTCAGCGAACCGTCGCCACCTATCACTACGAGAGCGTCGATCTCGTGCTGGCGTATTGTATCGTAGGCCAGCTGACGGCCTTCTGGAGTCTCAAACTCCTTGCATCTGGCAGTCTTCAGTATCGTGCCGCCCATCTGTATGATATTAGACACGTTCTGAGTCTTGAAGTCGACTATCTCATTCGTGATAAGTCCGCGGTAACCGCGGTATATTCCTTTCACCTTAAAACCGTTGTAGATCGCCGAACGAGTGACGGCACGGATGGCGGCATTCATTCCGGGGGCGTCGCCTCCGGAGGTCAATATACCGATAGTTTTGATATTCGCCATATCGAACAAGTTTTTAGAATAGAGTTATATATCTGGATTTTGTCAAACAACAAAGTTAACTATTCCTAAGATAGTATGAAATTTTACAGCCTGCAGTTTATGCGCCCGGCCTATTAATAATTGTTAACCGGGCTACTGCCAGGATCCACGCCTATCCGGCAGGCTCCACGGCAGTGACTATGCACGTCTGTGAACCACGCCACGGGAGCGTGCCCATATAGCGGTCGAAAGTGACCGTCACCTGCCGGCCTGTGCCTGAATATTCCTCAAGCCTGGATGCCACCTTCGGATCATCGACAGAGAACATCATGGTGCCGGAATATACGTTGACGGTGTCGGTCATGGCCTTACGGGTGATCATCTCCCCTTCCCAAGTCTTGAATATCATGCCCCGGTACTCCAGCGCGACGATATATCCACGCTCGTGCGAACCGACTACGTATGGGTTGACATAGCGCAGCCAAAACGCGCCGGCCAACACGGCCATGGCAATGATGCATGTCCACACGATGAACCGACGGAACCGACGACGCCCCTTCGGGCGCACGGAGACATCCTGGCCAGAGCGCACGTCAGTGCCTTCAGAACCATCGCCGCCGTCGGGCAACTCAACATAATCAAGTTCTTCCGGATCTGTGAATCCAGGAGATATCCGTCCATCATTTTCCATATCCTGAATCTACCGTTCCTTTAACGGGTCTACGCTTGTCGAGCATTATTGACACGAACGCATACAGACCGAGCAACACGATGAAGAAGTTCTGTGAACCCCAGACGATCATGGCGAAGGCCGCCCCTTGGTTCATCCCCACTCCGTATATCCCGAGAGCGAATATTATGGCCAGATGCCACGGTCCCAGACCGCCGTTGCTCGGGATGCCCATGGATATGCTCGAAAGCACGAATGCCACGAGCGCACACACCACTCCGAGATCCTCGGTGAATGAGAAAGCAAAGAATGCAAGATAGAGCTGGGAGAAGTAGCACCCCCACACGGCAGCCGTGAGCAACAGCCATTTACCTTTATGAGGCATCGTCGCCACGACGGCGAACCCGTTCCACAGATTGCGCACGGCTCCACGCACCTTCAGCACCAGGGCGTTCTGCGTCTTGCTCGTAAAAAGCCATACGACCAAGGCGATGCAGACTGCGGCCGCAATCCATACCCATGGAGAATTGACCATGCCGAGAATGCCTTCATATATCTGCGGATACTGCGCGGCGAACGTCATAAACGCTCCTCTGGCAATGAAGAAAGTGAACACCGTGAGCAACAACACCGTCACCGTGTCGGCAAGACGGTCGCACACCATCGAGCCGAACACCGTGGTAAACTGAGCGTCCTGGCGTTTTGCGATATAGCCCGTGCGCCACAGTTCGCCCAGACGCGGTATGAGCAGATTGACGGCATAGGTGCCGAATATGCTCCATACCAACGGAGCAAGCGGAGCATGTATGCCCAGCGCATCGAGCTGTATGCGCCACCTCATGGCCCTGAAAATGTGAGAGAACATAGCCACGACCAGCGTTATGCCGATCACCCAGAAATTACAATTCCAGAACTCCTGCTTAATAGCCCCGATGTCAATCTTAGTATAAAGATAGTAGCACAGCGCCAGACTCAACGCCACAGGAAGCACGTACTTCATAATGGTCGTCAGTCGTGACATAGCCGATTTGCTTTTCTTTTCCACTGCTTCAATTCTGTAATTACAAAAACATTATAATGGGCAAAGTTAGCACTTTTCGCCAACATCTTCCCCCTATAGCGCATAATGTTTTGTAGCCACAACTCTTTACATATTGGTCAAAAAGTCGAATTTTCAGAAGAACATTTGCATGATTTAATAAAAAAGATGATTTTTGCGGTAAAATTGATCATTCACTTCAGACAACAGCTATGCTCCAACATTCCGTCAAGTTCTCCGACCTCATCTCCGTGAAGGAATTCGCGACCGACTACAGCCGCATGGGCACCGACTATATCCTGTCGCGCTTCGAGGGCAGGTCGTTTCCGTCGCACAACACGACGAGCCCCATCCGGTTCGACGGTCTGACCATTCTGCTGACATTCGGAGGAATCAGCCACATCACCATCAACATGGAGAGCTACGAGGTGTCGGAAAACGCCCTCATCTTCATCACCCCCCAGTCCATCATCAACGTCGACGACATGGACTCGGCCAATCTGTCGGCCTACATGCTGTTCATGTCCACAGACTTCCTTGAGAGCATCAACATCGACACTACTGTCATAGGCATGAACTATGCCCGCGGCAAACAGACCAATCCCATCCTCAGCCTGACCGACGACGAATCGGCCATACTCCGGAAATATCTGGACCTGCTCCACACGAACGCATCGTGCAACAGCCAGTCGCCCTTCTCGCGGAGCATAGGGCGCAATCTTGTGGCGGCCCTCATGTATCAGATACTCGATCTCGGCAACCGCCACGTCGAGGCCGAAAGCATAGAGCCTACCCGCTCACGCCGCATCAACTACGTGCACGAATTCATGCGCCTGGTGAAGAAGCACTACCGCACCGAACGCGCAGTGGGATTCTATGCCGACAAGCTCTTCATCTCGCCCAAATACCTGTCGCTGATCATCAAGGAGACCACCGGACGCAGCGCCGCCCAGTGGATAGCCGAGCATGTCATTCTCGAAGCAAAGAACATGCTCCGGTTCTCCGGAAAGAACATACAGCAGATAGCCTACGACCTCAACTTCACCAACCAATCGTCGTTCGGCAAGTATTTCAAGCATCTTACAGGCATGTCTCCATCTGAGTTTCAGAAGTCCTGAACCGTGTTTTAGACAAATTTAACTGTACTGTGCCGTAGTTTTGCACATACTCGGCACTATCTTTGTATTGTCGAAAGACAACGCAATAAATACAGACAATCAATAACTCTAAAATACAGACCTCAAAATGGAAAAACCTGAAAAGGCCAAAAAGGCTTCCCTGAAGAAAAAGGCCACTACCGACGATCCCGTTGCGGCAAAGCTCAGTGCCCTGACCTCGGCCATGGAACGTATCGAGAAAACCTATGGGCGCGGTGCCGTCATGAAATTAGGCGACGACAATGTGGAGAACGTCGAAGTAGTGCCCACCGGCTCGATCGGCCTCAACTTCGCCCTCGGAGTGGGAGGATTCCCCAAAGGCCGCATCACAGAGATATATGGTCCGGAATCGTCAGGAAAGACCACCCTGGCCATCCATGCCATAGCCGAAGCACAGAAGCGCGGAGGCATCGCGGCCATCATCGACGCCGAACACGCATTTGACCGCTTCTACGCCGAAAAGCTCGGAGTGGACGTGGACAATCTGCTCATATCCCAGCCAGACAACGGCGAACAGGCCCTTGAGATCACCGAACAGCTTATCCGCTCGTCGGCCATAGACATAATAGTCATCGATTCCGTGGCCGCGCTTACTCCCAAAAGCGAAATAGAGGGAGACATGGGCGACCGCAACGTAGGCCTCCAGGCGCGCCTCATGTCGCAGGCCATGAGAAAGCTGACCGGCACCATAGCCCGCACCAACACCACATGCATCTTCATCAACCAGCTCCGCGACAAGATCGGAGGGATGTCGTTCGGTCCGTCGGAAACGACCACCGGAGGCAACGCGCTCAAATTCTATGCGAGTGTCCGCGTGGAGATCCGTCCATCGTCGACAGTCAAGGACGGCGAGGATGTGATAGGCCGCCATGCCAAAGTGAAAGTGGTGAAAAACAAGGTGGCACCCCCCTTCAAACGCGCAGAATTTGACATAATGTTCGGCGAAGGCATCTCCAAGGCGGGCGAAATCATAGACCTCGGCGTAGAATACGACATCATAAAGAAGAGCGGTTCGTGGTTCAGCTACGACGGTTCGAAGATAGCGCAGGGACGCGACGCGGCAAAACGCGTGATCTCAGACAACCCCGAACTCGCCGACGAGCTTGAGGCAAAAATCATGGATGCGCTCAAAGAAGAGGCCTCATCGGGCAAAACTTCAAAGACGAAACTGACCCTCAAGAGCATCAAGGAGGAGAAGAAGGACGAAGAGCCCGCCGAAATCGACGACACCGACCTCGAGGACGGCCTCTTCCCCGACGACGAATTCGGAATCGAGGACGACGTACGCGACTAAAGCATCGCCGCGGCATAGCCGTCAACATAAAAAAGCAGACCGACCGATGCCCCTCTGCGGGGCATCGGTTAAATTGGTCAAAAAATGCTGTGAAGTGACTTTTTTATTAAAAACTCATGCCTGCCACTTCATATTTTTGTACTTTTGCATAACTAATAGTAACCTCTAACAGTAAAAAGCATAGATTGACAACTCAATTCAATAAAGAAAGATTAGATTATCTGCTTGCGCTTTTTAGCATGAGCAAAGATGAATTGTTGTCATCATTAAATGAGGGAAGAAAGAAACTTGTCTCAATTAATGATATTTATTGTGAGGAAATCAAAATTTCGCTGCTCAAACGAATTGATGAAATATTCCATAAAGGATTGTCGTTTTACTTAGATTTTTCACCAATAGAATTCAACCAGAGAACAAAAGTATTCTTTAGGAAATCCAGATTTCAATCAGTGCTTTCTATCGAGGACAAGCGTATTGTAGATTCTTTTGAGTCACTTAAGAGTTTATTAGATGGATACCGTACATTAACTGATACACTTACTTTAGAGTATCAGTTGCATAATACCTTTACTATCGAGTGCAATCCAAAAGAAGTTGCTGATAAAGTTAGGTCTATTCTCATTCCTGAAAGAAACATCAAGGATCATCGTGAGTTCCTAAAGGAAATGATTGCTCACTTGGCTGAAATAAATGTATATGTTTTTGAGTTCGTTGAAACTTGGAATAAACGAGAAAAAGCCACAATTGATGGTTTCTATATAGACCCCAATGTAATAGTGCTTAAACGCCAAAAGTCTTATAAGCGCGAAATTTTTACTCTTGCGCATGAGATTGGACACTATCTTTTAGGCGTTGAGGATATAGAAGCTCTTGACATGTCCAAGGTTGAAAGGAATCGCGTATCTAACAAAGTTGAGCGGTGGTGTAATGACTTTGCTTTTTATCTGATTGCCGGAGATGCAGTAAAAGAATTGGATAAATATAATTCTTATTCTGAGGACGTAAATTTCACAATTGACAAATTGTCCCAATCTACACATATCAGCAAAATGGCTTGGTATACAAGGTTGGCGTACAAAAAAATAGTCCCAATGCCTTACTATCGTGGTATTATACGTACATTAGAAGAAGAATATGCGGAAAAACAACGAGAACTAAAAGAAGAGCAGAAGGGAAAATCCTCCAACGCCCGCGCTCCTAAGCCAATCGTTTCACCTCTTTACATGGAAACGATGCAACATGCTTTTTATAATGGACTGGTTTCAGAAGCATCTTTCTGTGAACAGTTGAAAATACCCCCAAAACAAATTGGCAAGTATCTATGATTGGGATTATTGATACCAGTTCATTAGTAGCTATTGCTCGTTATTATCTCCCCATCAAGGATGAGATAAAATTATTACGCTTTGTTGAAACTAAATTGCGCTCCGGGGAGCTTGTATTTTTGAGTACTATTCATTTGGAAACTTCCCGCACACAAAAAGGTATAGCATTAGAACTTATGGAGTTTTTGAATGACAGCAAACTGCGATATAATGACACCGATCTTACACCACCTTCCGCTAAAAAATTTAGCAATATGTTAGATCACAACTTTTGCGTTACTCTTCAAAAGAAGAAATTGAATCCCGAAGCATTTGCTATACAGAAAACTCAATATATGACAACCGGGGATGCAAAATTGCTGTATTACGCTCTAAATAATATGGACAAAGAACCCGTCGTGATTACAGAAGAGACCATGTTAAGCAATGACGGCAAAGTCTTCAAGAAACTTCCTGCAATATGTGAAATCTTAGGGATTAAACATCTGACAGTTGCGGAATGGCTGGTTGCTAATGGCATTTCACTTGATTGGACCCACCCCGAGTTGTACCCATAAACATAATAGCCGAATAACAAAAATACATGGCATGAAAGTATTTCTAAGTTTGTAAGGACAAGTCGCTAATTATGCACTTGCCAGTTGAGAGTATGCAACCGAAAAGACAACAAAAAAACAATCAAAAATCAACTGAGTCGCCACATATTAAATGCCACAGGCTATTGATATCTGAGATATTTTAATTAAGTTTGTAGGCTTAATAATGATTACCGATATGACCGACATACAGCAATCCATGCGTCAAATCCTTGACAGCGAGAGCCGTGCCATAGCCTCGATACCTATAACCGACGATTATGACAAGGCTGTCGATATCATCATCCGCAATGTCCACGGACTTAACGGAAAAGTCGTCACTTCCGGAATGGGCAAGGCCGGACAGATAGCCATGAACATCGCCACCACATTCTCGTCGACCGGCACACCGGCAGTCAACCTGCATCCGTCGGAGGCACAGCACGGCGACCTCGGAGTGCTTCAGCCAAACGATGTCATGCTGCTGATCAGCAATTCCGGCAAGACGCGCGAGATCATCGATCTGGTACATCTGACCCGCAACCTTTATCCCCAGATCCCGATGATCGTCATCACCGGCAATCCCGACAGCGAGTTAAGCTCTATGGCCGACGCCACACTGTCGACCGGAGGCGCTCCTGAAGTATGTCCGCTCGGACTGACCCCCACCACATCCACCACCATGATGACCGTCATAGGCGACGTGCTCGTGGTCAACGTGATGCGGCTTACAGGATTCACCCGTGAGGATTACGCCAAACGTCACCATGGCGGATATCTCGGTTCAGTATCGCGCGGCGAGAGGACCGAGGAGAAATAAAACAATTATGGACAGAAAAATCATCATAATCGGCGAAAGCTCTCTTGAGATTCTATTCACCGACGACATTCCCGGAGAATCATTTCCAGGAGGAGTGCTGCTCAACGCGGCGGCCCGACTCGGATCAGACGGGCGGCAGGTAAGCTTCGTCAGCGAGGCGGCCAATGACCACGTCGGTGACATCATCGTGAACTTCCTGCAGTCCAACGGCGTGGACGTGCGCTCGATCGACCGGTACACAGAAGGGACCACCCCCGTGAAACTGATATTCAACGGAGCCGAGGGGCAGACCGGATCATCTGTGCGCTACGGCAGCTATCCGCTTGAAAGTTTCGGAGTGGTCTGGCCCAGAATCGACCCGGACGACATATTAGTGTTCGGAGGCAACTACTGCGTGGACCCGCGCGGACATGACCGCATCTACGACATAGTCAAGTATGCGGCCGAACGCCATGCCATAGTGGTCTATGTGCCCAACTTCGATATGAACCGCGTGCACCGCATCACCAAAGTAATGCCGGCCATACTCGAGAATTTCGAATCGTCGAACATAGTAGTGACCCGGACCGCCGACCTCCGCGACATATTCAACAAAGAGAATGCGGCCAAGGCTTTCAGCGACCACGTAAGCTTCTACTCATTCAATATGGTCAACTACGACAGCCCGACAGGCTCGCTCGATTTCTTCCACCGCAAGTCGGTCGACAAGGCCAACGCCGGCCAACGCCAGGAAAACCGCCATTGGTTCGCGGCATTTGTGGCCGGCATAATCGATGCGCTCATAAAGAACGACGTCACCTCGGCCACTATCGACAATATCGAGAATGAGACCGCAGTGAAAATCATACAGGAAGCAAAGTCCTTTGCAGAAAACAATATTTAGACACACTCTAAACACCCCCATATATGTCAACAGCACTCTCAACAGGAGCCCCGAAGGGGAATCTGCCCGCACTGAAAGAGGGAACAAAGATGGCCATCATCACCGCCGAATGGAATTCCCACATCACAGAAGCCCTCACCGAGGGAGCCTGCCAGGTACTCAAGGCCAACAACGTGGACTTCGACACATATCATGTGCCGGGCGCCGTGGAGCTGACTTTCGGCGCCGCGCGCGTACTTGACAAGTACGATGCCGTGATGGTGTTCGGATGCGTGATCCGTGGTGGCACACCTCACTTCGACTATGTGTGCCAGAGCGTCACAGCAGGAGTAACCGAACTTAACGCCAGAGGCTCCAAACCGGTGATATTCGGAGTATTGACCGTAGACACCGAGCAGGATGCCATCGACCGTGCCGGAGGATGCCTCGGCAACAAAGGTGCGGAAGCGGCCGAAGCCGCGATAAAAATGGTCGATTTTTCTTGCGCGGTAAAATAATTATCATTACCTTTGTGCGCTAATTTGGAATTAGCACACCAAACGGGCGAATACCAGAGTGGCCAAATGGGGCAGACTGTAAATCTGCTGGTTTATACCTTCGGTGGTTCGAATCCATCTTCGCCCACAAATTATGCGGAAGTAGCTCAGTTGATAGAGCATCAGCCTTCCAAGCTGAGGGTCGCGAGTTTGAGCCTCGTCTTCCGCTCAAAAAAGGTCTGTCCGTGAAGGATAGACCTTTTTTGATTCCTATCCGTCCGGCTTCAACGCCATCCCGAATGCGCATACAATATTCAGCCCTTAAGCACGTTCTTAAAATTAAGGGATTATCTCTCTAATGACAGGCTCTAAAAACCAGAACCGCAATGAACCTACCATCATATATCCGCCATATCCAACTCATTATAGCCGCACTGTGCGCCTTGTCGGCCACCGCGCAGCCGGGCACGGCCTACAGGTCCGTCTCGGCTCTCGCAGAAGGCCGATGGGTCAAAATCAAGGTGACAGAAAGCGGAATGTACCAGATACCTGCGTCGACGCTCCGGCAATGGGGCTTCACAGACCCATCCAAGGTGAGGGTCTACGGCTACGGAGGCGCCCCGATATCCGACATACTCACGTCGTCGACATATATCGACGATCTGCCACGGACGGCTTCTGAAACCACCGCCCGCGGACTCGTATTCTACGCCCAAGGCCCAGAAAGCTGGACGCGCGGCACCAACGGACGGTTTACCCGCATGCCCAACTACTATTCGCAGGAGGCTTTCTACTTTCTGTCGGACACCGGCGACGACACCGCCATACCCTCAACGGCATCGCCCGCTTCGGGGAACAACGCGGCCACAACGTTCAAGGAGACAGTATATCACGAGCAGGAACTTGTGTCGGCCGGCGGAACCGGACATGAGTTTCTCGGCGAAGACTTCATGTACACCCGGTCGCAGACCTTCGACTTCCGGTTTCCCGGGCGTTCCGACAATTCATTGTGGATAGACTGCAACTTCGCCATAAAGACCAATGAAAACAAATCCACGGTATCCTTCACGGTCAACGGTTCAGACCTTCCCATCAACAACACCAACACCCTCACCAACACCGGCGACGACTCGGCCCTGCACTACCGCCTGTCGGCCATATCGTCGCAGACGGAGGCTGAAGGCGACCGCCTGAAGCTCGGCATCCGGTTTGCCACGGCGTCACCGATAGTCAGACTTGCACGTTTAGACAATATCTTCATAACCTACAACCGCCATCTGCGGCTCGAAGGAGCGCAACTGACCTTCCGCACCGACGCCGGTGCAGTGGCACTGTCAGGAGCGACAGAGAACACACGGATATGGGATGTCACCTCACCCTGGGACATCAAAGAGGTGAAAGCATCGATCAAGGAGGGCACAGCAATCTGGACGGCAACCGAACATGGGTGGCGCACCTACACGGCGTGGAATCCTGACGGGACACTTCCGGCACCGGCGCTTGCCGGTACGGCCCCCAATCAGAATCTGCACGGCGCCGACGTGCCGGACATGGTCATATTCACTCTCCCTCAATGGCAGACATACGCCGAACAGCTCGCCGACATACACCGCAGTTCCGAAGGGCTTGAGGTGATGGTGGTGACCCACGAATCGGTATACAACGAATTCTCGTCGGGAACCCCCGACTTCAATGCATTCCGCAAGATGCTCAAGATGCTATGGGACAAAGGGGGTGGCACAAACACCTCCGACAGCAAACTGCGCTACGCACTGATGTTCGGCCGCGCGTTAAGCGACCACCGCGCCATCTCGGCCACGGCCCGCGACAATAAAAACAACATACTGCCTCAATGGCAGACCATACACGGAGGGTCGGACAATTCATCCTACACCACCGAGGACTATCTCGCATTTCTCCGCGAAGGCTCAGGACGCACCCCCGGCAACGACTACCACTGCATCGGTGTAGGCAGGATTCCTGTCAATTCGACATCCGAAGCCCGCGCCGCGGTGGAAAAAATCAGGACATATATCGCCGATACCGACAAGGACGACTGGAAAAACCGCGTGGTGCTCGCCACCGACGACGGAGACAGACGCGACCATATCGACCAGATGGAAAAGTCCCATAACCTGATGGTCGCCACGCGCTACGGATCGCAGGCAGTATACCATAAAATCCATGTCGATGCGTTTCCGCTCATCGACAACGTGGCCAAAGAAGCCCACGACCGCATGATGCGCCTTCTGAACCAAGGGGCGGTATGGTGGTGGTACATAGGCCATGCCACCACGGTAAGCTGGACCGGCGAGGGACTGCTTACAATGCACGACGTCAACAACGTCAACTTCAAGCATACGCCTATGCTGTATGCAGCCACATGCTCATTCCTTAAATGGGACGATCCCAACAGCTCAGGAGCGGAGACCATGTTCTTCAACCCCAAAGGCATCATAGGTGCCATCGCGGCCACCCGCCCGGTGTATATCTCGATGAACGAGGATATGTCGCTCGACATGGCCCAGGCCGTCACCCAGCGTGAGCCCGACGGACGGTCGCTCGCCTTAGGCGAGATGCTGCGCCGGTCCAAGAACATGCGCCCGAGAGTGAACGACACCAACAAACTGCGCTACGTGCTGCTCGGCGACCCGGCACTGCGGCTCGCCACACCCGTGCAACCGGTTGACATAGCGAAAATAGCCGGCCAGAGCCTTTCCGACGAACCTTATCCCGTGGTCAAAGCGCGTCAAAGCCTCACGATAGAGGGAGCCGTGCTCGATGCCGAAGGGGAAGTGGACGCCGGATTCAACGGCATAGCCAGCCACACCATATACGACGCGGAGCACAGCACGCTGACACTCAACCACCGGGGCGAAGCACCCGACTCGATAATCGAAGAGATGGGCGAACGCCTGTTCATAGGACGTGGCGAAGTCAAGGAAGGCCGGTTTGCACTTCAAGTCGACATGCCCGGAGAGATTGCATCCAACTACCGTCAGGCCACACTCAACGTCTATGCCTACGACCCTTCGACAGGATGCGACGCGTCGGCCGTGACCCGCAGCTTCTATGTCTACGGCTTCGACGAATCGGAAAATACGGACACCACTCCACCCGTGATCGAGCTGTTCGTCCTGAACTCGGAAAGCTTTACTACAGGAGCCACCGTCAACGAGACTCCGATGGTGATAGCGCGTGTTCGCGACAATGTCGGAATCAACATATCAAGCGCGGGCATAGGCCACCAGATCAGCCTCCAGCTCGACGGCTCCAAGAGCTATCCCGACGTGGTACAGTACTACACTCCCGGAACCGACGGCTCCAAGTCCGGCTCGGTCTACTACCAGATGCCCGAGCTTGCCGAAGGAGAGCATACCCTCAGACTCAGGGTATGGGATACCGCCAACAATATGGCCGAGGAGACTATCGCATTTAAAGTGTCAAAAGGACAGGCACCATCCATCGTAGGGCTATACTCCGACGCCAATCCTGCCATCGACCACGCCAACTTCTATGTGAAGCACAACAGGCCGGACGCAGTCATCCAGGTAGACCTGAAAGTATATGACCTGATGGGGCGCACTGTATGGAGCGCGAGCAGAAGCGGACGCAGCGACCTGTTCGTGACATCGCCCATCGAATGGGACCTGACCGACAGTGCCGGCCGGAGAGTGCAACGCGGCATATACGTCTACCGCGCCACCATCACCGCCGACGGCGCCACCCACACAAGCGCCTCGCGCAAAATCGCCGTCACCGCTCCCTGACCACCGCTTTTGATTTTTCGGCAAAACTTTGTAATTTTGCAATATAAACAACTATCATCAATAACAAGATGCGAAATTTCACCAACGTACACGACATAGGCCCGCTTGACGCGGCTGTCCGCGAGGCTCTCGAAGTAAAGAACAACCGTTTTGCCTACAAGCACCTCGGCCAGGACAAGACCCTGCTGATGATATTCTTCAATTCATCGCTACGCACACGCCTCAGCACGCAGAAAGCGGCTATGAACCTCGGCATGAACGTAATGGTGCTGGATGTCAACCAGGGAGCCTGGAAACTTGAGACAGAACGGGGTGTGATCATGGACGGCGACAAGCCCGAGCATCTGCTCGAAGCCATACCCGTAATGGGTTGCTACTGCGACGTGATAGGAGTGCGATCGTTCGCCCAATTCCAGTCGAAAGCCGACGACTATCAGGAAAAGATACTCAACCAGTTTATCCGCTACTCCGGCCGTCCGGTGTTCTCGATGGAAGCGGCAACCCGCCACCCGCTGCAGTCGTTTGCCGACCTGATCACCATCGAGGAGCACAAGACCACGGCCCGGCCCAAAGTGGTGATGACATGGGCACCCCACCCCAAATCGCTGCCCCAGGCCGTACCCAACTCATTTGCAGAATGGATGAACGCCGCCGGCTACGACTTCGTCATCACCCATCCCCACGGCTACGAGCTCGATCCGCAGTTTGTGGGCAACGCACGTGTGGAATATGACCAGGACAAAGCCCTCGAAGGCGCAGACTTCGTATATGCCAAAAACTGGAGCGCATACGCCGACCCCAACTACGGCAAGGTCTTAAGCACCGACCGTTCGTGGACTGTAACAGCCGAGAAGATGGCTCTCACCAACGACGCCTTCTTCATGCACTGTCTGCCCGTGAGACGCAACATGATCGTAAGCGACGACGTGATAGAAAGCCCGCGTTCGCTTGTAATTCCCGAAGCGGCCAACCGCGAAATCTCGGCGGAAGTAGTGCTCAAACGAATCCTGGAATCACTGTAGATCAGACCCGATGGCAACCAACACCCCCTCCGAGGTAATCAATTCAGCACTCAAAATAGGAAAGAACAAACTCGACCTTCAGTCGGGCAGCTACGGACGCTTCGCCTTGACTACCATCCTCGCCGGCATCTACATAGCCTTCGGCGGCACCCTGTCGCTGATACTCGGCTACGGATTTCCGGAGATAACCGCCGCAAATCCGGGCATGCAGAAGCTTCTGAGCGGCGCGGCTTTCCCGGTCGGGCTGATACTCGTGGTGGTGCTCGGGGCCGAGCTTTTCACCGGCAACAACGCCCTCCTCATGCCGTATTGGATAACCAAAGGGTGTTCGTTAAAGGACGTGCTGCTCAACTGGGCGATGGTCTATGCCGGCAATTTCGTCGGCGCCCTCCTGTTCGTCTATGTGATGGTCTACACCGCCGGTCTGACGACCCCTGAACCATACCACACGGCCATAATCAACATAGCGCAGGCAAAAGTGTCGATGCCGTGGCTGACCGTGTTCGTAAAAGGCATAGGCGCCAACTGGTGCGTGTGCCTGGCCATCTGGCTCGCCCTATCCGCCAAAAGCGGCGGCGCGAAGATGTTCGGATGCTGGCTCCCGGTGATGGCCTTCGTGGCCTTGGGCTACGAGCACTCGATCGCCAACATGTTCTTCATCCCCTGCGGCATGCTCGAAGGAGCCGATGTAAGCTTCGGTCAGATGGCCGTCGACAATCTGATTCCGGCCACCTTGGGCAACATCGTCGGAGGAGCCGTATTCGTGGGCTGCGTGCAGTCGTACCTTCATCTAAAGAAATAACATGAAATTATTCAGCCGCCTCTTTCCTGCCGACCAATGGGCTGGACGCCTGACTCTACTCGTGGGTGGAGCCTTCCTGAAACTCATCATCTTCGACGTGCTCTGGTGCGCCGGAACCACTTTCCGCGCCATGTCGGACATAGGGCTATACGTCAACGCCCTGTTCGCGGCCCTGGTCCTAACCCTCCCCTACGCGCTCACACGGCGGCTGTGGGTGGCCACGGCAGTGCTGTTTCTGACAGACATCCTGCTGATATGCAATCTGATGTATTGCCGCACCTACTTCACAGCCATACCTCTCGACAGCTACCTTTTAGCCGGCAATCTGAGCGACTTCAAGGCCAGCGTGGTCGACTCCATGCGCTGGTCCGACCTGCTGCTCCCGCTCTCCACCGCGGCCACCGCCGTCATCTGCGTTCCGGCCTGCCACCGGTTTCCCAAAGGGAGCCTCATGCGCTATATCCTGACCCTTATCGCCGCCGGGCTTCTCGCCTATCTGACCGCCCTGGCGCGCGGAGGATTCACGGCCCACTACTCCAAGCTGAAAGAGTCGTGCTACTACACCACCTGCACCACCCCCGTCTACACCGTCGGCGGAAGCATCCTTTATGACGCCATCGGCACGTCGCGCGAGATGACCGACGACGACCGGCGCACGATCTCCGGCTGGATCGAGCAAAAGGAGTCGCTCAGGCCCTACATACCGCTGTCCGACAGCATCCCCGGCCGAAGCAACCTCGTCATAATCCTCTGCGAGTCGCTCGAAAGCTGGGTGATAGACCGCGAAGTCGACGGACGCCAGATCACCCCGGTGATAAACTCACTGCTTAAAGACCCCACCACCTTCTATGCCCCCAACGTGCTGACCCAGGTGGGATCCGGACGCTCCATCGACTGCCAGCTCCTTCTCAATGCCGGCATGATGCCCATGGAATCGTCGGTCTACAGCATGAAATACCCCGACAACACATACTTCACCCTCAACCAGGCCCTGAAGGAGAAGAACGGAGCCAGAGGCTATATCCTTACCTGCGACAAGCCGATCGTATGGAACCAGGAACCGATAGCCCGTTCATTCGGCATCGACACCCTGCTCGACCGCGGCTCATGGCGCAACGACGAGCTTGTGGGCAATCCGGCCAAACTCAGCGACGGCTCCTTCCTGCGACAGAGCGTCGAGAAGATGAAGCATGGGGAGATATGGCCCGAAGGGGAGAATGCCTTCGTCCAGTTTGTCACCTACTCCGGCCACAATCCGTTCAGGCTCCCCGACAAGCTCAAAGGCATCGACTTCAGCGAAAAATATCCGCAGCGCATGGTCGACTACATGACCATGGTCAACTACACCGACCGCTCGCTCGGCGAGCTGATCGACTATCTGAAGTCGCGCTCCGACTACGACAGTACGCTCATAGTCATCACCGGCGACCATGAAGGTCTGGCCTCAGACCGCGCCGGACTTCTCAAGCATCCCGAAGCCAAGGGAATAGTGTCGGACCAGCAGTTCACCCCCTTCATCGTGCTCAACTCCCCCATCGGCGGACGCTACGACAAGGTGATGGGTCAGGTCGACATGTATCCCACGCTGCTCAACCTCATGCACCTCGACGGCTACCGCTGGAAAGGCATGGGCCAAAGCGTGTTCACTCCCGGCAAACCGGCATTCGCGGTAAGCTCCATGACCAACCGCATCGTGGGCGACACCACAGGTGTGGACCCGGCCGTGGTGAGCAACATACTCGGCGCCCGCGGCGTGTCGGACCGCATCATCACATTCGACACATTCAGCCAGGAGTAATCCTCACTCCGCATCTCTCCGTAAGAGAGGGCAACAGGGTCAAAAACGCCGTTTCAAGGTGCTCAGAAGGTGTCGGAAACTAATTATTCACCACCAAAGCATGAATATTGTTTAGCAACGGCGCATAAAAAGCAGGAAAATAAAATCGGCCAATCACTTGTGTGTTATTGAATTATTAATTATCTTTGCGATAATTATTATCTCTTACGGAGAGATAGTGACGGGAGCTTTACGCAAGTCCCTGGTTTAAACCGATATACACAATAAGTCAAACGACGCTACATTAATAAAATTTAAGAGTTGCATCACGGACACACAGGCACACTCTGACAGTAAAGTCCGCATGCACGACGACACGAAATATGAAGAGGTCCGCAATATCTGAACACAACGAAGCGGGAAGGTTGCTCACAGGCATGGATATAAGTACGACACTATGGACAGAGGAAATCGCACTTTATCCGACTTGGCCGATGGGTGATCCCCTTATCTCCGTACATGCCCCCTACATATAAACTTATTCCCTCCATTCAGCCTTAATATATCAACGCTACATATAATAACTCAAAATAATGAAGAAAGTAATTATCCTTTTACTGACGCTCATAGCATCGGCTCATGCGGCCAAGGCCCAGGATGTAGCAGTGAAGACCAACCTGCTCTACGACGCCCTGCTGACCGTAAATGCAGGAGCGGAAGTCAGACTTGCCCCCAAATGGACTTTCGACCTGTCGGGCAACATAAATGCGTGGAACGTCAACGGCCACCGCTGGCGCCACTGGCTCCTGCAGCCTGAAGTGCGCTACTGGTTCTGCCAGGAATGGCAGGGACACTTCGTCGGGGCACACGCCCTGGTGGGCCAGTACAACATCGGCAATGCCGACTTCCCCAACCTCAACCTGCTCGGCAACAAACTCGGCGACTTCAAGCACCACCGCTATGAAGGCTGGTACGGCGGTCTGGGCGTGGCCTACGGATATTCATGGATACTGTCGCGCCACTGGAACATCGAGGCCGAGATAGGCTTCGGCTGGGTCTACACCAAGGCCACCTCCTATCCGTGCGCCGAATGCGGCACCCCCGACTACAAGGACAAGCCCGTGCACTATGTCGGACCGACCAAAGCGGCCGTCAGCCTAATCTACACATTCTAACAAAGCAACCTCTTCACACATACCCATTTATTACACGGTGATGAAAAATATACTTATCATACTATCGATGGCTCTCGGCTTCCTGGCCGGGCATGCCGTCAATGTAGACGTGCTCGACGGAGCCATAGCCCTGAAACAGGTCAGCGTCGAACGCTCCCAGAGCCACCTGATACTGAACATGGACATCGACGCGAAGGCCCTGAAACAGGGGGGCAACTCGGAGACAGTGCTCACCCCGGTGCTCAACGGACCCGACGGACAGACATACCGGTTTCCGGAAGTGGTCATCTCCGGCCGCAACCGCTACTATTACCGTCTGCGCAACACCCCCGACGATGCCACCAGCCTGCTCTACCGCAGCGGCAAGGAGCTGGTGGTGCCCTACCAGTCGATCACTGAATACCAGCCCTGGATGGAGGTGTCGGAACTGTCGGTGGAGTACGGCCAGAGCGACTGCGGATGCGACATGCCGCTGACCCCTATGCCCCTGCTGCGCCTCGACTATAAGCCGCGCGTCTTCGCCCCGCGCTTCGCCTTCATCACTCCGGAGGCCGAAGCCGTCAAGGAGCGCGACCTCAAGGGATCGGCCTACATCGACTTCCCGGTCAACCGCACCGAGCTATACCCCGACTACCGCCGCAACCCCGAGGAACTGGCGGCCATACGCAAGACCATCGACGTGGTGCGCAACGACTCCAACGTCACCATCACCTCGTTCTCCATCAAGGGATTCGCCTCGCCTGAAGGCTCCTATCAGAACAACGTCCGCCTGGCCAAGGGCCGTACAGCCACCCTCAAGGACTACGTGCAGAAGCTCTATGCCTTCGATCCGGCGATCATGCACACCTCCTACGAGCCTGAGGACTGGGAAGGACTGCGGCGCTACGTGGAGAACAGCAACATAGCCAACCGCGAAGGCATCCTCGCCATCATCGACTCCGACCTGGCCCCCGACCCCAAGAACGCCAAGATACAGTCGACCTATCCCGAGCAGTATGCATTCCTGTTGCGCGAGGAGTATCCGGCACTGCGCCACTCCGACTACACCATCAACTACATAGTGCGCACGTTCACCTCCGTCGACGAGATCAAGAAAGTGCTCGCCACCGCTCCGCAGAACCTCTCGCTCAACGAGCTTTTCCTCGTGGCCCAGAGCTACGAACCGGGATCGGAGCAGTACTGCGACGTATTTGAGACCGCCGTGCGCATGTTCCCCGACAACGCCGTTGCCAACCTCAACGCGGCCAACATAGCCATCCAGCGCGGCGAATATGCCAAAGCCGAGGCATATCTGGCCAAATCGGGCGACTCGCCTCAGGCCACATACGCCCGCGGACTCATCGAAGCCCTGCAGCACCGCTACGAAAAGGCCCTGCCCTTCTTTGATGAAGCCGCGGCCGAAGGTCTTGACGAAGCGGCCGAAGCTGCGGCACAGGCACGCGACATCATCGAATTCAACAAAAGGAACGAAATATAGTATTAACATTTATCAAACACAATTCTCAAATGAAAAAGGTAATTTATTCGTTTGGACTTCTCGCCGCCATGCTTATGACCGCCTGCGGCAATGAAGACGAACCTACCCGCATCGACATGCCGGAAGACGGCATAGCCGCACGGCTTACCCTCAGCCTCCCCTCGCGCAGCGCGACCGTAGCTCCGGGAGAAGACGACGAAACCAACTCCGACGCCGGATTCGAAATCGGCCAAGACTTTGAAAACAAAGTCAACTCCGTATTTGTGGTAATCGCCAAAAAAGACGTGGCATCGGAAGCCCCCGCCGACTTCAAATTCGTAGCGGCGGCACAGGCCGACGCCCAAGGCGCAGACAATACCGACAATCCCAACCGTCCGAAATTTACAGTCAAATTTAAGTCGGAGGAGCTTGTCAAGAACGCCACACAGCCCGTCTTTATATTCGCATACTGCAACCCCACTACCCAGATCATCAACAAAATCGCAGAGCTTAAGGCAGGCGACACATTTGCCGACCTCAACAGGGAGACCGTGGAGAACTCTACCATCTGGGCCGAGAACAGCTTCCTGATGACCAACCGCGACCTTGCTCCCACCACACTCCCGACCGCCACAGAAATGGAGAAATCGACCCGTCAGAATCCCGTAGATCTCGGAATGGTCAAGGTGCAGCGCGTGGCCGCCCGCTTCGACTTCGAGCAGACCACCATCGGCACGAACGATCCCAACGTATATCCCGTCAGCAACTACGCCGACGAGAATGTCATCGAAGGCTACGTGGAGATCATAGGCATGAGCTTGTTCAACATGTCGAAGTCGGCCTACTATCTGCCCATCATGTCGCCCAACAGCGACTGGACCGACCAGGTTCTGTGCCAGCGCGAGTCGACCAACAACTGGGTAGTCAGCACCAACAAAGACTTCAAAGCCGCATACACCGGAGAGGATGCTTCAGACTACTTCTACTTCCCCACCTCAACAGCCGACTTCACTCCGACCACGCTCAAATACACTGCTCTAAGCGAACTGACCAAGGACGACAACGACGAGAACTGGAAACCGAGCCAAGGCACCAACTACAAGATCTGGCGCTACACCACCGAGAACACCATCCCCGGCATCGACGAGCAGAAGCACGGTATCACCACCGGCGTGCTGTTCAAGGGTAAGCTTTCAGCCGTAGCCGGTACAGATTTCGCTACTGCCCTGGCTGCCAAGCATGTGCTCTACGCATTTGACGGCCACATCTACGGCGACAAGGACCAACTCGCCGCCGCAGTGGCAAAGGCTCCCACCACCACCCTCTCGCTCACTTACGAAAAGGCATTCGGTCCGGGCGCCAAACTTGATTCGAACGGCGACCTTTTATCCACCACACCCGACGGATTCACCATCTACCGCCCCGACAAGACCGACGGCAACTACTACTGCTACTACTATTACTACAACCGTCATAACGACAACGGCGAGAACATGAACATGGGTCAGATGGAGTTTGCCGTAGTACGCAACAACGTCTACAAGCTCAAGATCAACACCATCAACGAGTTCGGCCATCCCGGCGATCCCGGCGACGATCCCGATCCTGAGAAGCCGGAAGATCCCGACGAAAGCCCCAAGACCTACTTCAAGCTCGACGTTCAGGTATTGCCGTGGGTAGTACGCGTCAACAACATCGATTTCTAATTGCTTCATTTTCATATAATGAATCTGATTAAATTAAATTTTCTCAAGTCTATCGTAGGTGCGGCGGCCATCGCCGCGCCTATGGTCGGCCTGACATCATGCGACAATGTCATCTACGAAGACCTCGACCCCTGCGTCTCCGGCATTGAAGTGCGCTTCATCTACGACTACAACATGCTGCCCGGCAATGCTTTCCCGGCGCGCGTGGACTGTCTGACGCTCTTCGTCTATGACAATGACTACAAATATGTCACCACGCTGACCGAGACCACCGACGTGCTGGCCGACGAAGGCTACCGCATGCTGCTCGACGTGGCTCCCGGCGACTACCATCTGCTCGCCTACGGAGGCATGCAGTGCGATGAAGCTTCGTTCCACTTCAACGCCATCCCCTCCGAAGGTTCGCTGATGCAGTCGATAGGAGTCGACATGAACCGCGACTGCGTGGGCGCCGATCCCGGCCGCGACCTCCACGGCCTCTACTACGGATCGCTCGACGTGACCGTGCCCGAACCGTCGGCCACCACCTACTCCACCGTCACCCTGCCGATGATGTGCGACACCCACAACGTGCGCATCCTTCTGCAGCATGTCAACGGCAATCCGGTGAACTACGCCGACTTCGACTTCGCCATCACGGGAGCCGACAATGCCTCATTTGACTGGAAGAACGACATCATAGCCTCCGGCCGACCCTTCGACGTGATGCCCTGGACCGCCGGCAACGTATCCGCCGGACTCAACCCCGACGGCACCGAGACCACGCTTGCATTCGCCGAATTCAGCACCTCGCGCCTGGCCCCCGCCAACGGCATGCACCTGCTGATCACCGCCAAGGACGCCGACGACGCTGACGCAAACCGCACCGTCATCGACATCCCGCTTGTCAACTATCTGCTGCTCTACAAGAGCGAGAAATATGCCTCCATGCCGGCTCAGGAATATCTTGACCGTGAGGATAGCTGGGAGATGATCTTCTTCCTCGACAGCGAAAAGAACTGGTTAAAAACCCACATTGTGGTAAACGACTGGGTCGTAAGACTCAACAACATTGACTATTAGGTATATGAATTTAAGATATCCATTCCGTCTGCTGCTGTCGTCGCTGCTTCCTGCCCTTGCATTGTCGGGGTGCGGAGAGGCCGACACACCCGTGCCCGGACAGACGGAACGCGAACCGATGGCCTACATGTCGCTCTCGATCGCCACGACCGAGATGCCCGACCAAAGCCGCGCAGACTATACATTTGACGACCCCGACAACAATTACTTCGAGGATCCCACGACCGCATACGAGAAGATCCACACCATGCGCTTCATCATCGTGGACAGCGCCGGATGTGTCGAGCACAACGTGTCGGTGAGCGAGGACAATGTGGTAAAGACCAAGCCGCGACTGTTCAAAGTGAAGCCCAACGAAGAAAAGAAGATATACCTCATCGGCAACGAAGCCTCGATTCCCGACGATGTGATGTCGGTCTACTCAAGCCTGCAGAACGGCGAGGAATTTCCGGTAGACGACGCCAATACCGCCATACTGAAGAGTGAGGCCGGGCAACCTCTGTTCACCACGGGGCAATACATACCGATGACCGAAGTCTTTGATTTTCAGATCGGCGATCCGCAGTATGACGCCGACGGCATCCGTCCGGTCCCGTACACGGCCACGCTGTTCGTCACCCGCGCCTCGATAAAGGCCACGTTCAACCTTGAGGTAGGCACCGACTACTACAACTTCAACCCCGGCATGCTGTCGACCATCACCCTCAACGAGATAGCCGACATGGAATACCTCTTTCCCTACAATACATGGTACGAACCGTCAAAAGTGCCGCCGTCGGGCGATCCGCGCGTCATAACCGCCTTCGACGCACCTAAAGACGCTACCACCGCTCCCTTCACGGTCGACTGGATCAAGACCGACAACCCCGACCAGCGCAAGTTCACCACCGGGCCGGTGTATCTGCCCGAGACCAAATACGGCAACCTCGCCGACCGCAAATACTACTCCATCACTCTCCCCGTCAACGGAGCCGAGCTGATAGCCGACCTCCCCAACCTGCCCGATCTCCAATCCCTGGCCCGCAACACCCACCTGCTGGTCAACATCAAGCTCAACGGACGCTCGATGACCTGCACCGTCACAGTGCTGCCCTACACCGGAGTCGACCTGAATCCCGACTACGGAATCGACAGGCCATAGCCATCCGCACCAATCATACATCACAACGACACATCATATATATACACATACTTGCAATGAATCTGAAGATTACCGACATAAAGTATAGATTTCTCAGTCTGCTGACGGCATGCGCCATGCTCATGCCTCTTGCTTCGTGCAAGGACGACCCCATCTACGACCCCTCCGTCATAGGCGACGGCGACGCCGCCGTAAGCATGAAGCTCAACTTCTATGAAATCAGCAATCCGCTCAACTCACGAGCCACAGAGGGCGGCACTCCGGGCGACGCCATCGGCGAGATAGAGTCGCTCTGCGTACTCGTCTATGACATGTCGGGCAATCTCTTCCGCAAGTATACCCAAAGCGACCTTGAAGGTTATTCCTACACCCCTGCGACCAACTCGTCGACATCGGCCGACGCGGTAAAGCCCGGACAGCACCAGGCAGAGGCCAAGACCGGCCAGGCCAAATTCACCATCGGCGTGGAGAACCGCGCCAACATGATGCCTTTCGGCCGCTACCGCATATATGCCGTGGCCAACATGGGCGGCCTCGAAGGTTATGACATCGACACTGAGGACCAACTGCACAAAATACGCCTGAAATGGAATTCCGACGACATCTCCAAGAACAATCAGATGTTCGGCTACTTCACCACCGAGCAGGGTTCGGAAGCTTCAAGCGAAGGATTTACGGGCGATGTCATCATCAATCAGAACGCCGTCACTCTCCACTCGTGGATGAAGCGCATGGTGTCGAAAGTCACCGTGGCATTTGACGGAACCAAGCTTAAGGAGAACATCTGGATATTCCTCAAGTCAGTCACCATCAAGGATATACCCGACTCCTGCTATCTTGGCGCCGACTATCCGGTGGAAGCGGAGAAAGTGCCGCTCGAAGGGGTCGAAATACCATTTGCAAAAACAGAACAGACCATAACCTACGCTCCTGCAGATAGCACAATTTACACTACAGAAACATGGCCTGCCTACATATCAAGAGGCCATGCCATATATGGAGCAGATGAGAAAGCGGCCGTAGATCCATCACTTGATATCGAAAAACGATTGGCAGCCCAGCATAGTGAGTCAATAAACTCTCTTTTCCTGTTCGAAAATATGCAGGGCAAAGGAGTGGAAGGAACCGAATCGGACAAACGCCAGCAGGTCAACCAGGCCGCCAAAGATACTGTGGGTACCTCATTTCCCGAAGGCATACACACCGACAACAAGGCTTGGAAAGATGCCAAAAAGTACGGTTCATACATCGAAGTAAAGGCCTACTACTACTCCATCAACCCGGGAGATCCGGGCCAGGGAGAAATCACCTACCGATTCATGCTCGGAAAAGACACGCATCTTGACTACAACACCCAGCGCAACCACCACTACAAACTGACACTCCGCTTCAACGGCTATGCCAACGACGTGGACTGGCACATCGACTATAAAAAAGAAGACAGAAAAATTCAAACACCTAACCCTTACTACATATCTTATCTTTATAACCACTCTATGATGCTGCCGCTTGATATTGATGCAGGAACTGCAACAATAAGTAAAATAGAAGCAGAAATCTCGTCAAATAACTGGGCACCCATGGGTGCAGAAAATGGAGTAGCCGCAACTCCCGGCAACGATGCCTATGCCCTTTATTGGAATAAAATGGACAATCCAACAGCTTATCCATGGAATGGCTTTTTATCTTTACAAAAGACTGTTGAAACTGTTATAACGGCAGAAAAGCCATTTACAGTTACTTCCAATCAAGCATATTATAACCAGAGTCCGGCCCGTAACAAACGCGTATACACCAATTTATCTCCAAGCACTATTTCTAAAGAGGAGGCTCTTGTAAATGGAGAAGCCCATGTTGCGCTAAAAAATGAAGATAATAATAATCACTATACGGTGAACATACCGCTATGGACTCGTGCCAAACAGCTTATCAAAGAGACAGCCTACACAGGCAACAACCCCTTTGCGGCTTATCAACGTGAGGCAAAAATAAAAGTTAAGGTAGTTCTTTCTGACAGCACAATCCTTACAACTGGGTTGAGTACAAACAATGGCGCACAAAGTGGCGAAGAAATATCCATTAGGCAAGTACGCCGAATAGTGAATCCCAAAGGTATATGGAGAAGCGGCAAAAATAACGATCCATTCCACGTAGTGCTCAAAATTCTCCCAAATGAAGAATCTGTCGAATTCAAGCCATTGGCTTCAGAAGGGCCTTGGCGTGCATTCATTATTCGCGACACAAAACGAGGAGAAGATAACAAAACTGGTTGGAACGACAGAAACGGAACAATCAGCCTTGAAGGACATCAAGAAACAATGACTACAGGTTCAATAGAATTTAAAGATAAAAACAACATAACAAGAACATATCAGACCATCGAAGGTGAAACCGGATCGAACATGGACTTCACCATCAACTTCAACGGAACTACCGACGACGCCAATCCGAACTATGCCATAATCCGTGTGGAGTACCACAACTACACCTGCGTCCATCTCATCTATGTGCGTCAGGGGTATGGTGCCGATGATATAGCCGGTGATGGAGTGAAGTGGATGACCTCGAACAATGTCGCCAAGGACAGTGTGGCTTCCAGCCCACTTGACGAAGGGTCGATGTTTAAATTCGGCAACTGGGATCAGCCCATAGCTTCAAGCAACAATGTCAACAACAAATCGCCGTGGACTGAAGTAAAACCGAACGACTTTATAAAGAATGCTGCTGATGACAAAGAATTAACGCTTGCAACTTCCGGAACAGCCAAATGGGACAATATAACATCTAAAGTAACCGGTACTTGGGCAGGTCCCAACCAAGTATCATTCGATTCTCAGTCGACGATGCGAGTTGCGAGACAAAGCGATTATGCAAATTTATATTCTGGAAGAAATTCTGACATGGAACAAGGGTATGGTGTGTTATACGGTGATGGCTCGAATGAAACACTATCCAAAATCAGCGATGTCTACGGTTATATGTCGGGCGATAAAAATAAGGGCATGCGAGGATGCTTCGTCTACAATTATAAGACCGGTAAAAATCTATTCTTCCCGATCGGAGCATCTGGATACGGACACCGAATAAACTCAATAAATAATCATAAAGGGCTATTAAGATATAATTGCTCCACAGACAGATGGGGATACTTCAATACAGATAGGCTTCCTATACGAACGGATAGGCCTGCAACTTATCCAAATGGTGTTAATGACTGTCCATTATTTTTCGACGTATTCCGCCGACCCGGAGCCATATATTGGTTCGAATCTCCTACAAACGTATCTCTAAACTCAGAAGGAGGAGCCATAGTTGGATGGGACATAAATTACTTTACTTTCGACTTCTTCCAGATCTCAGGAGGAAATGTTGCTCAAGGAAAAGATGCCTGCTTTGTCCGCAGTATCCAGAATTGATGCTGACTTGGGGGCTTAGTGGAGGACTATGATGCGGAGAGCGGCCGACGAGGCGTAGCGATGCCCGTCGGTGGCGAGCAGATGGCAGTCGTAGGGTCCGGAGGCGACGGAGAAGCCGTCGGCTCCGCATAGATTCCATATATAACTGTCCTCCTCGCCGTCGAACCGCCTGCGGCACACTGTGCGGCCATTGATGTCGCGCACCAAAAGCACTACCTCTGCATCGGGGCCGAGGTCATGCGTCCACGTGAACGCAGCCTCTCCGCGCACATCACGCCTGTCGGCTTCGAGCACAGCCGAGGCTTCGCGCCGGAGCAGGGTAAAGTCAACCGACTGTGAAGCACGGTTGCCGGCATTGTCGCTGACCGAGAGGGTCAGGGAATGACGGCCGTCGGACAAGGCGGGCAATGGATATTCCACACGCCACAGATCGGCCGACATCTGACTGACGCACTCCGCTCCGACCGGCACCCACCGGCCATCGATCATCAGCCTGCACCCACCACCGGGAGCGTGGCCCACGGAACATAGTCCCGAACCGGAGTCGGACACCTCGGCCACCACAGCCCGGGGCGAAACGACCATGCCGCCATACCGCTCTCCGTCGACCGCGAGGCGGGATATGAGCGGAGCCACGGAGTCGGTCCGCATAGCTTCTGAACCGACACTTAGACCGCATATTGCACCCGAGGCCGCGTCATGGCCGTCGGTGGCGGAAAACACCAGCCTGTATGCACCTCCACGCAGCGAACCGGGCAAACTGACCGACATGGAGAACCGGCCTCCGGACACCTGCGCCTCGCCCGCCCATACCGGAACATCGTCGACCGACACCCGGACAGCACCGGGAGCTGAACCGTCCTGGCCGAGCGTGGCCCGCTCCGCACCCGTCAGGAATGCCTCGGCCCGCACCTTACCCTCAAAGCCGCGGGCCACGCCTCCGCCGGCATTCTCGATCTGTCCGCTTAGAACGAAATCGAGTCCGGTGGAGGATGATCCGCAGGAGTCAAGCGCGGCCACCACCTTCAGCGCGGGGCTGTAGAGCGGAAGCGCGGGGTCGCCGATAAGGTTAAAGTGGCGTACATTGATGGCGAGGGGCGAATGGCCCACCTCGCGTGCGGTGGCCACGACGGCGTTCTGCGCATCGAGCCACAAATCGCCCAAACGGCTTCCGGACGGAGCGACCGAAGCGAGGCGGATGAATTCGAGGTGCAGGCGGCGGTTGTGGGACGCGTCGGTGTTGCGGGCGGCCATGATGCATGCCGAAGCTCCGCCGTCGGGCGATGCAAGCATGGCTTCGGCAAGCGAACGCCGGTCGCCGTCAAACCGTCCGTTAAGGCATGAACTATGGAACACCACCGGCGGCACCGGGCCGGCGGAACTCCCGACATCGGCCACCGACCACAGATTCTGTCCGGTGATGCTGTATTCGGTGCCGTGGCCGGCATAGTGGACAAATCCGCATCCGGCGCGGAGATGGCGCAGATAGTCGCTTTTGGCAGCCACGGCGCGTCCTCCCGACCACCGCGTCAGGTCGGTGTAGACCTTATGAACCACCGCGCCGGCATCACCTCCGGCAAACTGCGCGGCAAGCTCCTCGGCGGTGCGCAGATGCAACCCTCCGTCGCCGGCATCGCAGAGCACCACCCCCGTCCGCGCCAGCGAAGCCACATCGGCAGAACGGCTCAGCCGACGCTCTATCTTACGGTTGACATCGCGGGCCTCGGTCTGAGATGAGGCTGTGATGCGCCCCACTCCGAGAGCCACCTCGCCGAAAAACATCTGCTCATGGTCGACCACGGAGTCCATCATGCCGAAAAACGCGTCGGAACAGTAGCTTCTGCCACTGTCGAACATATAGCGGTCGGAACGGCACTGGTAGGTGGGCAGAGCGAATCCGCCGTCAAGGGCGTGCCAATTGTCATACGAACCGCCACCGTAGAGGAGCAGATAACGCAACCTACGGCCTGAAGCGAGGTAAACACTTCGTGCATACTCCCTTATGGCTTCGGCGCAGGGGCGCCCCGAGGAGTATTCATTGTAGATCTGACGGTCGGAGGCCACAATGACATTGAGGTGCTGAAGGCGGCGGTGGAGTGATGCAAGCTCGCCGGCGGCTTCAAGAAGCCCGGCACAGGCCACCACAAGCATGTCGGCCTCCCCGGCTCCGGCAAGCAGATCGTGAGGAGCGACTTGTCCGCACATCTCCGGCTCGGGAAGCTCGGCCGCGGGGTCAAACGCCACAAGCCTGACGCTGCCCGACACCGCCGGCATCACCCGCCCGCCGACCACCTCCAATCGCCTGACCGTGGCTCCGGGGGTGACATCCCATACCTCGACGGCACCGGGAACCTCGACCGCCATACGGCTGTCGGCATCGGACAGATGCATGACCGTCTGCTTTCGGCCGCCGAGAGAGTTGGCCGCCCCGTATGTCAGGACCAGATGACCTACAGCCGTGAATCCTTTGTTGGCGACATCGCTGAAGGTAAGGTCAAACTCCGGGGCAGAGCCGCGGCGAAGGCGGCAACTCACCTCCGACTGGCGCAACGAAGGCTTCCGGACCGACAGCGCCTCCATCCTCTCGGAACCGATGACGGCGCAACCGTCACCCCGGAGCGAGGCGTAGAGCGTGCCCGGCACATCGGTGAGCCAGCTTATATGGAGCGCGGCATCGGCTATGCTGTCGGCCGACATGACCTCGCCGAAGCTATATGAGGCCACCGAACGGCTCTGAAAGGGGTGGCCGAACCGACGAGAACCCATATCGGCATAGCACACCTCGCCGGGATGAACCACCTCGACATGGCGGTGCGAGGCCACGACAGTATCGGCGTCGCCGGGAAACGGAACTGACACAAGACCGGATGCCACGTCGCCGGAATCGGTGAGCAGACAATAGCCGTATGGGCTGCAGGGATCAGCCGCGACCACCGGAGCGCCGTCAGCCGCGAGGCTCACGGAGAGAGGCCCCTCGCAGTAAAATATCAGTTTGCCGCCATACCTTACGAAGGGGAGTCCGTCGACCGACACCTTGCCGGGATTGGTGAAACCCATGTCGGAAAGGCTCCGGTCATTCACTTGATATATGCCGGAAGCGGGTACCCTCAACTTGACCCAACGTCCGGACGCGAGCCTTGACCCCGCGGCGGACGCAGAGTATGCGGCTAATGGGATTAACAGGATGAGTATGCGGCCTACGAGGCGCGGCAGGGAGAACATTGGAGAGGAGCAGTAATTTGAGTGAGAGAGGAAATTGAAATAAGCGGGATTATTTTATCCGGAAGTCGAGGCATGGCCGCCGGCAGAGGGATATCTCCACATGGCTGTCGATCGGGTAGTCAAATTCACGGGGCAACACCGACGACACTATCACATCGCCTATCTTAAGGGTGCAGTAGCGGCTTATCCAAGGGATGATGGACTCCATCGAACCGCCGTCGGCCCCGAAAGAGAACTCCTCACCCCCGGCCCTGCATAGGATCTGAGCACCGGCATCGTCAGGAACCGGCAACCACTGACCCATGATGACCGCACCGTCAAAGGATGTGGCCACGTCGCCGAACGATGCGGGAAGTCCGGCGGGAACGGGAAACAGACAGAGCGACACGGCATCGTAGTAGCGGTCGGCGAAACGAGGGCCGATGGTCTTTCCCAGACGGCATACGCGCCAGGCCAAACCGAGCCTGTAGGTCCATCCGTCGGCAAACGCAGGTACGAAAAAGGGCTTTCCGTCGCGAACGACGGCAGAATCGGGATAAAGCAGAAATCCGGGCGATACGGAAAATGATTCACCGGGAGTCCGGAGACAACGGAATATCTTCATGTCACATGCGAATATTGTCCAACCTATTGTACATCACGGCCAAATCGGCATAGATGGAGGTGTCCTGAACCACGATTCCGGCCGGAGCCTTGATGCGCATCGGGGTAAAGTTCCACAAGGCACGGATGCCTGCGGCCACAATCTCGTCGCAGACACGCTGCGCCATCTCCATCGGCACCGCAATGATGCCTATGCCTGCGCCAAGCTGTCCGATGAGCCTGCCGAAGTCAGCCATGTCATAGACCGGCACGCCGCAGATGCTGGTCCCGACAAGTTCAGGACGCACATCGAATCCGGCGACGATGCGCAGACCGTAATTGGCCAGACCGCTGTCCTGCAGCAACGAGGCGCCGAGACTGCCGACACCTATGATGACAGCATTGTGACCGCGCCTGAATCCGAGAAACTCCTGAAGTTTGTGCTCAAGCGTGGCCACGTCGTAGCCTATGCGGGTCTTGCCCTTGATGTTGAGAAACGACAAATCCTTGGCTATCATAGATGCATCGACATTTATCTCCTTGGAAATCTGAGTCGACGACACATACTCCACCCCTTCCTCCTTCAGGAGGCTCACAAATGCCAGATAGCCGGGCAAACGGCTCAACGTGGGAGCCGGCAGTATTGCACTGGCCGGAAAAGTCGACTTCTGTTCCATAAGGGTAGTCTTTTTTGATTATGATATCGTTTCTGCCATCCGGAGCCTGTCATACAGCGGATCCTCCGGTCTATTCGCAAAGATAAGTATTTTTCCGCTTACAGCAAGCGTCTGTCACTTTGTTTGACATTTTTTCATAGCCATGAAGCCCGTTTTTAAACAGTTTTCAGATTGTTTCAGGTCCGCTTCAAGAGATCCAATCACGGCATCCGACCGCCATAAGTCAATAAAAATGTAAAATCAAACACAAATATTGACGAATAATGCGTGGAAATCCACACAAATATTGACGAACTACGTCCAACAGAAGATCAAATCGACGACAACTTGACCGATCCTACTGCATAAAGCGGGACATTGACCATCCAATCCTGACTCTCAAAGCCGAGCATAGAAAACCGTATGCCCCGGATTCCACTGTCGGCATTGTCGACGGTGACAAATCGCCGAAGCGACTTCGACTTAACGTTAGTCTCGGCCTTCACTTCAATAGGGAAAACCTGTCCGGCATCCTGAACCACAAAATCTATTTCGATTGGAGAATTATCCTTGCTGAAATAATAAAGCGGCCGCCCATCCGCCGCTATAAGCTGATTCATCACATAGTTCTCCGTAAACGCGCCTTTGTACTGGTTGAACACATTGTCGCCAATCAGCACCTGGGCAGACTCGACCCCGCTCATCGCCCCTAAAAGTCCAACATCAAGCAAAAACAGCTTGAATATGTCCTTCTCCTCGTAGAACTTCAAGGGGGGCCATACCTTGGCTACACGGCATACCTTATATACCAGCCCGGCATCCACGAGCCACTGTATGGCATTTTCAAACTCAGCGGCTCTGCCACCTTTGCGCACGGCTCCATATATGAATTTCTTATTTTCGCGGGCCAACTGCGCGGGAATCGACTGCCAAACCATCCGGACACGTTGGGTGAAGTCGCCGGCATGCTTGGCGAAATCTGCCTCGTATGACGTGAGGATAGCATTCTGAATATCGCGGACTTCCGAAGGCGACCCGCCTCCGACGAAACATTTGACCGCCTCAGGCATTCCACCAACAAAATAATACTGCCTGAGCAAATCGATATATTCATCACCTAAAGAATTGATCAACGTCCTGTCGGACGAGGCAAGAAGCATCCGCATACGCTCATGGCCCGACGCGTCAAGATACTCAAGAAACGTCATCGGATACAGATGCATGACATCGACCTTTCCAACAGGAAAAGATTCGCCGGACAGATTCAGAACACCCAAAAGCGAACCGGCAACAACTACATGAAGCTCCGGTTTATCCTCATAGAAATATTTAAGCGCCGACACTACGGCGGGAATCTCCTGCACTTCGTCAAAAAAGAGCAACGTCCGTCCAGGCTTGACCGACTGTCCGGAATATGCCTCTATGCCCGTCAAGATTCGGTCGATGTCAATATCGGAAGCAAACAATGTGTCCATGACCGGATTACGGAAACAGTTAATTTTGATCAGATTATCAAATTCGTTATTCCCGAATTCAGTCAAGATATACGACTTGCCTACCTGCCTTGCGCCATAAAGCATTAGAGGTTTGCGCGTTGCACTCTCTTTCCACGTCAGAAGCCTACCGTAAATATCTCTTTTCATAACTCCATTCGTCAATATTTATGCGCAAATATACACAAATATTGACGAATAATGCGTTGAAATCCACACAAATATTGACGAATGCCGTCGCAGACGGGTGTGACGCCGGCAGAATGGACGAACCTGACATATATTTCAGAAAAAAGTAGTAACTTTGCGGTATCTATTTAAATACGTTTTAATTACATGTCATTAACCAAATCTATTCTTGCTTTGGCTCTAACTCTCGGCATCGGCACATCGGCCTATGCCGAAGAGCATCTGAAGAGCTTGAATCCTGACTATTTCGACAATTCGATAAAGCCCCAGGAAGACTTCTACAATCATGTGACCAAGGGTTGGCAGGAAGCACATCCGCTGACTCCCGAACATTCGCGCTACGGCCAGTTCAACGTGCTCAACGACTCGTCGGAAGCACGACTGAAGAATCTGGTACTCAACCTCGGCTCGTCAAATCCTGAGCCTGGATCAGTGGCGTTCAAGGTATGGACCATCTACAGCCAGGCCCTCGACTCGGTGCGCCGCAACGCAGAGGGAGCAAAGCCGATACTGGCCGACCTCAAGCGCATCGAGACCACACCCTCCGACAGCCTCGGCGAGCTGATGATGTGGATCCATGCCAATTATGCCAGCCCGTTCTTCGGCGCAGGCCCGATGGAAGACCTCACCAACAGCAAAGTCTACGCGATGTATGTCAGCGGCGGCGGCATGGGCCTTGGCGACCGCGACTATTATCTGCAGAACGACAAGCGCAACAAGGATGTGCGCGAAGCTTATCAGAAGCTTATCGTCAAGCAGATGCAGAATGCCGGATATTCAAAGAAAAACGCCACCCGGATCATGAAAAACGTGATGAAGGTGGAGACCGCCCTCGCCGACTCGGCGTGGACACGCGAGCAGAGCCGCAACATCCCGGCCATGTACAACCCCTACACCATCGACCAGCTCAAGAAAGAGTTCCCGGGCATGGACTGGGACCGCTTCTTCATCGAGACCATGGAGATTCCCACTCCGGAGACAGTCATCGTGACAGAGCCGAGCGCAGTGCGCCAGGCCAGCAACCTGCTGTCGAGCCTGACCGAACGCGAGCTTAAGGACTACTATCTGTGGAAGTATGTCAGCCAGGCCGCAGGACGCCTCAGCGACGACTTCACCGACGCATCGTTTGAGTTCAACAAGGTGTACAGCGGCGTGCAGGAGATGCGTCCCCGCTGGAAACGCGCGCTCGGAGCCACAGAAGGCGCCATGGGCGAGGCCATCGGCCAGCTCTATGTGGAGAAGTATTTCCCCGAATCGTCGAAACAGTATATGCTCGGACTGGTCGAGAATCTCCGTACCGCCCTTGGCAAGCATATCATCAACCTGCCTTGGATGAGCGACGACACCAAACTCAACGCCATAAAGAAACTCAACGCCTTTACCGTCAAGATAGGCTACCCCGACAAGTGGAAGGACTACACCACCATGACCATCGACCCGAAACTCTCGTACTACGAGAACATGCACAACGTGTCGATGTGGCACCAGAAAGAGGAACTTTCCAAGTGGGGCAAGCCGGTAGACAAGACCGAATGGGGCATGACTCCGCAGACAATCAACGCTTACTATAACCCGCTCGCCAACGAAATCGTGTTCCCCGCCGGCATTCTCCAGGCACCGTTCTTCGACCCCGAAGCGAGCGACGCCGAGAACTACGGCGCCATCGGCGTGGTGATCGGCCACGAGATGACCCACGGATTCGACGACCAGGGCTGCAACTTCGATGCAGAGGGTAACATGGTCAACTGGTGGACTCCGGAGGACGCGGAGGCTTTCGCCAAGATGACCCAGGGTCTGGTAGGACAATTTAACGAAGTGGAAGTGCTTCCGGGACTCCATGCCAACGGCCAGTACACCCTCGGCGAGAACATTGCCGACCAGGGCGGTCTGCGCGTAGCACGCACAGCCTTCCTCGACGCACAGAAGAAGAAAGGCGTGGACATCAACTCGGAAGAGGCCAAAATCAACGGCATCGACCCGATGAAGGTGTTCTATCTGAACTATGCCAATATCTGGGCACAGAACATCCGTCCGGAAGAAATCCGTTCGCTGACCACCGACGACGTCCATTCGCTCGGCGAAAACCGCGTCAACGTGACACTCCGCAACATCCAGCCGTTCTTCGACGCATTCGGCATCAAGAAAGGCGACAAGATGTACCGTCCGGCCGAAGAGATGATCGTCATCTGGTAATACGGCCGGCACAGGGCATATAAATGATTAAAGCATGGCATCCGCTCAACGCGGGTGTCATGCTTTAACTGCTATTATCAACCACATAAAATGTCAAATCCGGTGCTTGCCGGGCAAGCTGTCAATCATCGTCGTCGTCGTCATCATCATCGTGATGGCGGCGATGTTTCTTTTTGTAATGTTTGTCATGCTTATGGTGCTTGTGGTGCTTCTTGACCTTATGATGCTTGTGGTGGTGCTCGAAAAGGTCCTCATAGAGATCTTCGTAAAAGTCATCATCATCATCGTCGTAGTAGTAATAACCTCCGCCTACCGATCCGCCCACGACTATGCCGTCGGACGAGAGCGACACACTCCATGACGATGGGGAATGACGGCGGGCATGCTTCAACGCCTTGCGGTAGCGCTTGGCGGCTTTCTTATAGTACTTTTTGGAATGGTGCACGGGGTAGACCGCTATGCCGCCGTCGTAAAAATCGTCGTCGTCATAGTCATAGTGGTGACCGTGGCCATGCACAGGCACGAGAAGAAGCGGATTGGTCCTGTGGACCGGCACCATCAACAACGACGGCGCTCCACCTACGTTAACATTAAATCCGTCGGAACCGGCGCTGAGCGAAAAAAAGCCCTGTGCCATAAGCCCCGATGTACCGATTATAGCCGTTATGGCCAATGCCGTCAGTTTCTTCATATATGCGCAAATTAAATCTTTACACAATAACTACACCTCTGCCGGCCATATTGTTTAGCGTCTACGGCAATAAACAGAAAGCCGGAACCTCGACAGGCCCCGGCTTTTCATTATAGCAGAATGTATATTACGGTTAATTCCAGACGAATGTCACTATCTCCGAAGGACCATCATTGTCAGTCCAGAACTTGGTCGGGAAGCCGTTGGCGCCAAATTCCCAGTTATAATTGTCGGAAAAAGTATACTCCTCGCCATTATTCCAAGTGGCCTTTTCCGTATTGCCCATAGGCAGATTCTTTGTAGGCTGGCCGAGCATACCGGCATAATAAAGGAAGCCCATTTCGTCCATATCCACGCGGAAGAACTCGTCAAATTCCATGACGCCCGATGTATTGGCCTTTACTTCCGGGTATTCAGCGTTGGTATACACGATGGTAATTAACTTGTGGTCGCCATCTTCATCAGTCTGCTCCACTTTAGTGATGTCACCGTTAGTATAAGTGATCTTAAAGTCGTCGCCGCTCTCGCTACGCTGCAGGCGTGAGAGCTGGCCGGCATCATTGTAAGTGAACTTCCAGGTATCGCTCTGCTTGCCGTCCTGTTCCTCCGGATGCTTATAGACCTGAAGAACGTCAGTGACATAACCCATTCCGTTAAGTTTCAGATATGCGTCATAGTCATTGTCTGAATCCTCAGCCTCACGAAGTTTAAGGAGAGCGTCGTAGGTAGTTGCACGGCTGAATGAACCGTATTCGATTGTGATCACCTGATCGCCGTCAACCACCTTAGTCAGTTGACCCTTTTCATTGACAGTCAGTACGGCATCGCCTATGCTCTTAGGAGCCCCTGCGGGAAGCACGTCATCTACGGATGGCTCGTTGGGAGTTTTGTTGTCGTCATCGTCGTCGCTGCATGCAGTGAATCCAAGGCAAAGAGATGCCACAAACATAGTGGAAAACAAACACTTAAAAATTTTCATTATTTATAAATCAATTTGTGCATCGACCCTCCCAACGATGCGTTAACATGTGTTAATAGACGGGGGGGGTAAAATCCGTCAATTCGTTGTGCTATAGCTAATTATCTGTACTTTAATCGATTGGTGAATCTGTAGCCAAGGGGCTTCATATCCGAGGGACAAAGATACATATTATTTTAAGATTAATCCATGTTTGAAACCATTATTGTGAGAATTTCACTTATATATCATTAAAATTAGCCTGTGTAGAGCGTTTTGCTTGTCGGATTGGATGGAAAAGCGTATTTTTGCATGACATTTACCAATTGTACCAGACTGAATATGAAATATATAGGAGCACATGTGTCGGCAAGTCCCGGCGTGAGCAAAGCCCCGGTCAATGCCGAGGCCATAGGAGCAAAAGCATTCGCACTGTTTACCCGCAATCCGTCGCGATGGACCTCAAAAGCCATAAGCGACAAGGAGGCGGAAGCATTCAAGGCCAACTGCGCCAAATTCGGCTACACCCCGGCTCAGATATTGCCCCACGACAGCTATCTCATCAACTTGGGTTCGCCCGACGCGGAGAAACTCGCCATTTCGCGCGAGGCTTTCCTCGACGAACTCCGCCGGTGTGAACAGCTCGGCCTGACCATGCTCAATTTCCACCCCGGAAGCCATCTGAAGCTTATCAGCGAAGAGCAGTGCCTCGACCTTATAGCAGACAGTATCAACGACGCTCTGGAACGCACCTCCGGCGTAAAGGCCGTGATCGAGAACACTGCCGGACAAGGATCCAACTTAGGATACACGTTTGAACAGATAGCCCGCATCATCGACCACGTGGACGACAAAAGCCGCGTCGGCGTGTGCATCGACACATGCCACACATTCGCCGCCGGTTACGACCTAAGCACCCCCGAGGGCTACGAAGACACCTGGAGGCAGTTTGAAGAGGTGATCGGTCTTAACTATCTGTCGGCCATCCACCTTAACGACAGCAAAAAAGGCCTCCGCTCACGCGTCGACCGCCACGACAGCATCGGCAAGGGGATGATAGGCCGGGAGTTCTTCGAACTGCTGATGAAGGATCCGCGCACCGACAACATACCCATCATCCTTGAGACCCCCGACGAATCGCTTTGGGCCGAGGAGATCAGCGAACTCTACGCCCTCGCCTCCCGCCCCTGAGAGAACTCCGTATAAAAATCACATATCGCCCACATTTTAGAATTCTTAGCTATTTTAGATTAGGCCGATTGGTGATATGTCGGTGTTTTTATGTACTTTTGCAAGTTAATTTAAGAGTACAGTATTAACCAATCAACGTGAACGTGGAAACAAAATACATTTTTGTGACCGGTGGCGTAGTGTCATCGCTGGGAAAGGGCATCATATCGTCGTCTCTGGCCTGCCTGCTGAAAGCCCGCGGCCTGCGAGTCACTATTCAGAAATTCGATCCGTATATCAACATCGATCCGGGAACCCTCAACCCGTATGAACATGGCGAATGCTATGTCACAGTCGACGGGCACGAGGCCGACCTCGACTTAGGCCACTATGAACGCTTCACCAACGTCCACACCACCAAGGCCAACAATGTCACCACGGGGCGTATCTACCAGAGCGTCATCGACAAAGAACGCAGAGGCGACTATCTCGGAAAGACAGTACAGATCATACCCCACGTGACCGACGAAATAAAACGCAACATCAAACTGCTGGGCAATACCGGCAATTTCGACTATATAATCACTGAAATCGGCGGCACGGTGGGCGACATCGAATCGCTCCCCTATCTTGAAGCCGTCAGACAGCTTCGCTGGGAGTTGGGACAAAACTCGCTCTGCATCCACCTGACATACGTGCCGTTTCTGCATGCGGCGAAGGAGCTTAAGACCAAACCCACACAGCATTCTGTCAAACAGCTCCAGGAGGTCGGCATACAGCCCGACATACTTATTCTCCGGACTGAAAAGGACATACCCGCCGACATGCGCCGCAAGATAGCGCAGTTCTGCAACGTGGCTCCCGACTCGGTAATCCAGTCGATCGACCTTCCCACCATATACGAAGTGCCGTTAAAGATGCACGAGCAGCACCTCGACGAGATTGTCCTTAAAAAGACAGGCGAAAACGCAGAAGGCGAACCTGACCTTAAGGCTTGGCTCAACTTCCTGCACAAGATGGACCATGCCGAACAGACCGTCAGCATCGGACTCGTCGGAAAGTACGTGGAGCTTCAGGACGCATATAAGTCGATCAACGAGGCACTCTTCCAGGCGGCCACCTACAACGACCGCAAGCTCAATCTGGTCTACGTGCACTCGGAGAAGCTCAATGAAGGCAACGTCGACGAGAAGCTGTCGGGACTCGACGGTGTCATCGTGGCTCCCGGATTCGGCCAACGCGGCATCGAAGGGAAGTTCACGGCGCTCAAATGGTGCCGCGAGCATGACATGCCGACATTCGGCATCTGCCTCGGCATGCAGTGCATGGTCATCGAATTTGCCCGCAATGTGCTCGGCTATGCCGACGCCAACTCCACAGAGATGGACATAAAGACCCCGCATAATGTCATCGACCTGATGGAGGACCAGAAGTCGGTAACCGCCAAGGGCGGCACCATGCGTCTGGGAGCATACGACTGTGTGCTTAAAGAGGGATCGAAAGCGGCCCGTGCCTACGGTTCGACACATGTGTCGGAACGCCACCGCCACCGCTTCGAGTTCAACAGCGACTACCGCGACAGCTATGAGAAAGCGGGCATGATGTGCGTGGGCGAGAATCCCGAGACCCATCTGGTAGAGGTGGTCGAGATTCCGGACCTACGCTGGTACATCGGCACCCAGTATCATCCTGAATACTCCTCGACCGTACTCAACCCCAACCCTATATTCCTCGACTTCATTAAAGCAGCTATAGAATATAAAAACCAAAATAAGTAATGGATAAGAACACCATGACCGGCCTGCTGCTGATGGCGGCGGCCTTCCTCGGATTTATGTGGTTCAACCAGCCCAAAGTAGATCCGAATTCACGGACTCCAAACGTAGAGACTACCGAAGCCCAAAGAAAGGCCATGGCCGACGATATGCTGGCTTCACCGTCCGACTCAGTGACCGAAGCTGAGCTTTCGATGCTCGCGGCGGCCATCAAGCAGTATGGCTATGCCGACAGCGTGGCAGGAGAATACACTCTGAAGAACAAAAACGTAGACCTCCGCTCAAACGGCAAGACCGTCAGCGGTACGGTCAATGTCGACGGCTCGGAGCCTGTCAGCGTGGCATCGCTCACGGGCGACGCCATCCTCGCCGTGGCACCGCAGACAGCCGACAAAGCTGTGGCGGCATTAAAGCAGACCATACGCGACATCACCCAATACCAAGGCTTCGCACGCTATCTGCAGGGCGACAACCAGACCATAAAGCTGGAAAACGAAGTGCTCTCGCTCGACCTGTCGACCAAGGGCGCCATGATAGCCAGCGCCGAACTGAAGAAGTATGACAGCTACCGCGGCGGACATGTGGTGCTGTTTGACGGCAACGACGACAGCTACTCGTTCATACTCAATTCGTCAGACCGAGAGTTTGACACCCGCAACTTCTATTTCACCCCCGTCCAGGAAAGCGACTCCACCGTGCTGATGAAGCTCGACCTCGGACGCGGTACCGAATTCGGCCTGCGCTACACGCTTATTCCCGACAGCTACATAGTGCGCCTCGACGTGGTGCAGAACGGCATGCAGAACATCATCCCTTCAAGCGTGGTGACCATGGACTTCGTATGGAACCAGCACATGAAACGCCAGGAGGAAGGACGTATGTTTGAAGAGCGCAACTCCGCCGTATATTACAAATATGCCGGCGGCGATGTCAAAAACCTCAGCGAAGGCTCCAACGACGAAGAAGAGATCAACGAGCGCATCAAATGGATCGGATTTAAGAACCAGTTCTTCTCAACCGCGTTCATGGCCAAGACCCACTTCAACCGCGCCGACCTCAAGTCGAAGGTTCTGAACAAGACCGAAGCCGACTATCTCAAGGATATGGAAGCCGTGACCACGGTCGACTACAATCCGGCCAATCCGGAGCCGACCAGCTTCAACATTCTCATCGGACCGAACCTGTATCCGATGCTCGACGACATCGACGACAAGCTCTATCCCGGCGACGACATGCATCTGACCCGCCTGATACCCCTCGGATGGACGCTGTTCCGCTGGATCAACACATGGATCATAATTCCGGTGTTCGACATCCTCGGTTCATGGTTCTCCAACTACGGAATCATCATCCTGATCCTGACCATATTCATCAAGTTGATTCTCTTCCCGTTCACCTACAAGAGCTACATCTCACAGGCAAAAATGCGCTTGTTGAATCCTGAGATAAAGGCCATCAACGACAAGTATCCGGGTCAGGAGAACGCCATGGTGCGCCAGCAGAAGACCATGGAGCTGTACACCCGTGCCGGAGCCAACCCAATGGCCGGCTGTCTGCCGATGCTTCTTCAGATGCCGGTGCTCATAGCTATGTTTACATTCTTCCCCTCCTGCATCGAGCTGCGAGGCGAATCGTTCCTATGGGTCAAGGACCTCTCAGCTCCTGACGCCATCATCTCCTGGACCGGCAACATTCCGCTCGTGACCGAATATTTCGGCAACCACGTGTCGCTGTTCTGTCTGCTGATGACCGTCACCAACATCCTATACACCAAGCTCACCATGGCCAACCAGCCGTCAAGCTCGGCGATGCCCGGCATGAAGTGGATGATGTATCTGATGCCGCTGATGTTCCTTGTGTTCTTCAACAACTATGCGGCCGGTCTGTCATACTACTACTTCCTGTCGCTGCTGATCACCATCATACAGACTTACGCATTCCGCCACTTCGTCAACGAAGACAAGATGCGCGCCAAAATGGCCGAGGCCGCCAAAAAGCCCCGTAAAAAGTCAGGCTTCATGGCACGTCTGGAAGAAGCTCAGAGGCAACAGCAGGCCATGCTCCGCGAACAACAGAAACAAAAAGGCAAAAAACGCTGATATATAATGGACAATTTCACATATTGGGCACCCACCAAATACGTGTTCGGACGCGACACGGAAAGCCGCGTCGGACAGCTTGCCTCTGAATTCGGAGGTAAAAAAGTGCTTCTCGTCTACGGCGGAGGTTCCGTGGTCAGAAGCGGACTCCTCGAACGTGTCAAGTCGGCGCTCGACGTGGCCGGCATCGAATATCTGGAGATGGGCGGCATAAGGCCAAATCCGACCGACGACCGTGTATACGAAGGCATCGACATCGTCCGTTCGCACGACGTCGACATGCTCATAGCCGTCGGTGGCGGATCAGTGATAGACACAGCCAAAGGCATAGCCTGCGGTGCCCCTTACGAAGGTGACTTCTGGGACTTCTACTGCGGCAAGAAGATTGTCGGGAACGCCCTTCCCGTAGGAGTGGTGCTGACCATCCCCGCGGCAGGCAGCGAAGGCTCAGGCAATTCGGTGATCACCAAGAGCGACGGACTCATCAAACTGAGTCTGCGCACCGAGCACTGGCTGCGGCCGAAATTCGCCGTAATGAATCCCGAGCTTACCTTCACACTTCCGGCCTATCAGACGGCATGCGGCATAGTGGACATGATGGCCCACATATTTGAACGCTACTTTACCAATACCGCCGACTGCGAGGTGACCGACCGGGTGGCCGAAGGCGTACTGAAATCGATAATGGCCGAAGGACGTAAGGTGATCGACAACCCCACCGACTATCAGGCACGCGCCAATATCATGTGGGCCGGCACGCTTGCCCATAACGGCATCTGCGGCACCGGACGCGTGGAGGACTGGTCGTCGCACTTCATCGAACATGAGCTGAGCGCCGTCTACGATGTGGCCCACGGAGCCGGACTCGCCGTGACTGTTCCGGCATGGATGCGCTACGTGGCCGAACGCAACGTAGGCAAAGTGGCCCAATTCGCCCGACGTGTGATGGACGTAGCCGATACCGCCGACGACCACGCGGCCGCAATGGAGGGAATAAACAGACTCCGCGAATTCTACCGCTCGATAGGCATGCCCCTGTCGTTCGAGGAACTCGGCATCGAACAACCTGACATACCGGAGCTGGTAGCCAAACTGCACGAACATAAAGGCAATCCTATCGGCAACTACGTGAAACTCGGTCCCGAGGACACAGACGCCATCTATCGGCTCATGTACTAACATAAACATAGCACCGGACTCATAAATGAAAAAATACAGAATAATCAACAACTCGCTCGGATGGCTGACTTTCGTGATAGCGGCCGTGACCTACCTGCTCACACTTGAGCCGACGGCGAGCTTCTGGGACTGTCCCGAATTCATATCACAGGGTTATAAGCTTGAAATCGGACATCCGCCGGGCAACCCCATCTTCATGCTCGCGGCCCGATTCTTTGTGAACTTCGCTCCCGATGCGGCCCATGTGGCCGTGGCCGTCAACACCATGTCGGCACTGCTGAGCGCCGCCACCATACTGCTCCTGTTCTGGACCATAACCCATCTGGTCAAGAGACTGGTGGTCAAGGACGATACCGAAAGTGTGAGCCTTACGCAGATGCTCGTCATCTTCGGTTCCGGAATCTGCGGAGCACTCGCTTATACCTGGAGCGACACCTTCTGGTTCTCGGCAGTCGAGGGCGAGGTCTATGCCTTCTCCTCTTTCTGTACGGCGTTGGTGTTCTGGCTCATCCTTAAATGGGAAAACCGTGCCGAGATGCCCCACAGCGACCGCTATCTGGTGCTGATAGCATACGTGATCGGTATCTCCATAGCGGTGCATCTTCTGAACCTGCTCTGTATTCCGGCCATAGTCCTGGTGTTTTACTACAAAAAATTCAAGAATCCCGACGGAAAAGGCTCTCTCATAGCCCTGTTGGTGTCGTTTGCCATCATAGCAGTCATTCTCTACGGACTCGTACCCGGCTTCGTGGAAATGGCCCAGTACAGCGAACTGTTCACCGTCAACACTCTCGGCATGAGCTACAACAGCGGTCCGATCATCTATACGGTGCTTACTTTGGGCATCATGCTGTGGGCCGTATATGAGCTTTACCGTCAGAACAATGCCCTGCGTATACGGATTTCATTCCTGCTCAGCGTGTTCCTGTCGGGCATACCGTTCATCGGCGACAGCCTTTGGGTGCCGGTAATTCTGCTCGGTGCGCTCGTCTACTATCTGTTCGTCTACCTCAAGAAGATTCCGGTAAGAATATTCAACGTGGTGGTGCTGAGCATATTCGTCATATTCATCGGATACTCGTCATACGCACTGCTTCTGATCCGTTCGACAGCCAATACGCCGATGAACCAGAACGCGCCCGACAACGTGTTCTCGCTCAGCTCCTACCTCAACCGCGAGCAGTACGGCGAACGCCCGCTCTTTTACGGCCAGACATTCTCGTCGGGAATACTCTACCAGCTCGACGGCCAAGGCGTGCCACGCGCAATTAAAAAGGAGGGTAAGAACATCTACGGCAAAGCTGTCAAGAATTCACCCGACGACCCGGACCGCTATGAAGTGACCGGAAAAAAAATAGACTATGAGATGACTCCGGAGCTCAACATGCTCTTCCCGCGCATGTATGACAGCAAGTTCCAGAGCCAGTACCGCGACTGGACCGGCATGACCGGCACTCCGGTACAGGCGTCAATCTATGTCGACGCCCAGGGCAATCCGTTCCCCGGCGGTCAGCAGACAAAGATAAAGCCGACATTCCTGGAGAATCTGAAGTTCTTCTTCAACTATCAGCTCAACCACATGTACTGGAGATATTTCCTATGGAACTTCGCCGGACGCCAGAACGACATTCAAGGCAACGGAGAGGTGACCCACGGCAACTGGCTTTCGGGAATACCCTTTATCGACAACATGCGCCTTGGCGACCAGTCGCTCCTGCCGGCCGACCTCGGAAGCGAAAACAAGGGGCACAACGTGTTCTACATGCTTCCTCTTCTGATGGGTATCATCGGACTTCTCTGGCAAGCGTTTGTGTCAAAACGCGGCATCGAACAGTTCTGGGTGGTGGCATTCCTCTTCTTTATGACCGGTATAGCCATTGTCATCTACCTGAACCAGACTCCCAACCAGCCCCGTGAACGCGACTATGCATTCGCCGGATCGTTCTACGCATTCGCCATCTGGGTAGGAATGGGTGTGGCCGGACTGTGGCAATTGATAAAACTGACACTCATCGATCCAAAACACAGCAAAGAGAAGGCTTCGCGCATAAACCTCATAGGAGCCTGCGTGGCATCCATAATCGGCTTGCTCGTGCCCCTGCAGATGGTGTCGCAGACATGGGACGACCACGACCGTTCAGGCCGCTACGCCGCGCGCGACTTCGGCATGAACTACCTGTCGAGCGTCGAGCCGAACGGCATCATATTCACCAACGGCGACAACGATACATTCCCGCTCTGGTATGCCCAGGAGGTGGAGGGCTACCGCACCGACGTGCGTGTGGTCAATCTGTCGTATCTCACCACCGACTGGTATGTCGACCAGCTGAAGCATCCCACCTACGACGCTGCCGCTATCGACATGCTCGCCCAGCCCAAGGACTATGCTCACGACCGGCTTCAATTTGCCTACTTTATCGATCCGGACTCGACCAAAGTCAATGCTTTGGCGGCCCTTAAGGAGGCATACACTTCCAACTCCAACGGCAACAGCTTCGGACTTCAGGAGTTCAAATACCCCAACATGTACATCCCAGTCGACAAAGATGCGGTCATAAAAGCCGGACGCGTCAATGCCGGCGACTCACTGGCCATGGAAGAGTATATCGACCTCAACATGCTCGATGATCCCGAAGGAGGTATGCGCCTCAGCAAGATCATAGCCACCGACATGCTCGCCACTAACGCCGAAAACGGATGGAAACGCCCGATATACTTCGCCATGACAGTTCCCGACGACTACTACATGGGACTTAGCCCTTACATGCAGTCGACAGGCATGGCATACGAGGTAGGACCGGTCAAGAATCCTGGCGCCGCTTACGGCAACATGGGCGTTAACACCGACAAAGCATACGACAATATCGTCAATAAATTCCGTTGGGGAGGCATTGATAAAGCCAAGTCGGCCGACGACATTTATCTCGACGAGACTGTGCGCCGAATGGTGACCACGACCCGCAGTACCATGCTCGATCTGGCCACAGCCCTCTACAATGAAGGTGTGATCATGGACGAACACTATATGACCGACTCCGTCAACATGACTGACAGCCAGCGTGCCGAATACAAGGCCCGCATAGCCGACCGCTACAAGAAGTCGCGTGAAGTGGTGGACCTCATGGTCGAGAAGCTTCCAGCCTACACATCGCCCTACGGATGCCTGGTGGCCCCGCAGCTCATAGACATCTATGCACGTCTGGCCCTTGCCACCGACGACACCGAGGCTCATGAAAAAGCCATGGAGATCCTGACCGACGAGATCGGACTCGCCAAGCAGTATCTATTGTACATACAGTCGCTGACACCGGCGCAGTTCTACAATCTGTCGCGCACCGACCGCTATATTTATGACACCTACTTCCTCAATCTGCTCCAGCTCTACGCTTCAATCGGAGGCGACAGCAACAAGCTGATCGAGGAACTTCAGAACGAAGGCATCGACTTTTCCCGATACGTCCAGCGCCAGCAAAAAGAATCGGCGATGGACCTATCCGGCGAAGACTACGAATATGCAGACTGACCCACGGCAATAACTCATCCCGAAGAAAGCTATGTTTATCGAACAGCCGCCTCTACTCTACCGCATCCTCTTCCCGGAGGCTCTGTGGCGCATAAAGCATAAGAAGCGGAAAGTAGTGTATCTGACTTTTGACGACGGACCTATCCGTGAAGTGACACCCTGGGTGCTTGATCTGCTGGACTACTACGGGATTAAGGCCACATTCTTCCTCGTCGGGGACAATGTGCGCCGCAATCCCGACCTTCTTGAAGAGATTAAGAAGCGCGGACACAGTTGGGGCAACCATACGATGAACCATCTTCAGGGATTCAAGGTGATGTCGCGCAACTATCTGCGGAATATAGCCGAAGCCGACAAGCTTATCGACAGCATTCTGTACCGACCTCCCCACGGCATCATGCGCTGGGGACAGGCCAAAGTGATCAAAGACCACATGAACATAGTGATGTATGATCTGGTGACCCGCGACTATTCAAAGAAACTCAATGGCGAACAGGTGCTGAAGAATGTCAAGAAGTTTGTCCGCAACGGCTCAATAATAGTGTTCCACGACTCACTCAAGGCCGAAGCCAACCTGCGCTACGCATTGCCCCGCGCCATCGAATGGCTCAAAGAACAAGGCTATGAATTCGAGCCCCTCCCCATGTCATAGCGGAGTTCTGCGCGGGCTTGCATCCGGACTCGGCATATCGGCCATAGGTACCGCACGCATAGAGCCGGTGGAAGACGCCGTCGTCGACTCATACCGCCGATGGATCGGAATTGGACACCATGGAGATATGTCGTATCTCGACCGTTACCACGACATCCGGCATAATCCGGAACTTCTGCTTCCCGGAGCACGTACCATCATCGTTGCGGCCTTCAACTATTATCCGTCGCGGATCCAGAGAGCCGACGCGCCCCAATTTGCCTACTATGCCTACGGACGCGACTACCACGAAGTGGTCAGAGACCGGTTGCGCCGCCTGTCGGCGGAAATAGAGTCGAGGTGGGGCGGAGAAAGCCGTGTATGCGTAGACACCGCACCGCTGTTTGAACGCTATTGGGCCGTAAAGGCCGGAATAGGAATCATCGGTCTGAACTCACAGCTTATCATTCCGGGCAAAGGGTCATACTTTTTCCTTGGTGAAATCCTTACTACACTGACTTTCGACCACGACAGTCCGATCGGCGGCGACTGCGGACGTTGCGGACGATGCATAAGCCGATGTCCGGCAGGAGCCATAAGTTCCGACGGCTCCGTCAATGCATCCAAATGCCTGTCATATCTGACCATCGAATACCGAGGCGACCTGCCCGAAGGATCAAATCTTGGAAATCACGTCTATGGATGCGACGAATGCCAGAAAGCTTGTCCCCATAACCGGAACGCCAAGCCCACCGACATCGACGAGTTTACACCGTCTGATGAGTTTCTGCAACTCGACATCGAGACGCTACGAAATCTTGACCGTGACCGATTCAATGCCCTGTTCCGGCACTCTGCCGTCAAACGCGCCAAACTGGAGGGACTTTTACGCAATGCCCGAAGTTTGTCGTCAGCAGATGATTTTGTAACTTTGTAGCCTAAACCTCACCGAGATATATGATTATAACCGCATCTGCCGACCATACCAGCCCCAGAATAGCCGCGATAGGAACATTTGACGGTGTGCATCTCGGCCACCGCCACCTGATCGACAAAGTCTGCGCCTTAGGCCGTGAACATGGGCTGACTCCGACCATCGTGACATTCTCAAGCCACCCCCGGCGAGTAGTGGATCCGGGCTTCCGCATCGACATACTCACCGACATCGACGAGCGCATCGCATCGATAATGGAGAATGGCATAGAAGATGTGATTCTGCTGCGGTTCGACGAAACCACCCGCAACATGAGCGCCCGCGACTTCATACGACTGTTGCACTCCGACTACGACATCCAGGCCCTGGTCATGGGATTCAACCATCGGTTCGGACACGACAAAGCAGAAGGATTTGACCACTATCTCACCATCGGACGCGAGGAGGGGGTCGATGTCATATCCGCAGACGAATTCGTGCCGGACTACGCGCCTAAGGTCAGTTCATCCGCTATACGCCGTCTGCTCAAAGAGCATTGTCCGGAAGAAGCGGCCGACCTGCTGGGCCATCCCTACGGCATAAAAGGTACGGTCGAACACGGCAAAGAACTCGGCCGCACCATAGGATTTCCGACTGCCAACATAGTGCCGTCGAACCCCGAGACATTAATTCCCGGCAACGGCGTCTATGCCGCCGACGTGATTTTACCCGATGGAATCCGCCGACGCGCCATCCTTAATATAGGCCATCGGCCCACAGTCGACACAAAAGATGCCCCCGTCAGCATCGAAGCACATATACTCGACTTTGACGGCGACCTCTACGGCCAGACCATCCGCGTGGAATTTCTGCGGTTCCTGCGCCATGAGCGCCGGTTCGGATCGCTTGATGAACTCCGCCACCAACTTACCGCCGATGCATCGCAGGCAAAAGAACTTATCTGACATTGATTATGAGACGACTGACAATACATAACTCCGAGACCCTGACCGACATAAAAGTCTCTGAATTCATACCGACCGGTTCTACTGACGCCGAATACTGCGCCATGATCACATGTCCACGCATGGAGTGTTCTTTTGAAGAAGCCATACAGTCGCTGATTTCGGCCTACGACAGCTTAAAACACCGGCTCGGACCTGATGTAAAGGCCGTATTCAAACGATACTTTCTCAGCGACGCCACCAATCAGGCGGCCATGATTCCTGCGGACCATGAATGCGCGGTGTCGGTCATCGGACAGCCTCCTCTTGACGGAAGCAAGGTCGCTCTATGGGTTCAGCTGGCCCGAGGCGCGGAAGTGACCGACTTGAACAACGGTTTTTTCAAAGTGATCCACGGCGGCCATGCTCACTACTGGCAAGGTAGTGCATGTGTGCTCGGCGCCGGATCGGAAGAAGCCACGCTGTCACTGCTCGGCAACTACACCGAGGTCATGTCAGGCGAAGGCTGTACTCTTGAACATGACTGCATACGCACATGGTTCTTTGTCCGCGATGTCGACGTCAATTATGCCGGTCTGGTGCGTGGCCGCAACCTCGTGTTCGAAAGCCATGGACTCACTCCAGCCACCCACTTCATCGCGAGCACAGGCATAGGAGGATCCAACCCTGACCGAACCACTACAGTGACTATGGACACCTACACCGTCAGCGGTCTTGATAGGAAGCAGATACGCCATCTTTACGCCCCGACACACCTCAATCCCACGTATGAATACGGCGTGGCGTTCGAGCGTGGAACGGCCATAGACTACGACGACCGCAGGCATGTGCTGATTTCAGGCACAGCGAGCATCGACAACCGCGGCCGGGTGGTACATCCGGGCGATATCCGGAAGCAGACCCTCCGCATGTGGGAAAATGTCGATGCACTGCTCTCCGAGGCCGGATGCGGCTTTGAGGATGTCATGCACATAATAGTATATCTGCGCGACATTGCCGACTATAGGGTGGTAAGCGAAATGTTCGGCGAACGGTTTCCCGACATTCCCAAAGTCATCGTATTGGCACCGGTGTGCCGTCCGGAGTGGCTGATCGAGATGGAATGTATGGCCATAAAACCTTTATAAAGAGACACCGGCGAGCTTTATCGCTTCAAGGATCGAATCTTTAGATATAACATCGGTCTCCGAGAATGTCGCCGAAATAACCGATTCCTGGTCAACCACATATATGCGCGGAATTCCCGCCTCGGCAAACAGCGAATATACCGCTCTGTCATCTTGTGGAGCAAAAGGCATGGTCAAAGAATATTCTCTCCAAAAAGTACTGATATCTTTCTCGCTCTCTTCCCTGGCTATGCAAATAAAATTCACCCCGTCGGCGGCCATATATGCTTCCTGAAGCTTAGGCAGTTCCCGGCGGCAATCCTTGCACCCCGTATTGAAGAATACTACCACGTATATCCTTCCGTGCATATCCGCCGAATTCCAACGCCGTCCGTCGGAAAGGACTACGCTGAAGTCCGGAACTTTGTCACCGGGACGCAACGACCACGCCCTGGCCATGTCGTCCTCGACGATACACCCTGCAAGCAGCTGCAGACATAATGATAAAATGACTACTGACAACAGTTTCATATCGGCAAAGATAGCATAATCGCCAATAAAGATAAAAAACTTTACACTTTATTTAACCTACCGGAGCAGCATGTAAAGCGAACTTAGCTAAATTGTGCAGTGTTTTATTATACAAACGAAATAGAGTCATAAACTTTTAAATCAATTTACGACTATGAAAACTGAAGATTCAAACCCGAGACCGAACGGTGAACATCAGGAGACACATCGTCTGAACGCACACCCCGAACCGCAACTGATCGAAGGGCATCCCACCCCGGAATGCCTGCCACCACATAACGAATCATGCCCTAAAGCTGCGGCCGCGGCCGCAGGTGCATCGGCCACAGGCGCGCAACATATAGACCCGGCCCCCACTTCCGACGTCCAGGAAGCCCGTGGAGTCTTCGGCAACGCAGCGCGTGTGGCACTCGGCATTTTGGCGGCTTTAGTAGTATGCGCCATACTTTTCTGGCGTCCGGGAACCCCTCAGAACAGTCCGCTGACGGCATCGTCCGACGTTCGCACAGGTGCGGCCGCGCCTATACCCGCAGGTGCCATTCCGCAATATACCGCTGTGGCTATACCTACTACCGACCCCGGCACACCTGTGGCTACAAAAGGCTACTCAGGAGCCGTACAGCCAAATGCAGTAGTGGTATATCTGTTCAACACCGACAGTTCGGGCATACCCGAGACAGCGGCTTTGACCGCAATGGCAGAAGCGGCCAACCAGACAGGAAAGACAGTCGTGATCAAGGCATATACCGACGAGACAGGCCGCGCGGCCTATAATCAGCGTCTTTCGGAACGACGTGCCAAGGCCGTCAGCGACTACATGGCCAGCCATGGAGTACCGGCACGACAGATAAATGCAAAAGGCTATGGGCCTACACATGCCTATGCCAGCAATGCGCTTGACCGACGCGCCGAAGTATCGCTCAGATAGAACACACCCCTCTTCATATCCATAGTTGCGGCATAATTACAGATTCAGGCTGTCCGACAGATAAAGTCCGGCAGCCTGATCCGTATATAAAAAGCTATATATGGATGTCTTGACCCTTATGACTTTCCGGTGATGATGGAGCGTATGTCGTGCAGTTTGTTGAGAGCCGCCATCGGAGTGAGATTATTTATGTCGATATTGGCTATCTCGTCGCGTATCTGCGTCAATACCGGATCGTCAAGCTGGAAGAACGAGAGCTGCACGCCTCCGCGCTCCGTAGCCACCGAACCGAGATCCTTGTTGGCGATGCTCTCCTTGCGGTTGGCCTCTTCAAGATGCTTGAGAACCTGGCCGGCACGTTCGACAATCGAAGGCGGCAGACCGGCAAGTTTGGCCACATGGATTCCGAAGCTATGTTCGCTGCCGCCACGCGAAAGCTTGCGCAGGAACACAACCTTTCCGTTAATCTCCTTGACCGACACATTATAGTTGACCACACGCGGGAAGCTCGCCTCCATCTCGTTAAGTTCATGGTAATGGGTGGCGAAGAGGGTCTTGGGCCTCATCGACCCATGCTCATGGATATGCTCCACGATAGCCCACGCTATGGAGATGCCGTCGTAGGTCGATGTACCGCGCCCCAATTCATCAAACAGGATCAGACTGCGTTCGCTCATGTTGTTAAGAATCGAGGCCGCTTCGTTCATCTCCACCATGAAGGTTGATTCACCGAGCGAAATATTGTCGCTTGCCCCCACGCGGGTGAACACCTTGTCGACTATGCCAATCCTGGCGCTGTCGGCGGCCACGAAGCATCCGGTCTGCGCCATTATCACATTCAGAGCCGTCTGACGCAGAAGCGCCGACTTACCCGACATGTTCGGGCCGGTTATCATCATTATCTGAGTGCCAGAATTTGACAGGTTGACACTGTTGCTTATATATGGTTCGCCCGGAGGCAACTGACGTTCGATGACGGGATGGCGCCCCTCGACAATCTCAATCGACAGCGAATCGTCGACCACGGGACGGTTGTAGTGGTTCTCCAAAGCCACGCGTGTGAACGATGCAAGCACGTCGAGCCTCGCCGCCATGGCCGCGTCAAGCTGAATGGCCGGGATATATTCGGCGATGGCGGCCACAAGCTCATTGAATATACGGGTCTCGATGACTGTGATCTTCTCCTGCGCTCCAAGGATCTTCTCTTCGTAGCTTTTAAGCTCCTGGGTGATATAGCGCTCGGCATTTACGAGGGTCTGTTTGCGTATCCACTCCGACGGCACTTTGTCCTTGTGGGTATTGGTCACCTCTATATAGTAGCCGAACACATTGTTATATCCTATCTTCAGACTCGATATGCCGGTAGCCTCAATCTCGCGGGCCTGAATCTTCAGAAGATAATCCTTACTTTTAAACGCTATCTCGCGCAGTTCATCAAGTTCAGGATCCACTCCGTCGCGGACCACGTTAAGGCGGTTGACCGCCACAGGCGGATCGTCGTTGACCTCACGGGCAATCTTGTCGCGCAGCTTCACACATGGATTAATCTGCTCGCCTATGGCCTGCAAAGCGGATGAATCCGACGCCAGGCAGATCTCTTTGATAAGAATCAAGGCCGTCAATGCATTGCGCAACTGCACTATTTCCCGTGGCGAAACACGTCCTACTGCCACTTTGGATATGATGCGTTCCATGTCGCCGACATGCTCCAGGGAGTCTTTCAGATCGCTTCTACTATCTGAGGCGCGCATGAACGCCTCCACCACATCAAGACGTCCGTTGATGGCTCCGACATCCTTGAGCGGAAACAGCAACCATCGACGGAGCATACGCGCACCCATCGGAGTCACCGTACGGTCAAGAACCTGCAGCAGGCTCTTTCCATCCTCCGACAGGCTTTCGACCAATTCCAGATTGCGGACAGTGAACTTGTCAAGGCGCACAAACCGTTCCTCCTCTATGCGCGAAAGCTTGGTTATATGCCCGGTCTGTGTATGGTTGGTGATATCAAGATAGTGCATTACCGCTCCCGAGGCCACCACCGCGGCATGGAGCGAATGGATGCCGAATCCCTTCAGGCTATTGGTCTCAAACTGTTTCAACAACCTTTCCTTCGCCGCATCCTCGGTAAAAATCCAGTCGTCAAGCTCAAACGAAAGATATTTTGCAGAGAATGTCTCGTCAAGCAACTTTCTGTTGCCCCGCTCCACCAGCACCTCTTTAGGCGCAAAGTTGTTGAGCAGCTTGTCGACATAGTCGGCACTGCCCTCAGAAGTCAGAAATTCACCGGTAGATATGTCCAGAAAGCTTACACCTATGACACCGCCACGAGCAAAATGAACGGCGGCAAGGAAATTGTTCTCCTTATGGTTAAGCACAGTATCGTTGACCGACACACCGGGAGTCACAAGCTCCGTGATGCCCCGCTTGACGAGCTTCTTCGTCAGTTTCGGATCTTCAAGCTGTTCGCATATCGCCACTCTCTTTCCGGCCCGAACGAGCTTCGGAAGATAGCTGTCAAGAGCATGATGGGGAAATCCGGCCAACTCCACATACTGGGCGGCACCGTTGGCCCGACGGGTCAGCGTTATACCCAGAATCTCAGAAGCTACGACAGCATCGTCTGAAAATGTCTCATAAAAGTCGCCAACACGGAAAAGCAATATCGCATCGGGATGCTTCTGCTTCATCTCGATATACTGCTTCATCAAAGGGGTCTCTACAATTTTTGCCACAATAGATTATTTTGTGTAAAGTTACAAAAATTCCACGTAAAGGGACATAAAAAGCCGGTCGACGGCCATCGGATAAAATCCTAAAGACCTGCCTACCGGCTATATTCAGTGTCGGATTACCGTTACTTCTTGGCTTCGGGAGCTTCGTTCACGCCTACCACCTCGACATCGAAGATCAACATCTGGTTAGGACCGATTCCGGCTCCGGGCTGTCCCTGCGGACCGTAACCGAGATTTCCGGGAATGTACAAAGTGGCTTTACCACCCTTCTTAAGCATCTTCAGACCTTCACCGAAACCGGGAACCACGCCACGGGGGCTGAAGCTCGCAGGACGGTCCTTAGTGCTGTCAAACACCTTACCGTCGGCAAACTTACCGGTATAATACACATATACACGGTCCTTATCGGTGATCGAATCGCCTTCGCCTACAGTCTCAATCTTATAAACCAGACCGGAAGCCGAAGTCTGTACGGCAGGGTCCGCCTTGCGCAAAGAATCTACATATTCCTGACCTGCGGCCACATTGGCGAGCGCTTCAGGAGAGTTGGCCAATTCAGCCGCCTTGCGCTCCTCGGCACGCGATTCCGCACGCTGGGCAAGCTGCTGGAACTCCATGCCCACCATCTGCACGTTAGGCAGAGTGTCGGAGTTGAACGCCTTCTTAAATTCGGCCATCCACTTGTCGGCATTTACGTCGCATCCGAGCTGCTTCATGGCATAAGTGCGCTGCTGAGCCATGCGCAGACCCATCGACAGACCCTGGATGTATGACTGGTCGGCAGTGTCGATAGACATGGCAGTCTGTATACCGCGCAAGAAAGCTGCCTTATCGATATTTTCGCCGGGCTGCTTTTCAATCATGTCGGCGGCCTGGGCACCGGAAAGATATCCCCATGTAGCGGTAAGCGAGTCGTCGAAAGCCTTATCCTCGGCGCTTACGGCCGAAGAAGAAGAATTGCCGCAAGAAGTCACACCGGCCAGAACGGCAAATGCACCTGCGGCTAAAATCAATCTTTTCATAATCAATCTTTATTATTCTGTATTAGTTTACTTTTATAAGTTCCACGTCGAAAATCAGAGTTGAGTTCGGGCCGATGACGTTGCCGGCACCGTTGGGTCCATAAGCGAGGTTGGAAGGGATGAACAGACGCCACTTGGCACCCTCCTTCATCATCTGAAGAGCCTCGACCCATCCGGGAATGACCTGAGTGACTCCGAATGTGGCCGGCTGTCCGCGCTCTACAGAACTGTCAAACACTGTTCCGTCGATTAATTTACCGGTATAGTGCACAGTCACCTGATCCTGAGCCACAGGCTGCTTGCCTGTACCCTCTTCAAGCACTTCATACTGAAGTCCCGACGGAGTGGTCGACACTTCGGCACGCTTGCCGTTCTCATCCAGGAAAGCCTTGCCGGCCTTCTCATTGACCTCACCCATCTTGGCGGCGGCCTCACGCTGCTCAGCCTCCATGGCTTCAAAGAAATTCTTGATTTCAAGCTTAGCCTCGTCATACGACATCTTTGGCTCTGCTCCATCAAACACTGCGGCTACACCGTCGGCAAAGTCCTTCACATTGATGGTCTTGATTCCTGAAGCACGGAAATTATTTCCCATGCTCAATCCTAATGCATAGCTTATGCGGTCTAAATTTTGGTTATCCATAAATAATTATATAATTAAAGAAATTGTATTCTTTCGTACATACAAGTTACAAATATAGGCAGAATATTTGATTCCTCAAAAATAATGCTTTAGCCTTTATCTTTATTTAAGAGTAAACAAAATCCGACGGCTTAAAGTTCAAGCCGCCGGCATATATCCATTGTCCCGTCGGTCAGTCAGTCACATGAATCGACACTACAGCAGGCTTTACACCTGAAGCCTTGGCGGTAAATGTCAGCGTACCCGGTTCGGAAGCGCTCCTGACTATGGCGGTGGCCGCTCCTGAGAATAGATCCATCTCCGGATTCTGGAACGGCAACAGTGAAGTCGGGTCGCCATTGGCCGTAGCTTCAAATGTCCCGGCTCCCGACACCGTGAATTTCACCCTACGGCTGTCGGTCGGCACTATATTGCCGTCCTTGTCGGCCACCTGTACGGTCAGATATGCGAGGTCGTCGCCGTCGGCGGCAAGCGACTGCCGGCTTGAGGTGACTACAAGATGATGCGGCCGGCCCGCCGTCCTTACCACTTTCTCAGCCACAGAGTCGCCGGATTCGTCGTATGCCACCACTTTAAGCTCTCCGGGGATATATACGGTCTCATTCCACATAAGCCTGCAACGGGTCTGCAGCGTCGAGTCGTTCTTCTCACGCACACCCTGGCTGACTCCATTGACAAACAGCTCGGCCTTCGGATATGACGTATAGACAAACACAGGAGTCACCTGCCCCTCGCGGCCGGGCCAGTTCCAGTGAGGGAGCAGATGGAGTGTGGGCGACGATTCATTCCACTGCGAACGATATAGATAATAGCGGTCCTTAGGCAATGAGGCAAGATCCACAATACCGAAAAGAGAACTGTGGCTCGGCCAGGCATCGGTGTCGTAAGGTGAAGGCTCGCCGAGATAGTCAAATCCGGTCCAAACAAACTGACCGATGACCCATGGCTTAGTATCCATATAGAAGTCAATGTCGGGGGTATTTGACCATGAGCATGTCTCGTCGTCATACGACGACGACTGATGATCGGGATGCAGCACCGCATTGTGTTCCTTTTCAAAAGATACGGGAAAATGATATACACCTCTTGACGATACTGTGGAGGCTGTCTCCGAACCCAATATCAACTTCTGCGGAAGCATGTCGTAGGCCTTTTCGTAAAGCCGCGGCTTATAGTTGAATCCGGGGATATCCAGAGCGGCGGCAAAACCATTGTCAAGCACCGCGCCTATCTGGTCCATGCCGCATGTGACCGGCCTTGTGGCATCAAGCGACTTCACAAGGTCGCGGAGCATGGTCAATTCGTCCATACCATCGGGGCTCCACTGGCTCGGAACCTCATTGCCAATGGACCACATCACCACTGAAGGATTATTGCGGAAGTGCTTCACCATGTTCGTTACGTCGCGGGCGGCCCATTCGTCAAAGAAAGCACCGTAGCCGTTGGGCGACTTGGGCCGGAACCCCCAGTCGTCGAAAGGTTCCACCATAAGCATCATGCCAAGCTCGTCGCACAGCTCCACCAGTTCCGGTGCAGGCATATTGTGAGACGTACGGATGGCATTGGCACCCATATCCTTCATCAGCTCCACCTGATGGCGCAAGGCCGAACGATTGACGGCCGCACCGAGCGGACCCAGGTCATGATGGTTGCACACGCCCTTGAACTTCGTCGGGACACCGTTCAGAAAGAATCCCCGGTCCGGAATATATTCCAGTTTGCGTATGCCGAACCGGGTGTCGTATACGTCGGCCTCTTTCCCGTCGACCATAAGCCTGGTCCTGGCAGTGTAAAGCGACGGCGATTCCGGACTCCAGAGTCTCGGACTGTCGACCGTGAAATTTTGGGAATATGTCTGACCGTGGGATATGTACGGACCGGCGTTTGACGCCACGACATCTCCGTCAGGCGACATTATATCGGTGACCACTTCCACCCTGCCCCCTTTTGCCACTCCGGCAATCTCCATGTCGAGCCTGACCGAAGCGTAGTCGGACGTCACCTCGGGAGTGGTTATATAAGTGCCCCATACGGGTATGTGGACACGGTCGGTGACCAGCAGATGTACATTTCGGTACAGACCGGCACCGGGATACCAGCGCGATGCACGTTCGAAATTCTCAAGCTCGACAACCATTTCATTAGTTCCCGGACGCACCGCATCGGTAACATCGGCATGAAAAGAGTTGTATCCATAAGGCCAGTAGGCCACTTCCTTTCCATTGACTTTGACTTTGGCATTGCTCATGGCTCCGTCAAATATCAGAGCCACCGCGCGTCCTGCGGTGTCTGGAACCTCGAACGCTGTACGGTAAACACCCTTCCCGATAAAGGGCAAACCTCCCGTACGCCCGGTCTTTTGCGTCTCCCGGGTCTCGCCGTTCTGCTTGACGGCCACGGTCTGCAGATCGTTGGCCACGTCAAACGGACCATATATAGCCCAATCATGCGGCACCCTGACCGAAGTCCAATTTTCAGGACTTCCACTGTCAATCCTTGAAAATTCCCAACCCTCGTTGAGAGTGGTAGACTTACGCTCGGCATGAGCACCCGACGGCACCGCCGTCATCCCCAAAATCATCAGTCCATATATGGTACCCGCCATACCGGAACGTAGAAATAATCTATACATCAGCAACTTTATTTCGTGTTTTGATAAATAATCTAAGGTCTGTATTATGGGTAGTCGAACGCGTCTCAACCATTTATGGCTTTAGTGTAGACCTCCATAATCTGTCGGGCCATGTTCTCATGCGTGAACCGACGTATATATTCCTGTCCGAGCTTTACAAGCGAACTCCGGTGGGCCGTATCGTCAAGAATCCGCATCGCTTCCGAGGCGTATGCCTCTACATCGTCAGGGTCAATATATACTGCGCCCGGACCTCCGGCCTCCTCAAGCACCGAACCTGTGCAGGCTATCACCGGAGTGCCTGCACTCAACGACTCTATCACAGGAATACCGAACCCCTCAAACCTCGACGTATAGCTTGACAAGGAGGCCATGGCATACAAAGGAGGCAGATGGTCAAACGGTATACCCTGAAGCCACTTCACCCTGTCCGACAGCCCATGAGAACCGATATAGGCTTCTATCTCACCAGCATAGTCGGTCTTGCCTCCGACAATATAGAGCATCACATCGTCGGGCAACTTCTCAAGGGCCTTGACAGCCAAAAGCTGATTCTTGCGCGACTCGACAGTGCCCACGGTGACGATATAGCGTTCCGGCAAGCCGTAGGCCAGCCTCACATGCTGGCACACAGCAGGATCAGCCGGAATGGAGAATGACTCATGGCATCCTTGATAAACCACGTCGATCTTGTCCTCCGGAGTGCCGTACATCTGCATCACATCGCGCTTGGTGCATTCACTTATGGCTATTATGCGGGTGGCGTTTTCACATGCCTTGCGAAACTTGTAGTCATAGATCTTGCGGTCAATTGCCGCATAATATTCCGGATAGCGGTTGAATATCAGGTCGTGGATGGTGACCACCGAAGGATAGCCCCCTTTGCGTATATTGAACGGCAACTCGCCCGACAGTCCGTGGAACAGCTCCACGCCGTCGCGCCGAGCCTGCGCAGTCACTCCACCGCCTACACGCCACCAAGCTGAGAGCATGCGTCCGGGAGCAGTGTCGGGAAGCTCCATACGGACATTGTCGCGCTTAAGCAACGGCTTAAGCCGTGGATTTTCCCTGTCGTGGGGTGCATAAAGAATATACTCGTTCTGCGGATAGAATCTGGCCAATGAATCGACCACCAGACGGGAATAATTTCCAAGTCCGGTATAATTCTGCACTGCGCGTTTGCCGTCATATCCTATCTTCATGGCTTTAAATATTTTATCATTTTGGAAAAGAAGTGCCATAAGGCTATACCGGAGCTGACCGACACGTTAAGCGAATGTTTGGTGCCGAACTGCGGAATCTCCAGGCATAAGTCGGCGGCATCCACCACGGTCTGGTCCACGCCGTTAACTTCGTGCCCGGCTATTATAGCATAGCCCTTGCCCGGCTCAACCTCCATGTTCTCAAGCGAAACGCTGCCCTCGACCTGCTCAAGAGCACAGATGACATAGCCCTCTTCCTTAAGCCGCGCCACAGCTTCGAGAGTGTCGGATGCATAGACCCAATCGACGGAATCCTCAGCTCCGAGGGCCGTCTTGTGTATCTCGGGCGAAGGAGGGCATCCCGTCACACCGCACAGAACCACACGTCCCACCCTGAAAGCATCGCAGGTGCGCAGAATGGCACCCACATTGCTAAGACTCCTCACATTGTCGAGCACCATCACCAAGGGCAATTTCTCCGAAGCCTTGAACTGCTCCGGCGAAAGCCTGTTTAAATCCCAAATACATTTCTTCTTCATAAAATCGTCATGCACTTTGTTTTCAGGCACCGTTATGCCTGAAAACAAAGTTAATCACTTTTATTGACGCGGCAAGCATCCCCTATGCTCAAATGCGTCCTTATCCAATCTTACGCGTTTGTCGAAACTACTGAGGCCAGCACAAACCTCAATATGGAAAAATGTTCGGGCATAGGTTGATGTATATTTGGATGGATGAATATTTTCACAAAAATACGCAATAATTCAGTATTCTCCGGTATTTAATCAATAATTTGTCTAAGATAAGGAAAGTGAGTAATTTTGCATGATAACCAGAATATTCAAGTTGTTTAATCCATACTTTAAAAATATGAAACGGAATGAAACTCCGGTGCTTCTGCTCACCGGCTACCTCGGGAGCGGCAAGACCACCCTGCTGAACTACATTCTGACAAATGAGCGAGGCATAAAATTTGCTGTAATAGTCAACGACTTAGGCGAAGTAAACATCGATGCGGCGCTCATCCAGAAGGGGGGTATAGTCGGAAGCGGTGAGTCGGACGACCTTGTGGCCCTCCAGAACGGATGTATCTGCTGCACCCTAAAGACCGATCTGATAAAGCAGATGGCCGACCTACTGGACACCGGTAAATTCGACTACATCGTGATTGAAGCAAGCGGTATATGCGAACCCGCCCCCATAGCGCAGACCATCTGCGCCATGTCGATGATGACAGGTGAAGATGCACCGAAGAGCCTGCCACGGCTTGACTGCATAGTGACAGTGGTCGACGCGCTACGGATGCAAAGCGAATTCGGATGCGGCGACACTCTAAAAAGCAAAGAGATCGGCGAAGACAACATCGAAAACCTCGTCATCGAACAGATTGAATTCTGCAACATCATCCTGCTCAACAAAATCTCCGAAGTAAACAGCCAGGAGGCTGACCGCATACGCGCCATCATACGCGCCATACAGCCCAAAGCCGAAATAATTGATTGCGATTATGCCAACGTGGAGCTTGACCGAATCATAAACACCGGACTTTTCGATTTTGAGAAAGTGGCTACATCTGCGGCATGGGTGCATGAGATCGAACATGGAGCCACAGACGAGGAAGAGCATGAATCCACTCACCATCACCACCATGAGCACCATCACCATCACCATCATCACGACGACGAGGGGGAAGCTGAAGAATACGGCATACAGACGTTCGTCTACTACAGGAGAGCGCCGTTTGACCTACATAAATTCGACCGATTTGTTGCCTCGAAATGGCCCCGGAACATAATTCGCTCCAAAGGGGTGCTCTACTTCGCCCACAACCGCGACATGTCGCTTCTGTTTGAGCAGGCCGGAATCCAGAAAAAGCTTACAGAAGTGGGATTCTGGTATGCCACCGCCCCCGAAGAAGAACTGATGATACTTATGCAACGCGAGCCCGGACTACGCCGCGACTGGGATCCGATCTATGGCGACAGAATGGTCAAAATAGTGTTTATCGGACAAAACCTCGACAAGAAAGCTCTGACGGCTGAGCTTGACGAATGTCTGGCAGAATAGCGGCCATGCCTCAACATCCGGCAAAGCCATATATGATGAAAGTCGCAATGTTTTGTTAAAACAAAAGTTGCGGCTTTCTGTTATAATCATAGATATTAGACTATTTATTTGTGGGACACCTGATTAAAAACACCATCATTAGGCGCATTTTAAAGACGCTTATGTGGGCGATAATAGTGATACTGTTGTTGCCTGTACTCATCTATGTACCGTTTATTCAGGACTTTGCCAAGGACATTGCCCTGAAAGAAGTGACCAAATCGACCGGTATGGAGATCCGTATCGACAGGCTGAGACTTCAATGGCCTCTCCGCTTGTCGCTCGATGGAGTCATGGTAGTTCCCGCTCCTGGCGACACGATGGTCATGGCCAGACATGCGGCCGTTCAGGTCGAACCGCTTCCATTGATGGCGATGGATCTACGTGTCCAAGGACAATTTGAAGATGTGCGCTACAGAATGGGCACTCCTGACTCGGCCATGTACATCAACGCCGACATCAGCAGCTTCGTGCTGAATCCGTCCAATTATAATCTGCGGAGCCAACGCATAAACATAAGCACCGCCTCCCTTGACGGAGGGGATGTAGAACTGCTTATGAACGGCACTGACACAACGACTACCGAACCCTCAGACACCGCGACCCTAAAATTGGTCATCAACGCCCATGAAATCAACATCCGCAACCTCCGCTACCGCATGTCGATGCTACCCACCATCGACACTCTCGGAGTCGACATACCTCAAGCCATACTGACCAACGGAACGGTGGATATGTCCACAAGCCGGATCCACGCATCACTGCTGCAGGTAGACAGCATATCGGCCACATATCTGACCCCCGATGCCGAATATCTTAAGACGCATCCGGTCGACAGCATTGCAGAAGACACCACAGCCCTCGAGGCCGACTCCGCGGCATGGACCGTGACAGCCGACGCTCTTCGTCTGACTGCCCGCGAAGGCCTGTATGGAGTGCGCGGTGCAGTTCCTCAACCCGGACTCGACATGAACTATCTTAAAGTAGACGATGTGTCCATACAGGTGGATTCATTCTACAATCGCGGCACCGACATCACCGTGCCGCTGAAAAAGCTCCATGCCCGTGAAAGATGCGGACTTAAGGTGGACGCATCCGGCACTTTCGCGATGGACAGCACAGGAATGACGGCACGAAAATTTGACATAGCCACAATCTTCTCCTCAATAAAATTTGACGCATACATGGGAATGGGCGACATGACCACCGACCCGTCATTGCCCCTGTCGTTTGACGGCGAAGCCCGAATCGGACTCCCGGACGTAGAGATGCTGATGCCAAGCCTAAAACCTATGCTCGCTACCGTGCCGCGCTACAACGACCTGCGTCTCGACGCCGATGTCAACGGGACTGTCGGCAGACTCGTCATCAACCGCATAGACCTATCGTTGCCAAACTACATGGCTTTGGCCATGAAAGGCAATGTCATCAATGCCATGAACCCTGAGAAACTTGGCGGCCACATTGCGCTCAACGGAAATCTGAAAAATGTAAATTTCATAAAGCCTACCATTCTGGAAGCACGAATGGCCAAGCAGATCAATATACCTCCCACTATTATAACCGGCTCTATGGACATGAACAACGGTGCGTACGACGGCAATGTAAAAGTGGTCACCGGCGACGGACAGATGGCCCTGGACGGAAAGTGGAACGGCAGACTGGAGGCTTACGACGCCGACCTCGACATAAAAGGATTCCCAGTGATGAGCTTCATGCCTGAACTGGGCGTGGGCGACATAACCGCCCACATAACAGTGGACGGAAAGGGATACAATCCATTCTCTCCGAAGACAAAAATAAAAGCCGACATGGACATCATATCGGCCGAATACATGAAGGTCAATTATTCAGACCTTAAACTGTGGGCGAACCTCGACACCGGATATGTCGACGCAGGCGTCATCTCGATGAATCCCGATGCCGACTTCGACATCAGCGTCGAAGGACGTTTAGACCAGTCGGAAATATACGATCTCACCTTCGACGGTGAAGTGCGCACGCTCGACCTCCACGCACTGAACCTGTCGGACAGTGTGATGAACGGATCGTTCACCATGGACGGCCGGGCAAAAGTAGCGCCCGCCAAGGGATTTTACGATGTGGACATGACCGTGGCCACGCTCGACTGGAACATGCCCGGAATCGAGCTGTCGACACCATCCATAGAGCTAAACCTCGTGGCCAACGACTCTTCGACAAAGGCCTCGCTGAAAAATGAGACCCTGACTGCCGACATCGAATCGCCATGTCCGCTCGACACCCTGACCGCCAGATTTATGGCCGCCATGACCATGCTTGACCGCCAGTTGACCCAAAAACGCATATCGGTCGACTCTCTCCAGAGGACTCTGCCCCCGATAGTATTAGATATAAAATCGGGAAGAAACAGCATCGTAAGCGACTTCCTTGATGCAAGCAAAACATCAATAAACGACTTCAGCCTAAACATTATCAACGACTCCCTCATCTCGCTGAAAGCCGATGCACACGGAATAGCCGCCAATACGACAAAAATCGACACTATAACATTCAGCGCCCTCCAGCACGGAAAATTCCTCGTCTACAGCGGAGCGATGAACAACCGTCCGGGCACATTCGACCAGTTCGCGCATGTCAAACTATCGGGATTCATCGCCGACGAAAACCTCGCGGCATTCATCAATCAGAAAAATATCGATAATGAGACCGGATTTAAAATCGGATTCAACGTTGCCGCCAACGACTCCGTGCTGACACTCAGACTCACTCCCCTCAACCCCGTCATAGGCTACAAGGAGTGGAAGCTCAACTCCGACAACTTCATATCCTACAACATGCCCCGCAAGCATCTTGACGGGAATCTGCAGCTGACCAACGGCGACAGCCACCTGAAAATATACACGGAACACAGCCATGAACCCGACTCGCTGGCCACCGGCGTAGAGGATGTAATAGTCAGCGCATCCGGAATCGAACTGGCCGACTGGCTGTCATTGTCACCATTTGCCCCGCCGATCACGGGCACTGTGGGAGCCAATATGAACATCACGTGGGATCCGTCAATGGCGGCGATCACCGGTAACGGCAACCTCAACCTCGACAATTTAAATTATGGAGGCGAACGGGTAGGTTCTTTCCTATTTGACCTCGGCCTCAGAACCAATTCAAAGGGCGTGGTCAATGCCTCGGCATCGCTTATGGTCGACAGCCTCAAAGTGATCACCGCAGTAGGATCGCTCAACGACTCTACCTCCGGCAATCCGTTCAATCTTGACTTCTCGATGATCCACTTCCCGCTAAAGATAGTCAATCCGTTCCTGCCTCCAGGCATGGCCACACTCCACGGTATGCTCAACGGCAAGATGGACATCACCGGCACCATCATCGAACCGGTGTTCAACGGCTATCTCGACTTTGACTCCACAAGCGTGATGATCGACATGATTGGGTCAGACCTGAAGTTCTCGGAAGAAAAAATTCCGGTCGACAGCAATGTGGTGCGCTTCGACGGCTACACAATCACCGGCAAGAACGCCAACCCCCTGTATGTAAACGGCACTGTAGACATCAACCAGCTGGCCTCACCCAAAATAGACCTGGCGCTGAACGCCAAGAACATGCAGCTTATGAACTCTTCGCGAGGAAAGGGAGCTGAAGTCTACGGACGCGCATTCATGGATGTCGACGCATCCGTTAAAGGCAATATGGAATTCATGCGGGTAAACGCATATCTGAATCTGCTCGAAGGGAGCAACGTCACGTATGTGATGAGCACCGTCAGCAACGGCATGGGATCGCTCGCCGCTACCGATCAGGAGATGGTACGCTTCGTACAGTTCAGCGACACCATAGCCGTGACTCAGTCCGACACCATAGCCAATTCCGGACTGGCCCTGATGCTCGACGCCCAGCTCGTAGTGTCGCAAGGCTCTACCATCAACGTAGACATCACACCCAACGGACACGACAAGGCCCAGATTCAAGGCTCAGGCGACCTGACATTCGCCATGTCGCCGTTCAGCGACATACGGTTGACCGGACGCTATACCATCGACAAAGGTTTTGTACGCTATACACCGCCTATGCTGTCGCAGAAACTGTTCAACTTCGAGAGCGGAAGCTACATAGCCTTCAATGGCGACATGCTAAATCCCATACTTAGCATAAAGGCCACCGACGACGTAAAGGCCAATGTGACCGAGGAGGGGCAGAACTCCAGAATAGTCAACTTTATAGTGTCGCTCAGTGTCAGCAATTCGCTTCAGGACATGGACGTGGCCTTCGACCTGAGCACAAACGACGACATCACCGTGCAGAACGAGCTACAGGCCATGAGCGCCAACCAACGCGCCAACCAGGCCATGAACCTGCTCCTGTACAATGTCTACACCGGACCCGGAACAAAGGGCACCAACCTGTCGGGCAATCCGCTCTACTCATTCCTGGCATCGCAACTCAACACCTGGGCGGCCAACACGATAAAGGGTGTCGACATATCGTTCGGCATAGACCAGTATGACCGCACATACGAAGGAGCCACATCCACCACCACCAGCTACAGCTATCAGGTGAGCAAGTCGCTCTTCAACGACCGCATAAAGATAGTGGTCGGAGGCAACTACACCACAGATGCCGATACCGACGAGAACTTCTCGCAGAATCTGATAAACGATATATCGTTTGAATACATGCTCAACCGCAGCGGTTCGATGTACTTGCGCCTGTTCCGTCATATCGGCTACGAGAGCATCCTCGAAGGCGAGGTCATCCAGACCGGCGTAGGATTCGTGTACAAGCGTAAGATCAGACGTCTGAGCGACCTGTTCAAATTCCTGCCGCGACGCCGCGAAGAGAATAAAGTGAAAGTTCCAACCCCGACAGAAAAGCAAAATGATGAAACGGATGAAAAATAGACTTTACCGCATAGTCCCCGCACTGCTTTGTTGCATCGCCTTGTTGGGCGCATATTCATGCTCGACCACAAAGAGGCTCGGCAAGGACGACGTACGCTACACCGGTGTGAAAAAAATCAATATCACGGTACCGGACAGCGGCAAAGTGCCCGACTTTATTAAGACCGATGTAAACTCCACGGTGGAGGTCGACGCTAACCAGACCACAAAAGTGCTCGGATTGCCACTGCCCATACCGGTAGGACTATGGGTCTACAACAACTGGAATCCGGATTCAAAGGGAATAAAAGGATGGGCATACAAGAAGCTCGTCAAGCAACCTGTGCTCATCAGCGACGTCCGGCCGCAGCTCCGGGTCAAAATGATAGAGAACAAGCTCGACAATCAGGGCTACTTCCGAAACTCGGCCACATACGAGCTTGACATCAACAAGAAGAATCCCAAGAAAGCCAAGATAATCTACAACGTGACCACAGGACCGGCCTATCTCATCGACTCGATAGAATATCTGCCCGACACGTGCCACCTGTACCATAAGATCGACTCCATCGCTCTTAAAAGCACCTACCTCAGAAAAGGGCAACGCTATTCTCTCGACTCGCTCGCGGCCGAACGCACCAAAGTGGCCAACAGCCTGCGCAACACCGGCTACTACTTCTTCAGGCCCGAATACATGGAATATCTCGCCGACAGCACCATCACCCGCGAACGCATAGCCTTGAGACTTACCATAGCCCGTAATGTGCCCGCCTTTGCACTTCGACGCTACAAGACCGGCAACGTGACCGTAAGGCTCAACCGCAATGAAGGCGGAGGCACACCCGACACATTCCAGACAAAGCGTGCCACCGTGATACAGATGATGCCGTCAAGACTGCGCAAGGAACTTATACCGGAATGCGTGACTTTCCGCGAAGGACGCACATTCTCCGTTCGCGACATGAACCGCACTCAGACCTACCTGTCGCGTCTGGGCATATTCAATTATATCAACATCGAGCCTTATCCCGACACGACATCGACTGCACCGGTGCTGAACGTCGACATCGACTGCACCTTCGACCTTCCGCTTGAAGCCGGAATAGAAGCCAACGTATCGTCCAAGTCAAACAGTTACTTAGGCCCGGGTCTGACCCTGTCGCTGACCAACCGCAACCTGTTCGGAGGCGGCGAACAACTGCGCGTCGGCCTTACCGGCACCTACGAATGGCAGACCGGACGCAACAGCAGTTCGCTCTTCAACAGCTATGAATTAGGCATAAATTCAGCCTTATCCATACCCCGCCTGCTGGCACCGAAATTCTTCCCGGTGTCAAGGCGCGAATTAAACTGGACACGGTTCACCCTCAACGCCGATCTGCTCAACCGCCCGCACTACTTCAACATGGCCCAGTTCAGCGCGTCGATGAACTACGACTGGCAGTTGAGGCGCTATTACTCATACACATTCACTCCGCTTAAAATCACATTCAACAAGCTCATGCGCACCACGGCCACATTCGACTCAATCATGGCGGCCAACCGTGCGGTGGCGCTGAGTTTCCGCGACCAGTTCATACCACAGATGGCATGGAGCATGGTCTACGACCGAGCCATAGATCCGGACAACCTCATCAATGTCCAGACCTCTATACAGGAGGCGGGCAATGTATGCTGGGCAATATGGAGAGCTTTCGGCGAAAAAGGTGAAAAGAAACTGTTCGGAATGCCCTTCTCCCAGTTCGTGAAAGGTACTGCCCAGATAGTCTACTCAAGGCGGCTGACCGGCGACCACTGGCTTGTGTCGAGGGGCTACGTGGGAATCGCACATGCCTACGGCAACGCCTCCGAAGTGCCGTATAGCGAACAGTTCTATGTCGGAGGAGCCAACTCCATACGCGCATTTACCGTAAGGAGCATCGGCCCAGGAAGCTATCATGCCCCTGACGAAAGCGTCAACAGCAACTTCGACCAGACAGGAACCTTTAAATTTGAATTCAACGTCGAATACCGGTTCCCCATCTACGGACCTCTCCACGGAGCATTGTTTCTTGACTCAGGCAACGTGTGGCTACTTAAAAACGATCCGGAACGCCCCGGAGGCCAGCTCCGAGGTAGCACCTTCTTCAAGGACTTGGCAGTAGGCACCGGAGCCGGATTAAGATTTGACATCGGAATGCTCGTCGTACGCGCCGACCTCGGAGTAGGCATACACGCACCGTATGACACCGGCAAAAAAGGCTACTACAACATGACATCGTTTAAGAACTCCCTCGCCTTCCATCTTGCCATAGGCTATCCCTTCTAACGGCGCCATTGCCTGCCGCACATCTGCGTCGGCAGGCATACGGAAGGTGGACTCCGGAGTATAATCCGCTATCATATCATATTCCGAACCTTATCATCAGCGACAATCCATGGAGGGATGGTTTGCGGAATACTCCGCTCTTTCTCCCGCTACCGTAGGGATGCATATCTATGTTGCTTAAGGAATATGCCGTGGCAAGGTAAATTCCACGCCATTTAATATACATGCCTAAATCGCACTTAAGAAAATCCGGATTTAGACGATATTTACCCGGATTATAAGTCTTTTCCTCGGATTCATATAACAACGAAGGATTTCCCGACAGTCTATGATACCCGACTTGTCCCCATAGGCCTAAATCTATACGTTTCCATCTAAGTTTCGGAGGCATCATATACAAAATCGACACTCCCACATCAGTACCATCGACAATCGCAGAATAACTATCAGTAGAGCAATCTATTGAGATCCGCTCTATCCCGGTGTACAATCCTAAGAAGATATTTCTCAACAACTGAACATGGATTTCAGCAAAAGCACTCCCGGCGATATGACTGTCAAGTCGATTTATAGCCCCAATTGACAATAGCCATCTATGAAAGTTCATCTGTTTTTCTTCCGTTTCAGAAAGAACGATAGTATCTGCCGGCTCGGAAGCGTATCCCCTTGATGCCATTGAGCAAAAGATCAGGACCAATAATACAACCCATTTCTTCATCGTAACAATTTATATTTAGTAACCATTAGTGGAAAAAGGATTCCGTACATCATCCCACTTAAAAGGTCTTTTCAATGTCGTAAAATATGAATATGAAAAGATATTAGCTTCTCTTTCATACCACTGTATAGCTCCCCAAGGTAGATGCAGTTTATGGACCGACAAGTTCCGACACTGAAACCTGGGGGGATGCGATGGCCACGACGAGGGTGGCGGCGAGGAGGAGATGATTGGCTTTCATCGGTGATGGGATTAAGGGTGATGGGTATGTGGGATAAACTACGTAGTTATCGCACATTTTTGCAAATATATGGCATAGAGAAAAGATTTCCAAGTTAAACCACATGTTTTACAACATATTTTCAGTAACAGTGCGACCACGATGTGGCCGTTAAGGAGTGATGATGACAATTGTAGCCATCATATATTCTACAACCGATGTCCTGCGGACATCCTGCGACGGGGTCCGGTTAGGCCGGAAAAAAAGCCGGAGAGCGAAATTAATGCACTCTCCGGCTTGATTATCAGGTTTAGTCCTGACTACTTATTAGTACTCTTTCCAAGGGGTGATAGCGATGCTTTCAACCGGCTTGTTGATAAATGCCTTAACGAAAGCTCCGGCCAAACGGGCGTTGGTGAGCAAGGGGATATTATGGTCGATGGCCCATCTACGTATGCGGTAGCCGTTGGTAAGCTCGCGCTTGGTATGATTCTTAGGAATATTGATCACAAGGTCTACACCATGACGGGCAATAAGGTCGAGCACATTCTCGCCCTCTTCATCGGGCCAGCATACGGGCTGTGCGTCGATGCCATTGTTGTTAAGGAACTTGGCCGTACCTTCTGTGGCGTAAATCTTATAACCGTTGTCGAAGAGTGCACGGCAGGCATCGAGCATGTCCACCTTACCGCGGACATCGCCGGAACTTACGAGTACGGCATCCTTGGGCACGTGGTGACCGACTGAAACCATGGCGTTGAGCAACGCTTCGTCAAAGTCCTTGCCAAGACATCCCACCTCACCCGTCGACGACATGTCTACTCCGAGCACTGGGTCGGCCTTATGCAGACGTGCGAACGAGAACTGCGACGCTTTGACTCCGATGTAGTCGATGTCGAAAGTCGAAGAGTTGATAGGCTCAACCTTTTCGCCGAGCATGATACGGGTGGCGGTGTTTATGAAATTATGCTTGAGCACCTTGCTGACGAACGGGAACGAACGCGACGCACGCAGATTGCACTCTATCACCTTGACATCGTTGTCCTTGGCGAGATACTGTATGTTGAACGGACCGGAGATGTTCAGTTCCTTGGCTATCTTGGCGCTGATGCGCTTTATGCGGCGTGCTGTGGCCATATATATCTTCTGCGCAGGGAAGACGAGGGTGGCATCACCGGAGTGTACGCCGGCATATTCGATATGCTCGGAAATGGCATATTCGACGATCTCGCCGTTGCGTGCCACAGCGTCAAACTCAATCTCCTTGGCATTCTGAAGGAACTCCGACACAACGACAGGGAATTCCTTGGACACTTTCGCCGCCTGGCCGAGGAAACGGTGCATCTGCTCATAGTCGTAGCAGACATTCATGGCTGCTCCTGAAAGCACGTAGCTCGGACGAATGAGTACCGGGAAGCCTACTTCGTCGATGAAATTGTCGATATCCTCGGTAGTGGTCAGCTCCTTCCAGCGCGGCTGGTCGATGCCGAGCTGGTCGAGCATGGCAGAGAATTTATGACGGTTTTCGGCGCGGTCGATGGATATGGGCGAAGTGCCGAGAATAGGCACATGGCGGCGATGCAGCTTCATGGCCAGATTATTGGGAATCTGACCTCCCACGCTGACGATCACTCCGCGCGGAGCTTCAAGATCTATGATGTCCATGACACGCTCGAAGCTAAGTTCGTCGAAATACAGACGGTCGCACATGTCGTAGTCGGTCGACACGGTCTCCGGATTGTAGTTGATCATTATCGACTTATAGCCGAGCTTGCGGCATGTGGTGGCGGCGTTGACCGAACACCAGTCAAACTCGACAGAGCTTCCGATACGGTAGGCACCCGAACCGAGCACTATAATATTATTGCCTGCATTGAGGTCGTAAGGTATTGAATTGGCATCGGCACCGTAAGTCACGTACAGATAGTTGGTGAGGTCGGGATATTCAGATGCCACAGTGTTGATACGGCGAACTTTAGGAGTCACATCGAGAGCCTTGCGGTGGGCACGCACACGGAGCACCTCAGCCTCCATAGTACCTTCGGGCGACTCTACCAGACGGGCTATCTGGAAGTCGGAGAATCCGAGACGCTTGGCCTCGTGGAGCACCTCGCGGTTGATGTCCTCGATCTTGTCATAGCCCTTAAGCACATGCGAGAACTGCACTATATTATTAAGGCGCTCGATGAACCAGCGGTCGATCTTGGTCAGCTCGACTATGCGGTCGATGCCGTAGCCCTCTTCAAGAGCCTGTGCTATGGCAAACACACGCATGTCGGTAGGATGCGACAATGCGTGCTCCACATCGTCGAACCGGATGTCGTTATTGCCTACAAAACCGTGCATTCCCTGGCCTATCATGCGCAGACCTTTCTGTATGATCTCTTCAAATGACTTGCCTATGGACATAATCTCGCCCACAGACTTCATCGAAGAACCGATCTCGCGGTCGACCCCGATGAATTTCGTAAGGTCCCAGCGAGGTATCTTCACTATCATATAGTCGACCGAAGGAGCCACATAAGCCGAATTCGGAGTTCCCATCTCGCCGATCTGGTCGAGCGTATATCCGAGCGCAAGCTTGGCGGCCACGAAAGCCAAAGGATAGCCCGAGGCCTTCGATGCAAGTGCCGACGAACGGCTCAGACGGGCGTTGATCTCTATGATACGATAGTCGTTGGTCTCGGCGTTGAAGGCATACTGGATGTTGCATTCGCCCACTATGCCGATGTGGCGCACCACTCTGGTGGCTATATCCTCAAGCATCTTGATCTGCTCCGGAGTCAGCGACACGATCGGAGCCACCACTATCGACTCACCGGTATGTATGCCCAGCGGGTCAAAATTCTCCATAGGCACTACGGTGAAGCAGTGGTCGTTGGCATCGCGGATAACCTCAAATTCGATCTCCTTCCAGCCTTTCAGCGACTCTTCCACAAGAATCTGCTTGGAATAGGCCAATGCGCTTTCGCAATGCTTGACAAACTCCTCGTCATTATTGCAGATGCCCGATCCGAGACCGCCGAGAGCGTAACCCGAACGAACCATCACAGGATATCCGATCCGGTGTGCCACCTCGATGGCATCCTCAATCGACTCAACAGCCTGCGAAACGGGAGTCTTTATGTCTATTTCATTAAGTTTCTTAACGAACAGGTCACGGTCCTCGGTGATCATAATAGCCTCTACCGATGTGCCGAGCACCTTGACTCCATACTTGTCGAGAACACCGCTCAGATAAAGTTCAGTTCCGCAGTTGAGCGCGGTCTGACCGCCAAAAGCCAAAAGGATTCCGTCAGGACGCTCCTTCTTTATGACCTCTTCCACAAAATAAGGAGTTATCGGCAGGAAATATACCTGGTCGGCAACCCCTTCGGAAGTCTGTATCGTAGCAATGTTCGGATTGATTAACACAGTCGAAATGCCCTCTTCGCGCAGAGCCTTCAGAGCTTGTGAACCTGAGTAGTCAAATTCGCCCGCTTGCCCAATCTTAAGAGCGCCCGAGCCCAATAGCAAAACCTTTTTCATATCTGTAAGTGTAGTATTTCGGCAAAGTTAGCAATAATTCACCATAATTAAGGCAGGCAGACCCCATTTTTATCGCATATAGACCCATCAGCACAGGTGATTAAACCTTTTTGATTTATTTTTGGCGAATTTTTTATAATACGGTTAAACCTTTTCGGTATTATCAAGTCTAAGATTTTTTATCAACCTAAACTACATAACCAAATTTACATCATGGATCACAAGTGCCGAAATTTGCTTTATGCTGCCGCAGTCGCGGCGACATTCGCGTCATGCTCCGGAAACAGCCCGGAACCACAGGCGGAAATCATTGTGGATTACACTAAGAAAGGGGCCGAAGTCAACCCTAAAATGTATGGTATCTTCTTCGAGGAAATCAACCATTCGGGCGACGGAGGTCTGTACGGCGAGCTTATTCGCAACCGCAATTTTGAAGAGGGCGTACTCCCGTCGGGAACCGTATACAAAGACGGATATGCCGTGGCTCCGCACAAACCCTCGTATGGCGACGGACGCATACATGACTGGAAAGTAAAATGGGACAAAGACTCGCTCGAAATGATCGGATGGCACGTCGAGGGCGACGCTTCACACTCGATCGTAAGCGACAAACCCCTGCATCCGAACACTCCCAACCACATGCTTCTGAAAATGGCCGGAACCAATACGTCGCTAATCAACGACGGATATTGGGGAATATCGGCAGTCAAAGGCGACAATTACGACCTGCGCTTCTACCTCAACCCAGAGTCATATAAAGGCGGATTGAAGGCAGAAATGCTCTCTGCCGACGGAAATGTCATCGCCTCAAAGTCATTCGACATCACTCCCGGAAGCGGATGGACAGAATATACCGCTACGCTCACCCCCGATGCCACTGACGGAAAGGCTAAATTCCGTCTGCTCTTCGACGCACCCGGAAATGTCCGTGTGGACTATGTATCGCTTTTCCCCGAAAAGACTTTCAAGAACAGGAAAAACGGTATGCGTGCCGACGTGGCACAAATGCTCGCCGACCTAAAGCCGGGATTCGTTCGCTGGCCGGGCGGATGTATCGTGGAAGGTGCCACTTATGACAACCGCGTGAAGTGGAAAAATACCCTCGGCGACCCCATGCAGCGCCACAGCGAATGGATTCTTTGGAACTACCACTGCACCTGGGGATTCGGCTACCATGAATTCCTCCAGTTCTGCGAGGACATAGGCGCCGATCCTATGTTTGTGGCCAACGTAGGACTCTCCTGCGATTTCCGTAACGGCGACTTCACGACCGACATGGCACCCGTGCTGCAGGACATCGAGGACGCTATCGAATATGCGCAGGGCGACGTCACCACCAAATGGGGAGCCAAACGTGCCGAGGCAGGACATCCCGAACCTTTCAAACTCACCTATGTCGAGCTTGGCAACGAACAGTGGGCCGACGTGTATGCCGAACGCTACAATCAGCTCTACAAGGTTCTGAAAGAGAAATATCCTGAAATTACATTTATCTGCACATTCGGACTCAACAACCGTCTGGACCTGCTCGACAAGGTCGACATGATCGACCCGCACTGGTATGTAAATCCTCTCTATTTCTACGAGAACGACCATCTGTTTGACTCCGTTGAAAGAGGCAAATACGATGTTTATGTAGGCGAATATGCTGTCAACCAGGGCGTAGGTCCGGGCAATCTCGACGCCGCGCTTGCAGAAGCAGCTTTCATCTCAGGAATGGAGCGCAACGGCGACCTCGTCAAGATTGCATCATACGCTCCGCTGATCGAAAACAGCAACCACCGCGACTGGGCCACAAACCTTATATGGGCCAAGAGTGACTCTGTGGTAGGACGTGCATCATACTATGTGCAGCAGATGTTCAGCCACAATGTCCCGACATATAATCTGGAGACTGTGATGACAGAAATGCTGCCTTCGCCCACAGAAGGATATATAGGCATAACAGGCGACAACACCGCCGGACAATACCGTAACCTGAAAGTGTCGGACAAGGATGGCAACGTATTGGCCGAGTCGGCAGACTTCTCCGAATTCGCCGTAATCGAACCTGACACCACCGTAGCCCGATGGATGAGAAATCCCACTGCAAAACTGCTCAAGGATCTCAATTTCAAGAGCGGAAGCATCGAATTCGAGGCATGTGCCGTAAGGGAAGGACGCCCGTCGCGACGCAATCCGGAACAGATCGACTCAGTGACCGTCTACCCGTCGCTTATATTCGGAGCCGATGACAACAACAAAAATTCGTTCTCGCTCAATCTCGGCTCTATGGGCCGCGAATCAAAGGTAGGCATCGCCCGCCGCACCGACGGCATGTCGGGCTGGAGAGGCGACAACGGCGTGAAGTTCGACATCGTGCCCGGACAATGGTACAAAGTACGCGTCGACTTTGACGAAGCAGGCAAGGCGACATGCTTTATCGACGGAAAAGAGATATTGTCAGAGGAAGTCGAAATGCTCACCAAGCACTACGCACTCGCCGGCTACGACGAAGCCACCGGTGAAACCATCATCAAGGTGGTCAACGGCAACAACGCTCCTTTCACTGCCGATATACGCCTGAACTGCTCGAAGGTAGACAGCAAGGGCACCGTGACAACACTCTCGTCAGCTTCAGTAGAGGACGAGAACAGCTTTGCGGAGGCCACAAAGATCGTCCCGATCAACACCGCATTTGACAAGTTCGGCAAATACTTCAAGTATACTTTCGAGCCTAACTCGTTCACTATACTTAGAATACCCACTTCACAAGAGTAAATTCCAATAGCTCTTATATTTCAAGTGTCTGCGGCATCCGACTGATGTCGCGGACACTTTTTTTATTCGCTTTCCTTATCATTTTGACAGCCGGATATTGCACAAACCGTCATTTTTGTGTGCAAAATGTCAAACTTTATAAACATTTGGTGGTTAAATAAAAAATAATATAATTAACTTTGCCACGCTTCAACTGGTAATACATTTAGATTTCTAATAATAACGATGGATCATATAAAGCAAGTTGCCAACAGACTTAGAGGACTGCGCGACGCTCTGGACCTGACATTGGAACAGATGGCCGAACAGTGCGAGGTCACGCCTGTGCTACTGGCCACATACGAAAGCGGCGAAGCGGATATACCTGTCAGCTTCCTGCATAGACTCGCCTCAATATACGGAATAGAACTAACCGCTATCATGTTCGGCGAGGAACCCAAGATGAACTCCTATTACATCACCCGCTCAGGAAAAGGCGTGAAGGTGGAGAGGACCATGGCCTACAGTTATCAGGATTTGGCCTCCGGATTCCAGCACCGCATAATGGCTCCGTTCATGGTCACTGTAGAACCGAGCCCCGCTGAAAAGCCGATGACTTTAAACACCCATCAAGGACAGGAATTCAACTATGTACTCGACGGTGAGCTTGAAATCTCCATAGGGGGCAAAGTGTCTGTCCTGAGAGCCGGCGACAGCATAATGTTTGATGCACGCCGTCAGCATGGATTGAGAGCCGTAGGCGACAAACCGGCAAAAATCATAGCCATTATTTCATAAACGGCCAGCACCGATGGCCGGATTACATGGTTTTGCTGTCCGCGCATCGGACGGCATGGTCTCTTTACGATTAAATTTCTACAATATATAAGATATAAGTTAATATGCTTGAGAGGTTTCTTGACAAGACAGAATTCTCATCTTATGATGATTTCATGGAGAATTTTCATGTGAATGTTCCCGAAAATTTCAACTTCGGGTATGATGTGGTCGATAAATGGGCGGAAACGGCACCTGACAAACCGGCTCTGCTGTGGACCAACGACAAAGGCGAAAAGATCCAGTTCACATTCGCCGATATTAAACGCGAAAGCGACAAGACAGCCTCTTTCCTCCAGTCGATCGGCGTCGGACGCGGCGATATGGTGATGCTGATATTAAAACGCCACTACCAGTTCTGGTTCTCGATCATCGCACTGCACAAACTCGGAGCCACAGTAATTCCGGCCACCCACCTGCTGACAGAAAAAGATATCGTCTATCGTTGCCGTATGGCCGGCATAAAGGCTATAATATGCACCGGCGACCAAGTCGTGGTCAACCATATCGAAAAAGCCATGCCCGACTGTCCGACAGTCAAAGCCCTGGTATCTACAGGTCCGATAGTGCCAAAGGGATGGTACGATTTCAACAAGAGCATCCACGAAGCCAAGCCGTTTGTGCGTCCGGACATGCCGAACACTAACGACGACATATCACTGCTCTACTTCACTTCAGGCACCACCGGTGAGCCAAAAATGGTGGCCCACGACTTTACATATCCGCTCGGACATATAATCACAGGCAGCTATTGGCACAATCTGCACGAAGACAGTCTGCATCTGACTCTGGCCGACACTGGCTGGGGTAAAGCCGTATGGGGGAAACTCTACGGACAGTGGATAGCCGGAGCCAATGTATTTGTCTATGACTTCGAGAAGTTCGAGCCTGTAGACGTGCTCCACATGATCCACAATTACGGAATCACTTCATTCTGCGCTCCGCCCACCGTGTTCCGCTTTCTTATCCGCGAAGATCTGACCAAGTTTGATCTGTCGACACTCAAGTATTGCACCATCGCCGGCGAAGCGCTTAATCCGAGCGTATACGAAGAGTGGCTCAACCTGACAGGCATCAAGCTGATGGAGGGCTTCGGCCAGACGGAGACCACTCTCACCATAGCCACCTACCCATGGCTTGAACCAAAACCCGGATCCATGGGCAAAAAAGGGCCCGAGTATGACATTGATCTCCTCCGTCCGGACGGAACACCGGCTGAGGACGGCGAACATGGAGAGATAGTGGTGCGTGTGGGTGACCACAAGCCGCTCGGATTATTCAAGGAGTATCTGCACGACCCGAAGCTGACCTACGGAGCATACCACGACGGCATTTACCACACCGGCGACGTGGCATGGCGCGACGAAGACGGATATTTCTGGTTCGTCGGCCGAAAAGACGATGTAATTAAGTCGTCAGGCTACCGCATCGGCCCGTTTGAGGTAGAAAGTGCCCTGATGACCCACCCCGCGGTAGTGGAATGCGCCATAACCGGAGTTCCCGACGAAATTCGTGGCCAGGTGGTGAAAGCCACAATAGTCCTCGCCAAGGACTATGTCGAACGTGCGGAAAATTCCGCAGAAGAACTCATCAAAGAGATCCAGAACCACGTAAAGCGCGTCACGGCACCATATAAATATCCCCGCATAATCGAGTTTGTAAAAGAACTTCCAAAGACCATCAGTGGCAAAATACGCCGTGTGGAAATACGCGCCGACAAGAACAAGAAATAATATTATTTGTTGTATATTTGTATTGTGTTAAGGTAGCTTTTAGCTACCTTAACTATTTTCAGACACTTAAATATTTTTTTATGAGAAAATCAATCCTTTTTTTAGCATTAGTGATGCTGTGCGGCGGACTGGCTATGGCCGCCGGAAAAGAAAAGATGAAGGGGGTCAACGGCATCAACTTTGGCTGGAAATTCGACAAATGCGTTGAAGCCGTGGGCGACGTGCCACGCAAACTTACACGCGACGAAGGCAACGACGAAAAACGCTTCTCCTATTCGCCTGCTACATGGGGAGGCCAGCAGTGGAACGGAAGCGTGCTCCAATTCTATAAGGACAAACTATATCAGGTCGGTTTCTATAAGACTTCCGACAAAAAAGACTCCGCCTTCTTCGACACGGCCAAATCGCATCTGACCGACCTGTACGGATCGCCTGTGATGCTCCAGGAAAATAAGGAAAATCTGTTTTGGCGTTCTAAGGACGGAAATCTTGCCGTGTTGCAGTATTCAATCGAAAAGACCGAAAAAGGCACCACACAACACACCGTCTACCTGATATTCGTCGACAATAAGCAGGTGGTTAAGAAAGCCAAAAACGTCGATTCAGACCTGCGTAAAATGATTAGCGGCAAATGATATTCTGAACTGTGGCGGATTCAAGAGCGTTTATATTGCTGAATATTATATAATCTAAAATATCAGCACTATGGAAGATTGCTCTAAAACCAGACTGAATCAGGAGAAAAAGCTCTATGAGAGCAACGGAACCCCAGGCGAACAGCTCGATGCATACAGCAGACCGTCGCAAAAGAATGTAAAACAAGCCGTTAAGGAACTTAACAATATCGGCCCGGAAAATTCGACAAACAACGTCGACAACAACAACCGATAAATAACGGCATGAACAGCAAAAAAGAGATCCGCATAGATTCACTGAAGAATTTTTGCGGATCTCTTTTTATTTCAAGCACCGTATGCCATAATCTGCAGTGCACTCATTTACCAATCCTCCCTCGGTCTGACCGGAGCATAGCCTGTCGGGACAGGAGGTCCCATCGTAGGATTTCCTCTTGATCCGACCTTCGATCTAAGCAGTTCATGCAATATGCCGCCGACATCTATCCCTATGGCCTCTTTTCCGTTAATCTTGAAAAAAGGTTTTGCGATAGGAACAGTCTCCCAGCGCCCGCTCATCACGTTGTAGACGCGTTGCGCACCAATATCCATTCCCCACTTTTCAGAAGCATCGATCCGAAGAGCCGCGCCGTATGAACTGGAACCCATATAACCCGACATGGCCGCCGTAGTAAACGATCCGCGTCCATAGTATGATCCGAACACCCGTAGCGAAAGTGCGTCATTAAAACGCCACTGCGCGTTGCCGTGAAATCCTGTTTGACGTCTCATACCTCCGAAATATGCATACTTGGACATCGACACACCTGCTCCGATGGTAAGATTGCCGAAATTCTGCACCACATTAAGTCCGCCCTCCTCTATGCCCATCAGTCCTGGCATATGGCTCAGTGAGCCGTATGCACCAATGGCGCCACTGTCCCATCCGGCAAGAACCGCACTGCCCTCGGCATCCCCGAAAGGTCCGCGCGATACGGCAGGCCTTCTTGCCGCGTCAAGGAAGTCGGCGCGTATGGAATCAAGCACACCGTATGCCTCAGTATTTATAAAAGCAGGAAGGGGTGTAAACCGATATTCAGCTATCGCCCGGATAGATGCCTCAGCATCTGAACGGACTTGCTGGAGTCCGACGCTGTCTACCGGCATGAGTCCTTCAGACATATTTGTTGAATCGGCCAAAACACCGCTTTCCAAAGTCTGCGCATCAAGCACAAAGCCTGCTGCAAGCATTGCCAACGAAATTATTGCGGTACGCATGTGAGGATGAGTATTTGTAGTCAGGAATGATATTATGAGCGCGTCTAATAGCCTTTTAAGGCTTCAGCGAGGCACGCGAAGCTTCGAGGATAGGCAGGTTGGTCTCAGTGGGCACGTATATGACCGTCTTATTGTTAAGGTCGCTCTGCTGCCTTACCCACAGATATTGGATATATGTGGTGGTGATGCTTCCATTCTCTATGCGAATGGCTTCGGCGGCTCCCTTGGCACGTTCTATTTCCGCCTGGGCATTAAGTTTTTCAGCTTCAAGATTCGCACGGGCCTCCTCGATCTTTATCTTACGGTTCTGCTCGGCTTTGGCAAACTCCGCACGTCCGGCCATCTCCTGCTGCCAGACATTGTAGTAAGGTATGGCCACAAATGCCGAAGCTATCAAAGCCACGAACGCAAACACGCACAAGGTAGCTATCAAAGTAAACTTGCTTTTAGGATCCATTGCTGTCAAAATATTAGTTTATGACACTATTGTCAATTCCAAAGATAGCGAAAGGCAATGAATTATCCAAATTCTTAATCCTGCCGGCTATTTCTCCTATCGGCAGATCCGACTCGTCTGTCTCTGCAAACAGTCTGTCTGGAGGAACCACTGCCGGAACATCCTGATTGAAATGTTCGCCGAGCGATATGTAGAATCCGTGCCTGACAAGTTCGCCGGCCAATTGCGGCTTACCCCTGAATCCATGGATAATCCATGGTTGTGATGGCTTGATCTCATTTTTCAAAGCGATTATTTCAGGAAACGCTTTCACCACATGCAGTATCAGCGGTTTTCCCGACTCCTCGCTCACAGCTATATGGCCACGCAGTATCTCCATCTGCCGTTCAAGCGGCGCACCCTTCAGCTTATCCAGTCCGGTCTCCCCAACGGCCACCACACACGGCTCCGCCACACGCCGGCGAATGGTCATAAGCCAGTCAGCATCGATCTCTCCAGACGTTTCCCAAGGATGTATACCCACGGAATAAAATCGCCCTGCCACGGGCGGGAAGCCAGGCCCGGTGCTGATTATAGCCCGGGTGGCATTAAGGTCGTGTGTATGTATATCGAAATATTCCAAAGCGGCATCATTCATTGGAGATCAGGCCGGATCATATCCGCTGCCGCCCCAAGGATGACAGCGCATTATACGCCTAATGGCTTTCCATAAACCTTTTAAAGGACCATATTTACGGATGGCGTCTACTGCATATTGGCTGCATGTGGGCTGAAAACGGCATGCCGGAGGAAAATGAGGCGATATGGCCGTCTGATAGAAAAGGATGGGCAGAATCAGAAGCCTGCTTAAAAGCTTAGACATTTCCCGGACAAATTTTATCCTCTCCACCGGCAACGGCGCGGCTTACGTTTTTCAAAGCTTTCACCATGGCCGCCTCAATACGCGCGTATGGCTTTACAGAGTCGGCCACATATATGAATGCCATGTCGACGGCATCGACCGACGACACGGCTTCAAGGTATTGTCTGTTCAATCTATATGACTCGCGTATACGTCGACGCACCAATACACGATCGACGGCATGACGCAGACGCTTCTTAGGTACCGTGATCAGGAACTGTACCCCCGGAGTCCGGCGAGTGTCGTTTATCCGCCATACCACACGCATAGGATAAGCCATCGCCCCCTCGGAACCACCTTTGGCAAACAGACTGTCGACAGCCTTGACCGAACAAAGCTTCTCGCGCTTGTATAATCTGTTGGGATGGCGTAGACTGTCCATGTCCGAGAATATGCGTATGAACTGTTACAGATAAGGGAATACTGATTCCCTCCGGATATTATTCTTCAGAATCTTCTTTCAGGAAGAGCTCAAGGGCGGCCGTCATCGACGGTGCCTTTACCGATGGAGCTTCAATGTCAAGACGCAGTCCGGCTTCGCGGACGGCCTGGGCCGTAGTGGTGCCAAAACATCCGATCTTTATATCGTCCTGCTTGAATTCCGGAAAATTCTTCAACAATGATTCTATACCCTGTGGGCTGAAAAACAGGAGCATATCGTAGTCAAACGGCTCATCGGGAGTGAAATCGTTGCTGACGGTGCGATACATGACCGCTTTTGTATAATTGATATGGTTTTTGTCGAGTACGTTGACTTCGCCGTTGTGCACGTTGCTGACAGCATACAGATATCTCTCCTTGTTATGCTTGATAAGCGACGGCAGAAGGTCGTCGAGCTTTCCTGTGTTGACAAAGAAAATCTTACGCTTGCGATATATGATATACTTCTGCAGATAGTTGGCTATAGCCTCAGTGGTACAGAAATATTTCATGGTGTCAGGAACGGTATAGCGCATCTCCTCGCAAAGACGGAAGAAATGATCCACGGCCGTACGTGCGGTAAATATGACGGCGGTGAAGTCCGACAGAGATATTCTCGACTGACGGAACTCCTTGGCACTTAATCCCTCCACTTTGATAAATGGACGGAATTCTATTTCTACCCCGTATTTTTCCGCGATTTCGTAGTAGGGAGACTTCTCAGAGGTAGGCTTAGGTTGCGAAACCAAAACTTTCTTTACTTTCACAGCAGTTTGCTTCTGTAGATTATCTAAATAGAAATACGACAAAAGGAAACGACTCCATTATAGATAGCTACTATCGGAATTATTTCCACGCTGCAAAGGTACAAAATAAAATAGACTAACGAGAAACTATTGTGATAAAAAATTCTAAAGCCCTTACAGATAAACATGATCCGGGCTGCAGAGTATAGCAAAATGCCCGCTAATGCCACTGTTTTGATTGACGCAGGATAAAATAGCCCAAGCAGTGCAGGAATAAGCAGAAGAAAGCCCAAAAGCCCCTGCGACGAATAGAATCCCTGCATCCACTGCTCCGTCTGCCCTTTGTCGGCAAAGACATAGCCGATGAAGCGATATGCCAGTATCTGCCATAGATAATATCCTCCTGCTATCAGTAGAATAATGCCCGTAAGCCTCAGCATGTCGGAGGATCCGTAGTAGCTTCCTTGCGCCGACATAACCGCCGACAGCATCAACAGCGACTCATAGACCACTACCTGCACCGACATGGCTCCGAGCGCACGGGTTCCGTGAAGTGAACTGTCGTCGAACACGTTCGTCCGGCTCCGAACATTCCACAGATTCTGGGCAAGGCTCTTGAAATATCTGGGGTAATGATGCAGACTGAACACCACCAGAAGCATCGTACACACTACCAAGCTGAGTATAGCCGAATTATAGCCCGGCAGTTCAGGGCGCTCCGACGCCGGCATGCCGCTTGTGTACGAGACAACAGTAGTGCAAAGACCCTCCACTTCAAGTTCGTGCGGAGCATCTGTGATATGACTTTGATCACGGACGAGTCCAAACATACGATAAATCAATACTTAATGGGAGGAACACCGTCAAGCGGTTCGTTCAGAGCCATCTCCACTGCCTCCTCCGCCGACCCGGCCACCCGCCACAGCAACGACGGTCCTCCGGCCCGCATAAAACCCTCGGAGTCAGTATACGCCAGATGCTCAAGCAGCCGGTCATAAAATCCTCCGACGTTACATATAACAATATTCCCCTTATAAAGGCTCAGCTGGCGCCACGTAATAAGCTCAAACAGCTCGTCGAGAGTCCCTACCCCTCCGGGCATGGCTATCGCCGCACGTGACAGCGCCGCCATGGTGGCCTTGCGTTCATGCATCGACGCTGTCGACAGAGTATGGGTCAGACCCGGATGGTTCCATCCATTCTCAATCATAAATTCAGGGAGCACTCCTATGGCCGTTCCGCCCTCTTCAAGAGCACCTTCAGTCACAGCCTGCATCACTCCGCCCTTGCCGCCTCCGCTTATGACGGGGACACCATTCCTGGCAAGGATTCCGCCCACCGAACGCGCTGCTTTAAGGTAGCTCGGATCAATCTCGCGGCTCGACGCGCCGTAGACCACGACACCCTTCGCCACTCCTGCTATCTCCTTAATCATTTGCCACCTCCATTAGACGGCTCAGATACTTGCCGATGATGTCAAATTCCAGATTGACTTTCGTGCCCTTCTGTATACGGCAGAAGTTAGTATGCTCGAATGTGTAAGGTATGATGGCCACACGGAAGGAATCCTTCTCGCTGTCGCACACAGTAAGGCTAACCCCGTTGACTGTCACCGAACCCTTCTCGACCGTGACATAGCCGCGTCGCGCCATCGAGGGGTCGACCGTATATGCAAACTTGAAATAAGTGCTTCCGTCGACCTCAGCCACCTCCACACATTCTGCCGTACAGTCGACATGTCCCTGAACGATATGCCCGTCAAGGCGTCCGTTCATCAACATGCTGCGCTCCAGATTGACAAGATCGCCAGGCTTGAGGCCACCGAGATTGCTGCGGTCGAGCGTCTCCTGAATAGCGGTCACGGTATACGTTCCGTCGCCCGGAAGAGCCACCACCGTCAGACACACACCATTGTGCGACACTGACTGGTCGATCTTAAGTTCATCTACAAACGAGCATGACAAAGTCAGATGCACATTGCCCCCGTCGCGCTTGACACCGACCACACGGGCGGCCTCTTCCACTATTCCTGAAAACATAGTATATAGCCTAATTAATTTAGTGACACAAAGTATATTAATTTACAACCACAAAGTTAACAAAAAAAGTCCATTCAATATGTCTACCTGACCAAAACAGCATCAAACAAACAGCCACTAAACGAAAAAATCCCGACTCGTCATGACTAAGCATGATGAGCCGGAAAGTATGATTGTGTCGCCATTGGCACAACAACCTAAAATTATTTCATTTCATCTTCGTTTTCCGAAAGTTGCTCCAAAGATGATTCTATCTCCTCGATAGATGGCAGAGCGCTCTTTATATCAGCAGGAATCAACTTAGAAAGTTCATATTGCGATATTCCAAGAGGCAGATTGTACGCCTCTAAAGAATACTGGGCCTCAATATTATCCTTATCTTTGCAAATCAGCAAACCAATAGTCGGATTGTCCTGTTCTGTTTTGAGCTGATGATTCACTGCGGTAACATACAGTACCAATTGTCCGAGGTGCGAGGCATTGAATGAACCGGTCTTCAACTCGATACAGCAATAGGCGTGTATCCGGGTATTGTAAAAGAGCAAATCTATGAAAATTTCCTTTTCTCCGACTTGCAGACGATATTGACTTCCCATAAAAGCAAAGCCGGTTCCCAACTCTACAAGGAATTTTGTAACGTTAGCAACAAGAGCATCTTCCAACTCGCGCTCATTATATGCCTCTGTCATTGTGAAGAAGTTGAACACATACGAAGTTCAGCAACACATCGCGTCCCCAGCTGTTCTGAATGACCTTACGGACAAAGAACAATGCTTTTTGAGCATCACCTTTGCACTTATCAATTATGCGCTGTTGATGAAACCATGGAATGGAGAATATCTCTTTATTCAAATCGTCAGCGACTTGCTGGTAATTCTCCTCTGAAGATTCTTCTACGGGGTGTAGAAGATTTTCAAGCATTTGAAAATAAAGCTCATAAAATCGGTACATATACCGAAGGTTGGTCTCGGAGAAGCCTTGCTCTCCGGGCATTTCCATTCTTAAATCATGGCTCAAAGTCTTATAGAAAGCGGAGCCGTATGTATTGGAATATTGTTTATCTGCAATGTCACGTCCCAAACTCCAGTAGTATTCCAACAATATGCGATTGGCATCTACGGAGGCTTTCAAACGGACAGAAAGGTATCGCTGCTTGAGTTCCTTAACCCAATTGCAATAATCCTTATCCTGAGAGAGATTTATAACTGGTTTCACATTGCAAATTTACAAAATTTATTCAAATGGCTGTTATCAACATCCATATAAGTAGATGTTGAAAATTAGTTTATATCAAAATTTTTGCGTGGGTTTGTGCGTTATATTCATAAACACTTACGACTATCGCAAAAATCAAAGTTATACAACTGACAGAAAAACAACGTCTGCAATTGGAAGAGGGCTTTCGCAAAGGCAAGAGCCATGCATACCGTATGCGCTGCCGTGCAATCCTTCTGAAATCGCAAGGTCTGACATCAAAAGAAGTGGGGTTACAAACGGACATGACCCATATTTCCGTCAACTCATGGGTGAAACGCTTCGAGACCGAAGGCATCTCCGGTTTGGAGACACGTCCTGGACGTGGTCGCAAGCCTATAATGGATTGCTAGGACGAGGAGACTGTACGCAAAGCCATAGAACAAGACAGGCAGAGGGTTATGAAAGCCAAGGAGGCTTGGCAGAAAGCATCCGGCAAGGAGGCGAGCGAGAGCACCTTCAGGGCTTTTTTATCCGCATTGGTGCGAGATATAGACGTATAAGAAAACGCCCCAAGGGGCAACCCTCGCCACAGCTCTACGCGTATAAGACCGAGAAGCAGCAAGAACTCGAAAGACAGGCAAATGGCGGACTCATAGACCTTTACTATGGCGATGAGAGCCATATATGCACTGAGGGATATGTGCCTTACGGCTGGCAGTTCCCTGATGAGAATGTCTACATACCCTCCCAACGTGGATACCGACTCAACATTTTCGGTATGATTGGCCGCAACAACCGCTATGAGGGCTTCAGCACTTCCGAAAGCATAACAGTAGATAAGGTTGCTGATTTCCTTGACCGTTTTTCTCTCCGAATCGAGAAAAACACATTTGTTGTTTTGGACAATGCAAGTATCCATTGCGGAAGACTCATATCCGAACTCAGACCCATATGGGAAAAACGAGGCTTTTTCTCTTTTTCCTGCCTCCATACAGTCTGCATCTGAATATAGCCGAAACCTTGTGGCGAATACTTAAAGGCAAATGGCTCAGACCTGCGGACTATGTATCCACAGAAGCCCTGCTTTACGCTACCAACAGAGCGTTGGCAGGAATCGGATCTGAACTCTATATCAATTTTGCCCATGCGGCTTAGTATAAATTAATTTTTACGACTTACTTAATACGTATTATCTGCTATATGCGCTACGGTACTTAGCATTATGGTATTTAACAGATTAAGTTAATTATATATTGATAGATAATACAAATATAATGAAAATATTATAATAATGAAAACCAATCGTATGGTTTAATAATACATACATTTACTGCTGTGGCAGATAGCGCAGACAGGTGGCGGCCGGTGTGATGTCGAGGGTGGCGATGGCTGATTCTATGATGGGCAGATTGTGGCTGACGTGGCCTACAGGAAAGTCGTAGGCCACGGGAATTTTCAGATCCGAGGTCATGTCGCGTATCATCGAGGTCATATCGGTGTAATTAGCGTCAGGTCGATATTCAGTGAACTGCCCTACTATAAGTCCGCTTATTCTGTCAAACACTCCGGCGAGCCTCATCTGGTAAAGTATGCGCTCTACCTTGTAGATGGGTTCTGCTATGTCCTCTATAAAGAGTATTGAGCCTCGGCGTCCGATTATGTCGTATGGAGTGCCTATCAAAGCGCTCAGCACGGCCAGATTTCCTCCTACCACCGGACCCGTGGCCGATCCTTCCTTATTCCAGGGATGCGGATCGACGCAATACGACGGCATTTCGCCCCTTAAGATGGAGAACAGCGACTGTGAGCACTCATCGTTACCAGAATATTCACCTAAATGACGGCACATCGGCGAATGCACGCTCGCTATGCCGTTGACAGACATCAGCGCATGCAGGGCCGATATGTCACTGAATCCTATGATCCATTTTGGATCTTTCATAAGCAATGACGGAGAAATTCTATCGAGCAACTGTACGGCACCATACCCGCCACGCCCGCAAAGTATGGCACGTATGCCCGGATCCGACAATGCCCCCGCAAGGTCCGACAACCTTTCTCCGACATTGCCGCTATAGCTTCCCGACTTGCCCAACGCATGAGGGAATACTTCCACTTGCCATCCCTGAGACTCAAGAACAGGTATGGAACTTTCCACCACGCCGGCATCTATCTTGCTTGCAGGAGATACTATGGCTATGCGGTCGCCATGGAGCAAGGGCTTTGGAAATATCACAGACATAGCTCCATCAGCTTACTTGTACTGTTATACCATGCTCACGCATACGGTTGGCTATACGCTCAAGCTCGTCTTTCCCGACTTTTTTCAGATTGGCCTCGGGTGTCGGACGGTCTATCGAGTAAAGCATCACTTCCCTCGGGCCTATCCTCTTATATGCCTCTATAAGGGCATCCACCTCCTCGGCTGTGGTATTGTCGATCTTATGGCCCTTATGTTCGCCTCGGAGCATCATTGTCTGTATTATACACTTTTCGCCGAAATCGGCCAGACGCGGTATAAGCCTCTCGCATGTAAACTCAGGAGATCCGGGTTGATCAATGACTCTCATAGTCGGCGTAAGGGCTGAATCGAGTTTAAGTATGCAATTGTCAACTCTCTTAAGAGCCTCGCAGACCTCAGGACGGTCAAGACGGGTAGAATTGCACAATACGCTGACCTTTGCCTCTGGGTAATAGGCATCGCGCACGGCCATAGTGTCGGCTATAACTCCTGCAAATTCAGGATGAAGCGTAGGCTCACCGTTGCCTGAAAAAGTAATCACATCAAGCGGCGTACCGGCTTCCTTCATATCGGCAAGTTTCTTCTCAAGCTGCATGCGCACATCCTCACGTCTGGGAAAACCTGTGGTACCTACCCCCTGCGAATTGAATCCGGCCTCGCAATAGACACAGTCAAACGAACATATCTTCCCGTCGTTCGGCGACAGATTGATTCCTAACGACGAACCGAGCCTTCTGCTGTGTATAGGCCCGAAAATAGTGCTGTGAAACAGTATAGTAACCATATTCTTTAATATTCGGCTTTATTTATATTCTTAACTGCAGATGATCTATCATTTAATCTCATGTATGACCCTCTTCAGCGGATACCAGATAAATCCTCTGACACGGCTTCCGGGAAATCCCCTTTTAAGCAACGCCATATAGCCTCTCACCTGGCTGATATACTTGCGAGGCTCCTCCTCGCCAAACTTGTAGTCAACTACGTCGATAGTGCCTTCTGAAGTCCATACGACACGGTCAGGACGATAGTTGGATCGTCGAACCTCGCCGTCGCCATGGCTCACTGCCACCACCGGACGCTCACGAAGTATGCGCTTGCAGTCCACGAACCATATATGGGCGCGTTTGTCCGACAGCGCATCTTCAAGAATATCCGTGAAGTCATCAATCTCGCAATAGTCTACATATCCTTTTGCCGCCCTGCGTCTGACGGCACGCTCAACATCGTCGATGGCGCGTATATCGCTCATTATGGAATGGAGCACTATACCCCGCTGACGTGGACGCTCCATGTCGGTCAGGTCCTCGATCTTGCTCATCTCCCATATACTGTCGTTGTCATAACTGTAATATGCAGGCATTTTCTCCATGGATTCGCCTGCCGACTCCTTCGCCTGGCAGAAAGCGGGATGCCCAAGCTCCAACACACCCTTTTCTACATTCGGGGTCAATGCCACGAGCATGTCCGGTTCATACTGCCGTTCGGCAGTAAGTGTCGCGCAGAAAGTCTCTCCAGCGGTGGAAAATGCCTCAAGCAACATCTTCGATACAGTCAGCTCACCCTTCATCGAAGCCTCAGGACATTCGACATCACCTACCTTATAACTGCATATAAGCTCCGTACCAGCCCTTGTAAACGCCACGTATGTCACATTCAGACTGTCGATTCCCTCATCGGCAAGAATCTGGTCGTACTGAGGCTCAAGAGAACTACCCACCATTATATCCTTACTTACTTTTAAAGGAATGAATGGTGGTATGTCCGAGGTCTGGAAATGAACATCATCAAACTCATCGATAAACTCTTTGCTATCCGGCTTACGCATGTCAAACCAAAAATTGTCTGATACCTTCTGCATCTTCCAGTCGGCAAACGGCACATGGACGCAAGGAAACTCCAGACCTTTGGACTTATGTATCGTCATTACCCGCACTGCGTCCAGATCATCCGGTACTGACAGACTTATCGAACATCCTGTCTCATCCCACCATTTGATAAACGAATGAAGGTCGGAATCCGATCTGGTATTGAAATCGATGACGAGATCCATAAATGCCGAAATATAGACATTCTGATCCTCGCGCACACTATCGGAAATATGACGGTTGATGATTCTTTCCACCATCGAAGGTATATTCATGCACATCATCTCCGAAGCTTCAACGGCCAGGCGGTCAGGCTCGTCGTTGTCGCCGTTGAAAGCCATCTTGACAGCATCCGAATTGTCAATGCCTTTCGAGAGGAAATACTGGAATCTATTGATAATGGCGGCAAGATTCTCTTTAGGATTGCTATCATGCTTTACACCCAGGTGAGCATCAATAAAACGGAGCACACTGACTATCAATTTTACAGAAGGGGCGTTCCCGATGATGAGGGCTTCGTCGGTGACTATCTTCAGATCGCTGAGTTCGGGTATGTCCGACTTGGCGTTAAGCAGATACTCGACAGCCATGGCTCCCTCTCTGCCGTAGCGGGTAATAATGGCTATATCGCGCTGGCGGAAGCCTGATTTAAGCTCACGTACTATATTATCGGTCATGCGCCGGAGCGCATCGTCCGGCTCCGTGTAAGGAGCAAACGACACGTAGCCCTGCTTATCTTTATGATGCACTCTCTGCACCACATTTGAATATATGTCCCCTACTCCAAGCGATGACGCCATCGATGTGAAAAGGGTGTTGTTGAACCTTACTATATCCGACGCACTGCGCCAGTTGGTGTTTTCCGTCAAGTCACGGCCTTTGATGACGCTTCTGTCGGCAAATTCATCCGGCACATCATGTATAAGAAGCTTAGGATCGGAATTTCTGAACCTATATATAGCCTGCTTCTCGTCGCCGATTATAAGATTGTCGTTGCCGTTGGAAAGGCTTTCCCTTACAAGTGCACTGAGATTGATCCACTGCAGACGGGATGTGTCCTGAAATTCATCTATAAGAAAGTGTTTTATCCTGACTCCCATCCTCTCGTAAATGAAAGGAGCCTCCTCTTCGTTGATTATTTTGTGAAGAATCGTGCCGGTATTGTTAAGCAATATGGCATTATTCTCCTTCTGCACCTCAGTGGCAAAAAATTCAGCCTCGCCTATTATACCGAGATTATATATATAACGAAGCAGGTAATCATAGAATATAGCACGCCGTATATTGCCGACTGCATACTCCAGCAATGCCCTAAGCCTTGAATCAAAGTCCGGATCATAATTGTCACGGAACTTGGCCAAATATCTTTTTGCAGAATCGACCGCTCCGTCAATCACCGACTTTCCGGGCAACTTGACACTGCCCGACGCCCATCCTTCCGCCGCAAGTCTCACATTACGGTTGAGCCGGTCCCAAGTTCCAGACGCCGTCATGTCGGCCATCAGCCGCGACGCTTCGTCGATAATGTAATTCTTTACCGATTTAGAAGCTTCGGCAAGCGACTGAGTAAACCGTTGCAGCCGCGATGTGTCCGACAGATATTCATCGATTACTTCTGAATTGAGCTTATATGTCTCGTTAAGCGAGTTTTTGATGAACTTGACCAGTTCGTTTGAAAAATGCGACTTACGAACGAATATATTGTAGGATTTTCCCTGTTCGGCCTGATAGCGGATGTACTGTTCGAGCCACACCATCAGCATACGTGTACGCGGCGATCGAGCTTCATCGGTTCCCGACACTCTGTTGATCGACGAAAGCATCTCATTGATGCCAACCATAATATTATTGGTTTCGTCCAGCTCCACCTCATAGTTACCTGCCAGATTAGCCTCGCGGGCAAAAGTTCGGAGCACAGTCTGGAAAAATGCGTCGATAGTGCTGACATTAAACATTCCGAAGTCCGACAGCAAAGATATAAGGGCCCGCTCCGAATGTTCCATCAGTTTATCTTCAGAACAATGAAGTTCTTTACACAGACGGCTTCGATAGTCACACGGTTCACCGGTGGCCAATTTCGCAAGCTGGCTCACTATACGGTGCTTCATTTCCTCCGTTGCCTTGTTAGTAAACGTGATGGCCAAGATCGATCGGTGCCTGTTAGGTTCACCCGACAAGCGGTACACGTCATTTTTCTTCTCACCTAAGAGAAGTTTTATATAGCTGTAGGTCAGCGTATAAGTTTTTCCTGATCCGGCCGAAGCCTTATGTATAGTCAGCATTATATCACTCTCGCCTTATAGCCCATTTCGGTAAGAAGCTTCAACACGTCTTTTCTTCTGTCGCCCTGAATCAATATTTCACCTCCGCGGGCGGAACCACCGGCACCGAGTCTGCGTTTCAACTCTGACGCTACACTCTGGAGTTCTTCGTCGTTTCCGCAGAATCCTGCCACGATAGTGGCCTGCTTGCCTGCACGGCCTTTCTTCTCAAATATTATGTCCAGACGTCCGCAGGTCTTCCTATCGTCATTTAATACGGATTCGTCGGATACGGAGTCGTCACATTCAGGAGCCGCCAATTCAGGATTGACGGACTTTAAAGACTCCATGGCCGACTGGAGGTCAAAAGATGTACTACGTCCCATAATGTCAATTGTTTTTTATAAAACCATCAGTCAATAGAATTAAATTCATTCAATTCCTGACCTTCAGTAAAGTCGACACCCAGACTGTCGGGATGAATCTTCGAATTCTTTACTATAGATTCAAGAAGTGCCACCTGAGGCATATCCTCCATACTGAGCGAAAGATAATAATGCCGAGCTTTAACCGAATCTATGTCGAAAGCACGTTCATAACATTCGTAGGCATAATCAAGATTATCCTCTTTATCCGACATGTCGTTATGGTCGGCAAGCTTCATATAGAGCACTGACAAGCGTGCCATTATCTCTGCATCGGCAGGATCGTTCTTAGACTCTTTATCCAGAACGTCGTCGCATATACTTCGAGCAGTCCGGTAATCGTTATTGTCGATCGACACCTGGGCATTGTCGAGGTTATCATTGTGATTAGATTCAGACGAACATGACGACAACATTACACACACGCCCGCAAGCATGCCAGCAATATATCGTACATAAGGTTTAATTCTGTTCATATCAATAAGTTTATATTTATAATATCCACGGTATGGCCGCATAACTCAACGCCAATATGACGAGCAATATAATACTGACATCGCGTCTACGGGTATAGGTAATATATGAAAAATAAAGTGCCAATACTGCAAATATAGGAAATCCTATGGAAAAGAACTGTCTGTTGACCAAAAAAGATTCATCGGTACCAAGCGAAGCTCCAACGTCGGTCAGACCGTTATGCATGATCACAGGCCATAAAAACAGCGGCACTGCCATCACCATCAATATGATGGTGAACCACCAAGGGGGTCGGTTGATATTGCTGTTCATAAGTAACGGCATATAGTGTCGCGCAGAAGCTTACCACCATCAAACGACGGTGTATAAGGCACGAGCACATTGAACATATCCTTTCCATAGAGTTTCACTCCATCGATAAGAGTGTCGCATACACACAGATCGCCTGCTATACCGCACAGATCTATCTGTTCTATGCCATATTCCTTTATGATCTTATCAATGACTTCTGTTGAATACTTATTTTTGAACACTGAATATTCCTCGCGTTCAAAACTGTCGCCTTTGGGCAATATGAACAATTTTCCCTTACTTATCAACAGTTCGTCATGCAACGGTGGATAGATGTCAGCTCCAGGTTCACCCTTGACGCAATGCACAGGCCATTCACCTCCGTTGACAGTAAATGTACAATGTTCTGAAGGGTGCGAAACCACAGATACTATCTTGCACTCATACATGCCAGAGCTTTTTCTTATATATTCGACAAGCGCCTTCATCGCTTCAAGTGCTCCGAACACAGGCATGCTGCCGGATATAAAATCCAGCTGGGGATCCACTATCATCAATGCTTTTTTCATATATTAGAGAGTTTTTTATTTGTTATGTTTATAAGCTTCGACTGTTCTGTGTATGCCGTCACGCAAATCATGCACAGGATTGAATCCGAAATCACGACATGCATCCGACACATCCACGCTCCAGTTGCGTTGCTTCATTATCTTATACTTGTCGAGGTTTAAAGTCGATGGCTTAAGGCGGGCAAGTCCATACTTTTCCGACACATAAGACGCCACCTTGGCGGCCCACAGAGGCAAACGCACAGGTATCACCCACTTCTTACCTAACTCCTCAGCCACTATCGAGCGGAACTCCTTCTGGGTATATGACCGGTCTTCGCTGATTATATACTTCTTCTTCAGCGTAGCTTTCTCAAGTGCATCGAATATGGCACATGCAAGATCCTCCACATAGATAAATGTCAACAGCTGCTTCTTGAATCCAACACCGAAGTCCCAATGACTGTCAATGCACTTTATCATCATCAGATAGTCCTGTTCGTGTGGGCCGTAGACACCGGTCGGACGAAATATGATCCATGGAATCCGAGGATTCAGTTCGAGCAAAGTCTCGGCTTTTATCTTCGACATACCATATTTGGTGTTGGGATCCGGAACCACTTTGGAATGATATGGTTGATAAGTATGTTCATCGTATGGACCCAATGCACTTAAACTACTCATATACAAGAATCTTTCAGCCATCATATCAGTGTTGATAAGTGCCTCGGTAACATTTTTCAAGTATTGATAGTTTATGCGGTTGAAGTCAGAATAATTGTTTACCTTCGTAGCACCAAGATTATACACTATCCAATCCCACTTCTCCCCTTCAGGGAGAGTGGAGGTGAAGGTATTCTCCAGTTGTTCCACACTGTCGTAATCAAATATGACAAAATGCAGACGACTGTCAGTGAGATACTTTCTGGACGTAGATTCGCGAACACCTACCCAGGTGTCATATCCTCGGCGCAGACTCTCCTCAGCTATAAATCCTCCGATGAACCCACCGGCTCCTATTATTAAAACTCTTTTCGACATGTCGTTAATCAGCTTTACATGTTCAAAATTACAAAATAATGTAGATATTTATGTTTATAGAAGTTTAAAATTTACGATAAACTTTTAACAAATATATTTTGACTATTCAAAACCCCTCATATACCCGCACTATGGTCTATCTTCAAAAATATTTATCACTGAATTTTAACCATCTTCTCAACCTTTATACACGGAGTTATCAATGAAAAAAGTTATTAAAATATCAACTTACACTCTTATCAACGATATGTGAATAACAGACTTAAATATCTAATTATTATTATTTTAAATAGTTTATAATATGTAGATAGCACTCATTCACTAATCAATAACCAATTATACAAGCATAATGCAGAAAAGTTATTACGGCTATCAACAGGCATATAAAACAACATATAGAATAGAAAAAGAAAAAATTAAAAAAGAAAAATTATGTGTTATATATATTTTGTCGATATGACTCCATTCTTGTTTTTGTCAATGCTGTTTGGGCTGATGATAGCATTTTTGAGTGATGTTTTCTGGGTAATTTGAAAAATTCTGGTTAAGTTTGCATATATATTTAGGTGAAGTGACATATAATAATAAAGTAAGACCAAAGAAAGCGCTTGGCCAGCACTTTCTGACTGATGAATCCGTGGCACGCCGGATAGCTTCGACGCTCGACGGATATAAAGGTACGCCGGTTCTTGAGGTCGGTCCTGGAATGGGTGTATTGACTAAATATCTTATCGATGACGCGCATGACGTGACAGTCGTGGAGATTGACACGGAAAGCGTGGAATATCTTGAAAGAAACTTTCCTCAGCTCCATGGACATATCGTGGGCGACGACTTCCTGAAGATGGATCTTGACTCCGTGATGGGTGGAAAACCTTTTTGTGTGATCGGAAATTATCCATATAATATATCGTCGCAGATATTCTTCAAGGTTCTTGACTTCAAGGACTCGATACCTTGTTGTTCGGGAATGCTGCAGAAAGAGGTGGCCGAACGTCTGGCGGCAGATCCGGGTTCGAAAGTCTACGGCATACTCAGTGTGCTCCTGCAAGCCTGGTATGATATCGAGTATCTGTTTACGGTAAATGAAAATGTATTCAATCCGCCTCCTAAAGTAAAGTCGGGCGTGATAAGGATGACACGTAACGGAGTGACCGACCTCGGATGTGACGAAAAACTGTTTAAAAACATCATCAAGACTACTTTCGGACAAAGACGTAAGACTATACGTAATTCTATCCGCGGCCTTTTGCCTCCAGGCATTCCCCTGCCCGATTTGCCGGTATGGGGAGAACGTCCGGAGCGGCTGGGCGTGGAAGAATTTGTGAATCTTACCAACATAGTCAGCGAACTGCGCAACCGATAAACCTTGTGTCCGATGAAAGATAACAGAACAGACTTTCTTAACCATATTAAAGATATAATACTGCGCCACGATGTGGATGCGGCTAAAAAGGAGCTGTCCGATCTGCATCCGGCAGATATAGCCGAGCTATATCAGGATCTTGACCTTGAAGAGGCCGAATTCCTGTATAAGCTTCTTGACGACGAGACTGCAGCCGACGTCCTTATGGAACTTGACGAGGATGACCGTCATAAACTTCTTAGCGCGATGTCTACGGAGGACATTGCCAAGCAGGTCATCGACCATCTTGACACCGACGACGCAGTAGACATCATACAGGAGCTCGATGAAGAGGACCGCGACGAAATTCTCGCACATATAGACGATGTGGAACAGGCCGGCGACATTCTTGACCTGCTGCGCTACGACGAAGACACTGCCGGTGGTCTGATGGGCACCGAGATGATAGTGGTGAATGAGAATTGGAGCATGCCGCAGTGCATTCAGGAGATGCGTAAGCAAGCCGAGGATATAGAGGAGATATATTATGTCTATGTGGTCGACAACGACTACAAGCTTAAAGGTGTGTTTCCGCTGCAGAAGATGATCACCCACCCTTCGGTGTCTAAAATCAAGCATGTGATGGAGACCGACCCTGTGTCGGTAAAGACCGATACGCCTGTCGACGATCTTACGCTCGACTTTGAGAAGTATGACCTTGTGGCCATGCCTGTGGTTGACTCCATCGGACGGCTTGTAGGTCAGATCACTGTCGACGACGTCATGGACGAGGCTCGTGAACAGAGTGAACGCGACTATCAGCTGGCATCAGGTATCTCCTCCGATGTGGATGCCGACGACTCTATATTTGCCCAGACAAAAGCGCGTATACCATGGCTTCTTATAGGTATAGGTTCTGGAATTCTGGCATCGTTGATTTTGGGAGGATTCGAGAGCCAGCTGCATGCCGTCACGGCGTTGGCTCTATTTATACCGATCATAGGCGGTACTGGCGGAAACGTGGGCGTGCAGGCATCGGCCATCGTGGTTCAGGGTCTGGCCAATGGATCGCTTGAACTGTCGCAGTTTGCCAGGCAACTCGGCAAGGAGTTCCTTATAGGCCTTCTGAATGCCAGTGTGCTGTCGGGAGTGATATTGATATATAATCTTATAGTAATGCCGTCCCAGTTGATTGTGACGCTCTCTGTGGCCGTGTCGCTCTTCTGTGTAGTGATGTTTGCCACCGTGCTTGGAACAGTGATACCTCTGACGCTCGAAAAGCTTAAGATTAACCCGGCGCTTGCCACCGGCCCCTTTATCCAGATATCCAACGACATTGTGGGGCTTATGATTTATGTGGCCGTTGCCACGTTCTTCATCCACGTGATAGGATAAATAAGTTTTAGCATTGATAATTAATCTTTTACTTACTAAAAGACGTTATATTGCTGGTAAATAATTAAATAAAAACAGTATAATCATGGAAAAAATTGAACCAGGAAAGTATGTAGAGCTCGTTTATGATCTCTATGCAGTGGAGCCTACGGGCGATGTACTTGTGCATCAGGTGGATTTAGAGGATCCGGAACGCATAATATTCGGTGTGACGCGCGGTGTCATCAAACCTCTTGAACAAGCTGTCGAAGGACTTAAAGCCGGCGATACGTTTGATGTTAAGGTTTCGGCTGAAGATGGTTTCGGTATGCACGATCCAGAACAGGTGGCTCACCTTGAGAAGGAGATGTTTGAGATTGACGGTAAGTTTGATGCCGACCGTATTAAAGCCGGTGAATATGTGCCGATGCTAACTCAGGACGGTTATCGTATAAACGGTAAAGTGATCGACGTGACAGCCAATGAGGTGATCATGGACTTCAATCATCCTCTTGCAGGTAAGGATATACGTTTCGTAGGTACGATAAAGACTGTACGTGAGGCTACCCAGGAAGAACTGCATCCTGCAAGCTGCGGTTGTGGCGGTTGCCACGGAGGCGACGGCGGAGAAGGCTGTGGCGACTCTTGCGGTTGCGGCGACGGTTGTGGCGGTTGCAACTAACCCTGATTGATATAAAGTAGCAGTTAAGGCTTCATTAATATCTTATAATGGTGTTGTAGAACTTATCGATATGGGTTCTGCAACACCTTAATTTTATATAGAGCAACCGTTAATGAATTATTTGATTTTTGGTCGGAGGCAATATAGTTGCGAGCAGTCGAAGCGGGGTAGTGCCACGAGCTGTATCTGCGAGGCATTGTCGTCGGGCGTGTTACACCCGGAGCCTACCTTGAGGCCGATGGATTCAAGTGCTGATCGCGATTCGAGGAGTGCCGCTTCCGGAGTGTTGTTGTCCTTGCTCAGGTGACATAGAAATACGTGGGTTAGCCTGTCGGTATATATTTTTGCCAGATATTCGGCTGTGACTTTGTTGTCGAGGTGTCCGTTGACATTGCGTATACGTGCCTTCAGGTATTCCGGATATGGGCCGAACCGGAGCATGTTGAGGTCATAATTGCTTTCGATCATCAGATAGTCGCTTCGGCGCATATAGTGGTCGGCACGTTCGGAGATACATCCGAGGTCAGTGGCTACGGTGAACGCACGCTCGTCGTGTTCTATATAGAAGCCGGCATTGTCCGTGCCGTCATGCATCACTTCAAAAGCCGTGATGGTGAAGTTGTCGATGGTAAATGGGATCTCCTTGTATATGTTGATCTGATAGTCCTTCAGACGTCGCGACACGCTGTGGCGGCGCATTATGCCGTTCATGGCCCTTGGAGTGCAGTAGAGCGATATATGGCGGTGTTTACGCACTATAGGGTAGACGTATTTCATGTGGTCGCCATGGTCGTGGGTTATGCATATACCTTTTATTTTGTCCATGGATATGCCATGTAAGCGAAGGCCGTCGATCACTTTGTCAGGTTCTACTCCGGCATCTATCAGGAATCCGGACTGGCTGTCGCCTATGTATGAGCAGTTGCCGCTGCTTCCGCTTCCGAACGACATGAACATGATGCGGTTCGGGACAGGGCGGACCACTACTGGTCCTAGAGGCATTTCTGCCGATACTGCCTGCTTGGGCATGTTAGGTATGCGGCTTTGTGACGGAGTCTTCTCCTGCTGTTTTGCCACGTGCCGTGCTATATCCGACAGTATTGTCTGAGGGACGCTTTCGAGTCCCATGTTTATATCATCGAACAGACCTGGAAAATTACCGCTTATACTCTTGTTGTTCCGTTTGGACATTCAATAATTTCTCCTTTCATTTATACAATAAAAATATTGCAGGGATCTTGTCGTAATCATATTTTTTCTTCGACCATTCACTTAGGGTGAGTGTCAGTATGGACTGCTTTTCACCGGTTATGTCCGAAGCCACGCACAATCGCATCTGGCGTGGCAGCGACTTGCATAGTTCGGCTATAAGCTTATTGTTACGGTAGGGTGTCTCGATGAATATCTGTGTCTGGTCGTCGTGCATGATTTTGCGCTCGAGTTCGCGGAGTTTTGCAGAGCGTCGTCCGCCGTCGATGGGCAGATAGCCGTTGAATGCAAAGCTTTGGCCGTTGAATCCTGATCCCATTAGTCCCATGATTATGCTTGATGGACCTACGAGGGGCACAACATCGTAGCCGTGTGTCTGTGCCACGGCCACTACATCAGCTCCCGGGTCGGCGATGGCCGGACATCCGGCTTCCGATATTATCCCTATGTCATGGCCTTCGTGGGCGGGCTTCAGGAGCGACGGTATGCTCTGAGGGTCGGTGTGTCCGTTGAGTTCGCTGAATGATAGGCTGTCTATGTCTATCGATCTGTCGCATGCCTTTAGAAAGCGTCGGGCTGACCTTATATTCTCTACAATGAAATATTTTAGTCCTTTGACCACCGACAGGTTGTAAGAGGGCAATACACGTTCAGTTCCCGTGTCGGAAAGCGGCACGGGAATGAGATATATGGTGGGTCGGGACTTGCTGTTCATATCTTAAGAGAAGCTTATTATGGTGCCTCCGTTGCCATTAGCACCCGGAGTGCGATTATGCATGGATGATAAGGGGTCCTTCGGCATGGACTGCTTGCCTATCTCCTTAATTTCGTCGGCTACTTTTTTCTCACGGTTGTAAGTAGGGCTTTTTTCAAATGCGTCGATAAAAGCGTCGTCGTCCATCTGCGAAGGCTGTAGGATTATGTATCCTATCTTCGCGCGATTCTCCTTGATTTTCTTTACTGCTTCCATGCCGTATTCTTCGGCGAGGAGGTCTATATTGCCACGTTCAGGCTCTTCAGCCTTTTTCTTGTTGGATCCGAAAGTCAGTTTCTTTGCGCCTGATCCTTCATTGTGCGATTTAAACGTATCGATGCTTACATCGAATCCGGCAGCGAGAATGGTGATCTTTATCTTGTTGCCCAATGTGGGATCTTTTGCCATACCCCAGATCACGTCGACATCTGAATCTATGCCGCTGATGAACGATGTGAGTTCCTCGGTCTCCTCCATCTTGAAGTCTTCCTCCGCGTCGGGGTTGAAATAGATGTTGAAGAGAATGTTTTTTGACGACATTATGTCGCGGTTTTTCAACAGAGGGGAGCGCAGGGCTTCGTCGATAGCTTTGGTCACACGCTGTTCGCCTTCGCCGTAGCCGGTGGAGATTATAGCCGCGCCGCCGTTGCGCAGGGTAGTGTCGACATCGTTAAAGTCGAGGTTTATGACTGGATCCTCGCTATTGATAAGTTCCGATATTGATCTTGCGGCTGTGGTAAGCGTGTCGTCAGCTTTCTGGAATGCATTAGTCCATGACAGATCTGAATATATGTCATACAGGCGCTGATTGTTGATTATCAGCATTGCATCGACATATTTGTTCATCTCCTCGGCACCTTTCAGAGCTTTCAGGATTTTCTTCTCGCCCTCAAACAGGAACGGTATGGTGACTATGCCTATGGTGAGCAGACCTTTTTCACGTGCTATTCTTGCCACGACCGGAGCGGCTCCTGTGCCTGTGCCGCCACCCATACCGGCGGTGATGAACACCATCTTTGTATGGTCGTCGAATATTTCGCGTATTCTTTCTTCAGCTTCCTCGGCATATTGTCGGGCCACTTCAGGCTTGTTGCCTGCCCCAAGTCCGGTGCCTATCTGTATCTTATTGGGTACTTTCGACTTCTGGAGAGCCTTAAGGTCAGTGTTCAAAACAGCAAAAGAGACGTTCTTGATGCACTGCTCATACATTCGCTGTACGGCATTGCACCCACCTCCGCCTACGCCTAATGCTTTGATTATGACCTCTTCGGAGTTGTCGAGGTTGAAGCCCGCATCCTGGGCATTGGGAATATGTTCGTCCATATACGATGGTAGATATTTTGTTGTTAGGAACTGTATTGATTAATTGTCGTCTTCGTCGTCAGGTTCGTCGAAGATGCCTCTTGCCGTGCCTAAAGCCTTATCTCGCAGCTTGCCCCATATCGACGGCCCTTTGACCTTGGGCTTTTTGACAGGCTGCGGACCGGGTCCGTCGTCCTCTTCATCGGCGCTGTTGTCGGGCTGTACATTGGCCACGATGGTCTCCATGCACTCCTGCGGATTGTTTTTTGATGCTTTGTAGAGCAGTGATATGACATCGAGCATGTCGATGCTTGACAGTCGGGTGTCGGATATGCGGATGTTTGACGGGATTCCGCCGAGACGTATTTTGACATTGTTTTGTTGCGATACGTTAGACTGTTGAATGAGCAGCTCTGTAAATCCTTTCAGACGTGCTCCGCCACCTACGATGACTATTCCTCCCGGCAGGTCCTGAAGATTGGTGTAGCCGGCATATTTCGCTTGTTCAAGTATGTTGGCCACTATCTCTCCGGCACGTGCACGCACATAGTTGTTTACCTCCACGGGGTCTCCGTCGAATTCATTTTTATGGATATTAGGCTCTATGTTCTTGGCGTCGCCTATGATCCGCTTCAATTCTTCGGCACGTTCTTCCGTGTAGTTGAGGCTCATAATGTCGCGGGTTATGTTACGGGAGCCTAAGGGCAGTGTGACGAAATATTGCAACGAACCGTTTTTGTAGATCGACACTCCGGTCGTCTCTGCTCCGAAGTCGACGAGCATACATCCGAGTTTTTTTTCGTCGGCTGTGAGCACCAGGTCGGCTATTGCGGTCTGACGCACGAATATTCCCTTTATGTCTATTGCCTGGCGGTCGGTGATTGTGCGGTTGATGTTGCGGTGTATGACGGGCTTGCACGTTATGAGATTTATGTCGGCGCGTATGTTTTTGCCGAATGATCCTATGGGATTCGGATTCTCCATGTTGTTGATCATAAATTCACGCGGCATTATCTCGATCACTTCCCGTTCGGAAAGGCCTGAGTTTCTGGCTTCGCCCTTTATCTGCTCGATAATCCGCGAGGTGATCTCGACTTCGTCTTCGAATTGGCGCACTATCTGACGCGAAGTGGCCATCATGGAACGTCCTCCGAGCGACACATAGACCGATTTAATCTTGCGGGGCGATATGGTCTGGTAGTTTTCGAGCTTCCTGATGAGCTTGTTGATGCGGCTGCTCACCTCTTCGACATTCTGTATCCAGCCGTAGCGAACCGCGTCGACTGCGTATTCGTCTTCGACGGCAAGTATCGTCAGGTCGCCGTTTTCGTCCACTGCACCGGCGGCGGCCCTTATATGGGAGCTTCCTATCTCTATACCGACTATATACTTATGTTCCATGACCGTAAGGAATATATATGATTGTTATTGTTCTTAAAATTAATTAATCAGGGGTTTTTACACTGTCGCCTACCATCATTGTGCCGATGTCCGGAATCTCCTGTTCGGCTTCAAAATCTACAGCACTTATGACTTCGTTAAGCTTTTTGACACGACGTGTCGCCACTATCTGTCCATTCCATTTAACAGAAATGGTGTCGTAAAAGTTCCAGCCTTTTACAGGTAAAATTTCTTTGTATGCACGTTTCAGCCTGTAGAACTTGTCATTAAGGTTGTCCACGTCGCCTATATTTATGACGTGTCCATGTATGAGCGGCACCAGAATCACACTGTTCGGGCCGTCGGCCTTTATGTGGGTGACAAGCGATGTCAGAGCTGAATCGGCCTCGATGTGGTACACTACAGGCAGAAGAAGCTGCGGTGTGAATGTCTCGTTGAAGTTGCCGGAGATTACCGGGCAGTCCACATGGTAGCGTGCGTTTGCCGATATTTTCTTTCCGTCTTTGTTGAGATAGTATGAATCGCCGTGGTCGAACACTCTGGCTACCGGACGCATCGGCGTGACTTCTATCTGGACATATCCGTCGGTTAGCACTTTGCATGTGGCATGCTCGATTTTGTCGATTCCGTTGAGTGCCTTCTCTATGCTGTCGGTGTTTATCTCGTGCAGATGTACACGGCCGCTGGTGCGGGTGAAAGGTTTTATTTCGTTGGCTACCTCCTTCGAGGTGACGAACCGCGAGTTGTCGGGATCGGACACTTCAATTCTTATGCCACCGCAAAGCCTGTTGTAAGCCATATTTCGCGACCATGAGACGGCTACGACGATATAGGCCAACAACACCAATGACACGATGATTCTAATAGCTCTTTTCATCTATTCGGATTTGCGGCATTCTTAACTATTTCGGGAAGATAATCGCAGATATCTCCCGCTCCTGCAGTCAATAAGATTTCAAAGTTACTATTTTTTATTGTTTCTATCAAATTCTGCTTAACAATCATGGTTTTATCGGCACAGTTTATTCTGTCGAAAATGATTTTCGAGGTGACTTCGGGTATCGGTTCCTCGCGTGCGGGATATATGTCAAGCAGTATTACAGAGTCGGCCATTGACAGTGCTTCGGCAAATTCGGGGGCGAAGTCGCGGGTCCGGGAGTAAAGATGCGGTTGGAAGGCCACTGTCAGTTTTCGTCCGGGATATAGGGATTTTACCGACATTATCGAAGCTTTCAGTTCGTCGGGATGATGGGCATAGTCGTCGATTATGGCTCTGACGGGCGATTCCTCTTTCAACCAGAATTCAAAGCGCCTTTTGGGTCCCATGAATGTCTTCATGGCATGGCGCATGGATTCCGGATCCATTTCTCCGGTAAGATGGCATGCCGCTATGGCCGCTATGGCGTTCTCGATGTTGATCTCTACCGGTACGCCTAATTCGATGTCTTTTATCATACCGTCGGGCATCACAAGGTCAAATGTGATGTGTCCGTCGTTGCGGCGTATATTTTCGGCATGAAAGTCGCCGTGGTCGCGCGAATAGGTGTAGACCTCCACATCTTTTCCGGGACGTGGCTTAAGCTTAAGACCTTCGTGGATTATGAGTTTTCCTCCCGGCACGATAAGTTCCGTGAAGTGTGCGAATCCTTCCAGATATGCTTCTTCGGTGCCGTAGATGTCCAGGTGGTCAGGATCTGTGGCGGTTATTACGGCTATGTAGGGGGTGAGATGGTGGAACGACCGATCATATTCGTCGGCCTCCACTACGGTAAACGGCGAGTCGGGTGCAAGCAGGAAGTTAGTCCCGTAATTGCGCAATACGCCGCCAAGAAAAGCATTGCATCCTACGGTCGACGAGTGAAGTATATGTGCCGCCATGGATGATGTGGTGGTCTTTCCGTGAGTGCCGGCAAAACAGAGGCTTTTTGAGTTGCGTGATATATGGCCGAGCGCGGCGGCGCGCTTCACCATTTCATAGCCGTTGTCGCGGAAATATTTCAGCTGTGGATGGGAATCGGGTAGGGCGGGAGTGTAAACTACCAGCACTTCTTCCGGACAGTCTTTGAATTCTTCGGGAATGGCGTCGGCGGAATCGTCGAATGTCATATCCACACCTTCCTTTATAAGTGCATCGGTAAGGGCTGTCGGTGTGCGGTCATATCCCGCCACCTTAAAGCCATCCTGCATAAGGTAGTAGCGTTCGAGCGCGGCCATTCCTATACCGCCAGCTCCTGCGAAATATATCTTATTCTTAGGCATTTTTCTGTAGAATTTGATAGATCTTATCCGTTATCTTTTTGTCGGAGGAGCGCAGTGCCATGGCAGATGCATTTTCCGACAAAGCGCGGCACTTTTCTTCGTCGGCCATCAATGCGGTAAGCTCTTTTGAGAGCGATCCACGTGCGTCGGCATCAAGTATCATCACTGCGGCATCGCGTTTGGCGAGGGCTTCGGCATTCTTTCTCTGATGGTCCTCGGCTACGTTTGGAGATGGGATCAATATCGACGGTTTTCCTAACAGCTGGAGCTCTGAGATAGTACCTGCTCCTGCTCGTGAGACCACGATGTCGGCGGCGCGGTATGCCAGATCCATACGCGAGATGAAAGGCATCGCTTTTACTGCGTCAGGATGCTTTTCCGCTATTCGAAGAGATTCCTCGGCATATAATTTACCGGTCTGCCAAAGTACGAATCCTTCGGCCTTTTCAATGTCGTCGAATGCCGTGGCTATACTCTCGTTGATCGTGCGTGCTCCGAGGCTTCCACCCACTACGAGAATGATTTTTTTGCCGGATGGAAGTCCGAGTTCCTTGCGGGCGTCGTCTTTGCTTACTGTGGATTCAAGAATGTCGGCTCTTACGGGATTTCCTGTGAGTATAATCTTGTCTGCCGGGAAGAAACGCTCCATATCGTTGTAAGCCACGCATATGGCGTCGGCTTTTTTAGCCAGAAGCTTGTTGGTCACGCCGGCGTATGAGTTCTGTTCCTGAATCAGGGTAGGGATGCCATGTTTCTGCGCTTCCTTGAGCATCGGACCGCTTGCATATCCACCGACGCCTATGGCTATGTCCGGTCTGAATTCACGTAGTATCTTTTTGGCCAGTCGCATGCTCTTCCACAGTTTAAAGAGCACTTTTATGTTGCTGAACAGATTTTTACGGTTAAATCCGCATACGGGTAAGCCTTTTATCTCGTAGCCGGCTGCGGGGACTCTGTCCATCTCCATACGTCCTTCGGCTCCGACAAAAAGTATGTTGGCCTTAGGGTCGCGCCGGCGCAGGGCGTTGGCTATGGAGAGTGCCGGGAAAATATGGCCTCCCGTGCCTCCGCCGCTTATGAGTATATTGTAGTGTTTTTGTTCCATTCCTCTATCTGTTTCAAAGTTGTACGGGATTGTCGGCCCTGAGTTCTTCAGGAAGTTCTTTAAGTTCTTCTTTTACCTCCTGACGTGTTCCGTTCTGTACGGCTGAGCGGCTGACGCTCAGCATGGCTCCAAACGCTATTGACGTTATCAATATTGAAGTTCCTCCTTTGGATATCAGAGGCAACGGTTGCCCTGACACAGGGAAAGCACCTGTGGTGATGGCCATGTGGAACAAGGCCTGGAGCACCACCATTATAGCCATTCCCATGACTAACAGCACTGGGAATGCCCTGTGGCACTTACGCGCTATCTGCAACGCACGTATCAGCAGGCACAGATATAGCGACATAAGCAGGAATCCGCCTATAAAGCCGAGGTCTTCGATGATGATGGCGTATATATAGTCGGAGAATGCAAGCGGCAGGCGTGCCGTCTCACGCGAATTACCGGGAAACACCCCTATGAGGCCGCCGTTGGCCTGTGCCATGTATGAGTACATTTCCTGACGGTTCTGGGCGTTGATCTCGTCGTTGTATTTAGGCCTGAACGGATTGTAGGCTTTCATTCGGTCATTTCTAAGATCGGTGCGGTCGATGACCTGTTCTGTATTGGTGCCGGCTATTTGCGACTTATATAATTTCTTTCCGAAATGCGCTCCGGCTCCCAGACATGCGTAGATAAGCAGCACGCATATCCATTTTTTTATCTCAGTTCCGCCGATTAGCATCATAGCCGCCGATATTCCCATCAGCAGTATGGTGTTGGTGAGTCCTTGCGGATAGAGTATGGCACCGAACAGAAGCACCACCAGCGCCGATATGATCAATCCACGGTTCTCTACACCTCTTATTTTGGTCTTTTGGGAGTACGTCATCACGCGTGCTATGAGAAATACCGCTGATATTTTTAGAAACTCAGACGGCTGGATCGACACGCCGCACATGGTGAAGCTTCGGCGTGCTCCGTTGATTATGTCGCCGAAAAACATCACGTATATCATCATCACGAAGCTGATGAACGAGAATATGTAGGCTAAGCCGAAGAACCTCTTGTAGTGGATCTTTTCAAGCGACCAGACTATGCCTACACCGGCCGCCAGCATGGCCATGTGTCTCAATATGGGACCGTAGATGCCGGCCGACGCCACTTCGCGGCTTGATGCGCTGTATAATTCTATGATGGATATGAGGCAAAGCGCTATGAATATGCCCCATATGGATCTGTCGCCGTGGCGTCTGACTGTGGCCTTGGCCTCGGTCAGTGGATTGTCCATGGCTATCGTGCCTCCGTTTAGGGTGGCAGTTGCTTCATTCATTGACATAAAGGTTTACTTTTTTAGTTTCCTCACTGTGTTTTTGAATTGTTCGCCGCGGTCTTCGTAGCTTTTGAACAGATCGAAGCTGGCGCAGCACGGCGACAACAATACGGTGTCGCCTGCGGTAGAGACTCTATGGCATGTCTCGACAGCCTCTTCGATCGAGTGGGTGTCGTAGATGGCCGGCACTTTGCCGGAGAAAAAGTCGAGGAGTTTGGCATTGTCCTTGCCCATACATACGATAGCCTTTACTTTCTGTCTGACGAGCTGTTCGATTTCAGTATAGTCGTTGCCTTTATCCTTACCTCCGAGAATAAGCACAATGCCGCTTTCAGGCATGCTTTCTAGGGCATACCAGCATGAGTTTACATTGGTAGCCTTGGAGTCGTTGATGTAGCGTACGCCGTCGATGGTGTCCACAGGTTCGAGGCGGTGTTCCACCCCTTCGAAATTTTCAAGGGCCTTGCGGATGTCTTCTTTCTTTATGTCGAGCAGGCATGCCGACAGTCCGGCGGCCATGGAGTTGTAGAGATTGTGCAGTCCGTGGAGCGACAGGTCCTTACGTGGCAGTGTCAGCGACGTATGGGGGGTGTTGAACACCAATTGGTCGTTCATGTCCACGTATGCGTCGGCGTTTGCTTCCATGTGGTCGCTGAATGGATACAGACGGGCCTCGGTCCTGATTCTGCGGAGCTGTTCCTGAATCACAGGATCGTCCTGCCAGAATATGAATGCATCTTCGGTGGTCTGGTTGCGTATGATGCGGAATTTGGCGTTGACGTAGTTCTGCATCTTATATTCGTAGCGGTCCATGTGGTCGGGGGTGATGTTGAGCATGACGGCTATATTGGCCTTGAAGTCATACATGTTTTCGAGCTGAAAACTGCTGAGTTCGATGACGAACACGTCATGCGGGTCGCGTGCCACCTGAAGTGCCAGACTTTTACCTACATTTCCGGCCAGCCCTACGTCGATGCCTGCATTTTTAAGTATATGGTAAGTGAGCAGGGTAGTGGTGGTCTTGCCGTTGCTTCCGGTGATGCACACCATCTTGGCTTTTGTGTATCGGCCGGCAAATTCTATTTCCGATATTACAGGAATCCCTTTTTGGGCCACTTTGACCATTATGGGAGCCGTCGGGGCTATCCCCGGGCTTTTTATCACTTCGTCGGCGTTCAGAATCAGATCTTCCGTGTGGCCACCTTGTTCATAGGGTATATGTTCGGATTCAAGCACATCGATATATTTCTGCGGTATAGTTCCGAAGTCAGATAGATATACGTCCATGCCTTTGTCTTTGGCAAGTATGGCGGCGCCTACGCCGCTTTCACCTCCACCGAGTATTACTATTCTTTTTTTATCCATAATAAGGTATTCTTTTTATCTGATTTTAAGAGTGACGAAAGTCACCACTGCGAGAATTAGCCCTACGATCCAGAATCTTACTACAATCTTGGATTCCGGAATGGCCGCATACGGGCGCTGTATGAGCGCTTCCATAGTGCCTGCCGGCTTCTGATAGTGGTGGTGGAGAGGGGTCATCTTAAATATGCGTCGGCCGGCTCCGTACCGGCGTTTGGTTATCTTGAAATATGCCACCTGTATGATGACCGAAAGGTCCTCGATATAGAAGATGGCGCATAGGATCGGCAACAGCAGTTCCTTGCGTATAAGTATGGCGAATACGGCTATTATGCCGCCTATGGTCAGACTTCCGGTGTCGCCCATGAACACCTGTGCGGGGTAGGCATTGTACCACAGGAATCCGACAAGCGCCCCTATGAACGCCGACATGTAGACCACAAGTTCTTCTGACCCCGGTATGTACATGATGTTGAGGTACGAGGAGTAGATTATATTTCCTCCGAGATACGCCATTACGGCCAGAGCCGCGCCTATTATAGCCGAAGTTCCTGTGGCGAGGCCGTCAAGACCGTCGGTCAGATTGGCACCGTTGGACGTGGCCGTCACCAGAAATATCACTACAAGGATGAATATGATCCATCCGCCGGTGGATGCGTATTTTCCCATCCATTTCGACAGTGAACTGTAGTCGAAATTGTGGTTTTTGACAAACGGGATTGTGGTTGTGGCCGATTTGGTGTCCTCGGTCTGGTATATGATGGTCACCTCGTCGCCTTCAGGTGCGGCCACTTCTATGTTCTGACGCGTGGTTATGGCCGGACTTAAAAGCATGGTCAATCCTACAATAAGACCGAGACCCACCTGACCGATTACCTTAAACTTACCCTTAAGTCCGTCTTTGTCGTGGCGGTGCACCTTGATGTAGTCGTCAAGAAATCCCAAAGTGCCGAGCCATAGGGTAGCCACTATCATAAGTAGCATGTACACGTTCGACAGATTGCCTATGAGCAAGCATGGGATCAGTATGGATATTATGATTATGATTCCCCCCATGGTAGGTGTTCCGGTCTTTTTCATCTGACCTTCGAGTCCGAGGTCGCGTATTATCTCACCGACCTGTCCGAGCTGCAGGCGGTCGATGATTCTGCGTCCTATGAATATGGCGACGATGAGCGACAATACGAAAGCGGCTCCGGAGCGGAAAGTGATGTAGTCCATCAGTCTGGCCCCGGGGATTGATGCGTCGCCTAACAGCTTAAATAGATAGTAGAACATGAGTTTGGCTCAATGTGGTTATTTTTACGTTGATTAAAGTCTATGCTTCTGCAAATACTTCTTTCACTACTTCGCGGTCGTCGAAATGATGCTTCACTCCATGGACCTCCTGATAATCCTCATGGCCCTTTCCTGCTATAAGGATTACATCGCCCGGCTGGGCGAGAGCCGCGGCTGTGCGTATGGCCTCGCGTCGGTCTACTATGCTGAGGGTCTTTTTGCGTCCTTCGATGTCCAGACCCTCTTCCATGTCATGCAGTATAAGAGCCGGATCTTCATCGCGTGGATTGTCCGACGTTAGTATGAGCCTGTCGCTCCTGAGCGAGGCTTCTTTGGCCATGATAGGGCGCTTGCCTTTGTCGCGGTTGCCGCCGGCACCGACCACGGTGATGATGGATCCGCGGTTGCCGATCACTTCCCTGATGGCCTGAAGCACGTTGACTACGGCGTCAGGTGTGTGGGCGTAGTCGACAATGGCCGTATAGCCCTTGGGCGAATGGAAAGCCTGGAAACGTCCTGCCACCGGTACAAGCCGGCTCATATTGATCAGCACCTGTTCGGTGGGCCAGCCCAGCAGGATCGATGCTCCATAGACGGCGGTCAGATTGTAGGCGTTGAAACGTCCGGTGAAGAGCACTTCCACCTCGCGTCCGTTGAATGTCATCGACGTTCCGTCCAAACGGCTCTCGACCATGCGTCCCATGAAGTCGGCCTGGGTGCGGAGCGAATAGGTGTACTTTTTGGCATCGGTGTTCTGCAGCATTACCATGCCGTTCTTGTCGTCGATGTTTGTGAGCGCGAAGGCTGCCGATGGAAGTCCGTCAAAGAACGATTTTTTGGCCGCCAGGTATGCCTCGACCGTCTTATGATAGTCGAGGTGGTCGCGTGTCAGGTTGGAGAAGAGCGCACCGGTGAAGTGAAGTCCGGCTATGCGGTGCTGGTGGGCGGCGTGTGAGCTGACCTCCATCGATGCGTAGCGGCATCCTTTCTCTACCATGCGGTGAAGCAGTTCGTTGAGTGTCAGCGGATCAGGTGTGGTCTGATTGGTGGGCACGGCTTCATCGTCCACGTAATTGCACACGGTGGAGAGCAGACCGGCCTTATATCCCATCAGGCGTGCCATCTCATATATGAGGGTCGCCGTGGTGGTCTTGCCGTTGGTGCCGGTGACGCCTACGAGCTTAAGTTTGCGCGATGGATTGTCATACCATTCCGATGCCAGGAATCCGAGGGCTACAGCCGAATTTGATACTTTTATGTATGTTATTGACGATTCAAGAAATTCGGGAAATTCTTCGCATACGATAGCTGCCACTCCGCTGTACTGAAGCACAGGGATGAAGCTGTGGCCGTCTACTTGGGTGCCTCTTACGGCTACGAACATTGAGCCTGTCGACACCTTGCGCGAGTCGCTGACAAGCTTTGTGATTATCTTGTTGGTCGAACCTATTATTTCGAGAACAGGTATTGCTGAAAGCAGTTGGGAAAGGGATTTCATAAATTGTTCCTCTTATGTTGTTATGTTATTGTTTTAGAGTGAGATGTATTTTTGTGGCTTTTGATGCGCGTGTACCGGCCTGCAGCGACTGGGCCACTACGTAGCCGGACCCTGAAAAGGTCACGTCGATGCCCATGTTCTCCAGTTTGTTGATGGCGTCGCGCAGATTATAGCCTATGACTGAGGGTACATGACCGTCTGATGCCTTGTGGTGGTTGACATAGTGCTTTACGCGGTCTATGCTGTAGTCGGTGCGCAGACGGTTGATCTTATTGTCAGATGAGGCATACATCGTGGGGGGAGTCACTTTGTCGGGAGCGTCGGTGTGATAATCGGAATTATTGTCGAGCATTCCGCGTGAATACATTTTAAGGGCTATGTTTTTCAGCACCGTGCCGCTGGTGCTGGCGGCCCCGAATCTGTTCTGGCGCGGACGGCATGTCAGCACCACGCATGAGTAGAGAGGATTCTCTGCGGGGAAAAATCCGCAGAATGCCAGGCGTTTTTTACCCGTGTTGTAGGCTCCGTTCTCGATCATGTAGCATGTGCCTGTCTTTCCGGCTATGCGCACTTTATCGTTGCGCAGCATTTTTCCGGTGCCGTGGTCGCCCCACACCACGTTTGTCAGCATCATTCGCATCAGTTCAGCAGTTTTGGGAGTACATGCCCTTCCGTTGCCCATGTAGCTTATCGGCAAAACTGAGTCGACGGTCTCCGACAGCAGCTGTTCTACCAGTCGCGGGCGCACGTAGACTCCGTCGTTTGCTATGGCATTGTATATCGACAGTGTGTAGATGGGTGGAATCTCTGTGGTGTATCCGTAGCACATTCTTGACAGTGCTATACGGCCGCCTCTGTTGCTCGGCACGCTGTCTATGCGGGGAGGGCGTTCGCCTGCTATACCGGTGTTCATCGGGTCGAGAAATCCGAGATTCTTCAGTCGTGAATAGAAAGCTCCGGGGTTTTCTCCGTATTTTGACGTGATGATTTTAGCCATACCGATGTTGGACGAGCGCTCGATGACCTCGCGGACGGGCATTGCCACGGTGGAGTGGGAGTCGGTGATGGGCCGTCCGCCGGCGTATGGAAATGCCCTGCCGGTGGGAATGATCTGTTCGACATCTTTGACTATTCCGTCGTCGAGGGCTATCATCATTGACAGGGTCTTTACCACTGAGCCAGGCTCATAGCCGAGCACGGCGCGGTTCATTCCCTCGATGTACTCGTTGCTGTTCGGACTTTTTTCAAGATTTGAGATGGCTTTGATGTTGCCTGTCTTGACCTCCATCAGGACGGCCACACCCCAGTCGGCATCGCAGTCGACGAGTATGTTGTTCAGCTCGTTTTCCACAATGTCCTGCATTTTGATGTCTATTGTGGTCTTTATGTTGTAGCCGGGCATGGGAGGTATGTCGGTCCAGTTGACGATGTCCTTTGTCAGCGGTACCTTCTTGGCTATGCCGGGCTTTCCATAGAGAAGGGTGTCGAGTGCTCGTTCGAGCCCGGAGATGCCGTGGATCTCACCTGTCACCGAGTCTATGCCTACTCCTCCGATGCTTCGTCTGGCCATGGCTCCGTATGGATTGACACGGCGCATGATGGCCTCCTTTATAAGTCCGTTTTTGTTTGGATTCTTGATTTTGAAGAAGGGAAAAGTCTTAAGAAGCTGATATTGCTCGTATGAAAGATTGCCCAGCAGTTTGAAGCTTCTGGGGCGTTTCTTTTTTTCCAGCTTCATAGGCTCCATAAGTCGCTTTTTCCACCCTTTGGCATCGCGTATGGGGAAGTGCATTGCCAGACTGTCGGCTATGCTGTCGACTGCGAGCAGGTAGCGTCCTTCGAGGAATCGCTCGCACCGGAAGTCGATGCGTATGTTGTAGTAGCATAGGTTGGTGGCCAGAATCTGTCCGTTGTTCGACAGTATGTTGCCGCGTTCAGGTTTTACGACGACTACTTTCGACAGCTCCGACATGGCTTTTTCATTCCATTTGTTGGCTGACAGCACGCTGTTGTCAAGGGCTTTGTAGGTCACCCAGCCCGCGAAAGCGAACATCAGTCCTATGACCACTGAGTATCGTAGCAGGATTCGGCTTCTATTTTCTTTCTTCATAGTCTTGTGTGCTTATTACTTCTTTGACAGTCTGTAAGGGGGTTGGTCCTGTACGCGCAGGTTCAGTCGCATGGTGTCGACCATCTCCTGCATCGACGATTCACGGATGCGGCTCATGTATGCGCTCTTTACGCGTATGCGTTCGGTCTCGACGATCTCCAGCTCCTGTTCGAGTGCGCGTATCTGTTCCATGCGTGTGAGGCACTGGTAGCGGTTGGTGATGTATATCATCACCATGGCCACGGCGAGCAGCACCGACAGCCAGTGGTTTCTGAAAAAGTCGATGGAGAGCAGTCTTCCGTTCAGTGCGCGGAGGATTATGTTGTCCTTTTTTTTCTTTTTTGCTTTAGTATAGACTGCTGACATTGTTTTTGTGATGATGGTTGTTGGGGTGTTGCTGATTGGTCTATTTCGCTCCTTCTGCCGGGAGTGGCGGAAGCTTTTCGGCGATGCGCAGCTTTGCGCTACGTGAGCGGGGATTGCGTTCGACATCTTCCTCGGTAGGCACTATCGGCTTGCTCGTCAGTAGGCGGAATGGCGACAGATTGCGGCCGAAGAAGTCCTGACGGACCTCTCCGTCGAGATTGCCGCTGCGCATGAAGTTCTTGACCAGACGGTCCTCAAGCGAGTGGTAGGTGATTATGGCCAGCCGGCCTCCGGGACGGAGTATGTCAAGCGATTGGCGAAGAAAGTCGCTCAGAGCGTCGATTTCGCCGTTGACCTCTATTCTGAGTGCTTGAAACACTTGTGCCAGCTCCTTCTTCTCCTTGCGCCGGTCTATGTAGGGATTGACTATGGCGAGCAGCTGTTCGACAGTGGCCACGGGTTCTGACTGGCGTGCCTTTACGATGGCCGAGGCTATTTTGCGGGCATTTTTCAGCTCACCGTATAGTGAAAATATTTTTGTTAGTTCAGCTTCGGAATAGTTCTCTATGTACCAGGCCGCGGAGCGTGTGGCCCGACGGTTCATGCGCATGTCGAGCGGACCGTCCCAGCGGAATGAGAAGCCTCGTTCGGGATCGTCGAAGTGGTGAAACGATACGCCTAAGTCGCCGAGTATTCCGTCGACGCTGTCGACGCCGTAATAGCGCATGAAATTCTTTATAAAGCGGAAATTGCTGTATACAAATGTAAATCTTTCGTCGTCGATGGCATTTCTCCGGGCGTCGATGTCCTGGTCGAAGCTGTACAGGCGCCCTTCGGGTCCGAGCATGGACATGATGGCGCGTGAATGTCCCCCGCCTCCGAATGTCACGTCGACATAAGTCCCATTGGCTTGAATGTCAAGGCCTTTGAGGGTAGGTTCGAGCAGGGCGGGTATGTGGTATATATCTTGCATTGTAAGCTCCGTTGAATTAGGTATATTTAGGTCGTAAAGTTAGCTAATTTTCTCATAATTTACATACTGAAATTTTATCTTTTTTCTCGGTCGGACTAATATTTTTGTCTATATGGATCCTGCCGGCGACGGCCTTTATGGAAATTGCGGTGTAACAGACTGTCATCCGGTTTGATAATGAATTGACCGGAATACTCCTTGCGGTATTCCGGTCAATGTTAATTTACAATTGTAAATTTTTTCGGTTTGTCGGCGTACTGCTATGGGCAGATCAGTTCGGTCAGGACTTTGACACCGACTGATGCCGGCTCTTTGATCACCACCACGCCTGGAGGCACGGATGCGGGGTTGGGGTCGATGTAATAGACAGGAACTCCGGCTCTTACATAGTTCAACAGGCCGGCGGCGGGATAGACGTTGAGCGATGTGCCGATGACTACGAATATGTCGGCGTGTTCGACCAGCTCGATTGCCGGTTCTATATTGGGCACGGCCTCTTGGAAAAATACTATGTGCGGCCTCACATGGTGTCCGTCGATTATGGTGTCGGGTGTAGTATCGGGCGATTCGGGTTGAAGCCTGTACACTTTCGTGTCGTCGTCGATGGCGCGTACCTTCATCAGTTCGCCGTGCAGGTGGAGCACATTGGTGCTGCCCGCGCGTTCGTGCAGGTCGTCTACGTTTTGGGTGATTATGTAGGTGTCATACTGCTTTTCGAGTTCCACGAGGGCCTTATGTCCGGCGTTTGGCTCGGCGGCCATCAGTTCGCGCCGGCGTTTGTTGTAGAATTCGTGTATCAGAGCCGGATTCTTTTTGAAGCCGTAGGCGCTCGCCACTTCCATCACGGGATATTCCTCCCATAAACCTCCGCTGTCGCGGAAGGTCTTTATGCCGCTTTCGGCACTCATTCCTGCACCGGTGGATATTACTAACTTCTTTTTCATATCGAGGATTTAATTTGGGCTGTATGAATAAAACATATCTTGACCATGGTTTGGTTGCCGCAAATATAGTGGAAATCAATTAAGATAACTCAAAAAAGACCGTCTAATTGTTAATAAGCTGGCCGGTTCGGTAGGTGCAAAAAAAAATTACTCGTCGTCACGACGAATAATCTTCTTAACCTTAAATCTAATACCATGAAAAACACGTTGCAAAGGTAGCGGTTTTTATGTTATAAAACATAGTTTTGCAACCTAAAAAATGCATTTGGTTAACTTTATTTAACAAACACTCGTCTTCAATGCCCGTTTTCGACCCTCATATTGCGAAAACGGCCTTAGGAATTATACGTTTCAGAACGTCAAGTGTATGAACGGAATCTTACCGTTGACAAACAATGATATTATTTGGTCGACTACGAAGTAGGCTGTAAGCACGACTAACAACAGCAGGTCGAAAGGATGTTTGAAAATCGTTTTGAAGAGGTGGTTTTGCCAATAATACCCGATAATTGAAATGAGGCAATAGAGCATAGAGGTATTCAGAATGATACACCAGAACACCGGCCATTCGGCAGTTGGTATGCCCTTTATGTCAAAGACGATATTTAATGTCAGGATAATGATATAATTGATTATCCAACTCGCATCCATGTTCTTTTTAGTAAAGCACAATCTCATATTTGCAATTATGTTGTTGTTTTTAATCAGATCCATAGCCGACGCCCTGGTATGTCTCCCTGTAGGGGAATGGCGGTGTAGCCGTAGCAACTCAAATATACCGACCGCAAGTTACGAAAAATAATTGTTTTAGCGCATCGAAATGATTGAATATTACAATTTATATTTCAGCCCTAATTGTTCTCGGAGTAACCGGTACATGGAGCCTGTGTGCGACATGTGCCGGGACTCGGTATATATAGCCATGCCGTAGGCCATCGTGGCGGAGCCACGACACAATGGTAGCCCCAAGCAAGCACGGCAGAGCCGCGCGCGGCTTGGGGTACAGGTACATCCACCCAAAAGCAACGGCTACAGAGTAGCCGCACTTATACGACTACTATTTACTATCAAAGTATAATATGTTAGAGTCATATTTTTCCAACATAGGGAACTATTCATTGCTATCCGTAGCTCCGCCGGTCGGAGGTTGCGTAAACGTCATTTTGGCATACACATTACCATCATGGACAAGAATCCTCACCGCTCTGGATTCGGACGTTGGATTGACCTCAAAATTCAGCACCAATATTTTTTCATGTTTGGCAATTCTGAAAAATCCGGGACATTCAAGCTCATAGACAATTCCATCATAGAATATATTTTCATCGTCTATGGTAACCATAATCTGATTGATGTCGAAATCCCTATCGCACAGTTGTGTCACTGTATCTCCGGCCGGATCTATCCGGAGCGCAAGCGATGACTTCCACCTCTGTCCCGTCTCCATCACAGTCCACCGCAACGGCTTTCCACCACCGTCAGGTTCATCGCCGCAGGAAGCCATACAGCAGACCGACAGTATGGTCAACAATTTAAGAAATAATGCGCATTTCATACCTGATTCAATGTTATAATCGACAATTTACAAATATATGCATTATTTCCGATAATATATAAAAAAATCAACGTTACATTTATTGTTAATTACCGTATTGTATCTGTAATGCATCAGCGCGTCCCCATTTCATTGAGTGCTGCCATCTAATTTGTCAAATTCAGAACGTTAGGTGTATGAACGGAATCATTTCGTAAACAAATATGGGAACTATCTGCAACACAATAAAATACAGGCAAATAGAGATTGCCAAGATTGCGTCCATCGGATGTTTAAATATCTCCTTCAGTGAATAGTTCTGATAGTAATATCCAATTAATGAAATCAATGTATATAATAATCCTAAATTAGTTATTACACTGCAAATCATAAACCAAGTCGATTCTTGCACGTCAAAAAATTTGGATATTATATTATTGAACAATATGAAAAGGAATACTCCTATCATTCCGTAATCTTTGCTTTTTTCACTAAAACTCAATTCCATATTTGCATTCATGTTGTCGTTTTTAATCTGATCCATAGTCCACCTCCGGACATGTCTCCCCGTCGGGGAATGGCGGTGTAGCCGTTCAGCTATTCATGTGCTGATCCAAACTGATAGAACTTTAAGCTTACATCCTTATCCCATTTGGGATGAAGCTCTATTGTCGCATTTCTAAGTTTATCGGTTATGTTGGAATCAAATATTATGGTCATATTTCGTGTATCAGATGATACTACAGAGACAAAACCGTATTTTGGAATAGTGTTATCGTATCCGTATTTTTGCTCATCAATAATAACTGATGTTATATTGAAATCTACTGATCCGTGGATGGAAAGTAGCCCTCCTTCGGAAGCTATCTCATAAGAATAGTTGGCTATTCTTTCCATCTTAACATCATCATTGTTGAATTCCAAAATAAATGGATATGGATCAACAGTCTCTTTACACGATATTAGCACACCAAACATTGAGGCGGCAAAAGTAACTTTAATGACAAATCCATTCATAATACATGATAATTTAAATATACCGACCGCAAGTTACGAAAAATAATTGTTTTAGCGCATCGAAATGATTGAATATTACAATTTATATTTCAGCCCTAATTGTTCTCGGAGTAATCCGGTACATGGAGCCTGTGAGCGACATGTGCCGGGACTCGGTATATATAGCCGTGCCGTAGGCCATCGTGGCGGAGCCACGACATAATGGTAGCCCCAAGCAAGCTCGGCAGAGCCACGCGCGGCTTGGGGTACTGGCGTATCCTCTCCCTGTCTACGCAGAGTAGCCGAATAAGTCGGACAACACACTCAAAAAGCGGAAGCGGCGGCTGAAGGATAAGTTGGGTATAGAGGATGAGGCTATATCTATGGACGACTGGATTATGAATAAGACATACGGTGGTCGGACGGCAGGTCACTGAGGCTTTCGGGTAGACCGGAGGAAGAAGTAGAGGAAGAGTCCTCCTGCCAGGAATAGGCTTACGGAGAAGCTCAGGATGATGCCGTAAGTGCCCAGACCCAGTGGAAAAGCGATGATGTACGTAGCCGGTATTCCGACCACTACGTAGCAGAAAAAGGCTATCCATATCATTGGAGTGACGTGCGATGTGCCCCTAAGGGCGCTGGCGAAGTTGATCTGGGTGGCGTCGCCGAGCTGGTAAAGGACAAGAGGAAATATGAGAGTCAATGTGGCCTCGATTACCACCTTGTCGTCGGTAAATGCATGTATGAGTCCGCGTCCGAACACCACGAATATCAACGACGATATGGCGGCCAGCACCAGGATGATGTGGTAGCCGGCCCAGGCGTTGCGGCGCATCGCGGCGCGGTCGTCGAGTCCGGCGCTGTTGGCCACCCGTACCGACACGGCCGAGCCCATACTGTAGTAGATGCAGAATCCGAGAGTGCCGGTGATGACGATTATCTGAAACGATGCAAGGCTTATGGCTCCTATCATTCCGGCCATGACGGCCGCTATTGAGAATGACCCGGATTCAAACGTCATCTGCAGCGATATGGGCCATGACGTGCGGTTGAGCTGCATGATCGACCGGCGGTTTATGCTGGAGGCTGCATAGCCTTCTTTGTAGGGGCGGAAACGCTTTGCAAATATGAATATGCCGATCACTGACAGCGTGCACAGCACGCGTGCCAGAAGAGTGCTGTAGCCTGCTCCGGTGAGTCCAAGTTCCGGGCATCCGAGGTGGCCGTAGATCAGGGCATAATTGCCGATTATGTTGACCACATTGGAGAACAGTATGATCCACATGGGCAAAGCTGTACGGTTTATGGCAAACAGCCATTGGGCAAATACGTTGAACAGCGCCACGGGTACAAGTCCGGCCAAAACCTGCAGATAGTAAGGCCTTATGAGGGGAAGAAGTTCCTCGGGCTGGTTAAGACGGTCGAGGTTGAACCAGATTACGGTCATAATCGAACATACCAGAAGCGAGAAGAGCAGATTGAGCAGTACGCCGTTGCGCAGAAGCGTCCCTATGGCATCAAACCGCTTTTGGGTGAACATGGCTCCGATCAGCGGTGTGAGGCCGTAGGTGAAGCCAACGCAGGCGAAATTGGCCATGTTGAACAGATTGTTGACAAACGATGCGGAGGCGAGAGCCTCGGTAGAATAGTGGCCCACCATAATATTGTCGGCGAAGGCTACCACTATCATGCCTATCTGGCCTATGAGGATGGGGATGCCGAGGCGTATTATGGCTTTATAGTTGTCGCGATATTTGTCCCATACTTTATTTTCCATTAGTCTTCTTTTTGGGTTTGACTATGCGCTTCAGTGCATGAAGCACATCTTTTTTGCGCAGAAAACGTCTCAGCACACGCAGGGCTTCTTTTGCCGTTCGGTCAGGGTCGAGCCCCATATATCCGGCGTAGTAGCGGGCCAGGCGTTCGGTCTCCTCCGGGATGATGTTTATGGCTCTGAAATTGTCCATCAGCGAACGACGCGACTTTACTCCGAACTGCATCCGGTTGACATCTATCAGATACAGCCGGTAGCCTTCACGGTCATTGCCGGTGTATAGTACGTTGCCGGGTGAGAAGTCTTTGTGCCATACTCCGGCTTTATGGAGTTCTGACAGTTCCAGGGCAACGGCTCGTACCAGCGGCTCGTTGCCTGGTATATTCTCCCAGCACCTTACGTCGCGGGCATGCAGTTGGCGGCACACATAGTAGCTTTCCTTGAGCCTCGGTCCGTCGTGGATCTCCACGTAAGCCAAAGGCTCCGGCACGTTGAAGCCCATCTGGAGTAGCCGGAGCGAATTGTCGTAGGAGCGCTTTGCCTTGCTCTCCATTGCTCCGTATATGACCGACTTGACAGTACCGGGCGTGCGGAAAGCCTTTATGTTGGTCTCAATCCCTTCATAGACGAAGGTATATATCCTGTTGCGTCCTTTATATATAATTTCTGATCCGGGCGGGATGCCATCGGCCGCGAGATATTCGGCCAGCCCTGCCATCTGCGGATATGACGGATTGACTTTGATGATGGTTTTCATGCCTGAGATCAGATTATGTGCCGGAACAGGTAGTCGAACTTCTTGAAGCGGTCGAGGCTCAGTTCTGAGTCACGGCTGTCGATCCACCATAACGGCGTGTCGTGGTACATCGATGCCACGAGAGTAAACGTGCTGGGCGGTCCGATCAGGTAGTCGCACATTGAGAAAAGGCATAGGTCCTCGGCCTGGTTGCCGTTAGGGAATGCTACGTATGCTTTTTTGACATTGATGCTGTAGTACATTTGGTCGATATTCGGGTCGTTGCCGCATATGTAGACGATGACTCTCTTGTCGGGAAATAGTGCGGTAAACTGATTTATGGCGCGTACATAGACTTCGTCAAAATAGAAGTATCGGCCGTCGTGCCATCGGGAGTAGTCGCCGCGCCGTATGTGTACACCGAGTTTGATGTCTGTATCACGTGAGCTTCTGGTGACATACTCTTTGATTTCACTGCTGATTTTTTTATCGAAGGTGAAGAGGTCGATTATCTCCTTCTTGTATTTTAAAAACAGGTCATAGAATCTTACCTCCCAACCTTCCACTACTATGTTGCGGTTGGCGAGCATGATCTGTTCTTTTTCGGCGGTAGGTTCGCCTGGTGTGTCAAAAGCCACGGTCTTAAGCAGTCCGCACTTGGCGGCATATTTGGCTGTTGAGTAGGCCAGGAAGTTGTGCTTTGCCTGATGGCTCAATTTAAAATACTTGTATTTATAAGCGAAGCGCATTGACAGGGTAGAGCGTCCATGCTCGCGCCCCCAGGCATAAACGTGGGCATATTGGAGGATGTTGTTGCACATCCGTCCTTTGTCTCTTGCGAATATCATATCTGTTTGTTGTTCTTTGATTTCTGATTCAGTTCGATCACTTTTGCCACTACCATAACTTGGTAGAAAGCGTTCAGCAGTGCTCGTATGAGAGCGGGTTTTCCGTCGCGGAATCCACCTTTGAATATATAATATTTGAAGAAGTGGAAAGCGGGTTTGGTGAAGAGCGTCAGCACTCCGTAGTTCTTGCCTTTGCGTTTTTGGGCCGCGTCGGATGAGTAGTCGTTTAGCTTGCGCACCCTCGACTCCACGCCCTCTTCGTCGAGATGGATTAATGCAAGCTCCTCGCGTCCGGCGGGAATCTTTTCGGTACGACCCTGGACTATAGGCATAGTGTGGACGTAAGGTGGCCATACGGTGCCCTCGCGTTTGAAGAACCGGAGTATGTAGTCGGGGTAGCCGGCTCTGATGAACCGTCCCATGAAGTAGTTCTTTCGCGGTATATACAGACCGGCGGGGCAATCCTGATCTTTAATCCGGTCGTAGAGGTATTCGCGTAGTTGTGGCGTCACCAGCTCGTCGGCATCAACGGTAAGTACCCAAGGATTTGACGCTGATTGGATGGCGAACGTACGTGCAGGTTCGGCGCACCGGTGGTTGGCCTTCGGGAAAGTGACCACCTTGCAGCCGTTGCGCAGGGCTATCTCTACAGTCGAATCGGTGCTCTCCATGTCGCACACCAGCACTTCGTCGAAGTCCTTTACGGTATCCAGCACTTGCTGTAGGTAAAGCTGCGCATTGTAGGTGTTGATTACGACCGAAATTTTATTATTGTCGTTGTTGTCCATGTCAATCTGTCTTTATTCATTATAACAAGTCGGAGTATAAGGATTCCATGTCGCGGATGAAGTTTCCGTAAGGCTGGATATAGACTGTGTCTGACGATGCTCCGTGGGGCGTATCGTTGCCTATGAGTGCGTGGCGCAGACTTTCAGCCAAAGTGCCGTCATAATCCGTCACGACCGGAATACCTTGTGCGATGCATTCCTTTATGGCGAATGACGATGCGCGGCTGTCGGGATATATGCCAACGGATGCATCTGACAGAAGGCGGCGTGCGTCGTCGGAGTAGCCGGTCCATTCGATGCGGTCTTCTATTCCGAGCCGTCTGGCTGTCTGCTTCAGTGGCATGACGTGCGAGGCGACGCCTTCACCTATGATCCGCAGTTTAAAGTCGAGGTCAGAGTTGGAAGCGACGGCTTCAAGCAGACATTCAAGTCGTTTATCGGGAGTTATCCTGCCATGGAACACTATGACCGGAATTTCCGGCAAACGTGCCGGAGCCGGATATTCGCATTGAGGGACGCTGACCGGCATCCTGTGGATTGGTGCGGTGTCCGTCGATGTGCGGCGGGTGTCGTTATCTACTATTATTGCGTCAAACTTTTTGAGCACCTCTTCGGCAAGACCGGATGAAGTGTGGCTCTGTGCGGAATCGATCAGGCTGGCCACGAGGCGTACACCGGCATTGCCCGACATCTCTTTGGCTCTTGACGCGATGGATGCGTCGTTGATGCTGCACACATGAACGATGACCGGTCCGGACTTTTTCAGAACGCGGCTCAAACGGAACATGCTCAGCATATTGAACGATAGTCCGCCGACTATGGGCAGTGTGTCGATTCCTTTTGACGCGAACCGTCCGCGTATCCTTTGGTTGGATGACGTGGCCGCGAGTACCTTATGGCTTTTTTGAGCCATGGCTTCGGCCATATCGAGCATATACTGGGATGATGAACCCCAGGTCTTTTCTCCTGTGATATAGATGATGTTCATGTGCGCGGGTTATTGTCGGAATTCGTTGACTTCTTGCGGCGCGATCGACGTGCCATGTTATATGCTATGTAGGCCGAGCGGAATTGTTCTCGGCTGATGGCCCGGCCTTCGCGTCCGTCAAGTATGGCGCCGTTGAGCAGATACATGTCAAGAAAAGCCTCGGCACCTTTTATTAGCGGAGTATAGAATCTGACCGACTCTCTGCTTGATGTGATGTCGCGCGAGGCCAACGCGGCATGGCGTCGTTGGACTGTTCGGTATTCCTGGGGTGTGGAGCATCTGTAGTGCAGTATGTCGCCGTCGATGGGTTCGGGATGCAGGGTGGCAGGGAATATCACACGTTCTTTAAGTCCATGAAGGTTCCAGTTGGCATAACGTTTGTCGAATAGCCGGATCTGAATGTCGGGATACCACCCGCAGTGCTTCACGGGCTGGCCGCAGTAGAAGTTGAGGCGCGACATCGAATATACGCGGTGTTTGAATCCATCGGCCTTCAGCTTTTTTAGCGAGGCTATGAGGGCCGGCGACAGCACTTCGTCGGCGTCGATGGTCAGTACATAACTGTGGGTGGTCAGCGAAGTTGCGAATTGACGCTGGGCGCCGAATCCGGAAAACCTACGTTGAGTCACTTTACATCCGAAGTCGCGGCATATCTCTGCCGTGCGGTCGGTGGATAGCGAGTCGACCACGATTATTTCATCTGCTATCTCCTTTACCGATTCAAGGCAGGATGCGATTCTTTTTTCCTCGTTGTAAGTTATGATGGTTACTGATATATGCGCCATGGCTTATTCTCGTTTGGGCTATATTGAGGTTACTTAAGATTATGAGTGTATCGATGCCGATCGAGCGGGAACATCTCTTTGTGGAGCGTAAGTCCGCGTATGAAGGAAGGGATTGCTCTTCTTTGAATCCATAGGGTAGGGGAGAGGGCGGGGGCAGTCCGCACAATCATCTGGTCGACCGGTCCTGTGGATTTGACAAAGCGGTAGTCTTTGCCGTATTCGCGGGGAGCGGTTTTGAAAAATCGTGATAATATTGACACCTTTGCAGGTTCAGTTATATCAGTTAAAATTTTTTCCCAATTTTTATCCATCGTCTGATTGTTGCGCGTGGGTAATATCGCAAAGTTAAGAAATTTTTCCGCGCGAGATTCTAAAATTCCCGTGCAGATGGTCGTGTAAATTTAAATATTTAAATCTCAGAGCGTTAAAATGCATGTTAATGCGCTGTAATTCAGTAGTATATGTGCGATTTTTGCCTCTCGGTGGTTAAACTCTAAAAAAACGAGCTATTTTGAATAAATGGTAAATATGAATTAATTTTGTAAAAACTAATAGATTAAATTCAAACAAGCACTTACAATGGTATTGAACTACATTTGGATAGCATTTTTTCTGGTGGCATTTTTGGTGGCTGCCGGCAAAAGCCTTTTTGAGGGAGACATTGAAATCTGGAGCAGGATAATGGGATCATCCTTCACTTCGGCGGCAAATGCATTTGAGATCGCACTCGGACTTACGGGAGTTCTATCCCTATGGATGGGACTCATGAAGATCGGAGAGCGGGCCGGAGTCATCCAGATGTTCGGTCGGTTGATCAGTCCGCTTTTCTCCCGTCTGTTTCCGGGCATTCCGAAGGGGCATCCGGCTATGGGTTCAATATTTATGAATGTCTCGGCCAACATGCTGGGACTTGACAATGCCGCGACTCCGCTGGGGCTTAAGGCTATGCAGGAAATGCAGGAACTTAATAAGCGGAAGGACACGGCTACGGACGCTATGCTGATGTTTTTGATTCTGAATGCTTCAGGCCTCTGCTTTATCCCGATCGGAATTATGATGTACAGGGCACAGGCCGGTGCCGCCAATCCCACCGATGTATTTTTGCCGATACTACTCGCCACGTTTATATCGACATTTGTGGGCATTGTGGCCATGTGTCTCAAGCAGGGAATACGGCTTTGGGACAAGGTTATGGTGGCTTGGCTCGGCGGTCTTGCCGCCGTTGTTTCCGGTATAGTTTGGGTGTTCTCTTCAATGTCCAAGGAGGATGTCGAGCTATATTCCGGATTTATAGCCAACTTCATGCTGTTTGGAGTGATCATGCTGTTTATATGTTCTGGTCTGCGCCGTAAGGTCAATATGTATGATGCATTTATTGAGGGAGCTAAGGAGGGATTCCGTACTGCGGTTATGATTATTCCATATCTTGTGGCAATACTCGTTGCCATAGGTATGTTCCGTGCATCGGGTGCTATGGATGTGATAACTGACGTGATGATGTCATGCGCGGGATTCATAGGTATGGATGCCGACTGGATTGAAGCCTTGCCTACGGCCATAATGAAGCCTCTGAGCGGAAGTGGCAGTCGTGGCCTGATGGTTGATCTGATGAATCTGCATGGTGCTGATGCTTTTGTTTCAAGGGTGTCTGCTGCCATACAGGGAAGCACCGATACTACATTTTATATCCTTGCCGTTTATTTCGGCAGTGTCGGAGTGGTCAAGACCCGTTATGCCGTGCCGTATGCGTTGTTGGCGGATGTCGTAGGTTCGGTCAGCGGTATAGTTGCGGCATATATATTTTTCCATTAAGAAAGCATTTAATAGGCATCTTGTGTGAATGACTGAAAATTTGTATTTTTGTAAGTAATAATTGATTGTAAATATGAGCGATAAAATGCTTTGGGAATGCAGGAACGTCGAAATGCCTTCACTTGACTATGACAGGCTTGAGCGTTGGATTGCAGAGGTCGCTAAGAGCCACGGACGAATTGTGGGTCCTATAGGCTATCTGTTTTGCGATGATGCCCATATCCTTGAAGTCAACCAAGAGTTCCTCCGGCATGACTATTATACCGACATTATAACTTTTGACAATAGTCGCGGCCGCTTGATAAGTGGCGACATAGTGCTCTCGCTTGACACTGTCGCATCCAATGCCGAACTGGTGGGTGCCGCTTACGACCGGGAACTGCTCAGAGTGATCATACATGGCATACTCCACTTATGCGGCATTAACGACAAGGGGCCAGGAGAACGCGAGATAATGGAAAGCCACGAAGATGAGGCTTTAAGTTTATATGATATAATTCAGACAAGCGATGGTTTTTGACTACGATGTCATTGTGATAGGTGCCGGACATGCCGGTTGCGAGGCCGCACATGCCGCGGCCAAGATGGGTGTGTCCACGCTTCTTGTGACAATGGACATGAATAAAATAGCTCAGATGAGCTGTAATCCTGCGGTTGGAGGAATCGCCAAAGGACAGATAGTGCGTGAAATTGACGCACTCGGAGGTATGATGGGCATAGTCACCGACCGGACTGCCATCCAGTTCAGGATGCTTAACCGCTCTAAGGGTCCGGCCATGTGGAGCCCGCGTTCGCAGAGCGACCGAATGAAGTTCAGTGCCGAATGGAGGCGTATTCTTGAAAATACCGACAATCTGTATATGTGGCAGGATTCGGTGGTGTCGCTGGTCATCGAGGATGGTAAAGTCAAGGGTATAGTGACTGCACTCGGCGTCAGGTTTACCGCGCGTAAGGTGGTGCTTACTGCCGGAACATTTCTCAATGGTCTGATGCATGTCGGGCGTGCCCAGGTGAAGGGTGGGAGAGTCTCGGAGCCTTATTCCCACGGTATCACCGAGCAGTTGCTTGACTACGGTTTTACGTCCGACAGGATGAAGACTGGAACTCCGGTCAGAATAGACGGTCGAAGTGTGAAGTGGGAACTTACAACCCCGCAACCGGGCGATGACGACTTCCATAAATTCAGCTATCTGCCGGAGGTCAGGCGCGAACTTAAGCAGCGCGACTGCTATATCACATATACAAATGCCCGCACACATGAGATACTGCGCGAGGGACTTCCTGACTCTCCGCTTTACAACGGTCAGATCCAAAGCATAGGTCCGCGTTACTGTCCGAGTATAGAGACAAAGATTGTGACCTTCGCGGATAAGAATGAGCATCAGCTCTTTCTTGAACCGGAGGGTGAAGATACGCATGAATTCTATCTAAACGGATTCTCTTCGTCGCTTCCTCTGCAGGTGCAGGTTGATGCCTTGTCCTCAGTACCGGCACTCTCCGACGTCAGGATTTACCGTCCGGGATATGCGATAGAATATGACTTTTTTGATCCGACGCAGCTCCGCCACACGCTTGAGACAAAGCTCGTCGGAGGACTCTATTTCGCAGGGCAGGTTAACGGCACAACGGGCTATGAGGAGGCTGCCGGACAAGGGCTGATGGCCGGCATCAATGCCGCGTCGGCAGTGCTCGGCAAGGATGAATTTGTGCTGTCGCGCGACGAAGCATATATCGGAGTGCTGATCGACGACCTCGTGACCAAGGGCGTCGACGAGCCTTACCGTATGTTTACATCACGCGCCGAGTACCGTATACTTTTGCGCCAGGACGATGCCGACATGAGGCTCACTCCCTACGGCTATGAGCTTGGTCTTGCCTCTCAGCACCGCTACGACCTGATGGTGTCGAAGCGCGATGCCCGCGATAGGCTGATAGAGTTTCTGTCGACCTATTCGTTGAAGCCTGCGCTGATTAATCCCGTTCTTGAGTCGATGGGAACTGCGCCATTGAAGCAGGGAATAAAGTTGCGCGAGCTTGTGCTTCGCCCTAATATCACGATCAAGGGACTTGAACGGCATATAGAAGCTCTGCACAAATTTATCGCGTCTATCGAGGAAGAGCGTCGCGATGAGATAATCGAGGCCGCCGAGATTCTGGTGAAGTATGAGGGATATATAAGCCGCGAACGTCTTGTGGCTGAAAAAATCCGTCGGCTTGAAGACCTCAAATTGGAAGGACGCATCAACTATTCCGAGGTTAAGGCTCTCTCTACGGAGGCGCGACAGAAACTCGAACGCATACGCCCGGCCACGGTGGCCCAGGCATCGCGCATACCGGGGATTTCCCCCAGCGATGTCAATATTCTGCTATTGATGCTGGGACGGTAATGTTTCACGTGGAACATAAATAAGAAATTAATATACAACAATTTAACTCATGTAGATATGGAATATGTAAAGTCTAAAATCCGTGATGTGTACGATTTCCCCAAGAAGGGAATCATCTTCCGCGACCTGACCACAATGTTTAAGGATGCGAGGGCCATGCACATCGTCGGCTGGGATCTTGCCCAGCAATACCGCGACAAGGGTGTTACCAAAGTGGTGGGCATCGAATCGCGCGGATTTATCGGTGGTTCTATTCTCGCTTACGAGATCGGAGCCGGATTTGTGCCGGCGCGTAAGCCGGGCAAGTTGCCTGCCGACGTAGTAAGCGAATCGTATGACAAGGAGTATGGCCAGGATGTGATCGAGATCCACAGCGACGCCATCACACCTGACGACGTAGTGGTGATTCACGACGATCTGCTTGCCACAGGAGGCACTATGGCGGCCTGCTATAACCTTGTCAAGAAGATGAACCCTAAGAAGATTTATATAAGCTTCATCGTGGAGCTGAGCGCACTTGAAGGCCGCAAGAATCTTCCGGCCGATGCCGACGTGTCATCGTTGATAGTTTACTAAGAAAGCACTTTTTTGATTTGGCTAAATACGAAAAATCCGAATCGCTTAAAGAGAAGATATCCATCCTCCCTGAATCCCCCGGCTGCTATCTATATTATGATGCGGCCGGGACTGTCATATATGTGGGGAAGGCTAAGAATCTGAAGCGGCGTGTGTCGTCATACTTCAACCGCCAGCATGATGTGATACGTACCATGCTTCTCGTGCGTAACATCGTAGACATGCGCTACATCGTTGTGCCGACCGAGGAGGATGCGCTCAATCTGGAGAACTCCCTGATCAAGGAATACAAACCGCGCTACAATGTACTCCTTAAGGACGATAAGTCGTATCCTTGGATAGTCGTGACGAAGGAGCATTTCCCCCGGGTATTTATGACGAGGTCGCGTATTAAGGACGGCTCGAAGTATTTCGGTCCATACGCCAATACGGCCGTGGCTAAGACGGTGCTTAACCTTATCCGAGAACTTTATCCGGTGCGCACGTGCCGTCATGCCATCACTCCCGACTATGTAGCAAAGGGGAAGGGCAGACTTTGTCTTGAATATCACTTGAAGAATTGCCAGGGATGCTGTGTCGGACTGGTGGAAGAGACGGACTATTCCGACATGATATCGCATGTCAAGCAGATTCTCCGCGGCGACACGCAGGAACTGCTCGATTATCTCCGCGCCGATATGGCGCGTCTGAGCGAGGAACTTCGGTTTGAGGAGGCGCAGGCTGTCAAGGAGAAGTACCAGCTGATTGAGCGCTATCAGTCGAAGAGTGTCATTGTCAGCCAGACGCTTGACGACATCGATGTGTTCGGTGTCGATGATGATAAGGAGCAGGTTTATGTCAATTATATGCACGTCAGGCGCGGTGCCATAGTGAGGAGCATCACTTTGGAATACAAGCGTCGGATGGAGGAGTCGGTGGCGCAGATTCTTGACTATGCGCTTACGGAGATATCCGGCAAGTTTGACATAAAGTATGATGAAGTGGTGTTGCCGGAATTACCTGAAAGTCCGTTTGAAGGCGTGACATTCAATATTCCCAAACGTGGCGACAAGCTGAAGCTTCTTGAAGTGTCGGCTCACAACGCACGTCAGAGCCGTATCGACGCGCTTAAGATGATGGAGAAGCATGATCCGGAGAAGCGCACCGAGCGTACGCTTGAACGAATGAAGTCGGACTTCCGTCTGACGGAGTTGCCGCGCCACATAGAATGTTTCGATAACTCAAATATACAGGGTTCCAATCCTGTGGCATCATGTGTGGTGTTTCGTAATGCGCGTCCGTCAAAGCGCGATTACCGACATTTCAACATAAAGACGGTGGTCGGTCCTGACGATTTCGCTTCTATGAAGGAGGTGTTGACACGTCGCTATACCCGCATGATGGAGGAAGCTCCTGAGGATCTGCCACAGCTCATAGTGGTCGACGGCGGCAAGGGACAGTTGAGCGCCGCTGTCGAGGCTCTTGACGACATGGGACTCCGCGGCACAATAGCCGTGGTGGGAATAGCGAAAAGACTTGAGGAGATATATTTCCCCGGTGACAGTGTGCCTCTTTATATAGACAAGAATTCAGAATCGCTGCGGGTGGTTCAGCAATTGCGCGACGAGGCGCATAGATTTGGCATCACCCATCATCGCAATCAGAGAAGCAAAGGTCAGATAGTCAGCGAGTTAGATGGGGTAAAAGGCATTGGCGAGAAGACCCGCGACGCTCTTCTTCAGCATTTTAAGAGCGTCAAGCGTCTGCGGGAGGCTTCGATTGACTCCATAGCCGATATAGTCGGGCCTTCGAAAGCTTCGATCATATACGCCGCCCTGCATGCTTCGGAGTAGGAGTAAGTGTTATGATAAAAACAAGCCCCGCACAGCGATTAGTGCGGGGCTTGTTTTTGCCCTTTGAAGCGGGTAGGTACTATTTAGATATGTCTGATACTAAGTTTGCGAGCAGACGGCCTGCTATGGGGTCTGTGTCGGCTTTCTCGGTCGACATTGTTGAGACGATTCCACGGCCTTCTCCGTCGGCGATTTCAAGCAGAGTCAGACCTCTCATAGACTCGATTTTGGCAATGCGGTCCTCCGGCTTGCCTCCGTCGATATAGGCGTGAATCTTCATCTGCGATGCAAGTTCGGTCAGATTTTCGCTGCGCACAGCTTTGATGGCTGCGTTGCAGGCGAGCGGTATTTCGCGTTTGCCGTTGTTGAAATAGCGTAGATCGAGCGGGTCGAGACCGTCAAACACAGGTGCGTCGGAGCGTTCCATCACTGCTATGTCGCCCTCTGTCGGTATGATCCAGTCCTGGATATACTCGGGATAGATGGCTTTGGCCGCCTCCTTGGAGTTAAGGATCAGCAGTCGGCCTCCCTGCTTCTGATAGTCGCGGAGCATGGCCGCTTCTTCGGGAGAGATATCGATTCCGCCAGACAGGATGCATACGTCGCAAGACATCTTCTTTTTGCTGTTGCCGAGCATTTCCTTTACGCCGTTGCATATTTCCACATCGTAGCCTCTACCGCTCAGGACCGACGCGCTTCCGTCGTTGCCGAGCACGGCAAGCTTTATCTGTTTCTCTGCTTTTCCGGCAGTCCACTGGCGTCCTGCAAATGTCAGGTCGTAGATGTTTGACGATATCTCTTTTCCGTTCTCCTCAAGCGAGAGCCGGAGTTTGCCGTACACTTTCCTGTTGCCGATATTTTCCGGTACGGTGATGGTTGGCTCGATATATTTACGTCCGTAATATGGCACTGCAGGAAATTTTTCTGCTCCTGTGGCCAAGACCTTGCCGTCGGCGTCGGTGAGGCTCCATTTCAGGTTCATGGCGTTCAGGTCGCGTCCGTCCTCGCTGTCGTTGACCACGTATATGCGCGTCTGTATGCGGTCGCCTGCGTATATGTTGCGTCCCCATATTTCGGCGCTGACGAGCACGGGCTGCATGGCTCGCTGCATGGCGTAGAATGCCGGCCACGGTGCCATGTTGTCAATGTCGTAGCATTGGCGGAACCAAGTCATGTATGCGAAGTGCATTATGCCGGAGGCCTGGTCGTTGGTGCGTCTGAGGGCCTCTGCCAGTTCGCCGGTGATGAATCCCTGGGTCTTGAGGAATCCGGCTGGATCGGCGAAGTCGTATGCTTCGTAGCCCACGAGCGAATAGGGATTCTGGTGTATAAGTTGGTATGAGCGGGTGGGATGACCTGTCTCAGCATTGGGGTAGCCTGTGCTCATTTCCTGGCTGATCAGCGGGCGTCCGGGTGTCTTGAACCGTTGCTGGAATTCGCCGTTGAAGAATCTGAACAGCGAATAGTCATACCAGTTGTAATAACCGTGGTTGTCATCTATGTCGCCGTCGTCGACAGTTGAGATAAACTCTTCGCCGAATCGGTTGATGCCGTTGCGGCGCATGTAGTTGGAGTCGAAGCACACCGGGCGCGACGGATCTAGCGATCTCATCTGCTTGACCACGTCGGATATGATGACCATCTTCTTCATGGCGCGTTCCTTATCGGCGTCGAGGTCGTAGAACTTCATTTCGTTGTTGATGGTCCAGAATATGAGCGACGGATGGTTGCGGAACTTTTTCATCACTTGAAGCCATTCTGTACGCCATAGGTTAAGTGTGGCTTCCGAGGGTATCGGCGTCGAATGGATCATCAGCCACGACCATGTGCCTTCGAAGCTGACTGCGATGCCGTTGCGGTCGGCGGCGTCCATCCAAAGCTCGTTCCATGGGGTGGTATGGGTTCGCGTTGAGTTTACGTTGCCTTTGCGCATCCACTGCATGAATCCGTCGGCCAAACGTCGGTCGTTCATGCCGAGAGAGAAGGGGATATGGTTGCCGCCGCGGAGCCAGTATTTGCGTCCGTTGAGATAGAAGAATCCGTCCTTGCTTTCGAAGGTGCGGAATCCTGAGGTGACGTTCATTCCGTCGATGTTCTCTTTTCCGTTCCTGACGGTGAACTTAAAGTCATAGAGGTTTGGTGTGGCCGGTTCCCAGAGTTTTGGTGCGAGTCCGTCGACAGAGGCGGTGAATGTCTCCTTTGAATTACCCTTAAGCCTCAACTTTTCAAGAAGAGTGCCGGAGTATATCGGTTCGCCGGTGGTTTTATCTGTGATTTCGGCGTAAATGCTGAATGTGCGGTTCTTTTTGGAGTTGTTTTTTATATCGATGTCGAAGTCCGCTCCGGTCAGCGACGGACGTATGTACACGTCGTCTATCTTCAGCGGATCTGTCACCACGAGCTTTACCGGTTGCCATATTCCGGCAGGATTATCGCCGAAGAATCCGTGGGGAATGTCTGTCAGGATTTCCTGGTTGGCCTGCTTGTCTTCCTTGTTGTCGGTCACATCCTTGCGCACTGAAGAGTAGTAGTTCTCCATAGCGTCGCTTGTCTGTGCCGCCGCTCCTTCTATGTCACGCGACACGTTGACGGCTATAAGATTGCGCCCTGGATGGAGATATGGTGTTGCATCGACATCAAAGTTGCCGAACATGCCCACATGTGTGTCGGCAAGATGTCCGTTGATGTACACTTCTGCCGTTTTCGACACTGCATCAAACTGCAGTGTGAACTGCTTGCCTTTCATATCGCCCGAGAGGTCGATCCACTGACGGTACCAGGCTCCTTTGGTCCTGCGGTAGTCGAACGTATAATTCTCGCACCGGTCGGTCTCGCGCTGGTAGTATGTGTCCGAAACGCCTTTATGCTGTGCGCCGGTGGGCGATGGCATGGTCTCGCCGTGAAGCCATATCCTGATGGGCGACCAGAAGTCCGGCACATTCATAATGTGCCAGTCTGTGTCGGGCGTGTCGGGCGATGCCGGCGCCGATGTCTCCGTCAGTTGGTATGCGGGCATGAACAGCCAGTCGCCGTCGAGTGTCATCTCCGTGCGTCCTTTGCCCGACAGGGCGAACCTGCGGTCAGTGTATCCCGATCGCTGTCTGGCTCGGATCTGCTCTTTTTCGGCATCCGACTTTCTGAAGTTTATTTCTGCCGGCTTGACGTTGCTGAGAGCGTCAGGCGACAGTGGTGTCACCTTGAGGTCGTCATATTCGGTGTTGATCCAACCTCCTCCGAGTGCCACTTCACCACAGGGGGCGAGGTCGCCGTTCTTATCTTCAAGGTCGATGTATGGTACGGGATTGTTGTTGAGGAACACTCGTATGCGCTGTCCGCACACCTCCACTTTGACGTCTATCCACTGTCCGGGTTCGGGGTGGAATCCGAGGGGGCGCACCGCCATGAACTCATCCGTACCCATATAGCCTGTGCGCATCAGGTAGACGTCGTCCTGAAGTCCGCCTTTTATGCCGAGCACATAGCGGTCAAATCTGTTGTGGCTCCTGAATCCGGCCCATATCTGTACTTGGTCTTCTTCTTTAGGAGTGCGGGCCTTGAACGTCATAGTATAGTCTTTCCATTCAGGTTTCCCGAACAGGGCGTATGCATCCTTGGCGAAAAGCGATCCGCCTTTTACCGTGCATTGGCCTCGTCCGACGGTGGTCAGTGTCGAACGGCTGTCTGAGAAGTTTTCCGACAGTGACTGCGCCGATGTCTGCTGCATGCCGCACAGCCCGATGCCTAATAATATTGCTGCACTGATTAATTTCATTTTGTCAAGGTTGTATTTTTTATTAAAAAAGGATTTGCTCTCCGACGGTATGTCGCCGCGCCGGAGGGCAAACCCTGTAAAAGTAGATTATTTTACATTTACATCGATGGCGATGATGTCCGTGAAGTTATACTTCTTGTATGTATCGCTTACGTTTGCACCGATGCGGACCCAATATGTCATGCTGTACTTGATGGGTATCTTTGACGACAGTTCGATCTCCTGACCCTCTTCGTCGGCAGTGATCTTGCGCAGGCCGGGGGTATAATTGCTGTCGCCTTCGGTTCCGCAGTATTTTGTTCTGGATATCCACATGCAGCACTCGTTGGGAGCGGGCATGTTGAATCCGGTCTTTGCATTGCGGCGGAATTTGAATGAAGCCTTCAGGTATCCGTTCTCGTCGAGATACGGAGTCTTTACCCATTCAAGAGTCAGATAGGGGGTGACGGTAAAGTCTACCACGGTTGATTTGTTGCTTGACAGGTTGACGTTGGCCGCTTCGAGATCTTCATAGAAGGCTCCTTGCTCGGGAACTACGGAATAGTTTCCCGGAAACAGTTTGGTGTTTATGAACGAACCGTCCTGTCTCATGTTGAGGTATTGCGGAGTTACTGCCACAGACTCGTCGCCGTTGGCGAAGCTCTCCTCCACGATTTTTATTCTCATGCTTCCCTGGCCGTTGGCGGTCTGGAACGGCTTCCCTTCATTGTCGTAAATCTGGCCCTGAATGGTGGCGTCGGGTTCTGAATAGTTGTCCTTTTCGCAGGATGTTGCGCCGAGGAGCATCACTACAGAAGCCAGTGTCATAAATATCTTTTTCATGTGAAAATCATTTTTATCCGTTAATACTGATTATTCTGTACCAGCAGCGGATTGAGTGTGCGTTCGCTGTTGGGTATCTGGTCATAATAGTTCTTGGTGGCGAAAGTGAGGGAGTTGTTGGCACGTTCGCATACGCGGGTGTCGTAGATGTATTTGCCCTCCGGATTGCCGGTTGACGCGTTGAGTGTGGCACCTTTTGCAAACATGAACGGAGCCAGCATACGGCGGCGGTAGTTGTTGATCTGGGTGTCGAATGTGAACCAGCGCCGGAGATCCCAGTAGATCTTATGCTCGAATGCCAGTTCTTTGTAGCGCTCTACGCGGATTATCTGCATGGCCTTGTTGGGCGCAAACACGAACGAGTGTTTGCCGGAGTGGCGCACATTGCTGACGGCCGCGTCTGAAAGTTCAGCCACGGAGGCGAGCAGGTCGGCACCGCCGCGCTGTCTTACCTTGTTGATGCACTCCATGGCATCGTCGAGCATTGTACGGCCGTCGAGTGTGGCCACGCCGTTTTGGGCAAGCTCTATGGCGGCTTCAGCTCTGTTGAGGAGCACTTCGGCATAGCGGATGTCGATCCATGTCTGTACGCTGCGGTGGAGTTGAGTCTCGGCCACCGACCAGTTGGTGTTGATCCACTTTCTGCCGTGGAATCCGGTCAATGTGCTGTTGGAGCCGCCGTTGGCCGGTCCGTCGATGCCGTTGATGTTTATTTTCACGCCGTTGACTTCGTAAGGATCCTGGTTTCTTGAATCCTTCGTTGTCACGATGACATTATCCTTAAACCACTGGTTGTTGTTCCAGCCGGTGGTGGTCTGTCCGTCGTCGGCTACGAATTTCTGTATAGGAGTGGATGGATCCACAGTCTCCTTTATTAGTCCGGAGCGGATGTCTACGGTGATGCCTTTGAATGTCTCGCCGGGTAGCATCAGGTTGGCGCGCAGACGGGGTTCGGCATTGGCGAAAAGCTCTTTCTCGTCGTTGTACACTATGTAGTTGCCGTTGTCGTCTACGGTCTTTATGTGTCCGGTGGTCTCATCGAGGGGCAGTCCGTCGAACAGCTCAACCCAGTCGAGAGTCACGTTGTAGCGGTCGCCGTAGGTGGTGGTCATGCGTGGCGGGCAGTACACCGCGTCAAAGCTGTGGACATTGTTGTTAATGTTGTATTGGCGCACGAATATGCTTTCGGGGCTGTCGTCGGCTTTAAGGAATATATTGGCGAAGTTGTTCTCTTTGTCGGCATCGCCGTTATAGAGCGAATATCCTCCTTCGTCGGTGGCTATAGATGCCTTGTATGCCTGGGTGAAGTAGTCGTTGGCCCGTGCCTCGGGAAGTCCGCACACCTGCACGCCGTCGACGCTGTAGTTGAACTGCTGGCCATAGCGGGCCACCGATCCTGCATATAAGGCCACTCTTGACTTGAATGCGGCGGCTACGAACTTGTTGGCGCGTCCGTTGATCTTTTTTGATGTCATGTGTTCGATGGCGTAGTCGAGGTCCTCAAGGATGAAGTCGATTGACTCTTCGTGGCTGCTGCGGGCCACCCAGAGGTCCTGGTCGTTGCCGGTGGCCTTCTGCGGAACCTTTATTATCGGCATGCCTCCGTAGCGCTTTACCATGGCGAAGTATGTGTATGCTCTGACAAAACGTGCTTCGGCTATCCACTCTTCCGCTTCGTTGAGGGTTCCGCTATAGTTGGGGAGGTCTTCAATAAGTACGTTGGCCTGGCGGATCACTTTGTAGCCTTCCGACCAGTAGCCTTTCTGCGGGATGTATATTCCGGTGAAGTTGCGGTTGACGGATTCGCCTGTGCTTACCATGTCCCATCCGATGCAGTTCCATCCGAAAAATCCGTTTTTGCTGCCTCCGTCGTCGCTTACGCAGAAGTCTTCCATCGGGAGTCGGCCGTAAAGTCCGGCCATGTAAGCTGTGATGCCGCCCTCGCTGTAGATGTCGGCGCCCGAGATGATGTTCTTCGGCTCGATGTCGAGGTCGGAGCATGCGCTGATTGATACTCCTAAGGCGAGACCGGCCAGTATATGTCTGATGTTTATCATTGTCTTGTTCAGTTTAGAATGTTAATGACAGACCAAAGTTGTAGGTGCGGTTAAGCGGATACATGTAGCCGTAGAGGTTGGCCGGCTTTTCCGGGTCGACACCTTTCACATTGGTAAGGGTGAATAGATTGTAGGCGTTGAAGTATACTCTCAGGTTGTTGATGCGCACCTTATTGGTCCACTTCTGAGGGAATGTGTAGCCTATTTCAGCTGACTTAAGACGCAGGTAGTCGCCCTTCTGGATGCTGAATTCCGAGTCGCTGTCAGGTGTGGTTCCTCCATAGGAATAGTAGCCTTTTATCCATTTGGTGGTGGGATCATACGGGTCCTGCTTGGGATCGGCCGGATGCCAGCGGTCCATGAACATGCCGAGGGCATTGCCGTTGAACTGCAACGGTGCCGACAGTTGCTCGCCGTAGGATATGTAGGAAAGTGCCGAACCTTGGAACGACATGCTGACGTCGATTCCTCTCCATGCTCCGGTCAGGTTAAGGCCGAAGTTCATCAGCGGGTAGTTGCGCTTGTTCTGGAATTCATTGAAGTTGCCCGAGCTGAGGGTGGTGGCTATGGGGTGGCGGTCCATATCGTCGATCGTGCCGTCGCCGTTCCAGTCCTCATAGATATAGTCGCCGGGGAGTGTGCCGTTGCCGGTGAATATGTTGGAGTTGGCTATCTGTCCGTAGTTCTCGTAGCGTCCTGCGGCGCCCCAGCCGAACCAGATGTCGTTATAGCGGTTGGTGTTGTTGCGGTCGCGCCAGTTGGCGTAGGAGTTGCCCGAAGGATTGCGCTCCACATAGCGGTTCTGCGTGCGGGTGTACGACACGTTTCCTGACACACTGTAGGAGAATTCTCCGATGCGGTTGAAGTGGCGGAGTTCAAGTTCGATACCGCGGGTACGGTCGCTGTTGAGGTTCTCCTGCGACATTGACGAGCCGAAGCTGCCGGGTATGTTGCCTATGCGGCTCGCGAGGAGGCCGTCGCGTTCACGCTGGAATATTTCAAAAGTCACTCCGAGTTTGTTGCGGAGGAAGTCGGCGTCTATACCGAAGTTCATCGTCTTGACGGTGTACCATGTGATGTTTTCGTTCGGCGCGGCGCGGAATCCGAGTGAGTTCTGTACATTGCCTCCGAATACGTAGCCTTTGGGGTAGTTGTTGTAGAGTGCCCCGGAAGTGTTGGGGTAGTCGTAACCGCTGATGTACTGGAAGTCTACTGCTCCGTCGTCGCCCATCTTACCCCATGAGAAACGTAATTTCAGGTTGTCGAGCCATGACGAGAGATTGTTTTTGATGAACGATTCCTCTGAAATGCGCCATCCTACCGACACGCTCGGAAAGAAGCCCCAGCGCTTGCTCTTCGGAAATTTCGACGAGCCGTCGTTACGGAAAGCGAATTCGGCGAGATATTTGCCGGCGTATGAATAGTTCACACGGCCTATGAGCGACTTGTTGGCGCGTTCCGAGATGCCGTTTGCGTTGGCTGTACCGATCTGTTCTGCATCGTCACCGGCGAAGAGGTACGGCAGATAGATCGACATGTTGCGTTCGGCATTGATGTTGTCGCCCTTCGAGTAGCTCTCTTCCCAAAGAATCATTGCTCCTACTGTGTGCTGGCCGAATGTGCGGTCATAGTTGAGACCGGCCTGCCACAGGCGTGTCCAGCTGTTGCCGTAGTAGCGTGTAAGGTGGGTCGGTGAATTCCTGGTTACGGGAGTATACGCGTCGGTCGAGGCATCGTAGTTGTATTCATTGTAGGCGAGTTTGTAGCTTGAGTTGTCGGCTATGGTATTGTCGTAGCTGAACAGTGCTCTTACTTTCAGACCTTTGACCCAAGGCAGGTCGTATGTGGCCTCGAAGTTTGTGGTGATCAGTTTATTGGTGTTCTTTTTGAATCCGGCAACGCCTTTGTCTATAAGAGCGGCCGGATTGTTGATGTCGGCCGAGGGCTTGGCGAAGTACAGAGGATTGTTGTTGGCGTAGACCGATTCGTCGGGAATTGAGCGCCACAGCGACTTGAACACTTCCCAGGCATCGGTATATGGGCGGTCGCGATTGTCGATTGTGCCTGACAGGCGTGCGGATATGCGAAGCCCTTCGAGCACTTCCATGCTAAGATTCGAGCGCACGTTGTAGCGGTTGTACGACATGGAGTTGGTCTTCCAGAATCCTTCCTGCTCCATGTAGCCGAAGTTGACATAATAGTCGTATGTCTTTGTGCCTCCGCTGACAGCCACGTTGTGGCTCTGTTGAGGAGCTGTGTCGCGCATCACTGAGTCATACCAGTCGGTAGATCTGCGGGTGCCGTTGTAGTATGGTTCAAACTGCTCGTCGGTGTATGTCAGGCGCGGGTCTGTAAGGCTGCGCATTGACTTTTCGTTGAAGAGGGTCATGCGGTCGATGGATCCTACCGGGGTCAGAATTTCTGCCGGTTTCTGGAATCCGTAGTACATGCTGTATTCTACTTTTGCCTTGCCCTCTTTGCCTCGCTTGGTGGTCACGAGTATGACGCCGTTGGCGGCGCGCACACCGTAGATGGCGGCTGATGCATCCTTAAGTACTGATATGGACTCGATGTCGTTGGGGTCCATGCGTTCGAAGTTGCCGCGCGGCACACCGTCGACCACTATCAGCGGACTGCCTCCGTAACCGCGGATGTCGAAGTTGCCCTGTCCGAATTCTCCAGGTTCCGAGGTGTTCTGAGTCACACGCACGCCCGGAATCTTGCCGGTAAGCATATTCTTCGTGTCCTGGTTCTTGGTCACGACGAGCTGCTTATTGTCAATCTGGGAGACAGCACCGGTGAGGGTCGACTTCTTCTGGGTGCCGTAGCCCACCACCACTACTTCGTCGAGCGCCGACATGTCTTCTGTCATTGTCACGTCGTATGTGTTGGCTTTAGTCAGTTTTATCTTTACCGGAGCATATCCGATATAAGATACCTCAATGGTTCCTTGTGCCGGGGCGTTCATGCTGAATGCTCCGTTGATGTCGGTGGCGGTGGCTGTCGATGTTCCGCTCAGTTTAACCGTGGCTCCGATCAGAGGGTCGCCGTTTTGATCGGTTACCGTTCCGGTAATCGGTCTGTTCTGGGCCATAAGGTTAAGAGTAAGCCCTACGAACAGAAACATAATCCAAAATCTTATACCCATCAATTTAGGCGGGTAGAGTTTCATGGATTTTCCATTGGTTTGTGTCTGGATTTTTTCCATTGGTTTAGTTATTAGTTAAATGTATGTGAAATCGATAAAACTCGGTCTGGTATCCGTGAATTTCATGATTCGGTTTGTTCTCGACGACAAAGTTATTTGTTTGAAATTAATTGTTAACATATTTTTATATTAATTGCCAATTAAATGGATAAAATCGGTATTTATATTGCTGTTTTATTTTTAATGCATTGATATTTAGGCGTGTATGTCAATTGGTGTTTTCGTTTGCCGGGAGAGCTATGGAGTCAAATTAAGTGGCTGGTTAAGTCGGTAAGTCCCGGTCCCGCGAATTTTGGGGGATTTGGGCGCGTCAAAATTAAGCTTCGGAGATATGTTGCCACGGTAATATTAGAGAATTCGATTATAATAATTCATCGTAGTTATGTCATACGTGGTCTGTACGGAGTTAAATGTAATGTGATTTGGTATTTTGTCTGAGTATTTTTCTTATCTTTGCATTATATAGAACAACCTCAAAACACTTCACTCGTAATGCTACGTCTTTTAACCTATACCATGATGTTCTTGGCCATGGTGACGGGCCTTAAGGCAATGGACTTTGGATTGAGATTTCAGTCGCACAGTTCCCCTACAGAAAGCAGGACAACCTTTTTTGTAGGTGACACCCGCTTTAAGTTTGACAGGGATTTCAAGCTCGGATTTGACTTCAATTTCTATTCAGGTACGACGTTCGGACTCATTGCTACGGTGGACATCGACAATGGGAACAGTATATGCATAGTTAATTCCTACATGCCCGACGGTTCGAATAAACTCGGACTTGTGGTCAATGACGAACTTAAGCACCTTGACTCTCCACATGCGCTTGAATCTGAACGTGAATATCATGTAGATCTTACATTGGACAAAAGCTCCGGCATGGCTGTGCTTAGTCTTGGCGGTGATTCTTTATGCGTGGCAGTGGATATGTCGGCGGTGAATTCGGCCACATTCCAATTTGGCAAGGACCAGGTGAAAAAGCGCAGCGACGTGGCTCCTATGGAGTTAAGCTCCATAAGAGTGTCGGCCGACGGTAATGACCTCGCATATTGGAATCTGACACGGTGCAGCTCGCCTAATAAGGCTGTCGACAGCATAGGAGGCGTCGAGGCTGTCGTGCTTAATCCTCATTGGCTCATAGATGACCATACACAATGGCGTAAGATCTATTCCGGTGAGTTTAAGGATAAGGTGCAGACTGCATTTGACCCTAAAAGCGAGACCTTTTATATCGTCTCCAACAATAAGCTGCTGACATATTCACCTCGTACCGGCGACAAGGATGAGACGGATATAAAGTCTGGCAGAAGGCCCATGGTGTACTCCAATCATCTGATGTTTGACACCATTTCCAGGCAATTGATCAACTATAATCTGACACGTCGTGAAACGGCCCGTCTGGATCTTCATTCCGCTGTATGGGATTATGTCGGCGAGGGTCCGGATGCCGAGGCCAATTATTCCAACCATGCGTTTGCCGTGGATGGAAGATATATGTATGTTTTCGGGGGTTATGGTTTCTATAAATTTCATAACGACTTCTTTAAAATCGATCTCTCCGACGGCACTTTCGAGGAGTGCGCCCTAAGTCCTGAAATCATGCCTATGGCCTCTTCGTCAATGGCTGTGACCGATGGAAAGATATATATATTCGGAGGCCGGGGAAACGCTTCCGGACGGCAGGAGATGCCCACCAGCTATCAGTATGCGCTGTATGCCTACGACATCGCAACGATGAAGGGGGGTAAGGTTTGGGAACTGGATTCGGTTACCAATGATTTTCTTCCGTCGCAGACCATGTACTACGACAAGGAGGGCGACTGCTTTTATATGGCAACCACCTTTCGGGGAGGCACCCTTATGCGCATATCGCGGTCCGCTCCTGAATGCGAGGTGATGTCGGCCGACATACATTCAAATATGGATGCTTTTGACTATGTGTTCGACCTGTTCAGAAGCGACGACGAGAAGCGCTACTATCTGCTCATTGACAGGCGTATGGATCCTGTTGCGCATGACTATGCCATTTACACCATATCCGCTCCGTTTATACCGGGCTTTTCTGTAGACGAGGCGGTCCCGGACTCTCAAACAGAAGCATCCGACGGCTCCCGATGGCTGTGGCCGGTGATAATATTTGTAGTGGCGGTGTTGATAGCCGCGGTGATTCTTGCGGTGCGTAGCCGTAGGCGTCGTCCTGCGGAGGACGAGCAGGTCGATGATTCCGGTTCCGGGACTCCATTGCGCCTTGATTCTCCGGGTACCTCCATCGACGCTTCGGACGATGAGGAAAACGCAGTTTCGTCCGAGGCGGATGATCTGTCAGATCCGGATGCGGCAGATGAATTTGATTATAACTTCATAGTCTCCGACAAGCCTAAGCAGTCTGTCATATATTTCGACAGGAGCAGGTCGTCCATCTCCATGCTCGGAGGTTTCTGTGTGCGCGACAAGTTGGGACTTGACATAACATCAAAGTTTACGTCACGACTTAAGAATCTGCTCATTATGCTGTTGATCTCATGCGAGGACAACAGCGCAGGCATAAGATATCAGATAATCGATGAGGAGATTTGGTATGACAAGGATGAAAAGTCGGCTCAGAACAACCGCAATGTGTCTATGCGTAAACTGCGTCTGCTGCTTGAAGAGGTCGGCGATATATCCATCACTTATGACAAGGGATTTTTCAAAATCGACACTCGCGATGTGTTCTTCGACTACCATGAGATTATGAAACGCATATCGGCCATCAATCATACCGACAATGTGTCGCCTGAGCTTGTCGATGAGATTCTTGAGCTGTTGCTCATGGGACCGCTTTTGCCGAACACACACTACGACTGGCTCGACAGATATAAGGGGCATTATTCCGACGAGGCCCTCAAGCTACTGAATAAGCTGCTGAAATATGAGTTCGGACGCGATGACGATATGGCTTATAAGATAGCCGAGACTATTTCGCTCCATGAACTGCTCAGCGAGGAGGCTATGATAGCGAAGTGCCGGATTCTCAGCAAGCGCAAGATGATACGCATGGCCCAGAATGTCCATCAGAAGTTCTGCAAAGAGTATTTCCGCAGTCTCGGCGAAGAGTATCCTCATTCATTTGTGAGCGTATGCCGTAAAGATTTCTGACTGCTATAAAATAAATCCCCCTTGCGTCACTGCACGGGGGATTCCATCAACCTTTTTTAATACATTCTTACCTTAAAAAATACCTCTAATTTCATCAACAAGTGTATTTACCTAATCCTGTTTTCCATTATTCATACTGCAAAGTTAAGCGGCGGTAATTAAAAAGCCGGTTACTTTACGGTTAACCGGCTCGTTAAAATGAATTATTCTGCATTTTAATTGAATCGGAACGGCTTATTTCTTTACAGAGCGTATCTGCTCTATATCACCGCTGTATGCGGTGGCGGTTTACCAGTTGTCGGTCCTGAACGACGAAGCCGGAAGTCCCCACATATTGAATAGCGAGCCGTCGACGTAGTCTTTGAATGCATAGCGCACGGCCACAGGGTGTTCTACATCCTTGCCGCTTACTATTATGGTGCGTGAATCCTTGCCGAACCTCGCATCTGCCGGAACGAACACGCGGTCCTCACCCGCTATCTCGAATCCGGTAAGAGGCCGGCGGTAGCTCGTAAGTCCATTGCCGATATTGTCGAACTCAATCTCTATTTTGTCGCCGTCAATCTGCATGGACTTATAGGTCGGACCCGTCGCCGGAAATCCTTTTTTGCCGTAAGTCTGCGAGAGCGCCATGTAGGCAAAGCGGTCGCCTACGGTCTTCTTTTCCATAGGATGTATGGTGCGGGCGTCGCCTACGTCGGTGAGTATGATCATGCCCGACGAAGGAATCAGTTCGAGGCATTTTAGCTGGGCTTCGCGCAGATATGCCGAATTCCGGCCCTTGCCTTCGCCCTTATTGTAGGCAAAAGGGGCTATCTGGGCGTAATATATCGGAAATTCTCCTGCATTCCACTGTCGGCGCCAGTCGGCTGCCATGGCCGGAAAGAGGTCCATATACAGATCCGGGGCATCGATGTTGGCTTCTCCCTGATACCACAGGCAGCCCCGTATACCGTAGCCGGCCACGGGTGCTATCATGCCGTTGTAGAGGATGCATTCGTTGTGTACGTCCGGATTCTCTTTGAAGTCTGCTATTCCCTGTGTGCTCATCCATGCCTCCACGCGCGATCCGCCGTAGCTTGAATGTATTATACCTACCGGCATACCGAGCACTTCGTTCAGCCGACGGGCAAAGAAGTAGGCCGTGGCCGAAAATTCAGGCACTGTCGCGGTCGATGCCTCCTCCCAATTGCCTGTGCAGTCGCTCTGAAGCTCAGAGGTCAGATTAGCCCCTACAGTAAACATTCTTATATCCGGATTGTCAGAAGTGACCACTGCCTCAAGCGATCCGATTACGGGATCGTTGTAGCGTCCGCTTACCCGCATGTCCATGTTTGACTGCCCGGAGCAGAGCCATACTTCGCCGATCATCACATTGTCGATACTGGTGGTTTCGCCGTCGTCGACGGTTATCGCATACGGCCCTCCGAAAGAAGGTGTGTCTATAGTGACCCGCCAACGTCCGTCGTTGTCGGTGGCCGACCGGTATGATTTACCGTCCCAGGAGGTTGTCAAAGTGACATCCTGTTTTTTTCTGTCGCAGCTTCCCCATACAGGAACCCGGCTCTGTTGCTGAAGCACCATTCCGTCGGAGAATATTGACGGCATGTCCACCTTCGCTTCCGCCGTTTCAGCGGTGAAGGCGATGGAGGCCAGCAGTCCGCATAGATGCAGTAGATTACGTCGTTTCATTGTATATGATGTTTTTATTGTTGGTTTCATCGGTTGATATTGTCGGAAAGCCATTTCTCCATTTCAGCTGTCCACTGCGGCTTATATTTGAAGCTGTCGCGAAATCCCCAACCGTGTCCTCCGTCGGGATATATGTGTAGTGCCGTCGGGATGCCGTGGCGTTGGAGTGCCACGAAATATCTGATGCTGTTCATGGGCGACACTCCGTCGTCGGCCGAAAGGAGTATGAATGCCTGAGGTGTGCGTTTGTCCACCTGTTTGTCGAGTGAATATTTGTCTATAAGTTCCGTGGATGGATTGAGTCCTATCAGATTATTTCTGGTGCCGTCATTGGTTATCTCTTCATCCATGGATATAACGGGATAGAAAAGTATCTGAAAGTCTGGTCTGACGGATTCGTCAGAGCATATTGTCGACAGTGTGGCGGCAAGGTGTCCACCGGCCGATGAACCCATTATGCCTACCCGGCGGGGGTCGATGTGCCATTGCTCCGAATGTCCGCGCATTATACGCATAGCCTGCTCTGCATCGGCGAGGGGTAGATTCTCCGGTTCGGCGTGCGGCAGCCGGTATTTCAGTACGGCGTATGTGATGCCTTGACCGTTGAACCACCCGGCCAGGTCATGTCCTTCGTGTGTCAGTGCGAGATGTCCGTAGCCTCCGCCCGGACAGGCTATGACGGCTGTGCCGTTGGGCGTGTCGGGTCGATATACGGTCAGTGTCGGTATGTTGTCCGGTGGTGTGCCGGCAGGTGCCGGTTCCCATAAAGGGATCACTTCCGGAGCGCCTGCCGCGGCAGTCAAGGCTGAGTTGAATATTATACTTACAGCGATGGTGATTAAAAATGTGATTCTATTGGTCATGGTCCTATGCTTTGATTGTATGTGCAAAGATAGGCCTGTGCTATTAATAAAGTAGGAATTGCATAATTAATTTAGGGTTAAAATAAGTGGATTTGACGGATTCTTGTTAAAACCGGTTCATTTCGGCATTTCCGGCCCCGCGGCCCGCATAACGGTCGCGTGTCAGGTTGAACGTGTATTGCAGGGTCAGCTGAAATGTCCGGTTCGTTATATGTATTGATTTGTCGATGGTCACATCCTTGTTGTAGAAGGTAAAGTCGCGGGAATTCCGGTTGAATATGTCGTCGGCCTGCAGTGTAAGACTTAGGCGGTTGTTGAAGAATGCTTTGTAGAGTTTGGCGTTAAGATACGATGTTGAGCTGATTTTTGCATTTTCCCCGTTGCCGCCGCTCATCCATTGCATGTCGATGTTAAGCCAGATGTCGGCGGGCAGGTGGATGGCGTTCTGCCATTGGATCAGTCCTATCGGATTGCCGAGATTTTTACGTGAACCGTCGTAGTCGATGGTCAGCCACTGCTTGATGATTCCGGCGTTAACCCGCGGTTGCCATATTCCGAGCTGAAACTGGCCTCCTATGAAGACCTCAAGTTGACGGATATTTGGAAAATTCTCTTTAGTGATGAGTTTTATCTCTCCGTCGTCACCATAAGGCACCGTGGTGTTCATTATCGGGTCTTTCTTGTATGAGTAGGAGAGCTGTCCGAAGAATCGGTTCCAAGTGGCCGTAAGTTCTGCATTATGGATTTTTTCCGGCTTCAGATATGGATTGCCGCCTTCAAAAGTATAGCGGTTGATGTAGTCGATTGTTCCGTCAAGGTCGGCATATCCCGGACGCTGTGTCTTATGGGTATAGCTGAGCGACATCTGCACGTCGTTTATCATGGTCGACACCGAGGCCGAAGGAAAGAGATTGTCGTAGCTTCGGTCCATGTCGTCGCGCTTTTGTCCGTTTTCAAGGTATTTGAACGTGACATGCTCGTATCTCAGCCCGGCTCCTATATTCCATTGTCCGAAGCGTTGTGACAGTTGTACGAATCCGGCCATGTTGTTTTCTTCGACGCGTGAGTCGGCGCTTGTCAGCGATGATGCGTCGGTGTGATAGCCTGTCGTGAAACGTGAAGATGTGTATTCTTCGCCGAATTCGATTCTGCCCCGCCATAACGGATGGCCTATGACGAGTTTCTCGGCAAACAGACGGCTGTGGTTAGCGGTACTCGACTTTACATGTTCATCCTCGAAATTGTCGCTTGTCTCGCTGTTCCGTAGGTCCGACGTTTTTTTCTGCCACATGTAGTCCATGTTAAAGTCGATGCCTAATTTTCCGACGGTACCGGTGTAATATAGGTTGGCGTGATGCTTTGGCATGGTTTTGGACCGTTCGTCGATATGCATGATAAGCTCGTCGTATGGGTTGCCGTTTGTCAAGATTCGGCTATATCCGGAGTAACCGGCGTCTGAATCCTTTATACCGTTCTGATAATAGGTACCTGCAGAATGGTGGGAATTGAACATATAGGAAAATCCGGCTTTTCCATAAAAGTCATGCACTATGGCGTTTCCTCTCTGATCCATCCGCTGATTCCATAGCGTGGTGGAGCGGGTAAGCATTCCGATGGTGCTTGCATCCTCCATTTTTCCTCCGAAATAACCGAAATTGCTGAATGCTTCAAGTCCGCCGGCTCGGTATTTCAGGTTGATTTGGTCCATGGTGCGTCCATATTTCTGGACTGATCCTTGCGCTCTTATTAATCCGCTGAAGCCGTCGCCCTGCGGAGCCTTGAGTGTGATGTTGATGGCAGCCTTGGCTGAGGCACTGTATTTTGCGCCGGGATTTGTCAGCACCTCTACATTTTTGATGTTGGACGAGCTGATCTGGGAAAGTTCCGATATATCCTGCATCAGCCTGCCGTTGACATATATCGCGGGACTTCCTTTGCCGAGCACCTCGAAATTGCCGTCCGACCCCTGTACCATCGGCACTCGTGACAGTACGTCGTTGGCCGTTCCGGCATGTTCGAGCTGGGTGCCGGCCACGCGGGTAAGCAGAGCGTCGCCTTTCAATGTAGTGACTCGGGGATTGGCTTTTACCACCACTTCTCCGAGAGTGTAGGTGATGCTGTCTGTTTCCGGATTGTCGGTGTGTGCGATCGCCGGCATTGTGGTCGCGGCGGCAAGCGCGAGGGTCAATAGAAGTAGTTTCATGTCTGTGTCTTTATTTATGCAGTTTTTCATTGATTTTTTCTTTAAATGCATCTTTTATTTTTTCTTTGGCGTAGTCGATGGGATCGAAATCAAGTTCGGTCACACTGAGGGCAGTCCTATAGTCGTCGGAGAAAATCACATCGGCGAAATGACGGTTTTTTTCTCCAGAATCGAGGTTAGTGATGGTGTATATCACCCCTACGCAAGGATGGGTTGACCCCATGAAGGTCGTGTCGCGCCGATTTGACAGTCCTATGAACCCAAACTGCTCGCCGTCGGCAAGATTAGGTTCGACATATTCGCGCATGGTATTGGCGATTCTGCTTTTTTCCGAGTCTGCGCAACTGTATGTTCCGCTCAGCACCGCTATGGCCAAGATTAGAATGATTAGTTTGTGTCGTGTCATTTCCATTAAATTTTATGTTTAACTTTGGTGCGGAATTCTCTGTTTCCGACATTGCAAAGTTCGGTAAGAAATGGCATTTTCACCTACTTAACGGACAAATAAAAAGTCTTAATACTCTGCTGTTAAACGGCTGAATATTAAGACTTAAGTGTCTTAAAAATCTAAATACGGACCTGCCCGACCTTAACGGGCTTCATCGGAGCTGAAAAGTGTGTCGAGCTGAGCTATGAAATCGCCGTCGCCAGGGGTCTGGAGCTTTTTGCGTATAGATGTCTTACGCACATAAATGGTGGCTGACGACTGCTCCGTCAGTACGCTTATCTCCTTTGTGGAGAATCCGGCTTTGAGCAAAACGATTATCTGCTGTTCCTTGTCGTTGAACGTGCCGGGCCATCTTTCGGTCAGTCTGGAGTGGAATCCGTCATAGAGGCTGTCGATCATTGAATAGAAATCGGGCCAGTCGACCAGCGATTCGACCGACTCGCCGTTGTTGCCCACGTTTGAAATTCGTTTTAGTGCATCGCGGCTCTGTTGTGTCGGTGTGCCGGCGAAAGTCTTGAATATGCCCAATTGCCGGAGCAGTGCGGCCTTAAGCATGTCGCTGTCCGACGGTCGGGATTTCTGATTATCCGGTTTTTGAACATCCTCTATCATCTTGGCCAACGTCTCGGCTCGCTCTTCTGCGTCGGCAAGTCGTTGTTTGCGTCGGTTCAGCGCCATATAGACGGCTCCGCCACCTATCAGTACTATCAGTGTGATGATGGACAGGCTCAGCCACAACCGTTGCTTCTGCAGCTTCAGGTCATAATTGTCCTCATTAAGTTCTATCACTGATTCGAGGGCAGTCTGGCGGTCATATTGCGAGATGGTGTAGCTCCGATGTACGTCCTTTGTGATTTTACGCATCATTTCTGACGGGAAGCGTCCGGTCTCCTTGAATTGGATTGCGGCTTTTAGCATACCGATGGAGAGATATGCCTCGATCACCGACCTTGTCGCGTCATGGTTGATGCTGTCGAGCATGGTTTCGGCTTTTTTGATATTTCCTGAATTGGCATAGAACTGGGCCAGCGACACCATGCGGCTCACCTTTTCCACATCGTTTACCTGTCCATCCTCTTCATTTAATCTGCCTACTATCTCAGCGGCTTCTGCCGGACGTCCGGCACCGTCGAGAATCTCGGCATAGTCGCAGTAGAATTGGGAGACTATGCCGGGTGTGGCTCTGTCGGTAATTCCGGTGGCTATGATGCTGTCGAATATGGCCGCCGCTCTGTCAAAATCACCCTGCATATATTTCGAAGCACCTTTTACCGCACCGAATTTAAGTATCTGGTCGGGTAGGTTTGTATGATTCAGGAGCCAGTCGGAATAAGTGTATGCTTCGGGATACATCTGACCGTTTAAAGATATTTCCGTAAGATTCATGTGGGTGTCCCAGAGCAGTTCCCGGTTTTTGATGAGGGGCAGCATGCGTTCGAGTCTGTCCATTGCCGTTTCGGGATCCCCTTTTATGAAGTCGTAGCCTGACAGTAGTTGTGATGCTATGACCCAATTGGTCGTGTCGCCCTTTGACAGATAGTATGCTGCCGCGTCGGTCAGCAGAGTGTCGGTTATGAGCGAACGTCCTACGCGAAGATTCGTAATGGCTTTTGTCAGTATATATTTGGCCTTTAGCGAATCGGAGTCCAGATTGTTGTAGTCCACTTCGCGTAGAAGCATATATGCGCTGTCCGGATGTGCGTTGAGCAGTCGCTCTGCAGTTTCGATTTTGGTCTTTGGACTGTCGCCGCAGGAGATTATGAATGTAGCCATGACGGTGAACATGGCTATCCGGATTATATTGGATGTCAATCTCATTTTAATATGTTTTATGCAAAAGTACAAAAAAGCGGATTGATTGACGAAAAAATCATAAGCGTATGCCGTTCCTGACCAATGCGCCTTCCATCATATCCTGCGGGATGAATATTTTCAATGTGTCCGTTATGGTGTTGAGCATTCTCTCTCTGACGTAGTCTTCCCGGATATACATCGACACTTTCCGCAATGACAGATGATTGCCTTCGATACGCCTGACATTGGACTTTTGCTTCTCGGTGAGCATCGGCAGGTGCATTTCGGGAATTATCGTGTAGCCTCCGTTGACATCTACTATCCGTATGAGTGTGTCGATATTCCCCGCCTCGTATACGTGACGGCGGCCGATGCGCCCTTTGCAGAAGCTGAAAGCACTCTCCCTGAGGCATTGTACCTCCTTCATCACCCACAGGTGTTCATGTTCGAGTTCTTCGGGATTGAACACAGGTAGACGGCGGAGGCAGCTTTCCGAAAGGTATACAAAGAACCGTTCGGTGTAAAGCGGTATCTCAAAGATTCCTGCGCGGACATGGCCTGTTGTTGCGATTCCGGCGTCGATGGTTGAGTCGAGGAGTGACTTTATCATTGCTTCCGGTCTCATTTCCTCCACCGACAGCATGACCTGAGGGTAGGCTGACATATAATTTCTTATGAAGTCCGGCAGTATGTACGGTGCTATGCTCGGGCCTACGGACAGACGGAATTCTCCCGACACGGCATCTTTGATCTCGTTTACCATCTCCTTGATTCTGTTCGCCTCCATGAGTATAGTTTTGGACTGGGCCACGATTTTTGCCCCTATGGATGTCGTGGTCACTTTACGGTTTGTCCGTTCAAACAGTCTGACGTCAAGTTCTTCTTCCAGTTTCCCGACCATTCCGCTCAGGGTGGGTTGTGTCACGTCAAGAGCTTCGGCCGCGGCTGCAAAAGTCCTGTATCGGTCTATCGCTACCACATATTTCAGTTGTTGCAGTGTCATGTATATAGTTTTTATCTATGCAAATATAGTAAAAACCATTTGTTTGTCTATAGATGTCTGCCTATCTTTGTGCAGAAACAAATCCACAGAATAATATGAAGTATCTGATAATCGGCGGAGTGGCAGGAGGTGCCACGGCCGCGGCACGAATGAGAAGGCTGTCGGAAGAAGCCGAAATAATCCTTTTTGAAAAAGGCGACCACATCTCTTATGCCAACTGCGGACTGCCGTACTACATCGGCGGTGTGATAGCGGACAGGGAGAAGTTGCTCGTTCAGACCCCGGAAGCGTTCGGGAAGCGCTTTAACATAGATGTAAGGGTGAGGTCGGAAGTCATGTCGATCAATAGAGAGCGGAAGACGGTCACCGTAAAGGCTCCTGACGGAACTTTGTATGAAGAAAGCTACGACCGTCTGCTGCTGTCGCCCGGAGCTTCGCCTGTGCGCCCTCCGCTTCCGGGAATCGACATGGATGGCATATTCACTCTTCGCAATGTAGCCGACACTGATCTCATAAAGGCGCGTGTGGCTTCGGGCAATGTCAGGCGTGCCGTCATTGTAGGCGGTGGATTCATTGGTCTGGAGATGGCCGAAAATCTCAGTCATGCGGGTGCGGAGGTCGCTGTCGTGGAAATGGCGCCTCAGGTCATGGCTCCGATAGACTTTTCCATGGCGCAGATTGTACATGCCCATCTGCAGGAAAAGGGTGTGCGCCTGTATCTGGAGACGGCAGTGGCTTCTTTCAAAAGGATCGCTGACGGAATTCTGATTCAATTCGCTGACGGACGCAGTATTGAGGCCGACATAGTGATCCTTTCCATCGGAGTCAGACCAAACAGCACTCTTGCTGAGTCTGCCGGAATTGAACTCGGGCCTATGCGGGGAATCAAAGTCGACGATTATCTCCGCACTTCTGACAAAAACATATACGCCGTAGGCGATGTAATTGAGTTCAATCATCCGCTCACTGGTACGCCCTGGCTTAACTATCTTGCCGGTCCGGCCAACAGACAGGCCCGTATAGTGGCCGACAATATGGTTTTGGGTGACACCGCCGTGTATGAGGGAGCCGTCGGCACATCAGTGGCAAAGGTGTTCGACATGACAGTGGCCGCCGTGGGACTGTCTGCTAAAAAGCTTAAGAAGGACGGTGTGGAATATCTTTCCGCCACTATACATCCGTCGTCGCATGCAGGTTATTATCCGGATGCGCTTCCTATGACAATCAAAGTGGTGTTTTCGCCCGAAAGAGGCAAGCTGCTTGGTGCCCAGATTGTCGGATATGACGGAGTCGACAAGCGTATAGATGTTTTGGCTCAGACGATTAAGTCAGGTGGCACCGTTGCCGACCTTACGGGAATTGAACAGGCTTATGCACCCCCGTTCTCGTCGGCAAAGGATCCCGTGGCCATGGCGGGATATGTGGCCATGAACATCCTCACCGGACGGATGGATCCTATATATTGGCGCGAACTGAAGGATGCTCCGTCGAATAAGTATACGCTGATTGATGTCCGCACGCCGATGGAGTTTGAGGCAGGGGCTTTGCCCGGTGCCGTCAATATTCCACTCGACACCATGCGCGGAAGGCTGGGGGAGATACCCTCCGACCGTCCAATAGTGCTGTATTGCGGTGTAGGGCTGCGCGGATACCTTGCATCGAATATACTGCGCCTTAACGGATTCCGGAATGTACGCAATCTTGTCGGCGGATTGAAGACTTTCCGCGCGGCCACAGTTCCGGTAGGCTCTCCGGAGCCGTTTGGTGGGAATTCCTGCGCACGTAATCATGCCGAAGCTTCTGTCTGTGATGCGGCTGTTAGGATTGATGCCTGTGGCCTGTCGTGTCCCGGACCGATAATGAAGTTGAAAGAAGCAGTCGACCGTATAGATTCGGGTCAGACCATTGAGATTATTGCCACTGATCCCGGTTTTGCACGGGATGCCGAGGCGTGGTGCCGTTCCACCGGCAATGACTTCATTTCATCTGAAGCTTCAGCGGGAAAATATCGGATAGTGGTAGCCCGTGGAGCGTCAAAAGATGCGCGTCAAGTCGCAGATACGGCGTTTGGAAAAGGGAAGACGTTCGTGCTTTTCAGCGACGACCTCGACAAGGCTCTCGCCACTTTCGTTCTCGCAAACGGTGCGGCCGCGACGGGTGAGAAAGTCACCATATTTTTCACTTTCTGGGGATTGAACGCCATTAAGAAGTCCACAAAGCCGAAAGTCAGAAAAGATATATTCGGCAGAATGTTTTCAGTCATGCTTCCATCCGACAGCAGATCGCTGAAACTCTCGAAGATGAACATGTTCGGACTCGGTGGAAAGATGATGCGCTACGTGATGAAGCATAAGAATGTCGACTCTCTTGAACAACTCCGTGAGGCGGCGGTGAAAAATGGCGTCGAATTTATAGCCTGCCAGATGTCGATGGACGTTATGGGAATACACCGGGATGAACTCCTTGATAATGTCACCATCGGCGGCGTGGCCACTTATATGAACCGAACCGACAGTGCTAACCTCAACCTGTTTATCTGACATCAATAATCTGGAAAAAGCCTGCAGAAGTCAAGGCGGCTGTGTAAATTTTTACACAGCCGCCTTGATAATAAAGTTTTAGTTCCGGTTACAGGCCGCATTTCGGGCAGATGCCTTTGATCATGTAGTTGATGGAATGTGGCGTGAACCCGTCGGGAATATCTATCATGGGCACTTTTGAGGACTCAAGGCAGTATGTTTCCTTGCAACGTTCGCAATAGAAATGGGCATGTTGGTCGGCGATGCTGTGCTTATCGCCGCTATGGCACAGTTCATATTTAAGCGAACGGCTCCCATCCTCGATCACGTGAACCACATCCTTTTCAGCAAAGATTTCAAGCACGCGGAAAATGCTCGCCTTATCCATCGAGAACTCCAGCAATGCTTCCAGATCTGCAAGATTGATCGGATGCGAAGCTTTCATCAGTTCCTTCATCACGAGAATCCGGTTGGCGGTGGGCTTTATTCCTTTGCAGTTCAATATGTCGTTTATATCGTTGCTGGTCATATACATTGTTTTTGCAAAGTTACATCTTTTTTTATAGATGTAAAATCCACGCTGCGTTTTGCTCCGATCTCGTCCAGACTTTTGATTTTAAGGCGTTTTGTCAGCCTATTGAAAAGCCTAAGTCTTCGATCACTTCTTTGACCGCGGATGCATCCGGATTGCCTTTGATCTTTGTCTCGCCGGAAGCGAGGTCGACTGTCACACCCTCCACTCCGGGGAGTTTTGCGAGGTTTTTCTCTACCATGGCCTTGCAGTGGCCGCAGGTCATGCCTTTTACGATGATTGTCTTTTCGTTTTCCATTTTTTCTATTCTATTTGGTGTATATTTTCTGATTAGAGCGTTGATGAGAAGTAGTATAAGGATCACGGAGCAAATGCCGGGAAACAGGCCCACCTGCAGATGGCAGTTGGCATGACCTGCCACCATAGGCATCGTAAACCAGTCGCGGGGCATTAGATAGTCGATGCTCATTCCTATGGCTATCGCACCTACGATTATTGTGCCGAGATAAGTTGCCGCGGCCTTCTTGCCGAGCGACTTGCTCACGATGATGATCGAAGCGAAATTGGCCGCCGGACCCGCCATGAGCAGCACAAAAGCCGCGCCAGGACTAAGACCTTTGAGCATCAGCGACAGGGCGATAGGTATGGATCCGGTGGAGCATACATACATCGGCACGGCTACGATGACCACGGCAATCATTGAAAGCAACGGATATTCAGCAAAGAATGTGAAGAATCCATCCGGTATGAATACCGTGATTGCGGCGGCTATCACCAATCCTATTATGAGCCATTTGCCTATATTCTGAATCATATCGACGAAACCATAGCGTAGCGCATCTTTGATTTTCCCCAAGAAACTGTCGGATGCCGGCGCATCGATGGTGTCAACCTCCATATCGCAACTGCCTTCACCGGCTTTGTCCTCGCGGTTCACGAGCATGCCCCCGATGAAAGCCGTCACAAGGGCGGCTACTGGTCGGATGACTGCAAAAGCCGGGCCAAGAAGCGAGTAGGTTGCCGCAATAGAGTCGATGCCTGTCTGTGGAGTGGCAATAAGGAATGAGGTCGACGCTCCACGCGATGCACCGTTACGGCGTAAGGATACGGCCGTCGGCAGTACTCCGCATGAGCACAATGGCAACGGCACACCGATCAATGCGGCTTTAATCACCGCCCAGGCTCCCGGACGGGAGAGGTGGTTGCGATAAAATTTTCCGGGCACGAAAGCATATAATATCCCGGCCACAAGGAAGCCGAACAGCAGATACGGTGCCATCTCGGCCATCATGTTAATAAGTGAGTATATGAATTCCATGGTGCAAAGTTACGAACCGGCCCCCTTTTGTCTGTTATATTATTCCCACATAATGTTGCACTATTGGTCAGACTTCATCGAGGCCGAGCCGCATACCGGTCTCCCTGAACTCGGATATGGTGACACCCTGCGATTTTTTGAAAGCCCGCGACAGATGCGCTACGCTTGAAAATCCCACTTTATCGGCGATTTCAGCAAGAGTCAGCTCATTGTCAAACAATAGCTCCTTGACATATTCGATGCGTTGCGACATAAGGTAGCTCTGGATTGTCCTTCCTTCCAGTGATGAAAACATACGGCTGACATATCGGAAATCCATATTGATGGCTCTATTCATATAATCGGACAATCTATCCTTTTCGAAGGATGTGGTGTGGCGGGCATAAAAACGTATGGCGGCTTTTATTTTTTCCAACACCACATGTTCGTGCGACTTCAATGGCTCGAAGCCTACTGCCCTTAACCGGTCAAAAAAGAGATCAAGTGTATCTGCATCCGGCATCTCGTTAAAGTCGACGCTGCCCAATGACACCGCGGCATCCTTTAACCCAAGACTTCGGCATATATCCTCTACTGTCATCACGCACCGACGACACACCATGTTCTTGATATGTATTGTTTCAATCGACATAGACTGATTAATTTCGTTTCGGGTGTAAAGTTAGTTAATTATATGATGCAACCGGTTTGCAATTATGATGTGTTGCAAACATTGCAAACCGGTTGCATCGAACTCCATGTAACTTTGTGGCAGTAAATCAAACCACGGAAGAGTTGCCGTGTTAAAAAGATATGAATATGAGCAAGACATTCAAGATTGAAGTTGACTGCGCAAACTGCGCCAACCTTGTGGAAGATGCGGCCAGGAAGGTTGCAGGAGTGAAAGAACTTTCAATATCATTTATGACCCAGAAGATGAAGGTTGCCTTCGAAGATGGGGCGGATCAGGACTCGGTGATGGCTGAGGTGCTGAAGGTAGCCAAGAAGGTAGAGCCGGACTTTGAAATTCTCTAATGAAAAATATGGATGCATCCTGACGTTTGTTGCTCGGGTTGCATCATCAAAACCTAAAACATAAGGAGTATGAACAGAAAACAACGCAGTATGCTCACCCGCATCATAATCGCCCTGATTATGACTGTCGGTCTGCTTTTTATTGATGTAACCGGATTGCTTCGTCTCGCGCTATATCTTGTGGTGTACTTGATAATAGGTTACGACATACTGAAAAAGGCGTGGCTCGGTATTATCCACGGCAGGGTGTTTGATGAGAATTTCCTTATGGCTGTGGCAACTGTCGGAGCCTTCGCTCTCGCCATCTATGAGAAAAGCGGCGACTATCTGGAGGCGATCGCGGTGATGCTGTTCTATCAGATCGGCGAGTTTTTCCAGAGCTATGCCGTCGGCAAGAGCCGCCGTAACATAGCTGCGTTGATGGATATTCGCCCCGATTATGCCAACATCGAGCAGGACGGCAAGATTGTTAAGGTCGATCCGGATGATGTGGAGGTAGGTCAGATAATCATAATCCAGCCCGGTGAGCGCGTTCCGATCGACGGAGTTGTCGTTTCGGGCGAGTCGTCGCTCAACACTTCCGCACTGACCGGCGAGTCACTTCCGCGCGAAGTCGGAAGCGGCGACGAGGTGGTTAGCGGTAGCATCAATATGTCCGGAGTGCTGAAAGTTCGCACCACCAAAGAGTTCGGAGACTCAACCGTATCCAAGATTCTGGAGTTGGTTGAGGATTCTGCCTCGCGCAAGTCGAAGTCGGAGAATTTCATAGCGAAGTTCGCGCGAATATATACTCCTGCCGTATGCTATGGTGCATTGGCTTTGGCTATCTTGCCGCCGATATTCCTTATTTTGTTTAATGGCGCTTCAGTGAGCTTCGCCACGTTTGAAACGTGGGTTTACCGTGCGCTTGTGTTCCTCGTCATAAGCTGTCCCTGCGCGTTGGTGGTCAGCATACCGCTGTCGTTTTTCGCCGGAATTGGCGGGGCGAGCCGGGAGGGTGTGCTTGTGAAAGGTGCCAACATACTTGAGACGCTGTCGAAAGTCAAGACAGTGGTGTTCGACAAGACAGGTACGTTGACAAAAGGTGTGTTTGAGGTCAATGCCTACCATGGCGACCACGACCAGGATATAGCCGACCGCAAAGCGCAACTGCTTGAATATGCGGCGATAGTGGAGTCGTCGTCATCACACCCGATTGCAAAATCACTGCAACAGGCCTACGGACACCCGATTGACCGCACCCGCATGAGCGACGTGAAGGAGATCAGCGGCAAGGGCATCACTGCCGTTGTCGATGGCAAAAAGGTGGCGGCGGGCAATGAGAAACTGATGTCGGATTTGGGTCTTACCCCCTGTCATTGCAAGACGGCCGGAACTATTGTGCACCTCGCTGTCGACGGCAAGTATGCCGGACACATAGTTCTCGGAGATATTGTGAAATCCACATCTGCACAGGCCATCGCAGATCTCCGCAAGTCGGGTGTGACCCGGACCGTCATGCTGACAGGAGATGTCCGTCAGGTTGCCGACCAGACTGCCGCTAAGTTGGGTATAGACAAGGTGTACAGCGAACTGCTCCCTGCCGACAAGGTGTCGCAACTGGAACGGATACTTTCCCAATCAAAAGGGGATGCAAAGGTAGCGTTTGTAGGCGACGGCATAAACGACGCTCCAGTGCTCTCACGTGCCGACCTCGGCATAGCTATGGGTGCTATGGGAAGCGATGCCGCCATTGAAGCTGCCGACGTGGTGCTCATGGACGATGACCCTCTGAAAATAGGCAAGGCCATCCGCATTTCACGAAAGTGCCTGAAGATTGTCTGGGAAAACATCATCATGGCATTGGGCATAAAGGGCGTTTGCCTTGTGCTTGGCGTGTTCGGCATCGTCAATATGTGGCTTGCCATATTTGCCGACGTAGGCGTGATGATACTCGCCGTGCTCAACGCCATAAGAGCCATGTATGTGCGTAAAATCTGATTATAAATGAGACAATGCCGGTGGAACAACGCCGCTGGATTGATGAAATGGTTGAAAATTTGAAGAAAAAGAAACAATGAATCGACTGCTATTGATAATTGATCCTCAGAATGATTTCATCTGCGGTTCTCTGCCCGTCGGCGGAGCTGAGTATGCCATGAACAGGCTCGCCGACTATATTTCCCGAAATTCAGGAAAGTATCTCCTGAAGATTGCCACAGCTGACCGACATCCGTTCTTTCACTGTTCATTCACTGATTGCGGAGGCGAATGGCCTCGTCATTGTGTCCATGACACAGCCGGAGCCGCTATTTGGCAACCATTGTTCCTTTCTCTGTATGAAACGGCGGGAGCCGTCCGTTTTCTCTATAAAGGGGAGTGCGAGGATTCGGATGAATACTCGATCTTCAAGAATCGGGAAGCCTCGCAGATAATCCGTGAATTGGTTGAGAAGGAAAACATAGAGAAGATCGACATCTGTGGACTCGCCGGTGATGTGTGCGTGCTGCAGTCGCTACGTGACGGCATGGAATTGTTCGGCGCAGAGAAGTTCAATGTGTTGACAGCTTATTCTCCATCGCTCGATGGCGGGACTTTATTGCATGAGATGATCGAGAAATACAATCTCACGTGCGACGAATTCTAAGAAGAATATGGATGCGTTGGTTTATTGTCGCGCTTTTCTCTTCTGTCGCCAATCGATTCGTTCATCGGCCGGCATTTGCTCGCAGGCATAACTGAGCATGACGGAGGGCATGCTGCCGATATACGCTTCAAGAAAGTCGCGCAGTTCTTCCCGGTATCCTTTCTTCCACGCTTCGCGGAGCATCCATCCCGCCTCCTTATGCAATAGGTCGTGCCGACTTGACAGAAGAAATCTTGCCCTGCGGAAACATACATCCGCACGTCCGTTGCGCGTGAGCATCCAAGTGCTGACCATGGCTATCCGCTGTTGCCAGAGAGTATGACCGTCAGGTTTGATCCATTCGTCCATCAGAATCATGTCGGGATTCAGGACTTCATGGTTGCCTACGATCTTGATTGCCGATAGGTCGACCAAATCCCAGTTGTTGATATGCGGGTGGATGGAGATGTATGAGTCGAAGATCATGTTCATTCCTGTCCGGTCTTTTTTCTTCATCGCCCGGAGATATTGCTCCACCATTATAAGAAGTCCGCATAAGCGCACCTCGTGCAGAGGAGATTTTGCAAGTTTCATTGCCTCGGAGAGCGGAGTGTTTTTCCAGGACTTTTTAACCACCATACGAACCTGCGGATTCCAAAGTCCGACAAACTTATCGCCCGCGCCGTATTGCCCCGGCCCGGTCTTGAAAAATCTCATCAATTGACGGGCCTGGCGTTCGTCGGCCATACTTAACAGTGTCGTCTTTATGTCGGCGGAGTCTATCATCGAGGCAAGTTTGTCTTTATTTCAAACACCCTTAATCGTTTTTGGTCTGAGTATCGCGTTTAAAGCGATAAGTGGAGCCGTTAGGTAGATATCCCCATGTCGATTCGGTAAAAACCAATATAGCTGTATCGCCTTCAAGAGTAATCCTGCCTTTTATGGGATTGCCCGCGGCGTCTGTTGCGTCGAATGCCAATGCTCCGTCTGATACTTTACCTATGCCGTCATCAATGTCTGTCAGCCTGAACAAGTTGATTTTTATGCTTGGTCCAGAGTTGGTGCTGTCGCTGATTTGAAGGGTTGAGCCGTCATTGGAGTCGGTGTATTCTCCGATAAAGCTTCGTTCGGCTGACTCAGCTCTTTCAGTGCCGTTATTAATAAATATGGCAGAACCGATATATGGCGCTGTGAAAGAGAGTGTGTCGCCGTGGCATACGGCATAAGCCGTGGAGTCGTTGAGCAGACGCAGCATGTTCTGCTCCACAGTCATACTTTCACAAGCCATTTCTGTGACGAGCATGTTTCTGAAGCGGATGGTGTCGTTGGTGATTCCAAACTCGCCGTTGATCATGTTGCAGTCCGTGGAAAGGCTGAATGTGCTGTCCGTCCCGTCGAATGACAGCTTATAATCTGCTTTGCCGTCAAACTGCGTTGACTCGCAGTCTATGCGATACGAATCAAGATGCCATCCGCTCTGCAAGTCTGCGGTGTCCACCACGATATCCTTCCCACCGTCAGCCGGTTTATTGGCGTTGCCACAGGCTCCGAGGGCTGCCGACACCATGGCCATCATATACAATCCGATTTTTTTCATATAGCTGTACATTATCTTTTAGTATTCTTGAAATATGTCACCCGGCCTCTCATCGCATCCCCGGGGTTGACCGTCAGTCGTCGCAGCGATAGACACAGCAACCCCCTGCAGATACGGCCATCGGCCTCAACTACAAAGTTACAAAATTTTTCGAGCTTTCACAGATGCTCGGACGCGGGCCTATATTTTCAGGAAAAACAGATATGCCGAAAGCACGGCTTGTGACCGAATTTATTTCCGCCCCACCAAATACATTCATTGGTTATAATCAAACTATCATACGACGAAATCGCCGACAGCCCCAAATAGTAAATCTTCTGATATATTGGATTGTACGATTGATAATCCCAATAAATTTTGTAAATTTGTAATCTATGAACGACCTTACAGTATCAAATACAGAGCGGCAGAACGTACTGAACAACCGCTATGCTCTCCAAACCATCCAAGAAAACTTGGATGTTAATGGCCTGCGTTTTCATGAACAACTTCTTTTCACGACTAAAATGGTCGCTGATTTTTATGATGTTGATGAACGAACGATTAAGCGTTATGTGCAAGAGCACGGAGACGAACTTCGTGATAATGGATACTTTTTAAGTGAGGGTAATTCGCTGAAAGAATTAAAGTTGCATTTTGTTGGGGACATTAATGTCCCTAAGTTTACACGGCAACTTGGGATTTTCCCGTTCCGTGCATTCCTGAACATCGGTATGCTCCTCACAGAGAGCGAAAAAGCGAAACAGCTACGCACGCGGATACTTGATATTGTTATCGCAACAATCAATAGTCGTGCCGGAGGTGGTACTAAATATATCAACTGGCGCGACCGGGATTATCTGCCTACCGCAATAAAGAGCGAAAACTACCGCAAGAATTTCACTCACGCTGTCGGCAAATATGTTGACGGACTTCCTACATATAAGTATGCTCAGATAACCGACTTGATTTATAAGGCGGTTTTCCGGGAAAATGCCAAAGAGTATCGTGAGGTGCTTCGTTTGCAGAACGAAGAGAATGTGCGGCATACACTTTATGCGGAAGTTTTACTTTGCATTTCATCATTTGAGAATGGTGTGGCACATGAGATTGTGAACTACTTCTCTAATAATGGGAATAAGCAACTGACCATCGAAGAAGTCAAGGCTATTATTGACAAATTGGCATCCGCTCCGATGATGGAACCATTCATCAATGACGCAAGATCCAAAATGGCATCCCGTGACGTTGCATTCCGTGATGCTTGGCATGGCAATCTTGTCGAGTATCTTCGAGCCGTGACACCTGATGAATTTGATAAATTCATCGGTGATGCTTCAATAGACTTCGACAATATCCTCGAAGCCAACCGGGAAGTTCTGAAACGCCTGAAACAAGCCGACGATGATGAGAACTGAAGAACTGAAATACATAGACTACGATGAGGCTCTTGTGGTCTATGCGAAGACTGTTACTGCCAGTGGCGGCGGTCTGAGCGGTGTCAAGGATGAAGGTGGAATCAGAAAAGTGCTCGACTTTGTTCAGAACGACCTGTATTATCCTACTTTCGTTGACAAACTCACATATCTTGTGTTCGGCTTATGCACCGGTCATTACTTCGAGGACTCAAACAAGCGTGTAGCACTTACAATCGGCGTTTGGTTCCTCGTTCATAACGGCTACTATTGGCACGCATACAACTTCATGCAGTGTATGGAAGCTATAATCTACCACGTAGCCGCCGGACGCATCGACAAAGACCTGCTTCAACGCATCATCACCTGTTACATGGCAAACGAGGATTATCCCGAAGACCTTAAACTCGAAATCATCCACGCCATAGACGACCAGCCCATCGGCATTGACGAATAAACCTACTTTTCCCATTTTGGAAAAGGTCAGACTATCTTCCATGCATACCCGAGCGCGACACCACATGTGCAAATTTTGCACATGCCAAGGCGTATGCAAATCTTACCCTGATGATAGCCGAAAGCCGCACCGAGGAGAAAGACACAATGGTCAAGGTCGTCAATCTCATCAACAAGAACAACTGAGATTTTACGTTCCTACACTTTAATATTGCCTATTCATCTTTAATCAGAATGGGTGTTGCCGATTGGATGTGTAGTTTTGCTGTGTGTTCGATAGCCGGGCTGAAATGACAAGGTTGTCAATTTTGGCTCGATTGACAGGCAAGCACTAATTTTACGGCAAAAAAGATACCGATATGGCATACGATGGCAGATATGAGAATGGCAATCCTCCTTACTCGCTCTATCAGGGTGATGATGGCAAGTGGGGATTGGTTGATAAAAATGGAACAAAGCTTCCGGCTGTGTTCAAGCGGCTCGATGAAGACAAGTTTCAGGAAAATCCGTGGTCGGTTGTGACGTTCAATCCAGATGCAGGATTTGACTTGCTCGCTTGGTATGACCCATGTGAAACGTGGTTTAATTTCACTTTTGATGATTCCCGTTATCCCGAAGAATTTGCTGGCTATCTATGGGAAAAGCCGAATAAGGGATATAAGGAGTATGTGTGCGAAATCCGAAAATTGATGCCCGCAGAATCTCATTGGCTATTGGACTGCATCAATGAAGCTGATAGTCTTCTTGGCATTGATGATGAGACCGAATACCACAAAGCCATCGAGAAATTCCTCGCCACTTATCCACAACTTGCAAATGCTGCGGATTTCAATCACCTGCTTGACCCGGTTATGCGAAACAATCAGGTTTCTGAGAATATGAAAATTACTTTATGGCAGGCAAAAGTATTGCTTGACGACAATATCAGACTCAAATATGTTGTATAACATCATACTGATTTATAGACTTAAAGAACAAATAGCTACTTTTGCATTATGGAAGAATTAAAATATATAATCACAGACGAATGTCCAGAGGACTTAGCTCAAGATGACATAATCAAGAAGTGGGAAGATTTCTTGAGGGATTGTCATGTTGACTATAAAATCCAATATATCGTAGCCAATGACGGGTTAAAAATGATGTCCACTAATCAACAAAACGATGAGTCACTAAAGAATTGCCCTGAAGTTGACTTTATCATGCCTCAAATTGACACGAAAGTTAGAGTTATGAGAATCTCAGACAAAGCCCTTGGCAATATTGAACTATATTAAAAGGTAATTAATTATGGCATTTGAATTTGATGGTATAGGAAATGGGGGATTTCCTCCACCTCCTCTGCGATATGGCAGATTAAGGGATTGCGTGTTACCGAAAGACATGCCCGATAATGTTTCCTGGCAAATAGAGCTAAAAAGAATCGTGGAAACATCTTCATTTCCCGATGAGGATGCAATGACTAAAGTTGTTGCCCGTACCTGCACGGCTGAATTCCATAAACGTAAGGGATATCTTGACAGTGAGGAACAATCGGCTCTGACGTTCCGTGAGTTGGAGAAGCTGTTTGACATACACTTGCCCGACAAGCCCATAGATCTTGCCAATATTCTAATTGAGCATGAAGATTGTTATATATACATCCACTCCGGAAACGATAGTGATAAAATCACAATTAACCCAGCCGAATTCAAGGTCCCGGCCGACGAACGTTTCATTATATACATTCTTAATCAGGATGTTATAGATAAGCTTCAACAAGAAAAGAAATATATACAACACTGTGAAGAAATCTTTGATAGATTGACTGCTAAAGATCAGAAGAAACCGGTATTGGTGTTCCGTTGGGTAGATGACATCTGCCGAGGTGATTATATGTTCTCTGCTCCGGCTATTCTAATGAAACTTAATGAACACGGTTTTGAACAGATTCTGCAATTTCAGGGCATATATACATATAGTCGTAAGATAAAATCGGGCGTGGTCGTATTGAGACGTATGAGTGGAAGTAATGGAAAACGATACGATGTTGTTCGCCTTAAAACGATCCAACAATTTATTGATTATTGGGCATGGATCTTTAAATATTGGCTTATAATGTGTAAAATACCATCGTGCGATCCATTCTCGAAGCACATTATAAAATTAGGACTCCTTGATGAACTTATGCCTAATCCCTATGTTGGTAACCCGTTCAAATGTTCGGCTGTAATTCTAAATTACAATCCTGGAGCCACTAAAGCTCGATTAAACAACTTGCACGCAGATCCACAACATAACGATCAACAGTGTAACCCAAATACAATTTGTGGCCATATGGCCCATGACTATTGGAGGACTATGCAAAGTGGTGAATATTTTGATTTTGGCAATGAGTGCTATCCGGAACATAAAGTAGGGCAAGACGATGGACCAAAATGGTGGGCAAAACGCAAGACGTGGATTGATGATGGACTTATTCCCAACAGCGGACTAAATCCTTTCGGTCTTGAAATATGTGGTTGGCATTCGAACAATTGGAAAGGTATTTCCTACACAAAATATCTTCTTCAATCTCTTAAGAATCGTCTTGCCGGTGTTATAGAAGAATCTATCAAAAATTCAGCACTCGGTATCGGAATATGTGTCGGTTCACAATATCGTATTATTTTACCTGCATTTGGATATGAAGATGTGACTAATGAGGTGCTTACGTATGCCCAAACGAATGGAGTGGCAATTCCTAAAATATCGGAACCTTACCGTAATTATCGTGTATTTCGCAATCAGAACGGTATGTATATTATTAACACATGGCTGTCAAAAGGTTATAGTCTGATGGACGTTCCAACGTCCATCAGCTATGAGAAGGTTCTTATTTCGGTAATAAATAAGATGAAAAACAATTGTGGACTTTCGGAATGAGTGTTTCCGAATGTGCTTGTAAATTTGTCAGCAAATCAATTTATTGACACTATGGATATAAAAGAATTCAACAAGGAGCTTGACAGCTATAAGTCGCAGCTTGATTCTGCAAATAGATTGCAGACAGAGATTGATAGTCGGGAGAAGGAACTCATGGAGATTATCAAAAAGGAAATGAAGAAGCGTGGAATCAACGCAGTTAAGATAGATTTGTATGCCGAAATAGGAGATGATGTGGATCGTGACGATTGGAGCCTTATGACTATCTATGAAGACGAAGAAAGAAGTGAATGGGCTTCTACGGTCTATATTGACTATAATGATAGCCTCAAATTTGTGGCATACTTTGAGCAGGATGGGTTTACAAAATCCATAGTAGCACCTTACAGTGAAGATCCAGAAACACCTGCAATCACATTCTCTGTCGGTCCTATTAATCTCAAAGCAGCAAATCCGTGTAATGACTATGGCAATTACTGCCCCGGCTATGGTATAATTACCGGAGAGTGTGATCCATACCAAAATGGTGTTGTTCACTTGGCCACCGTTTTCGGTAAATGCATGGAGATATACGATAAAGAGATTTCAGGAAAGGCTTAAGCTGTCATATTCAACGTCACCGCCAATCGTAGATTCACTTTGATTGGCGGTTTTTTCTGATTTTTATTTTAATCGGAAACGATGTTTCATAATAACCAATTACCTTTGCAATATCAAAATTAAAAACGCATTATGGTTGAGATTCTTCTAAAACGATATCTATGGCTCATCGACACTCTGAAACGTGGCGGAGAGATGACTTACGATGAAATTGCCGATAAGTGGGAACGTTCGTCAGTCAATGACAACGACACGACACTGAGCAAACGCACTTTCTATAATCATTGTCAGGCAATTGCCCGTCATTTTGGCATCGACATCGAGTGTCGGCGTGGACGCGGACTGAATCTCTATCGCATCGCTAATCCGGAGGCGATCGAAGAAAATTCGCTTGTAAAATGGGCGATGGACAGTTTTTCGTTGGGAGAGCTCCTGCTCGGCAATGCAGCCATATCTGAAAAAATTTTGCTTGAAGATGTACCGTCAGGCCGTGAATGGCTTGAACCGATATTAAAAGCATTGCAGGAGAATCGAGAGGTACATATTGACTATGAAAACTTTTTCGGAAAGACGTTCACAGGGACAGTACGTCCCCTATGCGTGAAACTGTTTAAACGCCGTTGGTATATGCTCGTTTTGGTCGAAAACGGGGAGAAGCGCAAATTTTCACTTGACCGAATCAAAGACCTGACTTTACTCGATACAACTTTCAAATATCCTTCGCGCTTCAATCCTTCCGATCATTTCGAGCATTTCTACGGCATAAATGCGTGGGACGACGCAACGCCCGAAAAAATAGTAGTCCGCGCATACGCCGAATTACCGGGCTATCTCCGCTCTCTTCCACTCCATCACACACAGCGCGAGATAAAAACTACCGATAATTACGCCGATTTTGCTATGGAGCTCGTCCCGACATTCGACTTCGAGCAGGAACTCCTCCTGCACCGCGATCAGATAGAAGTGCTACAGTCTCAATCGCTCCGCGACGAGATGGCAAAACTTGTAAACCGTATGACCAACCTATATCACAACAATGTATGACATACGAAGATTTCAAGCGGTCAGCCCTCAATCCCCCGCGTCGCGACGAAACTACCGTCTTTGAAGTCACGATGTTGAAGATTGCCCCCTTGCCGGAACACCGACGCAATCATTATCCGAAATTCCCCGTAACAGAGTGTCGGATTGGTTTCAGCCTTTCACTGTCAGGAGCGGAAGAATTAATCCGCACAGCTGTTTCAGAGGCGGTGAAGCAAGGTGAGGAGGATGATATTTATTGCTTTCATGTCAAGGAATATCCTGTTGGAGTATTTGATACCATGGGATGCTTCAATTATGGCATCACGTGGAGATTGTATGACAATACGGGAAATTTGATAGATCACACTTGGTGCTCGTCAATGGAGCGTGATTTTGATACTGAATATGGGAAATTCCGTGGGCGCCCCGCTGAAAGTATCAGGTTTAAGGCAGGAGATATTGTCGAGATATATGACGAGCGCAACAGTTGCGTAAGATTAGCTGTTGCCACCCAATCGCCTGTTGATATTGACTGGTGTTGGAGATACCGAGAAAGATGCCTCGAAGAATTGTCGCCCAACACACCTGATGATTCGGATCTCGGCTGGTATTACGGCCTTGACTTTAGCGATGACCAGGTAGCCGTGATAGACGGGCCAGGATATGTGTATCACGAACATATACATACACTCAACATCATGCCACTGCGCTTCCCTATCTCAGATAAGTTGAGAAAACGATATGAAGGCTATTGGGAAGCCTGCAAAGAGCAAGACGAGCAATCAAAATGACAAGGTTGCCGTTTTTGAAAGATAAAAGTCGTTGAATTAATTTTGCATCAAAAAGATAACATAATATGAATATATTTGACAACATAGACATTGAGCCAGGTTATGCCGTAATATATCGATTTGTTATGGAGCATACTCATGTGGCTGTAATCCAAGAGTTAGAAGCTAACGGATTTACGGTTGTACATAGTGATGCTCCGTGCGAAGAACTACAAGACACTATTGTAATCAGGCGTATAAGTCTGGTTAACCTTGATGAAAAAGCCTATATCTATATCAAATGGAAAGATATAGATTATGGTTATCTTCCACAAATTATTGGTGATTTTTGCGAGGCCGCCCTTGACATACTGGATATGCGAAAAGGACATCTGCATTTTGTGCGTGAAGAGGAGCCTCGCCTGAGAGCAAAGTTCAGACGTGGGCTTGGATTGCTGAACCGCACTCATAGTATTCTCACAGATGATGACGATGATGACGATAATCAGGTCTCAGAAGCTGACCGTGAGGATGAAATAGCTCTGCAAATCGCTTCTAAATCAGCTAAGGATATCCTTGATATAATACGCTCTCTAATTAAGACTTACGTCCTCAAAGAGCATTCATTTGCACCGATTGAAGCGTTGCTTGAGGCGACAAAGAGCAAGATGATAATTTCTTATATAACTCCATCTGCAATCAAGGTTAATAATAGACTGGAGGTGACGTTGCCGGAGTTCGATAATATGAAATTTGGATTTTCGCCGAAAATGAGAGTCGTTTACGCCCTGTTCCTACGGCACCCGGAAGGTATCTTCTTAAATAGTCTTGAAACGTATAGACATGAAGTAAGTGATCTTATTAAGATTGTAGCACCTCATGGAAGATATGGGCTTGATGGTAACAGTGCGACAGTAATGTGTGAGAACAACTCAGATGATATGAATCAGATGATTTCAAAAATTAACCGGATTGTAAAAAATCAAATTCATCCGATGTCGGGGATGGATATGTTTTACCGGATAACCGGAGAGCGAGGAGAGAAATATAAAATCTTAATGGCAGAACAAACAACATTCTCATAAATGTCATACAGTTCGGCATTTTTTGAAAGCTCGGGATGACTCTCCCGCTATCGCTCTATCCAAAGTGAATGGCGTTTTCAGCGAGAGTACGGTAAGTGAGTGAGACACCGCAATTATCAAGATACATACGGATAAGCCCATCCTTAGCATCACCGGCGTTAATGCCATCTTCCCGGACGCATTTCTGACAGCCTATGCATTTCTGAGCTTGTTTTTGTTCACGTCGATATAAAGCAGGTCGTCATGGTCGGTGATACTGTACAGCTTATCATATTCTGTGGTCATTAGATAGAATTCATCGAGGCCGTCGCAATCGCCGATAAAAGTGTGGATGTCTGACATGCGACCTTTAAAAACCACGAAATCCGTGTTCCAGTAGTCGATGATGAAATAAAGTACTGTGTTCTTGTCGATGACTTCGGGCAGATGCCAATAAGGATCCTCCATATCGCAATCGATACTGTCCGGAACATACTTGAAACTCAGCCACAATGCGCGCGGATTGCCAATGACGAACGTGTCATATAGCTTCTGCAGCAATTCATCCTTTTCTATTCCAGCGATTTTTTGAAGAGGGAGTTTATTGTCACGTACTGTCCGGTCTATCTCCTCATAATCAAACATGGCGCATCATTCATTAATTCAGTGGATTTGATTGGGTGTTAATTCTACCAATATGCTATCAAACGGCTCCGGCCGTCCGATGCTTATACGGAATGTGTCGCCGTCCCAACCGGTCTTGTTTATGGACGACTTATGACTGTCAGCGCAGCGGGGCAACTCTTCATCCCATTTCGATGCTACTACCTCGCCGGTGGCTGTGTCGACAATCTCCACTTTCAGGGCATCGCCTATCCTTTGGCCGAAGCAGTTATAGACTAAAGCACGGTGTTTTCTGTCGCGGCTCAGTTTGGAGTAGCGTTCGAGCAGGATTTTCTTCTCAAAGCCGCAGTCGCGCAGATTCTGCATAATCCCGTCACGCCGTTGTGCCAATCGGTTCTTGCCTCCGTTTATTTCATCAATCTCCGTCAAGACATCAAGCACGAGATTGGCAACATATTCCTCAAACTTCTCGCCAAACTCTTTGAACTCATACAGCCGGCGGGAGGCATCTCGGTCCAAATCGTAGGTCGACACGTTGAACACCCCTTTCCAATTCTTATATCCCGGACTCACATTTTGTTTCTCCACATTAGCGCAGATAGTGAGTCGGCCGTTCCCGTCAAGGTCAATCGGCGACAGTTCCTGTAGGATAACTTGACAGATGCCGTAAGTGGCGACATACAGATGAGCCACGTCGCAATGATTCGATTTCTCCTTTATGCGTCGCGCGACAATATCGTCGTCCTCGAAGGAGAGCATTTGCAGTTTTGCCATAGTTCTCTGTTATTTGAAGTCGCGGAATTTCTTATTGTTAAGGGCGTTTTCTGCGGCGCGGTTATCGTGGGAGGCGGCGAGTTTGAAATAGTCGTATGCCTTGCGCAAATCGACTTCAACGCCAAGTCCTTTCAGGTACATATTGCCGAGCTCATACTCTGCCATATCTACACAAGAATATCTTTTCAAACTCTTGTCGCCGGCTATCTGCTGATACAATGCCATTGCCTTCGCATAATCTCGTTCACAACCTGCACCGCGTTTGTAGCACTCCGCCAATTTCAATTTGGCATAAGTGTCTCCACTGTCGGAGGCTTTCTTGAACCATTCAAACGCCTTGTCAAAATCCCTTCCCACACCTTCGCCGTCGAGATATGCGTTTGCCACATTGTAATATGCATCGGTATAACCCATCTCAGCGGCCTTCATGTAACATTCAAAGGACTTTTCTTCGTTTCCTTCACGGCTGTATGTCTGTGCTAAACCGACGTATGAAGCACCCTCCTTCTTTTCTCCGGAAATCTCCTCATATAGCCGTGTAGCCTCATCCATCCGGTCCGGCAGATAGCTGACAATTTCTTCCGGTACGCCCAAGTCGTAAGAAAGGGTGTCGGCAAGATTCTTCTTGTCCCTGACGGTTCCCCGTTCGGCTTTCTCGCTCAATATATCTATCAGGCGTTCATACCACGTCAAGGCTGCCTCCCTGCCTTCCTTTTCCGTCATATCGTAGGGACGGTCATGCACATAAAGATTCATCAGAGATTTTGCCGCGCTCACCACACCTTTATCAGCTTTCTTCGTCAGCATCTCAATCATCCGGTAAAGCCATTTCCGGCCCAATAGCTTTCTTTGCTCCGGCTCCATGTCATCACAGATGAATCGGTAATAGTCGGCAAGGAATTTAATTGCTTTCAGATTGTCGCTGTCCGCCGCACTCTCCATCCATGGCAGAAAACTGGCGGAATCCTCGCAATAGAACGTGTAGTAATACATGCCGAGCAGATATTGCGCCCTGGCATCGCCTTGTTCGGCCGCAGGAGTTATCGCCTCTACCGCCGGTCGGGCCTGCTCCGGATCGTCAAAATCATCAATGCTCTGCTTTATGATTTTGAAATACTCTGACAATTCATTCATTTTTTAGACCTGTCCTATGCAGTTAATGATCAATCGCTTTTTGCAATGAATCGCGGATTTCGATACAGTCATCGACCAGTTCATGCAAATCCTCCTCCGTCATCATCTCTGCCAGTCCATATTCTTGAGGAACGGCAATGAAACTGTCCAAGCCTCCAAGAAGCAACCTTACATCCTCTTCGCCGGCAAGTATGGAAAATGTGGTTGCATACTCTCTGTCTTCATCTAAAGCAGACATTTCGACTGCCCCGTTTTCAAGGCTTTCCAACAGGATTGCCGACAAGTCTGTCACCACATCGACTGCCATGTCAAAATGCGCTTCGCATGAGTCTCCCATTTCAAAATAGGCATCACCGTCATTCACATCCCCGTTCTTCAGGATAGCGTCGATGTGAAGGTCTGCCATTATTTTTTTAAGCGACAGTTTTTCTTCTTTCTGCATTCCGAAGTAATCAAGCAGAAGCAAGGAATCGTCGCTTCCTCCCACAAAGTTGCCCCACCATCGGGCGATGTATAAATCCTTACCCATACAATCGTTTTTTTATTCATTCAAGGACTCTCGCATATCTACGTACGACAGGTCATCTGCTTGTCCGTTAGGACTTTTCAGATTCTTTGTCGGTGAGTTGACGTGCCCTGCGTCTGAAAATTATTGATGCGGCCGATGCCGTAGCTACGCAAGACATCGGTGCAAGCGAATTAAACGCGTCGACACATGACCGGATAAATGCAATAATCGCGATTGCGGCAAACACATATTGCATAATTCGATAAAACCTTATTGTCCTCATAGCTCTATTTTCTTAAAGTCATACACGTCCGAGGCTATTGCCTGAGCCGGATACAGCATCTCATGTCCCGCGAAATCCGGAAGCAGAATATATAAAATCGCGTTGTCCATATTAATTTGCTTTGCACCGATTCAATTGCAAAGATACAATTTTCAAACAATGTCTCCAAACCTCACCACATCCCTGGCAAATGTCCGAGCGTAACCCGGTACATGGAGCCTAAATCCGGGCAAGGACAATCGTGGCGGAGCCACGCTCATCGTGGTAAACCCCAGGCGCAGCCTGGGGACATGCACCCATCTCAGGGATAGCCTCGGAGAGGCGTCTCATATAAACCCTACATCAGAACTGAAGGATGATAGTCCAGATCGGTATATCTGTAAATGCTGACGACTTCTCGGTTGAACTTAGTCCCCAAATATACCGCCGACCCGGAGCAATCTCGATTTCATATTGGTGACCTCTTTCCAAATAAACCGATAAAGGTCTTGACTATGCTCATCGGGAATAGTCATCCGGCATTCCTTGGCGCAGAAAACTATATGGTATAAAGATGTAACCTTGCTCATAATGACAAAGTTAATAAAATTTTAGATGGCGACAATTTATTCAGACAAAGAGCCTCTCCGAGGCTCGATCTATGGATGTTGGCCGTCCTCTCTCCACAGCAGAGCCATGCCGTAGGCTATCGTGGCGGAGCCACGACACAATGATAGCCCCAAGCAAGCTCGGCAGAGCCGGGCGCAGCTTGGGGTGGGGTACAGGCTCCCAAAAAACACGGCTACAGAGTAGCCGAACAAACGCAACACCCGCATTTCGTGCGGCCGACGGAGAGGGGAAGGGGACCGATTCAACCACAAGCTACGGCCGCCTACAGCGACCTTGCTTGTGGCTATCCATCTTCGCCGGCTCTGCCGACGTGCCTACGGCATACCGCTTCAGACACAACCCCGTCCTCCCCGCCCAACCGTTCCCAAGACATCGAGTAGATACAGCGGCAAGCCCGAACCATTCAGTGATGTATTATAGATCCACGATCTCCTGACGCAGCAAGTCGAGGAAGCGGGCAGCGTGTGCTCCATCCATCTAATTAACAGTTTGTAAATTATGACTGATGATTCCTGTGTTGACTACGAGCAACCAATTCTTATTTACGTGATTTTATCACGCCGTGCCGGCATACTTGGACACATTTATTGCAGCCGATGCATCCGGAGGCATTTTTGATTTTGATATGACGGTGTCCAAGAAAATCAATCTTGCCGAACACCTGTTTGGGGCAAGCGTTGAAACAGTCCCAGCAGCCTACACAGTTGCGAGTATTGATGATGATGTATGCCGTCATGTGACTGTCGCGTAATTTATCGAATATTCCCATAGTTTTTTTGATTGCAAAATTACTTGCTTTTAATCAGTATGGGAATAGTCTATTTAAGGCAAAAGTTGGATTATTCAATGTATGCGTTACGAAAACTCTTTGGACTCATAGAGGCATGACGGCTGAACAATCGGGAGAAATAGCTGTAATCTACATATCCAAGGTTGATGGCTATTTCTTGCGCGCTAAGTCTGGTATAGCACAATTCTCTTTTAGCAAGCATTGTTACATATTCGCCAATCAGACAACTGGCATTTTTTCCTGTCACCGACTTTACCGCTTCATTGAGATATACGCCTGAAACATTCAGCATTGAGGCATATTCAGTTGGACTCTTTACAGTGCGGATATTTTGTTCCATCAGCTGGTGAAATTTCATGACAAGACGGATATAACGATTGGGAACAGACGAATGGTTGGGTGTGATATTGGCTATCACCATGTGTTTTATGGCATTGGCCAATGACAATTCGATTTCACGAGCCTTTTGATGCCTTTTCTTGAGTACGTTATAAAGTTGTATAATATCGTGAAGATCATCTTCTTTCAGCTCAATTATCTTATTACCAAACTGTAATTTCCGAATGGCCAGCAAGTCCTTATCGCTTAATAGTTCGGGAGAGAGAAGGAGAGCAAAACCATCTGTATCCGTAGAAGGCTCTGAGGCATGAATCTGACCGGGAAATAGGATAATAGCATTCCCGGTTTTCAATTCATATTTTTCAAAATCAACTGACAAATGTTGGCTACCGGAAATAATAATCCCAATTAGGAAGAAGTTGTCACGATGAAAACAATGTGTATGCCCTCTTACTTCTCCATCATCATTATGGCGAAGCATGAATGGGCAGTCTGTTATTGCAGTCAGCTTATGCTCCGGAATTTTGTTTTCTGCCAACATTGCACTAATTCTCAATTCTATTAAATTGAGTGACCTTGTAATTAAGTTTTATCTCATCGATTGACTTGCCACCGATGCCAAAATTTTCATCTGGAAGTTCCTTGATGGTTATTGTGAAGAATTGCTCCGGGATATGGGTTATCTCTGAGGCTGTAGCCGTGAGACGTTCAATCAACTCTTTCTTTTGCTCTGCGGTCAATCTACCGCTTTCAATGGATATGTATGGCATAGTATATTATTCTTAGATAGTTAGTAATCAACAAATGCCGGCTCCCATTTCTTCAATCATCGTACTCCATAGTCCTTCTGGGTCTTCGATGGCTGTTGAATCTATTTTATCAACTTTCCGGCGGAGTTCGGCTTCCGCTTTCTCACATTCTTTCTCGAATACATCTGTCTCTACAGCGGGTTCAAGATCTGCAAGACGTCTTTCCGCTTCCATGTACAGATTCATGATTGCCATGAAAGCGGGAAAGTTGGTGGAGCAATATCCTATGATATGGTCTTCGTCGAGATTAGACAGATCGTAGAGTTTCCTTTCGTCAGGTAATTCCAGCAAATGAACCGAACCGTCATCCATCACGACAATGTACAATCCGAGTATTGTATCTTCTGCCACGGTAACAAAAGAGCGTTGTGATTTCAGTTTGCCAAGCCAAAGGGTATCCGAGGCTAAAAAAGTGTATATGCTTAACTCCGTTCCCGCTTGTGGCAAGTGTTCCTTCACAATCTGCAAAATATTATCCATACCTATATATCACAATTATCAAAGTTTTTTGAACCGGCCTCCAGTTCCTCAGCCTTGGCATACCATGCGGCGTCTTGCTCCGGGTCGTCAGAATCTGCGACACTTTGCTTTATGATTTTGAAATACTCTAGCAGGTCCTTGCCGTTCAGAGTGTATTTAGTCAAAAATAATATCCTTGTTTGCCCATACAAATTCCTCAAGGCAGTCGCATAGCGATGGTTCGAAATCGTAATAGGCATTGTCGGTCTCTTCAAAGTCATCCTCTACGCTATAGGCGATTGCCCGGCGATAGTTGTCGGCCATCTCCTTGTTGCCTACTGTCAGGATGGCATCTTCCAGTTCATCCGGGTTTGTATCAGGATAATTCTCCAGATAGCCGGAATGTCCTCCGTTCTGCATTTCCGAATCATACCAGAAGCAGAGTACCGCTTTCTTCTGGAGCGGTGAAAGACTCGACGCATCGCGGTCGCAAATTTCTTCAATAAATCTGTTCCAAAGAGTATCTTTTTCTGTCATAGTCCTAAAGTAATTCGTTTAATTTGTTTTCGGCCTGAATGCTATTGCATTTCTTCGCGGCGAGCGTGAAATAGCGGATTGCCTCTTTCAAATCGGGCTGTACTCCGAGTCCGTTGAGATACATATTGCCGATTTCGTATAATGCAGTCCCGATACCGGCGGCCAGATCTTTGAACCCCCGGCCATTGATACGCTCGGCGATATGCTGATATTCAAGCATAGCCTTTTCACAATCCTGTTTGCCGCCTATGCCGTTCTTATAGGAATATAGGAAAAATGAACTTAAACGAAAGGGGCGGATATTTGCCATTGGTTCATAACTAACTGATATGTCGAATTTTGAAAACTATTCTTTATAATCCATTGATATTGTTGAGGGTATAGGATTTTTAGGTTCGGAATATGAAAACACAATGCCCCTCTCCAATTCCATTTATATATATCTAATAGGGTTCAGCACCCTCTTTTGACCACTTCCCAATCATAAAAACGCTCTTAATCCATTCAATACTATTGTAATAGGCTCTGTTATATCTCCACAATCTGAATATTAGTGGCTTTTGGAACTGTTTTATTTATATAAATCAATATCCGAACCAAACGGTTTTTAACCACTTCCCACTGCTATAAATACCTATAACCATATATTAATCACTGCAATACATTCACTTTTAGAATGGGTTTGTGGTTACACTCCCTCCATATCCATTACCCCTTATATATTTCTATTAGGGCAATTGTTTTCGTTTTCTCATTTCCTCCATTATAAAACACATTAACCTCCACTATATCACTACTTTCAGTCTTATGGTTAATAAATGTCAACAGACTAAAGATTACTTCATCTCCAAATATGTTTCACTGTAATTGAAAACCACATCAGTTACAAAAGAGGACATTGACATTTTGAAATAGAGGGAATTACCACTACCTCTCTTTTTGAAAATCGGATATTGGGGAAACTCCATTAATTACCACTATATGTAGTAACCCTCCATATTTGATTTTTAGAAAACCATTAGAGGGAGGTATTTGGATTTTCCGATAAAAGATAGTGGCATCTGTTACTAAATTTTGAGGTGGCTTTTAGTATATCTAAATGCCATTAGTGAATAACTTAAATCATTGAAATATATGGAGAAAAAAGCAATCATATTAAGTAGGGTCAGTTCTGAACAGCAGACATTGGAACAACAGACCGAAGCTGTCCTTAAAGAGGTCGAAAAGGACGGTTACAGTGGTGATAACATTATCATCATTGAAGATAAGGAGTCCGCAATCAAACTTTCAGAAGAAGAGAGAAACGGACTAAACAAAATGAAAGAGTACATAGAGAACGACCCCTCTATAAATGTAGTCTATATCTATGAATTGAGCCGATTGAGCCGCCGTCAGTTGGTTCTGTACAGCATCAGGGATTATCTGATTGAGCGACACATTCAGTTAATCTGCATCCAACCTTATATGAGGTTATTGGATGAAAATGGGAAGATGTCGCAATCTGCATCACTGATGTTTTCTATCTTCTCTTCCTTTTCGGAAAGTGAAATGGCATTGAAAAAGGAACGTTTTATGAGAGGACGTTACCACAATCGGAAAATCGGTAAAATAATGAGTGGTTTTCCACCATTCGGTTATTCGGTCAATAAGGAGAAATATTATATCGTAAATGAGGAACAATCAGCGATTGTAAAACGCTTCTTTTCAGAATATGCCAAAGGTAACAAATCAATAGCCGATATTGCAAAAGAACTGAAAGAGGAGGGGTTGTTTCCAAATACTTCTTTCTTCACATTAGAACACAATATAGGTCAATGGTTGAGCAGAGAGTTTTATTGCGGTAATCAGACCTATCCGCAAATCATATCCAAATCCCTATTCGATAGGGTTCAGATAGAGAGGAAAAAACGAAAAGGGAAACCCAAAAGAAGCCATAAAAACCGCTTTATGCTGAAAGGGCTGCTTTTCGATGTAACTTCAAAACGACCTTTATGTGCAATGAGCAGTGGTGATGCCTACTATATCTCCCATTATGGAGGAATGACAATAAAGCGATGGAGAATTGACCCTATCGTTTGGGACTTCTCAAAAAGGATGTACCGAAAATATCTGATGAACAAAACCATCCTCCAACGAAAATTTCAAAAGGAGTTGGCAACGATAGCCAAAAAGAGAGAAACCATCAGTACCGAAATCCAATCCATAAAGGATAAGATGGATAAGGTTGAGGAACGTATGATTTTCGGACGGCTGTCAGATCATAAAGGAAATGAACTTTTGGAGAAGCTGACCGACCAACTCACCGAAAAGGAACACCGCCTTTTTGAACTGAACAATGAAGCAATAGGAAAGCAACAGCAAATTGCGGATGCCGATTTATTGGCTGATATAAATGAGGAAGCGATGTCGTTGGATGAAAAGATTGATATTATCCGAAAGGTCGTAAAGAAAGTGACCATTGAACGACCATTGAGATTTACCGCCCATATCTCAATCTACAACCGCATAAATGATACGGTGACGGTATATGAGGTGAAAGGGAGGAACAAAACCGAAATCTCCCTTATCAATGAATACAGCCGTAAAGAGAAGCAATGAAACATAGCAAAACTCCGACCATAGCAATTTAATATTGAATATTGGCTGAAAAGCACCGACAAACCCTATCATTTTAAGGTTTTATCTTAAATTAATAGGGTTTGTTTGTTATATCTATCCGTAATCAACAGCAAAATCAAAAGACTATGGATAAGGTAGTTATATTAGCCCGTGTGAGTACCGACAAACAGGAATACCAACGGCAGATAAATGAACTTACAGCCTACTGCGGTAATGTAGGTTGGGAAGTGGCTGAGATATTCGCCAATAAGGTCAGCGGAGCCAAAAAGTTGGAGGAACGTGAGGAAATCCAAAATCTTGTAGCCTATGTTAAGGAGCATCAGATAAAGAGGGTTGTATGTTTAGAGATTAGTAGAGTTGGTCGAAATACATTGGAAGCCTTAAAGGTCATTCAGTTTTTGACCGACAACGGAGTTAGTCTTTATGTGAAGAACTACAATCTGGAAACATTAAATCCCGATGGTAAACTTAATCCCATCGCATCATTGATATGCACCATCCTTTTGGAGATAGCATCAATGGAAAGACACACTATAAGGGAACGAATGGAGAGCGGAAGAACCCAATACATTGAACGATGCCGAAAAGAGGGTATCAAAATGGGAAGACCCTCCACCTATCGGAAAACCGATGAGGAATATAAAACCCAATACCAAAAGGAAGTAACACTGATAAGAAAGGGATTATCATTATCCAATATCTCTAAAATCAGTGGCACTTCAATCAACACAATCCGAAAGATAAAAAAGACACTATCCCTATAGTAATCACAAAACGGCAAAATCAAACCCTCTAACATTGTGCCTTACAATTTGTTAGAGGGTTTTTGAATAGCTATATATGGAGTTAAGGGCAAACAGCCTTTACTATTTATATAATATATCATCATTCGGCTTTATCACCTATATTCAATTTTTAAGTATATAAAAATTTCTAATGATGTGATTTACAACCATATATCAATCCGTATGATTAATGAATGTTAAACATGTCGAAACCACTAAATTTATTTCCTCAATTTCATATATGTATAATGTAGGGGGGAAGATAGCAATGCTTCCCACTGAAAAGAGAACATAAATCAAATGTTAACGAAATGTTAAAGTAGAATTAAGGACTAAAGATTGAGGTGACATCTGATATATGTATATACTGAGAAAAGAATGAGGAAAACCACTTACCGACTTCCATTCTCAAAAACTGAAAACGAATTAATAACCGTCTAAAATATAAAGAACTATGGCATCTAAAAAGAACAACCGTCGTAACAACAACGTAAACAACTCCAACAACTCCGTTGTAACCACTGTAAACCGTCCTACTGCAAAATCGGTCAGCAGTGCCACCGCCCATAATGTGGTTGAAACCATTGAAATGTTGGTTGAGGACGGTTTCAACTACGGTTCTCCCAATATAAAGATGATTGACTGCATAACCATCTTTGAAAACCGTGATTATGTAACTGAACGCCACTTTTATGTGAACGGTTACAAATTCCGTATGGATGAACTGATGAAGTATTCGATGAAGCGTTACCTAATGAGCGTTATTCCTCAATTCAGAGGAAAAGAGGACGTTGATAAACTCCTTACTCAGTCAATCAGTTACAAAGCCGGAAGCGATGCACCTCAGTATCTTAAAGACCGTATGAAACAGCAGACCACATTAGTAAGAGGTCTGATTAAGGCACTGAAAGACAGTGCCGACCTCAATGCCGAACTGACCGCCATTTTCGGTAACAGCAAATATGATACAATCTTTATGGAAAAGGATTTCAGCGGTCACCTTTCATATAATTGGAAAGCTGAATACAAAAAGGATTATTCGGGTGCATCATATCGGCTCTGATAAAACGTTAACTTAGTATGATGTTTGGGGCAACTGCCCCAACATCATCAATCAAAATCAAAAGAATACCAACCATCTAAAAACAAACGAAATGGAACAGAAAACAAAACAGAGTGTATTAGTCTTTACCGACAAAAGAGCCTATATCAGCAACGGTCATAGAAAACCGTCAGGCGATTACAATAAGGATATGGTAATGAAAGAGTTGGAAACTATTTTCCCATCACATAGTTACGATATAGGTCTGATAGACTATGAGAGAAACCGTATGTTTTGGAATGTCAATGAAATTTGGATGACAGTTCGCACTCCGATATTGATTGGATGCGGTAGTGGAGCAAACTACATTGAAGCCATAAAGAACTACAAACGCAAATATCTAATCTCTCCAGCCATTGCACCATCTGATGTGACAATAGATGAATATGACAGAGAAAACACCGTCTGTCTGTTCGGTGGCAGAAAAAAGGACATTCAGAGAGCGGAAGTCTATGCTGAATATTATGAGGCAGTACATTCTGAAATCAGCGATGGAGAATTGGATTTATTGGAGGGAATACGCTATATAGGTGTATATGATGCCTTAATACGATTGGGAAATGCTGAGAAAAAACTAAATAAAGAGGACTGATCACATATATTATCCCAAAACAAAACGATATGCCGAAAGTAGTAACCGATAAAGAAAAGATTGAACGACTGACAGCCGAAGTTGCCTCTCTCAAAAAGGAGAAAAAGGAGATGCAAAAGGTTCACAATAGTAAGTGCCGAAAGTTAAAGGCAAAAGTCCGTTATCTCAGTGGTAAACAATCCTCTAATATAGACATAAGCCTTTCGGAAGTGGAGAAACTGAAAACACAAAATCAGAAACAGTCAGAAAGCATCAACCGGTTGGAGAGCCAACTCCAATCAGCCAAATCAGAACTTTCCACCGTTAAAGGCTCTACGGAATACTACACAAACGAAATCGGAAGAATGCGACTTTTTTACTATCACACTGGTTGGAAATGGGATAAAATGGAAAAACCATTTTTCGACCCTAAAACGTTGATAATAAAATTCAATCCATTAACAGGCGAAGAAGTGGTTAGGTTGGGTAGTTCTATCGTAGAGGCAATTAAGGACGACCCCGAATATATAGAAGCACTTAAACGCTTTGAACCATACAAAGATAAATGGAATATTGAGCCATATTCCGATGAAGCAGAACTTTTATATGAATTGGGGCAGTCGCTTCTCA
>CANOLV010000001.1 GCA_947567425.1 uncultured Porphyromonadaceae bacterium | reverse complement strand
CGGGGACACAAGGATTTTCAGTCCTTTGCTCTACCAACTGAGCTATGGCACCATCGTCTGTCTTGCCCGTGTGGGCTATTGACTTTTGCGATGCAAAGGTATGGAGTTTTTTTTTATCGTGCAAGTTTTTTGTGAATTTTTTGTCGAATTTAATTTATGTGTAGCCGAATTTGGAGTTTGAGAGGTTATGGAGGGGCGTGATGTTGTTCGGCTACTCTGTAGCCGTTTTTTGGGGAGGGGATGAGCCTGTACCCCAAGCTGCGCGCGGCTCTGCCGAGCTTGCTTGGGGCTACCGTTGTTCGGCGGCTCCGCCGTCATAGCCTACGGCATGGATTGTCGGAATGGTTCGGGCTTGCTGCATCCGATGTCCTGGACAGACATCTATCTGCCCGTGTCCTATTCCCGGCACATGTCGCCCGCAGGCTCCATGTACCGGGTTAAGATGTATGTGGAGCGGTGTGCTTGGGCTGCGATGGGCATGGGAGAGCCACGACGCGGTTCGGGAGTTGCCGAGGCCTGTGTTCTTCGGTTGCAGTTTGAAGTGGACGGCGCGGGGTTTGTTTTGTGAATTTTAGGTTTTTTTAGTTAATATCGGGGTGGGGTTGATGTGCATTTTTCGTAACTTTGCAATGTCTGATTTCGGGCAATGTCGTTAACCTGAGCAGAAATCAGATTTAGACCTTAATATGACCGGCAGGATATTCAGATACATAGCGTTGTTGATTTTCGGGTTCGTTTTTGCGGTTCCGGCAATGCCTTTGTCTCTGAAGCGGCAGAAAGCCACTGTAGAGGAGCCCCAGGTCAACCGTCTGCTTCTTGTGCCTGAAAAGGAGTCGATGCATCTGGCCTATATAAATACGTGGCAACCGGAGTTGCCGGCACTTGGCGGCCCTGTGACGGCCGACGATGAGATGCCGGAGTATATCGGCGACATGATCAGCCATGCCAAGGAATTTCTCGGCCTGCGCTACCGCCGTGGCGGCAAGACACCCAAGGGTTTTGACTGCTCCGGATTCACGGGCTATCTGTTCGGGCAGTTCGGCCTTAAGCTGAACGCTTCGTCGCGTTCGCAGTTTCTGCAGGGCGACGCGGTGGAAAGCGACGCTCTTCGTCCGGGCGACCTTGTCTTTTTCTCCGGACGGCGCGGAGGCACGAAGATAGTAGGGCATGTAGGCATGGTGGTCGAGATCCACGGCGACGGCACATTCAGCTTCATACATTCGGCCAATTCTTCGGGCATCACCATCAGCCATTCGCTCGAACCTTATTACAAAAGTCGTTTCGTGGGTGCGCGGCGCGTATCCGAGTGATGCGGTGGTGGCGTCCAATTCCGTCTGTTTTTTGTGGCAAAAGCGTGAATAGTGCGTGATTATCCATCTATTTCGGCTAACAATCGGCTTGAAAAGTGGAGATTTCTGTGTAACTTTGTGGCGCGGGACATCCATAGGTGAATGGCCGTGCCGTTTAAATCAATCACTCAACGCATTATACATCCATTATGACTGTTGACAAAGGATATGTCGACGCTCCGATAGAGCCCGGTGTCGATCTTAAAGAGGAAATCAGGCGCCTTAAGAAAGAGAAAGGTGCCGTGATACTTGCTCACTATTACCAGAAAGGCGAGATCCAGGACCTTGCCGATTATATCGGCGACAGCCTCGCCCTGGCCCAGATAGCGTCGAAGCTTAAGGAGTCCGTGATAGTGCTCTGCGGGGTCAATTTCATGGGGGAGACCGCCAAGATGCTGTGTCCCGACAAGACGGTGCTCATCCCCGACCTGTCGGCCGGATGCTCGCTTGCCGACAGCTGTCCTGCCGATGAATTCGAAGCCTTCATCAAGGCCAATCCCGGACACACCGTCATAAGCTATGTCAACACCTCGGCCAAGGTCAAGGCACTGACCGACGTGGTGGTGACCTCAAGCAATGCCCGCCAGATAGTGGAGAGCTTTCCTGCGGACACGCCCATAATATTCGGTCCCGACCGCAATCTCGGCAATTACATCAACTCCACTACCGGACGTTCGATGAAGCTGTGGGACGGCGCATGCCACGTCCATGAAGAGTTCTCCGTCGAAAAGCTCATCGAGCTAAAGCGGCTTCATCCGCAGGCCAAGGTGCTTGTCCATCCGGAGTGCAAGCGTCAGATAGTCATCCTTGCCGACAAGGTAGGTTCCACCGCCGCCCTGCTCAAATATGCTGTGGAGAGCGATGCCATGGAATTCATCGTGGCCACCGAGAGCGGCATACTCCATGAGATGCAGAAGCGCTGTCCGGACAAGGTGTTTATCCCGGCGGCCCCCAACGACTCGACCTGCGCCTGCAACGACTGCTCCTACATGAAGCTCAACTCTCTCGAGAAGCTCTACAATACGCTTAAGTATATGGCACCCGAAGTGACCGTCGATCCCGCCACGGCCGAGCGCGGACGCAAGCCGATAGAGCGCATGCTTGAGATCAGCGAGAAGCTCGGACTTTAGACTGCAATGACACAATATTACACCACCATATAAACAACAACCGACAATAGACGACGATGGAATACAACCATAGAGATATCGAAAGCCGCTGGCAACAGTATTGGAAAGAAAATAAGGTATATAAGGCTGAAATCAATCCCGACAAGCCTAAATTTTATGTCCTCGACATGTTTCCCTATCCTTCGGGAGCAGGACTCCATGTGGGGCATCCGCTCGGCTACATAGCCAGCGACATCTATTCGCGCTTCAAGCGCCTGCAGGGATTCAACGTGCTCCATCCGATGGGCTACGATGCCTACGGACTCCCCGCCGAGCAGTATGCCATCCAGACCGGTCAGCATCCGGAGGTAACAACCCGCCAGAACATCGACCGCTACCGTTCGCAGCTCGACAAGATCGGATTCTGCTACGATTGGGACCGCGAGATAAAGACCTGCGACCCCGAATATTACAAGTGGACCCAGTGGGCATTCATGAAGATGTTCGGCAGCTACTACGACAAGACCGCCGACAAGGCCATGCCTGTGTCGGATCTGACGGCTCACTTCGAGAAGCACGGCACCGACGGAGTCAACGCAGCCTGCGGCAAAGAGATGACCTTTACCGCCGAGGAGTGGAATTCATATAGCGAGAAGCAGAAGAGCGACGTGCTGATGAACTACCGCATAGCCTACCTGGGCAACACGATGGTCAACTGGTGTCCGAAGCTCGGCACGGTTCTCGCCAACGACGAAGTGAGCGAAGGTGTGTCCATCCGCGGAGGATACCCCGTGGAGCAGAAGCTCATGTATCAGTGGTGCCTGAGGGTGTCGGCCTACGCACAGCGTCTGCTCGAAGGTCTCGACCGAATCGACTGGACCGACTCGCTCAAGGAGACACAGCGCAACTGGATCGGCCGTTCGGAGGGAGCCGAGATGCGTTTCCCTATAGCTGATTCGGATGTGGAGCTTGAGATATTCACCACCCGCGCCGACACCGTGTTCGGAGTCACTTTCATGGTGCTTGCACCCGAAAGCTCATACGTCAAGATGGTGACCACGCCTGACCGCAAAGAAGCCGTCGAGGCATATCTCAACGAGGTGAAGCACAAGACCGAGCGTGAGCGCATGATAGAAAAGACCGTGTCGGGCGTGTTTACCGGTTCATACGCCGTCAATCCACTGACCGGAAAGAAGATACCCGTATGGGTGAGCGACTATGTGCTCGCCGGCTACGGCACGGGAGCCATCATGGCGGTGCCTGCGCACGACAGCCGCGACTATGCCTTTGCACGGCATTTCTCGCTTCCGATAGTGCCGCTCATCGAGGGATGCGATGTCAGCGAGGCAAGTTTCGACGCCAAGTCCGGCAAGATGATCAACTCGGCCGGCGCCGAACTCAATCTCAACGGCATGGAAGTCAAAGACGCCATAGCCGCCACCAAGCGCTTCATCGAAGAGAAGGGGATCGGCAAGGTGAAGGTCAACTACCGTCTGCGCGACGCCATCTTCAGCCGTCAGCGCTATTGGGGCGAACCGTTCCCCGTATACTACAAGGACGGTGTGCCGCATCTGCTCGACGAAAGCAAGCTTCCGCTGCTACTGCCCGAAGTCGACAAGTTTCTCCCCACCGAGAGCGGCGAACCCCCTCTGGGACGTGCCAAGGAGTGGCACACCGAGGATGGATACCAGCTTGAACTCAACACCATGCCCGGTTTCGCAGGCTCGTCGGCCTACTATCTCCGCTACATGGATCCCCATAACGACAATGCACTCGTATCTGCCGAGGCCAACGGCTACTGGCAGGATGTCGACCTCTATATAGGAGGCACCGAACATGCCACCGGACACCTGATCTACAGCCGTTTCTGGAACAAATTCCTCTACGACCTCGGAGCCGTGGTCAAGGACGAGCCGTTCAGAAAGCTCATCAACCAGGGCATGATACAGGGCCGGTCCAACTTCGTCTACCGCATCAAGGACACCAACACGTTCGTCTCCTTCGGACTGAAGAAGGACTACGACGTCACCCCGATACACGTCGATGTCAACATCGTCAGCAACGACATTCTCGACACTGAAAAGTTCAAGGCGTGGCGTCCGGAGTTCAACGACGCCGAGTTTGTGCTGGAGGACGGCAAGTATGTGTGCGGCTACGCGGTGGAGAAGATGTCGAAGTCGATGTTCAACGTGGTCAATCCCGACGATATTGTCGAGAAGTACGGTGCCGACACGCTTCGCCTGTATGAGATGTTCCTCGGCCCGCTTGAACAGAGCAAGCCGTGGGACACCAACGGCATCGACGGTGTCAACCGATTCCTGAAGAAGCTCTGGGGCCTCTTCTACAAGGGCGGAGAACTTCTGGCCAACGACGACGCTCCATCCAAGGAGTCGCTCAAGTCGCTCCACAAGCTCATCAAGAAGGTGGGCTGGGACATCGAGAACTTCTCGTTCAACACCTCCATCGCCGCCTTTATGATATGCGTCAACGAGCTTAGCCAGCAGAAGTGCCGGAGCCGCGAGGTGCTCGGTCAGCTGCTTGTGGTGCTCGCGCCGTTCGCTCCACACATCGCCGAGGAGCTGTGGCATGCCATCGGACACACCTCCACCATTGTCGACGCTCAGTGGCCGTCGTTCAACGAGGAGTATCTCAAGGAGGATGTGGTCACCATGGCGGTGTCGTTCAACGGCAAAGCCCGCTACAACATCGAGGTGGCCGCCGACACTCCGCGCGACATAGTGGAGAAGATAGCCCTTGAGCATGAAGGCGCCGCCAAATGGCTTGAAGGAAAGACCGTAAAGAAGATCATCGTAGTGCCCGGCAAGATTGTCAACATCGTGGTGGCATAAGCCTGCCGCGGCAATCCCACAATAATTGACCGATATAACACGTTATTTCATTAACCCGTAAAATATGTCGCAAAGGTATGAGAGACTTAGTGTTTGCAACGAACAACGCCCATAAGCTCGACGAAGTCAGAAGCATCGTCGGCCATAGGATGAACATACTCGGCCTGCGCGACATAGGGTGTAATGAAGATATTCCTGAGACGGCCGACACGCTCGAAGGCAACGCCCTGATCAAGGCGCGCTATGTCAAGGAGCATTACGGCTACGACTGTTTTGCCGACGATACCGGCCTTGAGGTCGATGCGCTCGGCGGTGCGCCGGGGGTTTATTCCGCCCGGTATGCAGGTCCGGGCCATGACTCGGAGGCCAACATGAGGCTTCTGCTCGCCAATCTTGACGGCATAGTCGACCGGCGTGCGCGCTTCCGCACAGTGATCGCATTGATCGAGGGGAGCGAGGAGCGTCAGTTCGAAGGCATAGTCGAAGGCTCCATAACTACGGAGCCGGGTGGCGTGGGCGGATTCGGCTACGACCCGGTGTTCATGCCGGAGGGTTTCGGCATGACATTTGCCGAGATGGATGCCGATGCTAAAAACGCCGTGAGCCACCGCGGACGTGCCATGCGGAGTCTGATGGAGTATCTTCTTGGATAAAGTGTTCCAAAAACGAGATTATTACGCATTATATCGGTTCTTTTTATGTTTAAAATATGGTTAGTGGCGGTGTTGGCGGCGTTTGCGTCGGCAACGGCGTCCGCACAGCTTGCCACAGGCGACTGGCAGATCTACAGCAATTATTCGTCCGATGTGGTCAAAGTGCTTGACACGGGCCACAAAGTCTACTACGTGACCGGGGGCAATCTGTTTTCCTACGACAAATTGGCGGAGGAGACCTTCGGCTATACTTCGCGCAATACGCTGAACGATGTCGACGTGGTCAACTTTTACCGCCATCCCGAACGGAGCTACATACTCGTGGCCTACGGGTCGGGCAACATCGACCTCCTGCATGACGACGGCACGGTGGTCAATATGAGCGACATAAAGGATGCCCAGTATGTCAGCGACCGCAGTATAAACGACGTGGCTTTTGACGGCGACGCGGTTTATGTGGCCACCGGGTTCGGGCTTGTAAAGTTCAATCTTAAGAACCAAAGCGTGTCGGAATCGGGCATGTACGGCAATCCGGTGACGGCGGTGACCGTCATGGGCGACCGTCTGCTCGCGGTCATCGACGGCCGACTGTATACGGCGCCTAAGACTGCGAAGATCAGCACCTTCAGTTCGTTTGAAGAAGTGGCTCCCCTGAAGTCCGACAATATGGAAGCCATATCTTCCGATATGCTTATGTCGGTCAACAAATCCGGCGGCCGTGTAAATCTCATACGCATGGACGCTTCGGGAGGAGTGGAGACGCTGCGCGACTGGAATCTGCCGTCGGCCTCCGACATCCTGCCTCTGGGCGACCGCTATATGGTGTCCAATTCCGGAGGATTCTTTGTGGTGGGCGCTCCTGACGGTACGCTGACCACGGCCTACCGCGACGTTCCGCAGGAGAGCAGGGCGCCGGGGCGAAATGTGTATTCGCTCGGCGTGAAGGACAATAACCTCTGGTACGTCAATTCGCGCGGATTCGGATGCATGCGCTACGACTCCGACATCTCCAATCCGGAGCATCTGATGATGCCGGCGCGTCCGGCCGGAACGAGCGTCGCCGGAGGCGTGCAGCGCATCACCATGACAGATTCAGGCCTGGCCTATCTGTACAATGTGGCGGCCAACCGCTATCCCGACGTGTCGGCTATCGATGCCTCGGCCACCATCAACAGCCTTGAAGATGGATTTGTGGAGGACATCACCCCTGACGCGGCCGACGTGGAGCTGCGCAATCCCAGCTCCGGAGGCCGTCTGCACACCGGATTCAACATAGTGGCCGATCCTGACGATGCTGGTGCCTATTATATGGGTACATGGTTTGAGGGCATATATAAGATCAAGGACGGAAAGCAGGTGATGAAATATGACTGGACCAACAGTCCGCTGACCATGGATTACTGCGGAGCGGCCATGAACATAGCCATCGACGGGCAGGGCAATCTTTGGGCCTATCACCGCGACAATGCGAAGCCGAAACCGAATGTCGGCGTGTATGTCCTGCCTGCCGCCAAGCGCCGACAGGACAGCTGTACGCCTGCCGACTGGCTTCATCTGACTCTGCCGGCCATAAAGAGCGACGACACGCGCAATCCGATCATATATCCGTGCCGCCATGCCAAAAACAAGGACATAGTGTTTATCTCCGAAGGTTACGAGGATAAGAACCTGTGTGCATATTTCACCAACGGCACCATCGACAACCTTTCGGACGACGCACACTATATCCGTAATAAATTCGTGGACCAGGACGGCCGCACATTCGGTCCGGTATCGGTCACCGCACTCGTCGAGGATCATAACGGCGACGTATGGATGGGGACGGAGGACGGTGTGGCGGTGATACACAGCGCTCGCAACATGGCCACCGCTTCCGGCACCGTGGAGCGCGTCAAGGTGCCCCGCAACGACGGCACCAACTATGCCGACTATCTGCTCCAGAACCAGCAGGTGTCGGCCATCGCAGTCGACGGGGCCAACCGTAAATGGCTGGCCACCACCTCGTCGGGGGTATATCTCGTGAGCGCCGACGGAAAGGAGATAATCGAGAATTTCAACACCGACAACAGCTATCTGCCGTCAAACACTGTGCATACCGTGGCCTGCGACCCTCTGACCAACCGCGTGTATTTCGGCACCGAATACGGGCTTGCCGTCTACAGCTCTACGTCGTCGCCGGCCGAGGACGACTATTCCGAAGTCTATGCCTTCCCTAATCCTGTCCGGCCCGACTATACCGGCTGGATCACCATAAAAGGCCTTATGGACCACTCTTTGGTGAAAATCGCCGACGCGTCGGGCAGTGTCCTCTTCCAGACCCGCTCCGAAGGCGGCATGGTGGTGTGGGACGGATGCAGTGCCTCAGGCGAGCGCGTGCGCACGGGAGTCTACTTTGTCTACGCCTCGCAGAACGAGAACGGCTCCTCGGGCGACGTAGTGGCCAAGATCCTCGTGGTCAACTGACGGCCGGCCTCCGCCGACCGAGAGGAGGCTTGTTGGCGTAAAGAGCATTTTTAGGGATTTTTTCATGGATTATAAGATACAAATGGCTATATTTGATGTTAGATATTCAATGGCTAATTTCTAAATAAATCAATATGAATCTGCAATATAAAGACGAAGAGGATAAGTGCTACGGCATAACCGGTATGGCTATAAGCCTGATTATCTGGGATTCGGAGGACGTGATAGCCTCCGTCAGCCTGGATGCCGAACCCGGGGAACTGGTCAATTTCGTCCCCGAATATTATTTCAACGGCAATCCGCGCCTGTCGCCCAAGGCGGCTTGGTCGCATATACTTCAGCACTATCAGGCCTCGATGGGCATGACTCTGGGCAATGTCATGTGCCGTAAATATGTGCTGCGCCATGAGGACCTTGATCCGGCCGACAAGGCTGAGCTGGTGAAGTGCTTCGAGGAGGAGGGCCGCGACTCATGTTCGCTCGAACCGGACGAGGTAGGGCGCATGTTCGACAAAAGCTATGCCTATCTGCACCGGGTGTTCAACCATGCCGGAGTGCATTCCATAGCCCACGATTTCGCCGGAGTGCTCCGTCGGCAGCGCGAACTGTCGCGGGCCGAGATCGTGGAGCATCTACGCGCTTTGTCGATGCTTTAATGGTGAGAAGTCAAAAATAAATTCCGCATCTAAGATGTTGGAAGGCATAAAAGATAGCCATTTCGACGGCAAATGGGGTTTTTGTGCATAAATACCGCAAATTTTGATAAAAATTTATGCCCCGATACTGCATTTTGTCATCGGGAATGATTAAATTTGCGGATAAGGTTTCTCCTTTCATAGAAAAGTAAGCGACACCGGTAATTTGCCGAACATAATTCATCAATTATATGAAATTGAATAAATCAATCACAACGTTTGCCGCCGCCCTTGCCCTGATGCTGGGAGGTGTTGCCCCTGCCCATGCCGTACCGGCCAAGCAGGGTCTCATACCATATACGATGCCTGACGGTACAGTAGTGGACATACGCCTTTACGGCGACGAGCACCATAGTTTTGCCACTACGGCCGACGGCTATGTCGTCAAGGCCGACAGCGACAATGTGCTGCGATACATGGTTCCGCGCGACGGAAAGCTCGTAATGACCGATGTCCGTGTGACTGACGAGGCCCACCGCACCGCTGAGGCAAAGACCCTGCTGAGCGGCTACGACAAGGAGGTCGCCCTCGGAATCCTTGAGAACGAGCGCATGTCGGCCGACATGTTCACTCTGAAGTCGCCGAGCCGGGCCGGAACCAACGAGGTCATCTCCATGACTTTCCCGACTAAGGGAAAGCAGCGCATCCTCGTCATTCTGGCCGAATACACCGATGTCAAATTTGCCACTCCCGAGCCTCATCTGGCATTTGACAGACTTATGAACGAGGCCGGATATACCGACGGTGGAGCCACCGGATCGGCGTTTGACTTCTTCACGGCCAGCTCCAACGGCCAGTTTGAGCCTCAGTTCGATGTGTTCGGACCTGTCACGCTTCCTAACCCGCGTGCATACTACGGTGCGCACACCACTTCCGGAGGCAACGATGTCCGCGCCGCGCAAATGATCCGAGATGCCTGCCAGTTGCTCGACGACGATATAGACTACTCGCTTTATGACACCGACAACGACGGATTTGTCGACAATGTCTATGTGTTCTACGCCGGCAACGGCGAGGCCGACACCGGCATAGACGACGCCATCTGGCCCCATGCCTGGTATGTCTATCAAGGTGGCGGACTATACTGTAAGCTCGACAACAAGGTCATCGACCATTATGCATGCTCAGGCGAGCTGAGCCGTACATATTCGGGCGATGTGCTGACCGGCATCGGTACGTTCTGCCATGAATTCTCCCACGTGATGGGACTCCCCGACCTCTATTCTACAAGCTATACCGGAGCGTTCACCCCCGGAAGTTGGAGCGTGATGGACCAGGGCAGCTACAGCAACAACCAGCGCACTCCGCCGACCCACAGTGCCTACGAGCGTTTCGTGCTCGGATGGATCACGCCGGAGATTCTCGAAGACCCTGCCAATGTGACTCTTAAGCCCATATCGGAGGACTATAATTCGGCTTACCGCATCACCACGGCCAAGGATGCCGAATACTATCTTGTCGAGAACCGCCAGCAGACCGCATGGGACCTTTACATACCCCACCATGGCATGCTCATCTGGCATATCGACTACAATGCGTCAGTATGGCGCAGCAATAAGGTCAACGACACTCCCACACACCAGCGTGTGGACATCGAGGAGGCCGACGGCACCCAGACCGAAGGAACGCGTTCAGGCGATGCATTCCCCGGAACGAAGAAAGTGACCGAATTCACCGACGACACCAATCCGTCGATGATTACCTGGACCAACGTCCGCCTCGACAAGCCTATCACCGACATCCGCGAGAGCAACAAGACGATCTACTTCCAGTTCAAGGGCGGTGTGCTTGAGGAGTCGGCTTCATTGAACCTGCTTGCTCCGACCGACATGAACGCCGAGACCGCCACTCTGAATTGGGAGGCTGTGAACGGCGTCAGCCAGTATTTTGTCGATGTGGAGACTACGGACGGTGTCAAGATCGTCAACCGCGCCAAAGTCAACGGCACATCATATAAATTGACCGGACTCACATGCGAGACCAAGTACATATACACGGTCTACTACAGTTCCGGCAATTTCTATGCCGGCAAGACTTCCGAGTTTGAGACTCCCTTCGGAACGGTTGACTACCATGCCGTGGAAGTTCTCGATGCCACCGCCATAACCGCCAATTCATTTGCCGCTAACTGGGAGGCCCTTCAGGGAGCCGAATCATATACAGTGACGGTATACAATTCGAAGACTATACCTTCCGTGACAAGTTCTGCTGACTTTACCAATAAGGAGGTTGCACAAGGATGGTCTACCAATTCCAAGAGCTTTGCCACTATCGAAGGATATTTCGGCGATGCATCGCCCTCGCTGACCTTCAATACCGACGGCCACTATCTGGAGTCGCCTGAGATGGAGCAGTCTATCGGATCGCTTTCATTCGGCGCGAGAGGCCGTCAGCAGGGCAATTCCACTTTGGACGTGTGCGTTCCCGACGGAGCGGGCGGATGGAAGGTGGTCAAGACCGAAAAACCGGCCACCACTGCATGGAAGATATTCACTTATGACGAGTCGGTGCTTGGCCCGGACGTGCATCAGGTGCGCCTGGTACATAACAAGGGCTCTATGAGCAACATTGTGATCGACGACGTTAAGATCACCACCAAAGAGGAGCGCGACTACTTCCCGATGGAAGATAAGACCGACGTGCCGGCCGGATCGGCTACCACTCTGACCGTGAACGGTCTGGAAGAGGGTACGCTCTACTTCTACTCGGTAAGGGCACATCAGGGTACGCTCAAGTCGCGTGACTCCGAGAAGGTGGCAGTGACCACTGCGGGTACTTCGGCCATCGATGAGATCGGTGCCGACGGGCAGGCCGTCGCTTGCCGCGTGGAGGGCGATATGCTTGTGGTGACTACAGCCGATGCCGCGAAGGTCGAGGTCTACACCGTATCGGGCATGATGCTCATAAGCGACATGAAGCAGGCCGGAGAGTCGAGCTATCGTCTTGAGTCCGACGGCATATACGTGGTCAAGGTCGGAAACAAGGCCTACAAACTTGTAAAATAGTAAGATAAGATATATAGCTGTTATTGTTTTTATCACTATGCGGGGTCCGCTGACTGTCATGTCGGCGGACCCCGTTGCTTTGTAGCTCTCTGTGTTAGAGTCGATTATGGCATGTCGTCGTTGGGGAGGGTAAAACTTTTTTCCCAATTTTGCAGTATCAAACGCCGGCGGGCATATTATCTTTGCAGAGCAGTTTCACACAAATAAAAAAACGATATGACTATGAAAAACACAGAGCGCCGTCCGCGCTTCGACCGTGAATGGAAAGAGATGATAGGACTTCTGCCCGCAGACAGACGGCAGGTGGTTGAGAGTGCCATACGCGGCTATCAGTCGGAAGGTATCATGCCGGAAGGACTTGACGGTGCCGAGATGATGGCGTTTCTTCTGATCAAAAAGATAGTGGACCGAAGGAGCAGGCTCCGTGAAGCGAGACGCAGGAAGTCGGCGGTGCCGAAGCCGGCGGTCGCGGTTGAAAGACCGGTCGAAGATGTGTGCCCGAAGCCTGAGGTCAGCCCTGAAGGAGACGTGTCGGAGCATAAAGCCACGCGTCAGGCCGATGCGAGGCGCAGTCCGGCGCGAGAGATAGCGGAAGCGGCGAAGCGCAATGCGAAGCGCAGGTCGCGTCAGACAGCGGGAAGGCTCAGGCGAGGAATGACGCCGGGCCGGGGTCAATAGTTGCGGGCGATGATGTAGTCAAACAGGCCGATGAAAGCTTTACGTGTAGGATTGTCCGGGAAATCGGATATTATCTCCACGGCTTCCTCGCGGAGCTGGGCCATGCGGCTGTAGGCATAGTCGATTCCGCCGTTGTCGACAGCAAATCCGATCAGCGCGGCTATTGAATCGGCGTCAAGATTCTCCGAGCGCACGAGCTTGAGCATTTCTTCATGGCGCGGCAGTTCGGTGCGCGATAGCGCATGGAGAAGCGGCAGTGTGACTTTTCCTTCACGGAGGTCGTTGCCGGTCGGTTTTCCCACCTCGGCATCGGCGAAGTAGTCGAATATGTCGTCTCTTATCTGGAAGCAGAGGCCGAGATTGTAGGCGAATTTGGCCAATCGTTCTATTCTCTCCGGATCTGCTCCGACTGACAGGCCGCCCATCTGTACGCACGCCACGAAGAGCGACGCAGTCTTTTTGGCTATGATTTCGAGGTATGCCTTTTCGTCGAGCACATGTGTGCGGGCCTTGTTGATCTGGTCGATTTCGCCGAGCGACAGGGTTCGTCCCAGTTCAGCTATTGTGGCTATTATCTGCAGATTGTCGGTCTCGACGGCCATGCGCAGTGAAGTCGAAGTGAAGAAGTCGCCCACAAGCACGGCGATATGATTGTCCCAGATGGCGTTTATGGTCGGACGGTTGCGCCTCATGGATGTATCGTCGACCACGTCATCGTGTATCAGCGAGGCATTGTGGAGCATCTCGATCGACGCGGCGCCAGCCGTAGTGGCCTTGTTGATCTGCCCGAACATTTTGGCGCTCAGTATGACGAGTACAGGGCGTATCTGCTTGCCTTTGACCTTAAGATAGTTCGTAACGATCTCGTTCATCAGCGGATTGGAAGTGGCGAGAGCCTGCACCATGCACTGGTTCAGCTCCTTCAATTCCGGTGAGATAGTCTGCAGTATGTTGTCGATACTCGTCATGGAAGCAAAATATGGTGCAAAATTAGTAAAAGTTGCAATTTTATGCGTACATTTAGGGTACTTTTATTGTTGCAATAACTAAAATTGGGTCAAATGAACGACAAAAAACTATTTCTGCTCGACGCATACGCTCTGATATACCGCGCATACTATGCTCTGATACGTGCTCCGAGGATGACATCCAAGGGATTCAACACATCTGCCATATTCGGCTTCGTAAATACTCTGGAGGAGGTGATCAAGAAGGAGTCGCCCTCTCATATAGCAGTCTGTTTCGACCCGTCCGGGCCGACGTTCCGGCATGAGGCTTATCCTGAATACAAGGCCCAGCGCGACGCCCAGCCTGAGGACATCACCAAGTCGGTGCCCTACATAAAGGATATAATCGCGGCTTACGGCATACCGATAGTCGAGGTCAAGGGCTTCGAGGCCGACGACGTGATAGGGACATTGTCGCACCGGGCCGAGAAGGAGGGATTCGTGACATACATGATGACCCCCGACAAGGACTACGGTCAGCTCGTCACCGACCGCGTGTTCATGTACAAACCGTCGATGAAGGGGGGCGAGATGGAGATCAGAGGCCCCAAGGAGGTGTGCGGAAAGTATGGCATAGAATCGCCGATACAGGTGATCGACCTCCTTGCGCTCGAAGGCGACTCTGTCGACAATATTCCTGGATGCCCCGGCGTGGGCGAGAAAACGGCCGTGAAGCTGATCGGCGAATGGCACAGTGTGGAGTGTCTGCTCGACAATACCGACAAGATCAAGGGGGCGCTGCAGAAGCGCCTGATCGAGAACGCCGACAAGATCCGGTTTTCAAAGTTCCTGGCTACCATACGCACCGACGTTCCTGTGGACATCGACCTTGATTCGCTCCTCAAGCGTGAAGCCGACACCGACGAATTGGTCAGGATATACACCGAACTGGAGTTCCGCACGTTCATAAGCAGAATCAACGACCGCAAGGCCGTCAATGCGGGAATAGTCACGGCCCAGGAGGTGCGTCAGGCCGGAGAGGGACAGATGATGTCGTTGTTCGACGTGCCTGACCAGACCGGAACGGCACCTCTGGCTGGGCAATATGATCCGTCGGATGCGGAATATGCGGTCATATCCGATGCCGACGGCTACAGAAAGGTGGTCGACGAGGCTCTGTCGTGCGGCGTTGTCGGTGTGGCCATGTATGCCGTGGGGCCTGAAGATATGACATCGGTGTGGCGCGGAACGGCTCTTTCGACAGGCGAACGTAAGGCCTGCTACATGCCCGTGCCCGACGATCCTGAGCGACGTGCGGCCTTGGTGTCGAACCTCAGGCGGCTGTTTACGTCGGCAGAGGTGACGGTGGTGAGCCACGATGTCAAGCGCGACATCATTCTGCTCCGGCGCGAAGGCATAGACCTCACCGCTCCTTACTATGATACGGCCATAGCCCATTATCTCCTCGAACCGGAGATGAACCATGCGCTTCCGCGCGTTGCGGCCGCATATCTCGGCTATCATACTGTCGACTATACGGAGGATGCCCGTATCCGCAAGAAAGGTGAGGCGGTGGCCCACGGTGAGGAGAATGTCCGATTCTGCGAGGAGGCCGACATGACGCTCCGGCTTTACGGGGTGCTGTCGAAGCTTATATCTGAGCAGGACCACGGTAAGCTGCTTGACGAGATCGAGCTTCCGCTGGTCAGAGTGCTTGCCGATATGGAGTGGACCGGTGTCAGGATCGACGTGAATGTGCTCGCCGAGCTGTCGCGGGGATTCACCGCGCGTCTGCGCGAGATGGAGGCCGAGGCATACCGGCTGGCCGGTACAGAGTTCAATATAGCTTCGCCGTCGCAGGTGGGGGAGGTGCTTTTCGAACGGCTTAAGCTCGATCCTAAGGCCAAGCGGACTAAGAAGGGGGGATATTCGACCACAGAGGAGATTCTTGACAAGTACCGCGACGCACATCCGCTCGTGGGGCTGATTCTTGACATACGCGGTCTGAGGAAATTGCTGACCACGTATGTCGACGCGCTTCCGGCATTGGTGAATCCGTACACCGGTAAAATCCATACCACATACAATCAGACTGTGACGGCGACTGGCCGCATCTCATCGACCAATCCCAACCTGCAGAATATACCGGTACGCTCCGACGACGGCCGTGAGATACGACGTGCTTTCATCGCCGATGACGGCGACCTGTTTATGAGCGCCGACTATTCGCAGATAGAACTGAGGCTTATAGCCGACATCAGCGGCGACAAGGATATGATAGATGCTTTCATCTCCGACGCCGACATCCATCAGTCTACGGCGGCGAAGATCTATCATGTGGGTCTTGACGAGGTGACGCCGCAGCAGCGCAGCCGGGCCAAGACGGCCAACTTCGGCATTATCTACGGCATATCGGCATTCGGCCTGTCGCAACGCCTGCACATGCCCCGTTCGGAGGCCAAGGAACTTATCGACGGATACTTCCGCACCTATCCTCATATCAAGGAGTATATCGCGGAGTCAATCGAAAAGGCCCGTCAGGATGGATATGTCGCCACTATAATGGGCCGCAAGCGGATGCTGCCCGACATCAACTCGCGAAGTGCCGTGGTGCGCGGTTATGCCGAGCGCAATGCCGTCAACGCTCCTATCCAGGGTTCGGCCGCCGACATAATCAAGGTGGCCATGGTCAGGGTGGCCCGCGATTTCGAGAAGGCCGGTTTGAAGTCTAAGATGATAATGCAGGTCCACGACGAACTGATATTCAACGTCGTTCCGGAGGAGTTGGAGCAGGTCAAAGCCATAGTCCATGCCGATATGATCAATGCATACGTGGGCAAGGTGCCGCTCGAGGTGTCGTCGGGTGTGGGCCTTAACTGGCTCGAAGCCCATTGACATCAGAATGGTCATAAAAACGTGTTTGGGGTGTCTTTTTTGCCCATTTGAGTAAAAATATGTTTCATTTTGCTTGCGTTTTAAATTTTATTATGTATTTTTGCCATTAGTTCTGGCTTTTGAAGTTACATATATCAGAGGAGGTATGAAATTGATGCCGGCATTATAAGCAATCTTAATGAGATAATTTTACGGAAATGGACAAGATAGACAACCTTGACAGAAAGATTCTTGAAATCATCGTGCGCAACGCCCGTATACCATCCAAGGACGTTGCTATAGAATGCGGCGTTTCGCGAGCCGCCATCCACCAGCGTATACAAAGGATGGTGGACCTGAATGTCATAACCGGTTCCGGCTACCATATCAATCCAAAGGAACTTGGCTATAGGACGTGTACTTATATCGGGGTCAACCTTGAACGCGGGGCCATGTACCGCGATGTGGTGCCTCAGCTTGAGAAGATACCTGAAGTGGTGGAATGCCACTTTACTACCGGCCCCTACACGATGCTCATCAAACTCTATGCGCGCGACAACGAACACCTTATGGAGCTGCTTAACGATAAGATTCAGATGATCCCCGGCGTCAACGGCACGGAGACTCTCATATCGCTCGACGACAGCATCAACCGCCAGATACCGATCGTCTGCGAATAATAGCGCTCCGATTGTATAGGGCGCTATTCTCGGCGGACGCACGAACCGTGCGTCCCTACATCTGTGGGCGGTATTGTAATCATGCCGTAGGCCTCCGCCTTTCTCCGAAGGCGGTGCGTAGGGGTTATTTTACCTCTACGGAGGGATTTATGAGGAACAGCTTTTTGGTGGCGCGGGTGACGGCCGTGTATAGCCATCTGTAGAATTCCATGCCCATGGCCTCCGGGGGAATGTAGCCCAGATCGACATAGACGTGCGCCCACTGTCCGCCCTGTGCCTTATGGCATGTCAGCGCGTAGCCGTATTTTACCTGCAGAGCGTTGAAATAGGGGCTTTTCATGGCGTTGGCCGCCCTTGTGGCCGCTGACTCCGTGTCGTCGTCGGGGTCGGCCACTATGCGTTCAAACAGCTCCATCATCTCCTGTCGCCTGACGGCGGCCTCGTCGCTTGTCAGTGTGTCGAGCATTATTTTGCAGTCGAACGCCACGTCGCGGTCGGGCATTCGCAGCCTGACGTCGGCAAAGTGCATTTCGTAGCGGTACTCGGTGCCGTAGACTTTTTCGACGACGGCCATGTCGCCGTTGGCTATGAAGTCAAGACCTTTGACCTCCTTGCTCCAGAAGTAATTGTTTTTGCCTACGAGCAGAACTTCGTCTGAACCGAGTTCTTCGTCTTTGTACAGTATGGTGCTTCTGACGGCCATGTTGAATTCTGTGGCGCGTCGGTTGGAACGGGTCACTATGATGGTGTCCATGATGCCTGTCTGCGCGAACGAGCGGCTTACCACCTCCTCCATGTCGTAGCTTTCGACAGTCTCTACGTCGGCAAACGGCGAGGCCCACAGACGTGGCACCGGAAGCGGGCTTTGCCGCATGGCTCTGCGGAGCCATGTAGCGTTGTAAAGGATTCCTGAGTCTTTGGCCTGACGCACGGTGGCAGTCAGTACGGCGCGGGTCACCCTGAGTCCGAGTCCGTGCAGTGTGCGTGCGCTCATGGCCGGACTTTCGTCGCATCCTACCGGCGGTAGCTGGGCGGTGTCGCCGAGAAGGATCAGACGGCAGTTTATGCCGGAGTATACATAGTGGACGAGATGTTCGAGCAGATTGCTGGTCGACGAATCGCCTCCGATCATCGAGGCTTCGTCAACGATAAATACCACATTTGAAGAGCGGTTTTCGGCCAGACGCAGCACGCGGTCCTGTGTTATGCCGTTGCCTCCCACGGAGTATATGCGCCTGTGTATGGTATAGGCCGGATGCTGGGCGAAGGCGCTGAACACCTTTGCGGCGCGGCCTGTGGGGGCGAGAAGCACCGTCCCGATGCCTACGCCGTTGAGGGCGCGGACGAGCGCGGCACACAGCGAGGTCTTGCCTGTGCCGGCGTAGCCGTTGAGCAGAAACACGCTGTCGCTCGGTGTCCTTGCCGAACAGAATCGAGCCAGCGCCGCTATCAGTTCGATCTGTTGCGGCGTTGGCTCGTAGGGGAGTTGCCCCATTATCACTTTTGCGAATTCAAGGATGTCCATCTACTTTTTCAGGCTCCATTCAAAGCCGTCCTTGGTATCCTTGACGTCAAATCCGATTTCGGCAAGTTTGTCGCGGATAAAGTCGCTTGTGGTCCAGTCTTTCGAAGCTTTGGCTTTGGCACGCATGTCGAGCAGCAGGTCGACCGCATCTTCAAACGGTTTCAGCGAACCGCTGTCCGATGACTGACCCTCAAGCATGGCGGTGCGTATGCCGAGAATGTCGATCAGGAATGTGTCGAACAGCTCCTTCAGCTCCTTGATGTCGTCGGCGGAAGCCTTCGCTTTGCCGTCCTTGACCTGGTTGATGAGTCGGCAGGCTTCAAACAGGTTGGCTATGACGATCGGCGTGTTGAGGTCGTCGTCCATGGCCTCGTAGCATTTGTGGCGGAGGTCCTTTACGTCGATGGTCGATTCGTCGGAGGGTGACAGCTCCTGCAGACGGCGGTAGCCTTCGAGCATTCGGCTGAGGGCTTTTTCCGAAGCCTGCAGAGCCGCGTTGGAGAAGTCAAGTGTGCTTCTGTATTGGGCCTGAAGGATGAAGAAGCGTATGGTCATCGGAGAGTACGGCTGTTCGAGAGCGGGATGGTTGCCGGTGAAGAACTGGTCGAGGGTGATGAAGTTGTTGAGCGATTTGCCCATCTTCTGCCCGTCGATCGTGATCATGTTGTTGTGCATCCAGTAGTGTACGGTCTCTTTTCCGTTGTGTGCCACCGACTGTGCTATCTCGCATTCGTGGTGGGGGAACATCAGGTCCATGCCGCCACCGTGTATGTCGAAAGTCTCGCCGAGATATTTCTGCCCCATGGTGGAGCATTCGAGATGCCATCCGGGAAATCCGTCGCTCCAGGGCGAGGGCCATCTCATTATGTGTTCGGGAGCGGCTTTCTTCCATAGCGCGAAGTCGGCCGGATTGTGTTTCTCCTGCTGTCCGTCAAGCTCGCGTGTGGTGGAGAGGAGTTCGTCGATGTTGCGTCCTGACAGTTTGCCGTAGTGGTGGTCCTTGTTGTATTTCGGTACGTCGAAATATACGGAGCCTTCGCTGACGTAGGCGTATCCGCTTTCGAGAATCTTCTGTACATACTCGATCTGCTCGATTATGTGTCCGGAGGCATGCGGTTCGATGGATGGCGGCAGCACGTTGAGCTGCTCCATGGCCTTATGGTAGCGGTTGAGGTAGTATTGCACCACTTCCATCGGCTCAAGCTGTTCGAGGCGTGCCTTTTTCGCTATCTTGTCCTCTCCGGAGTCGGCATCATGTTCGAGGTGTCCGACGTCGGTGATGTTGCGCACGTAGCGCACCTTGTAGCCGAGGTGTGTCAGGTATCGGAACAGGATGTCGAATGTTATGGCCGGACGTGCATGTCCGAGATGTCCGTCGCCGTAGACGGTGGGGCCGCATACATACATCCCCACGCGGCCTTCGTGGATGGGCTTGAACAGCTCCTTCCGGCGCGTGAGGGTGTTATATATCAATAGCTGGTTGTCGATCATCTGATTAAGCCTTGAAGGGGTTTGGCATTTCCTGGTTGCCGCCGTTTATGGGGCGCTTCTGTTCGATCACGCCGAAGGTGTTCTCGTAGCGTTCGATGTTCTCGCGGAGGGCGAAGAGCAGGTTCTTGGCGTTTTCCGGAGTCATAATGACGCGGGTCTGCACTTTGGCCTGCGGGGGATTGGGCACCATGTTGATGAAGTCCATGATGAACTCGTGGGGAGAGTGGGCTATCATGGCCAGGTTGGCATAGTGGCCGTGGGCTACTTCAGGAGTAAGTTCGATTTTTATCTCATTCTTGGGGTTGTTCTTGTTGTCCATAATTAATTGTTTTTATTTGGTGAATTTATAGATGTCTTTTTTTAGGTTCGAGTCGTTGACATGTACCGCCACGGAGAGGCATGAGGGCTGGTTCCACACCTTTTCGATGTCAAACGAGGCGTAGCTTTCGCGCAGGAAGTTGTCGGGCGATCCGTTGAGGTCATGCACCAGATACAGTTGAGGCTCCGGGTCGGTCAGCGTCAGCGAGTCCACGACAAGTCCGAAGCGGCGCGGTTCGTCGGAATAGTCGAGGCGCATTCGGAAGTTGAGATAGCGTCCGGATCTCCAGACTGAGTTGAGAAACACGGGCGAGGCATCCCAATTGTAGCGCGATATCGGCCTGACCACGGCCGTGTCTGAGTTGACGATGGTGATACCTGCGGCCGAGATATTGCCCGAAGAGTATGGCTCGCCGTTCTCAGGGTAGTAATAGAGCAGGGCGCGTGAGCCTACATAGTCCTCCTTTATGGTGAGCTGTGGATCGACGAGAGTGATCACAGGCGAGTCGTCGTAGCGCTGGAATGTGAACGTGGTTCCGGCCGTCTGGTCGACGGAGTGTATCGACACGAGGTCGGAGAGCATCATGCGGTCGTTGTAGTCGCCGTCGGAGCATGCCGTGGTCACGGCCATGGCCGAAAGTGCCGTAGAGATAACTGTTAGTTTAACGTTCATGGCCGGATGCGGATTCGGGATTTGTGGATATTCTGGTTACCAGACCGTCGCTCATGTGGACTATGCGATCGCATCGTGATGCCAGGGATTCGTCGTGTGTGACGATGACAAACGTCTGTCCGAAGTCGTCCCTGAGATCGAAGAAGAGTTTGTGCAGCTCCTCGCGGTTGCGGCTGTCGAGGCTGCCTGATGGTTCGTCGGCGAGAATTACCGCCGGCTTGTTGACGAGGGCCCTTGCCACGGCGGTTCGTTGGCGTTCGCCTCCTGAGAGCTGCATGGGCTTATGGTCGATGCGCTGTGCGAGTCCGAGATATCCGATCAGTTCTTTGGCTCTGGCATAGGCGTCGGTGCGCGATGCACCGCCTATCAACGCAGGCATGGCCACATTCTCAAGCACGGTAAATTCGGGCAGAAGCTGATGGAACTGGAATACGAATCCGATGTTGGCATTGCGGAAAGCGGCTTGCTTATTGTCATTGAGCGTCATCACGTTCTGTCCATTGAATATGACTTCGCCCGAGTCAGGGCGGTCGAGCGTGCCCATAATCTGGAGCAGGGTGGTCTTTCCGGCACCGCTTGGCCCGACTATCGACATGATCTCTCCCTGCCTTACATCGAGGTTGATGCCGCGCAGCACTTCGAGCTGTCCGAAGCTTTTCTTTATGTCGTGAACTTTTATCATATCCGTTGTCCGGTCAATTTGTTGACTACGTATGCTCCGAGCATCAGACCGAACTGTGCGGGGAGCCATGGGACGGTGCCGAACGACGATACTTTGAACGGCAGGTCGTCGGTGAGCAGAAGCGATTCGCGTCTGGGAGGCTCCGACGAGAACACGACTTTGACTCCGCGTGTCACTCCGCTCTCCTTGAGCCTTTGCCTTACGGCGCGGGCAAGCCCGTCGTTGAAAGTGTCGGCTATGTCGGCATACTTTATTTTCGACGGATCGAGGCGTCCTCCGGCACCCATCGACGAAATAAGCGGTATCTTCCTGAGCAGGCATTGGCGTATAAGCTCTACTTTAGGCTTTACCGAGTCAATGGCATCGACCACGAAGTCCGGCTTCAGGGAGTCGAGCATAGGCCCGGCATCTTCTGCGTTGACAAACGTGGACCGTGCATCGACCCTGCATCCCGGGGCCATGTCGGCGATACGGGCTTTCATCACGTCCACTTTCGGCTGTCCGAGAGTGGAAACAAGCGCGGGCAGCTGTCGGTTCAGATTTGACGGGGCTACCGCGTCGCCGTCGACAATGGTCAGCCTGCCTATGCCGCTTCGCGCCAGAACCTCTACGGCGTATGCTCCCACGCCCCCGACGCCGACCACAAGGACATGGCTTCCTGCCAGGCGGTCAAGAGCCTCCGGGCCGAGAAGCAGCGCTGTCCGTGAGTTGAATTCGTCGATGAGCATGGGGCGACGGCAGGGGGTTATTTAAATTTGTTTGCGATTTCTTTCGGAACTGCGTCCTTGTGGACCATTATGTCCATGGTCTTGGCGAGGAAATATGGCTCGCTCACATAGAAGAATCCACCGTAGACCTGGTTGGTGTCCCATGAATTCTGCACTTTGTAGTATTTGTTGCCTTTCTGGTCGACAGCTTTGCCTACGATCACCATTCCGTGGTCGTCGGTGGTCTCCTTGCGGTCGAGCATGGACTGGCGGAGTTCCTGAGTGACGTTCATCTCCTTGACGGGGCCTTTTATGTCGTACATCTCGTCTTTGCGGTCCTTGTCCGACAGTTTGACCCAGCGGGCCAGTTCTGTTCCTGACATGTCCTTCTCGGTTTTTTCTTCCGGCAATACGGCATAGCCTTTGTACCATTTGAATCCGGGTTCGCTCACGTCGGCGCCCCATGCCACGGTGTAGCCGTTGTCGATGGCATTGTCGACTATGGCCTTAAGTTCGTCGAGAGGCACGTTCTGCATCGATCCCCAGAGCCAGTTGTCGGCCACTTCGAGTGCAAAAGGCTTATAGAAGGGATGGTGGGTGAATGATGTCACTTCAATGTAGTCGTCGGGATTGATTCCGAGGCTCTGCGCATAGCTCTGCGGGGTATATGTCTTGCCGTTGTAGGTGAACGATTCGGGCATTTCGCCGAAGTAGGCGTCGAGTATGCCCTCGAAACCTTTCTCCCAGGCGGTGGAAAGCTTCTTGTCTGGACGCTTTACGATGACATCGAGGTAAGCCTTCAGCACACCGGAGATCTCGCCGTGAACGGGCTTTTCCTCGCCGTAGTTGGCTCCACGGTATATCTCTTCGGGCACTGCACCGTACATCTCCCATACGTAGGGCACGTCATGTGCGGCTCCGCCCTGCGCGAAGTTGATTTCTCCGTCCATGCGCACGTATTTGCGTGCCTTGTCGAGATAGCACTGGCGCACCACGAACATTTCGCTAAGGTCCACTTCCGGACCGCCTTTGCGCAGTATCTCGTTTTCAAGGAATGAGTTGGTGGAGAAGCACCAGCATGTTCCTGACTGATTCTGGTCGCGTACAGGCGTGGTCTTGATGACTTTTACGTCCGTGAACTTGAACCCGGTGCTGTCCGGATTCACTATCTTGTCGTCGGCCGAGGCATTGATCGCCATCGAGGCCGCCAATAATCCTAATAAGTACTTCATAAGCACAGTGTATCGGTTAAGGTAAATTTTAATAATCACAAAAGTACAAAGAAATTTTGTTTTTTCGGCAAATAGGGAAGCTTGATTGAACTTTCTGTTTTGCCTTGTCCTGAGCTGTTGCCGATGTCGGGACGGGAACGTTGATGCGGAATGAAATTTTTTATCGCCATAATGTGCTGATTATCAATGGTAATTAAATTTTCTTGAAAAATTCTTGCAAAAATATTTGGTGGAATGGAATTCTTGCTATAACTTTGCAATCGCAAAACGGCAGAGGCCGGGACGCTAAAAAGAAACATTTTGAGGTGCGTTAGTTCAGTTGGTTAGAATACATGCCTGTCACGCATGGGGTCACGGGTTCGAGTCCCGTACGCACCGCAAGAGGAGAGAGGAGAAGGGTTTTTTATCTTGGCTTTCGGGCCGGATAAAAAACCCTTCTTTTTTTGTCTGCCAGCGAACACATGCCGGACAATCGCTATGGGTAGCGTGGCGGAGCCATGCATTCCGGATGCTGTGGGAGTGCCGTAGGCACGCCGGCTCTGCCGGCCGCATCGTAGCCGCACATTGTGATGCGGCCGTCGGATGTGGTAGACGTAAAATATTATGTGATGGTTATTAGGCTATAGAAGACATTGATAGTAGGAATATTATTTTCTACAATAATATTTACTCCTTTACCCTCCATAATTAGGTTTATCATCGTATACCATCCCTTCGAACATTCCATGCAACTTTGTATAATGTCGAATCTCGGAATCTGTTTTTGCCATATTGGGCGTTTCGACATCACAAATATCATTAAATAATCGAATTAATGATCTTCCGATGGCCCAAGCAAGATTTACGGGGACGGCATTACCGATTTGTTTATATTTAGCCAATAGTGAACCACAAAAATGCCAATTGTCTGGGAATGTTTGAATACGAGCGTATTCCCTTATTGTCAATGGACGAGTTTCTTTGGGATGGCATCGTTCTGTTTGCTTTTGTGCGGGAGAGCATGTCAGAGTTAAACTTGGTTCATCAAGAGAAAGACGCCTTGCCATTCCCGTCTTACCTCCTCCCAAATTATAACTACCCTTCATATATTCTCGGGCAACATCCTCGGGTAGATCTCTCCAGTCTCCTCCCTCCGGGACTAACTTCATCACTTCAGCTTTTGATTCGGGATATTTCTGACCTTCAGAAGGCGGTACATCACTGTCGAAAAGATCCCCTTTATAAAAGGCATCTCGAAGCGTCCTTATATTGGGACAAACATCAGGCCATTTAAATTCAATTTTTGCTGACAAATCGTTTCGTATTGCTATCAATATCAAACGCTCCCTCTTTTGAGGAACATTATATTGCAATGCTCTAAGAATACGCGGATTGATAAGTGTATAACCGAGTTCTTCTATTACATTTTTTATGGTTTTCATTGTTCGGCCATTGTCATGTTCTAACAATCCACGCACATTTTCCCCTAAAAACACTTTGGGTTGAACTTCCTTTACCGCACGAGCAAGTTCAAAGAACAAAGTTCCCCTTGTCTCCTCGAAGCCTAAACGCTTACCTGCATAAGAGAATGCCTGACAAGGAAATCCTCCTGAAAGAAAGTCTACTCGTCCCTTGTAAGGCGTAAAATCTATGTCATGAATGTCACCTTCCACAACATTCCAATCCGGTCGATTAATTCTCAAAGTCTCACATGCGCTATGGTCAAATTCATTCAATAATACATGCTTAAAACCAGCCTTCTCCATTCCAAGAGCAAGACCGCCACCTCCTGCAAAAAGCTCTATTGATGTGAAGTCACGCTTGGGAACTACGTTATGTTCCACATCCCACAAGCTATTAGACATTGCCGTAATTTCAGGCACTGACAAGATTTCATCAAACCTAAAAAAGCGCTTACCATTTAATGTGTGAACATTATATTTCCCAATTCTCACCCAGGCTTCTACTGTGGATCTTGAGACTCCCAGCAAATCAGCAAAATTATTTAATGAAATATATCGAGGGGCCATATATCAACATATTAATCATTTAACTCATTAAAACCTTCGTATGTTGAAAACGCCAGCAAATATATAGCAGTCAACAAATCTGCATGTTCTCTTGTGAGTTCCTCGTAAACTGTATTTTTTAGAGCTAATCCTTCATTATCCGAAACGACATCCTCTATAATATTTGGCAAAGCAATGCACAATTTATAAAATGCTTTACAATCACCAAAAACAAGCTCATAAAATTTGTCCATTGACATTCGCCTTATACGCTTGTGTGAACAAGGCTTTTTATCAACAGTCAACTTCCATATATCATCTTTCGACTTCTTGGAAATAGCCTCAACTAAATAACATGTAGCTTCATCATCTTCAAGCAACTTTGCCTGCATCTTCATATACGTCTTTTGGGAAGAAGCCGAGTTCATTGTGTTATGCTTATTTTTCAATTCCACAAAGATGTGAAGTCTTTTATTCTCAACATCAAATCCGCTTTTTGGAACAACCCATCCATTTCCAACGTATTTAAATAAATTCTGATGGAAATATCCAATACTATTTCCGTTTGATTTATCTATTTGCCTGAAACATTCATCTTCTATAGCTTGATGTATGGTCTTCCCATATACTTTAGAATCAAAAGTCAATTTAATAGGATCAACAATATTCTCATTGAATTGATGTAAAGTAATCTCTCTACGATATGATTCTACTGTATTTTTAACATGCTTATATATATCTTCATTGGAAATGAATCCGAGATTATAATTCCTCATATTGTTACCTTATTATATTAATCGCAACTAAATTTAAACATTTATCCATCCAAATGCAAAGATACTAATTAGTTGGTTTTAAACAATCCAGCATCTCCGATAAAAATATCAATTTAACAATAATATTATTATGCGAGGATTGCCCACCAGTATGTGGCAATGTACATTGCGATAATCACGAGCATCGGTATGTATGCACGGCGGTGGCTGTTGATCACGAAAAAGTGGCCCAGCTGGAAGGCGGAGCCCATGCAGACCAACGGCAGATAGACGGCGAAACGCCCGTAGTCGGCCAGTGCCAGAATGCATGAACCGAGAAACAGCACGAGGAAAAATCCATTATAAGCCCGTGTACGGGCATTGTAGCTATAGACCTTTACAAGATTCAGGATTCCGGCCAAAGCTCCGAGAGACATGGTCAGGAGTCCATAGGCAAGCATGGCCAGGCTCTTGCCTGTCGGCACTGACTGGAATATTCCTGTAAATTCAGGCATCAGTATGCCGGCCGGTTCGGGGGCTCCGGAGCCGAAAGCTAGCCAGTAAGGCACTGCGATTCCGACAAGCATGGCAAGAATCCCCTTGAACTTAAGGCACTGCATCTGAACGCACCCTACAGCGAACAGAGCCATGATGCCTATATAGGAGACGCACGTGAGCGAACCCAGACTTAAAATGAAAAACGCCAGAAATATCTCACGCGTAGCCTTTGGATTCTGAAACGATGAAAACAGCGGAATAATAGCCAACAGCACAGCCGCACACATTACATTACCGCCGTATAGCTGTCCCATCACAGAAGGGAAAGCCCCGAGCATGAACACGTAGAATCCGGCAAAAAGCCATGTGATGTGGCGTATCACGTTGAAGCCTTTGTTTATATAGCCGATGAACACCGCGCTTAAAACACTCAAGGCCACCCCGGCCCACATCGACAGCCGCCTATCGGCAATCCAGGTGCCGGCGGCCGGAAATATAAATCCTCCATCCGTGGCAACAGGCTCGACAGACCCCGTTAAAAAAGCAAAGACGGTGCCTCCGGCCGCTATAAGAATCAGCAACAGGAAGCACCATCTGGTATGGAACAGAGGCGTTATGTCAGTCTCTTTCACTCAGAACTCTGTATATTGACGTTTTTTACAGAAGCTTTATAAGATCCTGGCCTATGTCACGGCGGAAATAAGCCCCGTCGAATTTTATCTTGGCAATCGACGCATAGCTCTTGGCCAAAGCATCCTCGATGGATTCACCGTAGGAACTAACCGAAAGCACGCGTCCACCCGATGTCACCACTCCGCCTTCTGCTCCGGCCTTGGTGCCGGCATGGAACACGATGCTATCCGTCACATCCTCTATGCCGGAGATAGGCAGTCCCTTGGGGTATGATCCGGGATAGCCTCCAGACACCATCATCACCGTCACGGCAGTGCGCGGATCGTGGCGGAGTTCCTTGTCGGCCAGACAGCCCGACGCGGCACGCTGCATAAGCTCCACAAGGTCGCTGTCCACGCGGAGCATGACAGCCTCGGTCTCCGGATCGCCCATACGGACATTATACTCGATCACCATCGGTTCGCCTCCTACATTGATAAGGCCGAGGAATATGAATCCGCGGTATACGATACCCTCCTCGGCAAGACCCTTGACCGTCGGCTCAATGATGCGGTCGCGCACCTTGGCCATGAAAGCGTCGTCGGCAAACGGAACCGGGCTGACGGCTCCCATGCCTCCTGTGTTCAGGCCGGTGTCGCCCTCGCCGATGCGCTTGTAGTCCTTAGCCACCGGAAGCACGCGGTAGTCATGTCCGTCGGTCAGGACAAACACCGAACACTCTATTCCCGAAAGGAATTCTTCGATCACCACCGTCGACGACGACGCACCGAACATTCCTCCAAGCATCTCCTTAAGAGCCTCCTTGGCCTCGTCGAGAGTCGGGAGAATCAGCACACCCTTGCCTGCGGCCAGGCCGTCGGCCTTAAGCACGTAAGGAGCTTCAAGTTCTTCAAGGAATTTCAGTCCCTCTTCGAGAGTCTCAGGCGTGAAGCTGCGGTAACGCGCCGTAGGTATGCCGTGGCGCACCATGAACTGCTTGGCAAAGTCTTTGCTGCCTTCAAGGGCGGCACCTGCTTTTGACGGTCCAACGACAAGGATGTCCGAACCTGCAAAATAGTCGTATATTCCATTGACCAGCGGATCCTCGTTGCCGACCACGATCATCTTAACACCTTTCTCCTCGGCAAAAGCCTTTATGGCGTCAAAGTCGAGCGGCGAAATGCCTACATTCTCTCCATAGTTCGACGTCCCTCCATTGCCCGGAGCTATATAAAGCTTCTCGGTAAGCGGACTCTGGGATATTTTCCATGCGAGGGCCGACTCTCGGCCACCCGAACCTAAAAGAAGGATTTTAAGAGCGTTCATAAGGGTAACTTATTATATTAGAGCGTGGTTAATTATCTGAATTATTGTTGGTGCTGTCGTCGGAATCGCCCCGCTTCCATCCTTTGCGGGTACGCGAGGGCAGTATCGACGGCTGGCGGCCGATGATAGAGCGGAGAGCCTTTTCATTGCGGCGTGCGGCCAGCGGATTTTCAGAAGGTTCCGGACGCTGTTCGACATCATCGTCAAAACGCCGGCGTTCGAAGCCGCGGCCTTCAAACTTTCCGTCGAAGAACTTCTTCGGACTGTCAAATCCGCGGCGTGGCTTATCACCTTCAAAACGCCTTGGACGTTCGTCACGGCGACGGTCATCGTCACGGCGACGGTCGCCGAACTTCTTGCGGTCGTCTGAACGGCGCTGGTCGAAGTCGAAGTTCCTGCCGCTCCTCGACGGGGCGAAGTCGTCGTCATTGTCATATCGTTTCGTCCTGCCGAGTGGCTTGGCCGAATACTTATCCTTTAAATTATTACGCTTCTCACGGCCGCCTTTTTTGTCAAATTCGCGCTGACGGTCGCCGTTTTTGCCGCCGAATCCCTTCTTGCGGGCATCGCGGCGCCATTCGTCGTCGGTCGGACGGCGGCGGTCATGCATCTTTTCGCGCACCGGCATGTCGTCGTCGGCATCATCGTGATGCAGCGAGAATCCCTGACTGCGGAATGTCTTATAGTCTCCTTCGAATATTATGTATTCGCGAAGCTCGCATTCGAGCGAACCGTTGTACAGGGGCAGTTTGGTCGACGGAGCCAGACCTATCTTTCTGAAATACTCCTCCTGATAGCCAATGATCCATGCATGATAGCCTTTGAACACATTTTTCAGCTTCTGTCCAAACAGCTCATACAGGCCGTCCATGTCCGCCACGGAGATACGTTCGCCGTAGGGCGGATTGCACACCAGCATTCCATCGGCAGGAGCCTCGGTCCAATGTGCCAGCGGACGCACCTCAAGCTCCACGTACTTGCCCACTCCGGCCTGCTTGACGTTCTTCTCGGCTATGGAGATGGCTTTGGGCGAGATGTCGCAACCTATTATCGGCACGGTCACGTCGCGTTCCTGGGAATCGTCGTTGTAAAGACGTTCGAAAAGCTCCTCGTCAAAGTCGGGCCACTGCTCGAAGGCGAAGCTCTTGCGGTAGACACCCGGGTTGATGTTGGCCGCTATCAGGGCGGCCTCTATAAGGAATGTTCCCGAACCGCACATAGGGTCGACCAGCGGACACTGCCCGTTCCATCCGGCCTTCATCAGAATTCCGGCGGCCAGCACCTCGTTGATCGGCGCCTCGGTCTGAGCCACGCGGTAGCCGCGCTTGTGTAGCGACTCGCCCGACGAGTCGAGCGATATGGTGACCCTCGTGCCGTCGATATGGACATTGATCATCACGTCGGCGTCCTGAAGTCTGACACCTGGACGCTTGTCGGCGCCGTAGCGGTCCTTGAACCAGTCCACGATGGCATCCTTGACCCTGTAAGTGACATACCGCGAATGGGTAAACGTGTCGGAGTTTACCACAGGATCTATCGAGAATGTCTTGTCGAGCGACAAGATCGACGACCAGTCAAACTCCTTGGTCATTTCATAGAGAGTGTCCGGATCGGATGCCGTGAACTTATATATGGGCTTTAGAATTCGCAAGGCGGTGCGGCAACACATGTTTGCCTTATAAAGCACCTCGTTGTCGCCTTCGAACGACACCATCCGCCGTCCGGCGGATACATTCTCGGCTCCAAGCTTAAGTAGTTCCTCAGCAAGCACATCCTCAAGTCCCTGAAGGGTCTTGGCCACCATGTCGAATTTTTCTGTTTTCATCACTGTTTTAGTCTTAATACATTGTTTGCTTTTGCTTGAATCAAGCGTTCGCCCGGAGCCACATCCGTGTCCACCCAAATATTGCCGCCTATCACGGCATTGTCCCCGATGGTGATACGTCCGAGTATCGACGCGTTGGAATATATAATCACGTTGTTTCCTATTATAGGATGGCGCGCCACGCCCTTGACGGGATTCCCGTCCTCGTCAAGCGAGAAGCTCTTGGCTCCGAGCGTGACCCCCTGGTAGATCTTCACATTATTGCCGATGATGGCCGTGGCTCCGATGACGATTCCGGTGCCGTGGTCGATGGTGAACGATTCGCCTATGGTGGCCGCCGGATGGATGTCGATTCCGGTTTCGGCATGGGCCTGTTCGCTGATCATCCTGGGAATTATCGGCACGTCAAGCCTGACGAGTTCATGCGCTATTCGGTAATTGCAGATGGCGCGTATGCCCGGATAGCAGTATATCACCTCCTGGGTCGACAGAGCGGCAGGGTCGCCGTGGTAAGTGGCGCGTACATCATCGTTGAGAAGCAGGCGCAGGGCCGGCAGACGCTGCATGAAACGCGCGGCCAGATCGGCGGCACGCGCTTCAAGCTCGGCGAACTGAGGTGGAGTCTCGGTGCAGATGTCCATCGACAGGCCCGCATGGATCTGTTCTGTAAGCAGATGATACAGCTTTTCGGTCCATAGTCCTGTAAAGTACCTGACATTTTCTCTGGTGACGTCGCTGTCGCCGAAAAAGCCGGGGAATATGAGAGCCCGCGAAAGTGAGATGATCTCCTTGACGGAATGCTGCGACGGCAGAGGCTCGCCGCGCCATTGCGACGGACAAACGTTAGTCAGATTATCACCGTCGCTGAGCCTTTCGACGGTGTCACGAAGCAGAGCTTCATGGCTTATATTGAATCCTCTCATAGTCCTTCCTGTTGACCGATCGGCACTATCACGCCAATCTACTGCAAAGTTAAGGAAATTTCACAAACTGACAATCTTCCCGCACGCAAAATCGACGGGCCGCCGCAAGCTTGCACTACGGGATTGCACTTACCGCTCCTCCCAGCGGAACATCTTGTCGCTCGGCCTGATCTTTGACGGCACCTTTATCGAGAACCTGTCGCCCTTCACAGCCTTGTCGACAGGCTTGAGGTCGACGCGGATCTCGTCCAGCTTGATTATCATGGCACCCGTGGTAGGCCCGGTGATCACCACTTCGTCGCCCACGGCCACCTCGCCGCTCTCCATCAGGAACTCGGCCACGCCTATGTTGGAGAAGTAGCGTACACCCTTGGCCGCATAGACTTTGGTCCGTGTGGCGGAAGAGCCGTATTTTGACGACCACTCGCCCAGGCGCTGTCCAAGGTAATATCCGTTCCAGAAGCCACGGTTGAATATCTGCGACAGACGTTCATCCCACTTGCCGATCAGATCTTCTCCGTAAGTGCCGTCGCAGATGCTCCTGATAGCTTCGTCGTAGCATTCGACCGCTATCTTGACATACTCAGGACCGCGTGCACGCCCCTCGATCTTGAACACGCTTACTCCCGCATCGATCATCTTGTTAAGGAAGTGGATGGTCTTCAGGTCTTTGGGCGACATGATGTATTTGTTCTCCACGTCAAGTTCGTCGCCCGTCTCCCGGTCGCGAACGGTGTAGCCCCGGCGGCATATCTGTGTGCATGCCCCCCGGTTGGCGCTTGAGTTCATCTCATGCAGGCTCAGATAGCATTTGCCCGACACCGCCATGCAGAGCGCACCGTGGCAGAACATCTCGATGCGCACCAGTCCGCCGTGCGGACCGCGGATGTCGTCGCGCACTATAGCCTCATGGATGGCCTTTACCTGGTCCATGTTCAGCTCGCGGGCCAGCACGACCACGTCGGCCCACTGCGCGTAGAACTTCACGGCTTCTATGTTCGTCACATTGACCTGTGTCGATATATGGACCTCCACACCTACTGACCTGGCATACATGATTGCGGCCACGTCGCTCGCTATGATGGCCGTGATGCCGGCCTCGCGCGCCGCGTCGATGATCGAATGGCACTTGTCGATGTCCTCGTCATAGATGATGGTGTTGACTGTGAGATAAGTTTTGACACCGCGTTCGCCGCACAGGGCGGCTATTGAGCGCAAGTCGTCGAGCGTGAAATTATTGGATGAACGGGCTCTCATGTTAAGCCCCTCTATTCCAAAATAAATGGCATCGGCACCTGATTCGATAGCCGCATAGAGCGATTCATAGCTCCCTACCGGAGCCATTATTTCAAAGTCTTGACGTTTCATAGCGGCAAAGTTACGCCAAAAGACCGATATCATGGCACTCTTGTTCCAAACTTTATTTGCAGTCCGTTGTTAAAAATAGATGTAACGACCTATTTATTTAAACATTTTATAAAATTCACTTATTATGAAAAAATTCTTACTTATGGCTGTAGCGGCCGTCATGGCTTTAGGTGCATCGGCTCAGGACTGGTATGCCGGTGGTCAGTTAACTTTTGGCAGATCGACAGAATCGTCAAGCGGTGTAAAGAGCACCCAGGTGACAGTTCTCCCGGAAGTCGGATACAACCTGTCTGAAAAATTCGCCGTAGGATCAGTCCTCGGAGTTTCCTACAGAAAGTCGGGCGACGAAGAAAAGACCGTATTCAAAATCGCTCCTTATGCCCGTTATACATACTTCAGCACCGGTAAGCTGAACCTCTTCGTCGACGGAGGTGTCGACTTCGGCATCGGACGTGCCCATGGACACACTGCTGTTGAATATGGCATCGGACTTCGCCCGGGTGTATCTCTCGACCTCTCTGATCGTTTCAGCCTTGTGGCCCATGTCGGATTCCTCGGATATCAGAGCGGAAACAACGCCGCCAAGGAGAACGGTTGCAACGAGAACTGGGGACTTGACCTCAACAGCAACAACCTGATGTTCGGTTTCTACTACCATTTTTAACCCGATTCCCGACATCACACTTAATTAAAAAATATCGATTAAACCCGATAGAGGCACCCTGGGGTTTCCCCGCGGTGCCTTCTATTTTTTTGCGTCTGACAATGGCCGTTCGCTAATTTGCGTAATACGGCATATTTGTATACTTTTGTCGGAGTATATCTGTCGGAAAACATTGATTGTGGTCCGGCATCATTATTGACTTTACGATGAAGATTATAGTAGAAAAGAATATACCTTTTATCAAGGGTCTTTTGGAACCGTACGGAGCTGTGAGCTATCTGTCGCCTGAGGAGATCGATGCGGCCGCGATGTCGGATGCAGATGCGTTGGTGACCCGTACGCGGACCAGGTGCGATGCTTCGCTTCTTGACGGGTCAAAGTGCCGGTTTATAGCCACGGCCACTATCGGCACGGACCACATAGACCTCGACTATTGCCGCAGGCATGGTATCACGGTGGCAAATGCTCCGGGATGCAATGCTCCCGCTGTCGCGCAGTATGTGATCTCGTCGATAGCCTATATGATGTCGGTCAGAGGCGACCGGCGGCCGCTTGACGAGTTGACTTTGGGCATAGTCGGTGTGGGGCATGTAGGGAGCATAGTCCGGGAATGGGCCGAGGGGCTCGGAATGAATGTGCTGCTGTGTGATCCTCCGCGCGCCGAGGCCGAGGGGGGCGACGGTTTTGTCGGGCTTGATGCGATTGCCGGTCTGGCCGATGTGGTGACGTTCCATACTCCGATGACGCGTGGAGGCGAGCATCCGACCTACCATCTGGCCGACAAGGCATTTTTCGAGCGGCTTAAGCGCTGTCCGATGCTGATCAACAGCGCCCGCGGTCCTGTGGTGGACAACGGCGCCTTGGTGGAAGCCCTGCGAGACGGCAAGGTCGGGTGTGCGGCCATCGACTGCTGGGAGGGTGAGCCTTCGATATCGCGCGAACTTTTGGATCTGGCCGTCGTGGCTACGCCCCATATCGCCGGCTATTCCCGTCAGGGAAAGATCCGGGCCACGGCTATGGCCGTGGAGGCCTTTTGCCGTCATTTCGGACTTCCGGTGGTAGGGCCGACGGAAAGTGTGCCTGCCGACATCCCGCACTCGCCCACATTGAATATGATCACCGGAAGTTATATGCCCGATGTCGACACGGAGGCTCTGAAGCAGTCGCCGGACAGGTTTGAACCGCTCCGTAACGAATACGCCTACCGCAACGAGCCTGGAGCATAAGGCCGTTTCTTCGTGGCGGTCTTTTTGGAATTTTTACGGTGACAGGTGCGGATGTAATTTTTTTTGGTGAAATATCCATAATGCGGGAGATTTATTTTATCTTTGCGAATAGATTTTTCACCATAGCAATTTACCACAGGTAATGAACTATTCTTTTTTCGATTTCTTGGCGCTGTTGGGCTCCGTCGGCTTGTTCCTATATGGAATGAAGGTGATGAGCGAGGGTCTGCAGAAAGCCGCGGGCGACCGTCTACGCAACATCCTTTCGGTGATGACCCGCAACCGTTTCACCGGTCTTCTCACCGGTATCGTAATCACTGCACTTATTCAGAGTTCATCGGCGTCCACTGTAATGGTGGTCAGCTTTGTGAATGCCGGTCTGATGACTTTAGGACAGTCTATGGCCGTCATCTTCGGAGCGAACGTCGGCACGACGTTTACAGCATGGATAATCGCGCTGTTCGGGTTCAAGATGGATACGTCGGTGTTTATCCTGCCTATCATCGCCTGCGCGGTCCCGTTGCTTTTCGGGTCGGGGCGTAAGAAGTCGATAGGTGAATTTCTCATAGGTTTTGCGTTCCTTTTCATGGGACTCGACATGATCAGCGATTATGTTCCTGATCTGCAGAGCAATCCCGAGATGTTCGCTTTCCTGGAGCGTTATGCCTCGATGGGATATATGTCGGTGCTTCTGTTTGCATTCGTCGGACTTGTGCTGACGGCCATCATCCAGTCGTCGGCGGCTACTTTCGCCATCGTGCTTATCATGTGTACGAAGGGATGGATCACTTTTGACCTCGCCTGCGCCGTGGTTCTCGGCAGCAATATCGGAACCACCGTCACTCCGCTACTGGCATCAATGAGCGGAAATGTGGCCGCAAAACGCACTGCGATGGGCCATCTGCTGTTTAACTTCTTCGGTCTGATATGGACTCTGCTGGTGTTCTATCCGTTTATCCGCCTCAATGTTGACATTACTGAATGGCTTGGACAGGGCAATCCTGAAGAGCTGTATACTTATGTGAACAATCTTGAGCAGACTCAGCCGGATCTGTATGAGAAATATTTTGCAGGGACACTTCCCGCCGGCCACTCGGTGCTTGCCAAGGTTGGAGCGCTTCAGTTCAGCGTGTCGTTCGGGTTGTCGATGTTCCACACGGTGTTCAATCTGATCAACGTGTTCATAATGATATGGTTTACCGGGCTGTATGTCAAGATCGTGGAGCGTCTGGTCCCGAAGAAGCACAAGGAAGACGACGAATTCCAGCTCAAGTTTATCTCCGGCGGTCTTATGAGCGCGTCGGAACTTAACATAGCCCAAGCGGAGAAGGAGCTTTATGTCTATGCCCAGCGGGTGCAGCGCATGATCAATATGGCCGACGAGCTGATGCATCTGAAGGAGAAGAGCGAGGAGTATTCGAAGCTGTTCTCCAGGATCGACAAGTATGAGGAGATATCCGACCGCATGGAGATTGAGATAGCCAACTATCTTAACCGATGTGCCGAGGGCCGTCTGTCGAACGAAGGTAAGATGAAGGTGGCCGCCATGCTCAACATAGTCAGCGAGATAGAGAGCATAGCCGACTGCTGCTTCGGTTGCGCTAAGATATTGACCCGCAAGCAGGAGGCCGGAGTTCAGTTCAATGACATGATCGTGGAGAACATCGACAAGATGTTTGCCTATATCAAGGATGCCATGGCCGATATGCTGGTGCTTCTAAACGATATCGAAAAGGTGCGCGAGGCCGACATAATCCGCTCCTACAACAAGGAGCGCGAGATCAACAACCTCCGCAATAACCTTCGCTCGAACAATGTGGACAATATCAACAGCCATAAGTATGAATATCAATCGGGTATCTACTATATGGATCTGATCAACACTATCGAAAAGATGGGCGACTACGTGATAAATGTGGTCGACACCGTGCGCGACCATTTCCGCAAGCATACGGCTTAAGGCCCGATGCGGACGGAGAGTGCCGGGACCATCTTTTGTTAAATAAATTACCATGATGAATGCTAAAACAATGCTTTTAGCGACCGTAGCGGCTTCAGTATGCCCTGCGGTCGCTATGGCGGAATCGATCTATATCGATTCCGGTACGAGGGGCCATGACATAAGCCCGTCGATGTATGGAATATTTTTTGAGGAGATCAATCATTCCGGCGACGGCGGACTTTATGGTGAACTGCTCCAGAACCGGGGCTTTGAGGAACATACGTTGCCGGGCGGATTCGCCAACGCAGGTGCAAACCGGATAGCGAGCGAGACGCGGCCGAATTATTTCGATCTGTCGCCGAAGAGCCTGGTCTGGGACTGGGACTACGAAAAGAAGAAGATGACTGGCTGGCGCGTGGAGAGCGCGGGTTGCCGGGTGTCGTATGAGGTGGCTATGCCTGCTGCAGTCCTTCATGACGCAACTCCCAACGCTATGCGCCTGACGGTCGACGGCTCTACGGGAGAATCGCGCGTGCGTCTGATTAATGACGGATATTGGGGCGTGGCGGTTGAGAAGGATGGCCGCTATGATCTGCGGTTTTATCTGAACACGAATAATTATTCAGGCAAAGTAAGGGCTGTGATATATTCCGACGCCGACTGCTCCGACGTGTTGGCAAAGGAGGAGTTTGATGTCAAGCCGGGCGGTGAGTGGCAGGAATATCGGTCGGTGCTTACGGCTACTGGGACAGTTAACGAGGGATGTTTCGCCCTTGAATTTTCCGGCGACGGCACTATTTATGCCGATTATGTGTCGTTATTTCCCCAGGACACCTACTTTGGCCGTCCGAACGGTCTGCGCAAGGATCTGGCAGAATTTCTGGTGGATCTGAAACCCGCGTTCATGCGGTGGCCCGGCGGATGTATCGTCGAAGGCGTGACTCTTGAAAACCGCGTGAAATGGAAGGAGACCATCGGCGACCCGATGACACGCCCCGGACAGTATGACCTGTGGGGCTACCGATCGACCTGGGGTCTGGGCTACCATGAGATGCTTCAATTCTGCGAGGATGCGGGCATGGACTTCATGTTTGTGGGCAATGCGGGTATGGCCTGTACGGTACACAGCGGACAGTTTGTGTCAGGCGACGATGTCGAGCCATACTATGTCGATATACGCGATGCCATCGAATATGCCATCGGCGATCCGGCCGTCAACGAATGGGCCGCACTTAGAGCGGCGGCCGGCCATCCGGAACCGTTCCCGCTGAAATATGTGGAGATAGGCAACGAGAACTTCACGGCACGCTATGATGCCAACTACAAATATATATACAATAAGCTCAAGGCCGAGTATCCGCAGCTCATATTCCTTAATACCATGGGTATAGCCGACGCGGAAGCCTTCGACGTGCGCACCGACATGATAGACCCGCACTGGTATGTGGATCCCGACTATTTCTACTCCAACCGGAAGATTTTCGACAATGTACCGCGCGGGCATTATGATATATATGTGGGAGAGTATGCGTCCAACAACGGCGTAGGTCGCGGCAATATGGACGCGGCGCTTTCCGAGGCCGTGTTTATGATGGATATGGAGCGTAATTCGGATATAGTGAAGATGGCTTCTTACGCGCCGCTGATCACCAACGACAATGCTCCCAACTGGACATGCAATCTGATCTGGCAGCATTCAGGAGAGTTGTTCGGCAGAGCCTCGTATTATGTGCAGAAGATGTTTTCCCTGAATCTGCCCGACTATAATATCGGGTCGGCTCTTCATTCTGATCGGCTGTCGACTCCCTACGAGGGTCGTGCGGGCATAGGCACATGGGAGACATCGGCCGATTTCCGCAATTTTAAGGTGTCGGCTCCTGACGGAACGATGCTCTATGAAGCTGACTTTTCCGGCCGTGCCGGCGACTGGATTCCGATGCAGGGAAATTGGACCGCAGGCTCGGGCGGAAACATGAATCAGTCTGACGACAAGTCGGTAAGGTGCATATCATTGATGAGGGGTCTTGCATTCCGCGACTGTGTGATCGAGGTGGAGGCCCGCAAGAATTCCGGTTCGGAGGGCTTTCTGCTCGTGTTCGGATGCGACGATGACGACTGGGGACACTACTATCAGTTCAATGTCGGCGGCTGGGGAAATACCGGCAATGCCATAGAGAGTGTGGCCAACGGCGGCGGAACGGTCGTGTCTGACCGTCGAAGTTTCACCGTCGATCCCGGCCGATGGTACAAGCTGAAGCTGGTGTGCCGCGAGGGTAGGGTCGAGGGGTATGTCGACGGCGAACTCCATTGCTCATATAATTTTGGTGCCGAACGTGCTGGCCGGGCTGCAGTGCATGCCGGATATGATTCGGCTCACGGCGAGATCGTGGTCAAGGTGGTCAATGCTGAATCCGACCCGATGCCTTTGTCGCTGAAGATAAACGCATCCTCATTAGGCACCGGCGCGACGGTGCAGACGCTTAAAGCCACGTCATTATGGGATGAAAATTCATTTGAATATCCGGAAATGATATCGCCCGTGATTACCTCCATAGAAGGAGTGTCGGACAATATGGACTACACATTTGAGCCAAACTCTCTGACTGTTATTCGGTTCAAGGCCAGGCCGGCGACGTCGCCCATGGTGATTCCGGCTCAGCCGTTCAGCTCGGAGCCACGCGTTCTTGATCCAGTCAAATCCGGCGCGGAACAGCGTCTGCGGGCCATGGTGGAGGAGGCGCGGAAGGTGGCGTTGCCTGATGTCGACGGCTATTTACTGCTGAAAAGCGCGGCAGACGGCGCGGAAGCTGTACTGAACTCGCCCTCTCCGGAAAGCATATCTTCGGCCATCTCCAAACTTGAGGCCGCTCTCAATAATTATTATGCCGGCTTGATGCTCCCGGCCAATGAACTTACCGACCAGGTGGTCAATCCCCACTTTGAACGTCCGGGCAAGAGCACCGGCTGGAGCGGCAGTCCTACAGTGGGAGAGCATGTGGCCGAGATGTATAATACATGCTTCAGCATATCGCAGACTGTGGAAGGTCTGCCGGATGGATATTATATGGTGTATTTCCAGGGTTATTACCGCAACGGCAGCCACCCTGACGCATCGTCGCGACATGCCGACGGGTCGGAGCGTCTGCTGACGGACTTCAAGCTTAACGACATGTCGAAACCGGTGGTGTCGCTGATGTCGGAAAGCCACGACGGTTACTGGTATTCCGCTCCCAACACTATGGCGGAAGCGCATTCGGTGTTCTCCGCCTCAGGAATTCATTATGCCAATTATCTGCTGGCGAGTGCTAAGGATGGACGGCTTCGGATAGCGTTTGAGAAAAGCCGGCAGTGTGAGTCGGATTGGTTCTGCTTTGACAACGTGCGTCTGTTCAAAGTGCCTACCTCATACTCGTCGGTCGACGACATAGCGTCGGACAATGCGAACTTCACCCCCTCAGCACGTGTATATGACATTCAAGGCCGGTTTGCAGGCCTCTATTCTGACTTCGGCAGTCTGCCCGGAGGTATCTATATCGTTGCTGAGAACGGCAGATCTGTAAAGATATCGAAATAAACATTCCGCCGGGAATAAACGGGATGCGGGCGCGACAACCACATCGCGCCCGCATTATATCCGCAAGTAGCGGCCTTAGGGATATTGGTGATACTCTTATTTTCCGTTAAGCTTGTCGGCGCCTTTCTGGAGCGCGTCGGCAGTTTTGGCTTTGGCATCGTCCACTGCCTTAGCTCCGGCATCCTTAAGCTCTTTTGCCTTGTCGCTGACAGCGTCCTTGGCTTCTGCGGCCTTGTCGGCCACTGCGTTTTTGGCCTGGTCTACTGCATCGGCGGCCTTGTCGGTCACGGCGTCGGCTGTGCTGTCGACAGCCTGCTTGACGTCTTCAGCCTTGTCGCGGACTACGTCGTCGGTGGCGTTCATCAGATTATTGAATGCTTCCTTTACCGATGGATCTTTCTTTTCGATGGCAGGAGTCACCTTGTCGAGATATTCCTGCGCTTCTGCAGTCTTGCCTTCAGCCAGGAGCTTCGACGCATAATCCCGGGCCTGCTTTACATAAGCTTTAAGGCTGTCGGGATTTGTACAGTTCTCGATTTTAGCAGATAAGTCGGCCGCATTGTCGGATACAGACTTCGATCCTCCACATGAGGTCATTACCAGAGCCGAAAAAATGGCTGCTGAAAGAATAATTTTTTTCATATACAATTCTATCTAAGTTATACTGACATATAACAAGTTGCCGGCAAAAAAGTATTACTTTAAAGTATAAAAATTTGAATATATACAGACATTTTGGATAAAAATTGGTCTAAATCGGGATTTTATGCGTCCAAGTGTTGTAATTATAAAAAATATGTTATATATTTGTCGGACAAATACAGCAAGAACAAAAAACAATTCTTAAGCATAATCACATCCCTGTATACACTTTACAACATGTTAAAGAGAGCTGCGTCGTGAGACACGGCTCTATTTTTTTGCGTCGGCATAATATATTTTGTCCGGATTATCTTTGGATTGATAGAATATCGGTAAAAAGTACGGCGATTATTACGGATTGAACCAAACGTCGGGGTGAAATGTATAGATTTTACGGACGCAACGGTTGCGTCTGAGTAAATTAAAGGATATGACTATGCTGACACACAAGATTTTATTATGGATTTGGGGCCTTATGGGACTGTTTGCGCTCAGTCTTGCCCAGTCTGTGGCACAGTTGATTCCCGAGGAGGTGAGCCGCTATTATTTTGCCACGGTCTACGGCTTGACATTTCTGTTTATAGTATTGCTTTTTTCCGGACGTTTCAAGGTGCGCACGTCCGATTTCGTGAATATGTTCACGCCTAAAGCTTCCTTGACGAAACTGTCGGTGCTGAGGCGCATCCTTCCATGGACGGCGGTGCTCGTGGTGTCGTTGGTGGTGGTTACGCTCAACGACAATTTCGACTACCTGAGCACGGAGAATTCGTCGGGGTTGAATATGATATTTCTTAGCGCCAATCTGTTTTTCTCTGTACTTCTTTTCAGAGGAGCTTTCACCGTCGAGGCATAGACCGCCGGCCCGCACTGTACGGAAGTGTCCGCTTTTAGTGTCCGAAATCGGATAGGGTGTCCGAAATCGGACACCCTTGTTTGTAGGTAATATGTTGATATATAATTATTTATATTTTTGGCACGATATTTGCTGTATATTTAGGTGTAACATTAAAAAAAGTAACAGCAAATATATATGGATAGAGAGATTCCAAAGGAAGAACGCCTGAGGGTGCAAAGGAAAAAGTGGTTGACTTTCGGCTGTGCCGTAGTGGTGGCTGTGGCCGTAATCGTCGGAATCACCACAATGCTTAAAAGCAGCGTCAATAGAAAGGATGTGATCATATCGACGGTGGACCGCGGTATGATCGAAGCGAGTGTCAATGCGTCGGGCAAGGTGGTGCCGGCGTTTGAAGAAATCATCAATTCGCCGATCAGCACACGCATAGTGGAGGTCTACTGCAAGGCGGGCGACAGTGTAGACGTGGACACTCCATTGCTCCTTCTCGACCTTCAGAGCGCGGAGACCGAGCTGTCGGGCCTTGAGGACCAGATGCGGATGAAGCACTATGAATTCGAGCAGCAACGCATAAACAATGAGACTTTTCTGAGCGATCTGGCCATGCGCATCGAAGTGAAGGCCATGTCGGTCAACCGTCTGGAGGTAGAGGTGGCCAACGAGCGCTATCTCGACAGCCTCGGATCGGGTACGGGCGACCGCGTGCGCCAGGCCGAACTGGCATACCGGACCGGCAAGCTCGAACTCGAACAACTCCGTCAGCAGCTCGGCAACGAGCGTCAGGTGCGCGATGCCGCGATGAAGGTCAAGGAGCTTGAGATAAGCGTGTTTGACAAGAACCTGAGCGAGAAGCGCCGCACACTGCAGGATGCCAGAATCCTGTCGCCGCGCAGAGCCACCCTGACCTATATCAACAATCAGATAGGCCAAAAGATAGGAGCGGGCGAGCAGATAGCCACCATATCAGATCTCAGCCACTACAAAGTCGAGGGTGAGATAGCCGATGCCTACGGCGACCGCATCGCTGTCGGGGGGCGTGCCGTGGTCAGGATCGGGAAGGAACGTCTTGACGGCACGGTGTCGAATGTCACTCCTCTGTCGAGGAACGGAGTCATATCGTTCACTGTCACTCTGGCCGACGATCATCACCGCCGTCTGCGCTCCGGCCTTAAGACCGATGTCTACGTGATGCACGATGTCATCGAGGATGTGGTGCGACTGGCCAACGGATCCTACTACACCGGCCCCGGCGACTATGAACTGTTTGTGCTTACGTCGGACGATGAGCTGACCCGCCGTCATGTGCGTCTGGGCGACAGCAACTTCGACTATGTTGAGGTACGTTCCGGACTTGAACCGGGCGACCGCGTGGTGACCAGCGACTTGAAGCAATACCGCGAGCGCAATACACTTAAGCTAAAATAAACCGACATGATATCGCAATATTTCAAACAGGCGTGGCATCAGGCCCGGACCAATGTCACATATACGGTTCTGTACATCATTGGAGTCACCCTGGCCATGCTCTTCACCATGGTGATGGCCATGGTGCTGTATGTCAAGATGGCTCCGGTATACCCGGAGTATGGCAGAGCGAATACATATTATATAAACCAGGTGATGTTCAAGGCTGACCGGATGTCCATGATAAACTCTATCGGTCAGAAGCTATATGACGATTATATATCAAAACTTGAAAATGCCGAGTGCACGGCTATGATTCAGGACGGCCACCACGACTTTGTGCAGCCGGCCGACGGAAGCGTAGATTTCGAGATAAGTATGAAGCATGTCAGAGGCGATTTTTTCAAGATGTATGATTTCGACTTTCTGGCAGGTGCTCCTTTCGCTCCTGAAGATGCCATGGCTGAGATTCCCGACAAGGCCATTATCACCGATGTGATGGCCGACCGCCTTTTCGGAGGTGCCGACGAGGCGATGGGCAAGACTGTCACTGTCGACCGCTATGGCTACACGGTGGTGGGAGTGGTGAAAGCTCCAAGCATATTGACCTCGGAGAGCTACGCACAGCTTTACCGCCCGATGGGCAAGGAGTTCGGCCAAAACGGAATACAGGCGTTTCTTGGTGTCGGACATGTGGTAATCAAGGTGGCCGACGACTTTGCCGCCGAAGCCTTGTCAAAGGAGGTGAAGGATCTGGAGGCACGGCTGAACAGCTCTGTGCTTGCCGATATCGACGGACAGAAGTGGACTGTCGACTTCCGTCAGCAACCGATACGTCACTGGCAGAACGTGCTGGTGGGCGGCGATGAAGGCAACAGCGGAGCGTTGAATAAGATCGTGTGGCTCTATGTGGTCATCATCATGGTGCTTCTGATAGTTCCGGCCATCAACCTCAGCGGTCTGATCGGCGGCCGTATGGACACCCGCCTGTCGGAACTCGGTATCCGCAAGACCTACGGCGCACCCCGTTCGTGGCTTATGCGCCAGGTGATATTCGAAAACCTGCTTCTTACGCTCTGCGGTGCGGTTCTAGGTATGATCGGCGCGTGGATTCTTGTGGCGGGATGCCGGCGGTGGATATTCTCTATCTTTGACATGCATCCTGCCGATATACCTGACTGGGCCGACGTGGCGGTCAACACCGACATGCTTTTTGCTCCGGCTCTGTTCGTGATCATGCTGCTTCTCTGCCTGACGGTCAATCTGCTCTCCGCCATCGTGCCAGCTTGGCTCTACATGCGCAAGCCGATAGTAAGCTCACTTTATGAAAAACGTTAAAATACCAGAAAACAGGTCATGTTTAAGATAATCCTAAAAAATCTTTGGGCGCGCCGCCGCCGCAATGCCGCGTTACTGATCGAGCTGATCATAATAACGGTGGTGGCATGGGCCGCTCTGGACACTATGGTAGTGAACCTATATGTGCGCAATATGCCTCTCGGCTACGATCCCGACCGGCTTGTGGCGGTGGAGTTCGGTCATGTATTTATCAATCCGGACGAGGAGAACGATTCTGTGCGCGATGCCGCCATGCACAGGTATGCCTCGATAGTCGCCGACTTTCCGGAGGTCGAGACGGCCGTGCGGGTTCCCGGTCCACTGATGCTTGAATCGACAAGCTATTCCTGCTCCACCATGTCGCCGGATACGGTCAACTACTATCATCTGTTCTCATATCCGATCAAGCCGGGTTGGAATATGTTTGACGCGATAGGCATCAAGTCGGTCGGCCGTTCACCCTCCACCGAGGAGTTGGTGACGCGGACATACGCCCAGGGCGAGATAGTCCTGTCGGAATCGGCCGCCCGTGTGCTGTTCGGCGACAAGGATCCCGTAGGGCATTATATAGGCGAGGACGGTCCGGGATTTGACGAGGAGGATGCCTCCAAAGTCGTAGGCGTGGTGAGCGATGTCCGCACCCGCAGCAACGAGAGCGACGCGATGGTGTACTACTATCCCCAAAAATGGCCCCAGTATGACACAGCGCCGATAATGCTGATACGCCTTAAAGATGGTGTTTCGGGCCGTGAATTTATCAATAAGTACCGCGATACGGTGATGCGCGACTTCAAAGGTTCAGCCAATATCTACGCCTACAAGTTCCGGACTATGCCGGATATAAGCGAAGAATATCTGTATAAAAGCGGACAGACCAACTCGATGCGTCTGCGTCTGGTGCTGGCTGTGTTCTTCCTGGTCAACCTGTTGTTAGGCATGGCGGGCATATTCATGCTTCAGACCCGCAAGCGTTCGGAGGATGCCGGCATAATGCTGTCGTTCGGATCAACGCCGGGCCGCATACGGCGTATGCTTCTTGCTGAGGGTGCGGTGCTTACCACAGCGGCCTGGGCCATAGGATGTATGATATATCTGAAGGTGGCTGAATCTGTCGGACTGGCCCGCGGCACCGGAAATATGAATGTGGACATGCGCATGGACGTACCCTGGATAGCTTCGTTCGGCGAACATTTCGCTATAGTGTCGCTGATCGTATACGTGCTTGTGCTTGCGGCGGTGCTCGCCGGAATCTGCATACCGGCCTGGCGCATAAGCCGGGTGAACCCTGTCGACGCATTGCGCGACGAATAAAGAGTCAACCAAGAAAATCAATAATAAAAAAACATAAAGACAATGGAACAAATGATCAAACTTACCGGAATCAACAAAATCTACCGTACAAACGAGATAGAGACCCTCGCGCTCGAAAATGTCAACATCACAGTCGACAAGGGCGAATTTGTCAGTATAATGGGTCCTTCGGGATGCGGTAAATCGACTCTTCTCAACATCATAGGCCTTCTCGACAAGCCGACTTCAGGTCAGATCGAGATCGACGGCACGGTCATAGGCCGCATGAGCGACAAGAAGCTCTCGGCGTTCCGCAACAAGGAGCTCGGCTTCGTTTTCCAGAGCTTCCATCTGATCAATTCACTCAATGTGATCGACAATGTCGAGCTCCCCTTGTTGTACCGCAACATGCGTGCGTCGGAGCGTATCCGTCTGGCCAAGGAGGTGCTTGACCGCGTGGGACTCAGCCACCGTATGCGCCACATGCCCACGCAGCTCTCCGGCGGACAGTGCCAGCGCGTGGCCATAGCCCGCGCCATCATAGGCAATCCGGAGATAATCCTGGCCGACGAACCTACCGGAAACCTTGACTCCAAGATGGGTGCGGAGGTGATGGAGCTGCTTCATAAGCTCAACAAGGAGGATAACCGCACCATCGTCATGGTGACCCACAACGAGGACCAGGCCAAGCAGACCGACCGAATAATCCGCTTCTTCGACGGCCGCCAGGTGATGTAATACCGATTAAACCTTTATGTGATGAATATAATAAAACAATCATTGGGAGCCATGCGCCAACAGCCCGTACTGTCGGTCATATCCGTCATAGGCACCGCCCTGGCGATATTTCTGATAATGGTGGTGGTGATGCTCAACCAGGTGTCGGTGGCTCCCTTCGCTCCCGAGAGCAACCGCGACCGGTTTCTGCACGCGAAGTACGGATCCATAAAAATGGACGACGGAGGAGGCAATAATTACGACAGCAACGGCCCATACTCATATAAGTCGATCGAGAGCCTATATAAAAACCTGAAGGGAGCGGAAGCCACTACGGCATATACCTCATATAATATTTCCGGCAATGTCAACGTTGTCGGCGAACCTCCGGTGAAAATCGACTATATCGGAACTGACGCCGACTTCTGGCGGGTGTTTGACTTTACCTTCATCGAGGGTAAGCCATACGACGAAGCCGCGGTGGAATCGGGGTTGCCTCAGGCCGTGATCACCCGCGGCGTGGCGCGTAAAGTGTTTGGCGGCACCGATGTCATAGGCCGTGAGATACAGCTTAACTACGCGCCTTTCACGGTGGTGGGCGTAGTGGAGGATGTGTCGACTCTTGCTACGAGCGCCTACGCTCAGGTGTGGATTCCGTTCACGGTGGATCACAGCAGCACCTCCATCTGGAACGGTGTCATGGGTACCCTGTCGGCCACTATTCTTGTCAAAGACGGGGTGTCTCTGGAGGAGGTTCATGAAGAGTGTCAGCGCAAGCTTGACGCATATAACAAGGAGCAGGGTCCGAACAACTGGAACTTTGTGAGCCGAGGCCGTCCGTATGACCAGGAGGCTAACTCTGTGGCGTTTTCATCCAACAATGAGCCGGATGTCAAAGGCGAGCGCCGTCGCCGTCTGATAGTGTATCTGATTCTGCTTATAGTACCGGCTGTCAATCTGAGCAGTATGACGGAGAGCCGTCTGCGCCGCAGGGTCTCGGAGATAGGTGTGCGCCGTGCGTTCGGCAGCACCCGGTCAGCCATCATACGTCAGATAATCATGGAGAATATGGCTGTGACTCTTCTTGCCGGCATGGTCGGACTGCTGATGAGCGTGGCGTTCGCTTATCTTGCCGACGCGATGCTGTTCGCACAGCCGTTCAGCTCCACCCTCAATCCGCCTAAGGCCGACGTGTCGATGCTTCTTCAGTGGTCCACATTCCTGTGGGCGCTCCTGTTCTGCTTCGTGCTCAATCTGCTCAGTACCGGTATCCCGGCATGGAGAGCGTCGAGAACCTCGGTGGTGAATGCCATATCCGGACGTCAAAATTAGAAAACTTGAAGAAGTAAAATTATGAATAAAAAATTGATAACCCAGATATGCAACGAGTGGAAGTCAAATGTCTGGCTTGCAGTCGAACTGCTGATAGTGAGTGTGGTGATGTGGTATATATGCGATTATATGTATGTCCGCTTTGCCAATTATTTCGACAACCGCGGATTTGACATAGAGCACTGCTATCTGATAGAGATAGACAATCTGACCGAACAAAGTCCTTACTTTGTGGAGAACCAGACATACGAGATGGCTCTTGCCGACAAAGAGGAGCTTCTTGAACGCCTGGCCCGCCGTCCGGAGATAGAGGCCGCGGCCTATAGCAACAACTCCTACCCGTACAACGGCTCCAATTCAGGAATCTCGATGGTGCTCGACACGATGTATACTTACGGATACGTGATCCGCAGGTCGGTGACCCCCGACTATATGAAAGTGTTCCGCTACGAGGGCGCCAACGGTGAGACTCCGGAACAGTTGGCCGAAATGATCCGTCGCGGAGAGATTCTGACTTCGGAGGAACTGCTGGCCCATTACGGAAAGAACATGAAGGAATTCGTGGGACAGGAGGCCTTTTTGGACCGCGACACCGTGACACATCACCGCATCGGCGCGGCAATCAAGAAAGTGCGTTATACCGACTGGCAGGACTGGGGCATGAACCAGACCATCGTGCTTCTTCTTGAAGATTTAAATTACGGCAACGAGTGCGTGGTGAGGGTCAAGGATAATATGGACAAGAATTTTAGGGAGAATCTTATGGCGGTGTCCGGCAAGGAGTTACGTGTGGGCAACCTGTATATCCGCGACGTCAAGTCGCTTGCCGACCTGCGTGATAACTTCCAGCGGTCGTCCACGCTGGCCATCCGCAATTACCTGACCGGCATGGGATTCCTGATGCTCAATGTGTTCCTCGGGCTGTTGGGTGCGTTTTGGTTCCGCACTCAGCAGAGGGTCAAGGAGATAGCGATACGCAAGGTGTCGGGAGCCACGCGCCGTTCGGTGTTCATGCGGTTCATCGGCGAAGGGGTGCTGATTCTTTCCGTAGTGACACTTCCGGCGATTGCTCTGGACTTTTGGATCGCCAAATCCGGACTTAATGCCTGGTTTAACAATGAGTATCTCAATTGGGACCGTCTGCTCATCTGCGCGGCGGTGTCATATCTGATCATACTGATTATGATAGTGGTGGGTATAGCCATACCGGCCAACCGCGCCATGAAGACCGAACCTGCCGAGGCCCTGCACGACGAGTAAGGATAAAAATCAAGAAACGAATGAAGAAACAAGTCTTAATAATAATGCTGACAGTTCTGACGGCCTTTCTACGCTGCGAGGCGCAGGAGGGCCGGGCGGAACTCCGCCCGATCACTCTCGACGAGGCAATCAATCTGGCCCGCGCCCGGAGCGTGGACGCCGCCGTGGCGCTCAACCAGCTTAAGTCGGCCTATTGGCAATACCGCACATACCGGGCCGAACTTCTTCCGGAGGTCAATTTCAACGCCACCATACCTAATTACAGAAAGAGCTACAGCGCATATCAGCTTGACGACGGATCATACACCTTCGTGCGCAACAATGTTCTGGAGATGTCGGGCGAACTGTCCATCGACCAAAATATATGGCTGACCGGAGGTACGCTCTCGCTGAACACATCGCTCGACTATCTGCAGATGCTCGACGGCGACAAGTACAAGCGGTTTATGTCGGTGCCGCTGGCTCTGACCCTCAATCAGCCGATATTCGGGGTAAATTCCGTGAAGTGGGACCGCCGGATAGAGCCTGTGCGCTACGAAGAGGCCAAGGCCAACTTCATCAGCTCAACCGAACAGGTGGCTATGACCACCATAAACTATTTCTTTAACCTGCTGATGGCCAAGGAGACCCTCAACATAGCGCGTCAGAACATGGAGAATGCCGAGCGGCTGTATGAAGTGGCAGTAGCGAAGCGCAAGATGGGGCAGATCAGCGAGAACGACCTGCTCCAGCTTGAATTGAACAAGCTGAACGCCCGTTCAGAGCTTACCGACTGCGAAAGTTCGCTGAAGAGCAATATGTTTCAGCTCCGTTCGTTCATCGGCATCGAGGAAGATGTGGACCTCGAACCGACTGTGCCGGGTGAAGTGCCCGACGTGCTGATAAGATATGACGACGTGCTCGACAAGGCCTTGGCCAACAATGCGTTTGCCAAGAATATCCACCGCCGTCAGCTCGAAGCCGACTATTCGGTGGCACGCGCCAAGGGCAATCTGCGCCAGATCAACCTGTTTGCCCAGATAGGCTATACGGGTACGGCCGACCGTTTCAACGGCGCATACGACCGTCTGAAGGACAACCAGATAGTTCAAGTAGGATTCAAAATACCTATTCTCGACTGGGGACGGCGCCGGGGCAACGTCAAGGTGGCTGAGAGCGACCGTGAGGTGGTGGAGAGCCGGATACGTCAGGAGACTATGGACTTCAATCAGAATCTGTTCATTCTGGTGGAGCGGTTCAACAATCAGCAGCAGCAGGTCAACATAGCCTCGCTCGCCGACACCATAGCCCAGCGCCGCTATAACACCAATGTCGAGACTTTTATGATCGGCAAGATCTCGACTCTCGACCTTAACGACTCGCAGGTGAGCAAGGACGAGTCGCGAAAATCATTTATCAATGAACTGTATCTTTATTGGTACTACTACTATCAGCTCCGGAGCCTCACACTTTGGGATTTCGCGGGACTCCGCTCGATAGATGCCGATATAGAACGCATAGTAAGGAACTAAAGTATGGCGAGGAAATGAAAGGAATAATCCAACAGTCCATAAGACTGATGCGCCAGAATCCGGTGCAGGCCGCCATAGTGGTGACCGGCACTGCGGTGACTATCGCATTTGTGATGATAGTGGTGATGAACTACCATCTGAGGGTGGCGCCGGGCGGACCGGAACCGGCCCGCAGCCATACGATGTATATCAATCCGGGAGTACTCCACCGGGCCGACGGCACGAATGTCCAGCGGGGTCTGGGGAAGCTGCCGTACGAGCGGTTGCTCGGCGGTCTGCCGGGAGTGGATAAGGCTACGTGGTACGGGTCGCTCGGCAACCCTGTCTGCTGCCTGACGGCCGACGACGACAGGATGCGCCTGTATGTGCGTGAAGTGGGCGAAGGGTGGTTTGACTTTTTTGACTACGACATATTGGCAGGACGCGCTTTCTCGGCCGAGGAGAACCACGACGGGGCACGCGAGGCCATGGTGAGCCGTTCGGCGGCCTCAAGGCTTTCCAAGTCGGCTCCCGAGGACTTGGTGGGGCGGGAGATCATGGTAGACTTCAAACCGCTAAAAGTGACCGGGATATATGACGATGTCAGCCCTCTTTACCAATCGGCGTACGGCGATGTGCTGATACCGTTTGACTACTATAGCGATGAGAACTATCTCGACGGCCTATATGGAAACCGCATACCTTTGCTGCAGTTGTCGGAAGGCACCGCTCCGGAGAGCGTGATGGCCGAGATAGGCCGACGGGAGACGATATTCAACAATGAGGGCCGCGAATATGTCTATCACTTTGAGAAATTCTATGACCATGTGGGCTACAGCTTCTTCCGCGACACGATGATCAATCCCAATCTGGTCAACGGACTGCTTGTGGCGGTGCTTCTTATAGTACCTGCAGTCGGCATGGGCGGACTCATCAACTCGCAGATGCAGTCGCGGGCATCGGAGATAGCCATACGCAAGGCTTACGGAGCGCCTAACCATGCCATAATCGGACAGCTGTTCAAGGAAACGCTCGTGGGGACTCTTGCCGGAGCCGTTCTCGGCTACCTGATAGCGTGGTGTGTGCTGAGTCTGGGCGGCGCTTGGATATTCGGCGACATAAGGGGCGGCGGAGTGGACGTGACCGAGGCTCTGATGTCGCGTCCGGCGCTATGGGGCTATCTTTTGGCGGCTTGCCTGGTGTTCACCACTCTGGCCACTGTCATTCCGGCGTGGCTGTCTACCCGGCATAACATAGCCGACACATTGAAAGGAGGTGAGAAATGACAAGACACATATTCCGGCAGATATGGAACTGCCGCCGCTCTAATCTATGGCTATGGGCACTTTTGTTCGTTGTGACCGTGCTGATGTGGTATGCGGTCGATATAGTATACAACTATGAATCGGCTTCAAGACGTCCGATGGGATATGACTATGACGGCACGTATCAAGTGGACCTGCGCTTCAAGGGATCGGGCAAGCATGGGTATGAAGAGGCGCTTTCCGAAAAGCGCGCGATCATAGGCCTGATGAACGATTACCCCGGGGTACAGTCGGTGGGCTGGTACAGGGGTTCGTATGCTTTCGACCAAAGGCGGATGTTCGAGGGTTACTGCACTCACGACGACTCGTCGCGGATAGTGTCGACAATGGTGCGCTTTGTCAGTCCGGACTACTTCGAGACGTTCGGGATGAAGCCGTTGTATGGTTCGGTCGGATCCGATGTCTGGCTTCCGCAGGATTATCCCCTGCCTGTGGCCGTCACCGAGGATTTGGCCGACTCTCTCTTCACCGATGCCTCGACGGCTGTCGGGCAGACTTTCTTCAATCCATATTATTGGAGAGCCGGTATGGCCACCAACTACCGCGTGGCGGCGGTGATGCCCCGGCAGAAGTTTGACGAATATGCGCGCTACGAGCCGATGATCTATCTTCCTTACCGCGACAGCGACATTAATATGTTGACGACTTTCAGCCTGAAGGTGTCGCCCGATGCCAGGACCGGATTCGAAGAGCGGTTCGCCGACGATATGCGACGGCGCCTTGAGACCGACGATTTCTACTTCTACGGCATTCAGTCGTATGATGCGCTCCGCGATGCCTGGAACATATCGATCGGCACGGTCAACTATCTGAACATCACCTACGGTGTGATATGCTTCTTTCTTTTCACGGTGTTTCTGACGGTGTTCGGCGCATTCTCTATCCGCACACGCCGTCGTCGGGCTGAGATCGGGCTGAAGATGGCCATGGGGTGTTCGCGCAGGCGTATCATGTCGGAACTGTTGCTGGAGGGCATCATCATGTTGCTGCTGCCGGCGCTTCCGGCTCTGTTGGCGGCGGTGGCCGTGGCCAGGGAGGAGCTTGTCGTCGACACTCTGACCGACATGTCGGCTGAGAGATTCGCCCTCTGCTTTGCAGTTGCGATATTGGCCTTAGGGTCGGTTATAGCCGTTGCGATATTGCCGTCGGCCTACAGTGCCATGACAATCTCCCCATCCGAGGCGCTCCACGATGAATAATTTGAATTAATTTGCTATCTTTGCGGTTATGATATTAGTTATTGACGATGATAAATCGGTTTGCCTGTCGCTTAAGCTCCTGCTTAAGCGTATGGACTATGATGTGGCGGTGGCTTACAGCCAGTCGGAAGCCATGGAAATAGTGCGTTCGTGCAGACCGGACCTGATACTTATGGACATGAACTTCTCGCTGTCGACTTCCGGCGACGAGGGGCTTATACTTCTTCGTCAAGTCAAATTGTTTCACCCAAAAGTGCCGGTGATACTTATGACGGCCTGGGGCAGCATACCGCTTGCGGTCGAAGGTATACGGGCCGGAGCTTTTGACTTTATCACCAAACCCTGGGACAATCATCTGCTGCTTCAGCGCATAGCCACCGCCATCGAGCTTTCGGAAGAGAAGCCGGGAGCGGCCGACTCCGACGGCGGATTTGACCGTAGCCGGATAATAGGCAACAGCCCCGGACTGCTGAAGGTGCTCGACACCGTGAAGCGTGTGGCGCGAACTGACGCGTCGGTGCTGATCACGGGTGAGAACGGCACAGGAAAGGAGCTTATAGCCGAGGCGCTTCATGCCAACAGCCTGCGTGCCGGAAAGCCGTTTGTCAAGGTCAATCTGGGCGGAGTGTCGCAGACGCTGTTTGAAAGCGAAATGTTTGGACATAAGAAGGGCGCTTTCACCGGAGCTGTGGCCGACCGCAAAGGCCGGTTTGAGATGGCCCATACGGGTACGATATTTCTGGACGAGATCGGTGACCTCGACATGAGCTGTCAGGTCAAGATGCTGCGTGTGCTTCAAGAACATACTTTCGAGGTGCTCGGCGACAGCATGCCCCGAAAAGTGGATGTCAGGGTGGTGTGCGCCACTAACGCCGATCTGCCCAGGATGGTGGCCGAACGCACCTTCCGCGAAGATCTGTTCTACCGCATCAACCTAATAACGGTGGAGCTTCCGCCACTGCGCGAACGCAGGAGCGACATCCCGCTTCTGGTGCGTCGCTTTGCTTCTGCCGTTGCCGAGGCTAACGGCATGCCTGCCCCCGAAATCACTTCGGAGGCAATGACTTATCTGCAGAAACTGCCTTATCCGGGCAATATACGAGAACTTAAGAATCTGGTGGAATGCACCATGCTCGTGGGTAGCCGCGGTCCGTTCGATGCTTCGCACTTCGCTGCGCAGTATCATCAGACATCGTCGGCCGGGAATGTCGAGGCGGCCTCCGGACTGACGCTTGAGGGTTCGGAACGCATGTCGGTGATCAATGCCTTGGAGAAGTGCAGGGGCAATCTGTCGCAGGCGGCGCTGATGCTGGGCATATCGCGTCAGTCGCTATACCGGCGTATGGTAAAATATGGTATAAATACATGAGGATCTCCTGGCTGTTCTTTCTGATAGCGGTTCTGGTGGCGTGCATCGTGACTGTGGCATGCAATCTCTGGAATATGGGCTGGGTCACTCCCCCGGCCGACCGCTATATAGTGGGAATAGGCGGCCTTGTGACTATAGTGCTGCTGGCGGTGCTTTACTATAAGGCAGTGCGTCCGTTCCACGCTCTGTCCAACGGAGTCGACCTGCTTCGTGCACAGGATTTCAGCAGCAGGCTTTCGAAGGTCAATTCGGCGGAAGCCGACGAGATAGTGGACATGTTCAACAGCATGATGAGCCAGCTTAAGAGCGAGAGGTTGAGGTTGCGTGAGCAGAACCACTTCTTCGATCTGGTCATATCCGTGTCGCCGATGGGTATAGTCATTCTCGACACTTACGGCCGGATCACAATGGCCAATCCCTCGGCGGTGTCGTTCTTCGGTTGCGATAGCGTGTCGGATGTGGTGGGGCATAGCCTGGATGAGATAGGCTCGGCTCTGCCTAAGGCGATAGCCAAGATCAGGCAGAACGACATAGAGACACTGCGTCTGAGCGACTCGATGATCTACCGCTGTTCGCGGCTGTCGTTCATGGACAACGGCTTTGCACATCCGTTTGTGCTTATCGAGCGCATGACCGACGAGGTGGTCAAAGCGGAGAAAAAGGCCTACGAGAAGGTGGTGCGCATGATAGCCCATGAGGTCAATAATTCCATGGCGGGAGTGAACTCCACGCTCGACACCGCCTCGACCATCATCGAGGAGTCGGGATCGGCCGAGCTGGCCGACGTGGCCCAGGTGCTCAGGGTGTGTCAGGAACGCTGTGTGGCCATGAGCCGGTTCATTACGGCATTTGCCAATGTGGTGAAGATCCCGGAGGCCAATCTTGTCGACGGCGAGCTTAACGGACTGGTGATGGTGTGCCGCGGATTCATGGAGAGCATGTGCAACAAGCAGAATGTGGAGTTGAGGTTAACCCTCAGTGACAGCGACATAGAGGTGAAGATCGACGAGGTGCTGTTTGAGCAGGCTCTGCTCAACATACTGAAAAATTCGATAGAGAGCATAGGCCGCGGCGGCGTGGTCGAGATCGTGACCACCCAGAATCCGCCTACTCTCACCGTGATAGACAATGGCCCAGGCATTTCGGAGGAGGTGCGACAACGCCTGTTCACTCCGTTCTATTCCTCCAAACCGCAGGGGCAGGGTCTTGGTCTGATATTCATCAGCGACGTGCTGACGAAGCATAACTGCCGCTTCTCGCTGACGACATCGGCCGACGACGGACTTACACGCTTCTTTATCGCTTTCCCCAAATAGCGACTATCGGGCGGGATTGATTGTCGGCGGACGCACGGGCCGTGCGTCCCTACTACAGTATCCGGACATGGGAGTCTGCGGTTATTGCAAAATAATCCTTCTGTTAACGAACATTATTTAATATGGCGCGTTGTTAAAGACGAGGGAGGGATACATAAGTGCCTTTTTTCGTCAAACAAGCTATTATTAACTGAAAAAATAAAGAAAGATTATGAAGAAGTATTTGCTCGCCATCTGTACAATGCTCGGCGTAATGTCAATGGCCCATGCACAGAAATCGGAATTGACTATCAGCTACGGCGGATATACGCAGATGGACGCCACTGACTGCCACGACGGGGGCAAGGATGTCAACAATGCCTGGGGTGCGGTAAATCTGGGCGCGAATTTCAACGTGGCCCCTAATTTCTGGATCGGTCCGTCGTACACATTCTCCAGCACGACACGCAAGCATCACTCCGACAATAAGTTCTATTATCACGCTATCATGCTCAACGGCCGTTACAACTATTGGCACAATTCGATCGTGACACTCTACGGCAAGTTAGGACTCGGAGCGATAATCACCCACCAGACTTGGGAAGAGGACAGCAACAATACTTCTTATTTCGCTTACCAGTTCACCCCGGTAGGTGCCCAGGTAGGAATTTCCCGCTCGGTGGCTCTGTTCGGTGAACTCGGATTTGGCGCCCAGGGCCTGCTTCAGGTCGGCTTCAAGTTCAAGCTCTAAAACTTAGGCTTTAGTATTGTTTGTTATATTTGTTGTATAATAAAGGCCGCGGCATCGCCGCGGCCTTTATTAATTATGCATTTCAGAATGTCTCCGTTATTTTTTGTCGGCAATATACGGAGCCATAGCCTTCCATGCGGCTACCGCTACCGCGGCTCCTACGAGCGGACCTACCACCATGATCCAGAAGTCAGAGAAGGCACCGGGTGAGAACAGTGCCGGGCCAAAGCTGCGTGCCGGATTGACGGAGCAGTTGTCGACGGGTATGCCCACGATGTTGACAAGTCCGAGCGCGACGCCGATGGCGAGACCTGCGAACTTACCCCATCCGAGTTTGGCGTCGGTGGCGCCGAGTATGATGAACACGAAGAAGAATGTGAGCAGAATCTCCACGAACAGAGCCATTCCTGATGTGGCTCCCGGTTGGAGTACGTTGGTGGCCAGGTTGTTGTCGCCGGTGACTCCTCCGAAGTTAAATTCGGGATTCATGTTGACTGCCCAGAACAGGAAGCCTGCGCCGACAGCGGCACCGGCCATCTGGAACACCCAGTAGCATAGCATGTCTTTCAGCGACATACGTCCGCTGAGCCATACTCCGAACGATACCGCGGGATTGACGTGGCATCCGGAGATGTTACCGATACAGTAGCATAGGCATATCAGAACGAGTCCGAAGCATATACCGACTCCGTAGCCTCCGATGGAGGGACCTGCAAATACTGCGCTACCACATGCGAGCAGTACCAGAAACATGGTTCCGATACCCTCGGCCAAATACTTTTTTAAAGCATCCATAAATGTTGTTTAGTTAGGTGAGTAAAATAGTGTGTTAACCTCAATATGAGGTGTCTTCTTCGAGTGAATAGTTGAGGAAGTCTACGAGCGGCTTGAGCACGTGCATCATCCCGGCGGCGCGTTCGGGCCAATCGGGAGTTAGGAAGAAGTCCTCGCCACAGGGGTGGAACTTGCCATAGTCCTTCAGCCTCAGGAGCTCAATCTGAGGATGGTCCTTGGCCCATCCTTTCGGGGCGCTTTTGAGGCGTTCGCCTACCCATCCGGGATATAGCTTCATCATGTCGGGCTGATGCAGGATCTCTTCAAACTCTTCGATATTGTCGACTATGGCGTTTCGGAGTTTTTTCAGAGAAGCTGGATCAGGTTGCCATATTCCACCGTAGAAACCCGACTCCCCGGGGCGGATGTCCATCTGCAGATAGTAGCCGCCATAATGTTCCATGCGTCGTCCTGTCGGCGACATTGAAGCAGAGAAGTAGACTTTATACGGTGTCTTGTCGGAAGAGAACCGCGTGTCGCGGTAAATCCTGTAGGCCGATTGGCGTGCGGTCATTCCGGCCATTCCGGGTTCCCACAAGGCCATCATGTCGATCAGCCGTTGCAGATCGTCGAGCCACAGTGCCCTCAGGCTGTCGAACCTGTCCTTGTTGGCCTGAAACCAGGGTCGATTGTTGTTGGCCGCCAGTTCACGGAGAAATCCGAAAAGTTCTTTGGTGTAGTATGCCATTGTGTGTCGGTCTGTTTACTTTAATTCGGTCCACTCAGCATCGCTGACCTGCTCTTCGCGGACATAGTTTGCAGTGGATTCCGAAGAGTCGGCGCGTTCGCAGGCGATCTCTTCAAATTCGACATATTCGCCGTCGGATTTTGAGAATACTTTTTTCCTTGGAGAACGGCGGCGTCCTGAATCCGGATTCTGCCGCTCGGCATTGCCGTAGGCCTGTGAATATGCTTTTCTGAAGCTTTCCTGCTGGCGCTTTACGAAGCGGTGGGCATTGAACAGGTAGAACAGCATCTTGACGACGGGCCAAATAAGGAATGCCAGTAATATGAGTATGAATATCTTTATCATGCTTATAGTCTAATGGGGTATGTGTTTGTGTGCCTTTATGCACTCGATAGTGCGGCGGGGTCAGGCCTTTTGGGCAGATGACGGGATTATGGACAGAACCATATAAAAGAGTATGGTCCACGCAAATCCTGCAACTCCGTCAATTGCCACCAGCGCGACAGCGGCCGCGAGAATAATGTAACGCCGGAGATTCTCCCTTAGTTTAAAGTTCTTGAATTTAAGAGAGAACATTTTAAGTCCGGTCATAACCATGGTCACGGACATGCCGACGATGATTGCGGCCATGGGCCATGCGCCGATATAGCCGTACTTTATCATGCACGCCACGTAGCCGATCCAGAATATGGCGTTTGCGGGGATGGGCATTCCGAGGAACGACGTGGTCTGGCGGTCGTCGATGTTGAAGCGCGCGAGCCGGAGCTCGCCCATGATCGGAATCAGAAATGCCGTGAACGCCAACCACAACGGGGTGCCGGGCTGCGACGACATGTAGTTGAACACGAGCATTCCCGGAGCTACGCCGAAACTCACAAGGTCGCTCAGCGAGTCAAGCTCTTTCCCGAGATTGGAATAGGCATGCAGCAGGCGGGCCGATGCTCCGTCGCAGAAGTCGCACAGAGCCGCGATGCCTATGCATATCCACGCCCACTGATAGGCGTAGAGGCTTCCGACTGTCTCGTAGAAGTGAAACGACATCACTATGGCGATGCAACCGAAAAACAGACTTAGACACGTGATGGTGTTCGGGATGCAGGCTGTGATTTTCTTGAACATGGCTTTGGAATGATTTATTTTAATCGCGCCACTTCGGTGACGCCTCCGGTGGTGTGGTCGCCGAGCTTGACGAGTATCTCCGTGCCGAGCGGCAGGTACAGGTCGACGCGTGAGCCGAACTTGATGAATCCCATGTGCTCCTCTATTGAGGCGGCTTCACCGGGCGCGGCGTATGTGACTATCCGTCGGGCAAGGGCACCGGCCACTTGTCTCATCAGTATGGTCTGCCCGTTGGATGCCTTTATGGCTACGGTGGACCGCTCGTTCTCGGTGCTTGATTTTGGCAGGTATGCCGATAGGTAGCGCCCCTTGTGATGCCGGACGTAGAGCACCTCGCCGTCGACGGGAAACCAATTGGCATGAACGTTTAGCACCGACATGAACACGGAGAGCTGTATGCACCTGCAGTGGAGGTATTCGTCCTCAAACGTCTCTTCGAGCGCGACCACTTTACCGTCGGCCGATGCTACGACCACATTGTCGCGGTTGCCGCGGAATGTGCGTCGGGGCGAACGGAAAAAGTTGAGCACGAGCAGATAGATGATGGCCGATACTGCGGTGAATGCTGTGGGCACTCCTACCGGACGCATGAACAGCCATGCGGGGATGTTGATCACCAGCAGGATTAGCAACAGTATTATGAGTATGTTAAGACCTTCTCTATGTATTTTAACCTTCATCGGCGGATCATTTTTTAAGGGCTGTATACAGCTATATACAGATGTATATTTGCGCAAAGATACATCTTAATAATAATTTACGCAAATTTTTTGAGAATGTTTAAGAGCCTGTCCTCTGATGTATGTTAAGGCTGAGTCGGTCGGGCATTGAGCTGTCCGTCACGGCGGGGTGGCATGCAGGGCTATTTTAACTATATATTTTGTTGACGATTCAATATATTTTACTACTTTTGTGAAATATTAATAGTGCGGAGTACGGATGGTGAACTTCCTAACTCTCAGTATTATAGGGGACGGCATGACGAGGTTTATGCCGGATTTGAGAATTGTTAAGCAATATTAAAATATAACCAATTATTATTAATAAATTCCAACCAAATCATTATTATTATGAAGAGACTCATTCTCTTGGCCAATCTGGTCTGGCTTGCATGCTTCGCGGCATTCGCAGCGCCCGGTGATATAAAATGTACTGGTGTCGTGGTCGATGATCAGGGAGAACCCATCATCGGCGCCACAGTTTCGGTTCCCGGAACGAGCGTTGGCACGGCTACCGACATCGACGGACGTTTCGCGCTGGAGGTACCGCAGGGTAAATCTGTTAAAATCGTCTATATCGGTTTCAAGCCTGTAGAGCTTGACGCGGCCGCCGACCTCGGCACCGTTATGATGGAGATAGAGGCGCAGATGCTTAAGGACGTAGTGGTGGAGCAGTCCGCCGCAAAGACCCGTCTGACCCCTGTGGCTGTTTCTACCATCGGAGCGCAGACCATCGATGTGAAGCTCGGCAACCAGGAACTCCCTGAGGTGCTGAAGACCACCCCCGGCGTGTGGACTACCCGCGACGGTGGAGGTTTCGGCGATGCCAAGACAAATATGCGCGGCTTCAAGAGCCCGAACGTGGCTGTAATGGTCAACGGTATACCCATCAACGATATGGAGTGGGGCGGCGTCTACTGGTCGAACTGGGCCGGTCTGGGCGAAGTGGCCGCCAATATCCAGACTCAGCGCGGTCTGGGCGCGACTATCGTTTCGACTCCTTCTGTCGGAGGAACCATCAACATCACCACCCGCACCATCGATGTCGAGAAGGGCGGTTCGGTATGGTACGGAATGGGTAACGACGGAATGAACAACTACGGACTTAAGGTGTCGACCGGTCTGATGAAGAACGGCTGGGCCGTCACCGTACTTGCATCGCGCAAGTGGGGCGACGGATATATCCAGGGCACCCCCTTCAACAGCTACAACTACTTTGTCAACGTGTCGAAGCGCATCAACGAGAACCATCAGCTGTCATTTACAGCTTTCGGCGCACCGCAGACACACTATAAGCGCAACTCCAACTACGGCGGTCTTTCAGTCGAGGGATGGCAGACCTACGGTAAGCTCTATATGGGTCCGGGCAACGCCATGTACCGTTATAATCCGGCGTTCGGTTATGACCGTCACGGCAAGATGCGCAGTTCGGAGTATAACTACTACCACAAGCCTCAGATCTCGCTCAACCATATCTGGAAGATCGACGAGACCTCCTCACTGTCGTCGGCAGTCTATGTGTCGTTCGCAACGGGCGGCGGCTACAGCGGACAGGGCAGCGGTCTGGACGGCTATACCTACGCCGACTGGCGCGGAGCTGAAAAGGGTGTGCTCAACATGAAGTTCCGTTGCCCCGACGGTACATTCGACTATGCCGCTATCCAGGAACTCAACGCCAACTCGACCAACGGTTCGAAGCTTGCCATGTCAGAGTCTATCAACTCGCACAAATGGGTGGGTCTCGTATCGTCATACAAGAAAGAGATCAACCAGAAGAACGGCAACCGCCTGAACCTCACCGGCGGTATCGACCTCCGCTACTATGTGGGCGACCACAAGAACAAACTTAATGACCTTTACGACGGTGCTTACTTCATCGACTACAACGACCGTAAAGGCGTGGATCCGAAATTGAACAAGGCGGCCGCCGATCCTAACTGGAAGTATGAGAAGCTCGGTGTGGGCGACATCGTCTACCGCAACTATCTCGGCTATACCGTTCAGGAAGGTATCTACGGCCAGGCTGAGTACACTATGCTCGACGGCAAGCTGAACACCGTGCTCTCAGGTGCGCTCAACAATACGAGCTACTGGCGCCGCGACATGTTCTACTACGACAAGGAGCATGAAAGATCGGAGACTGTCAACTTCATCGGCGGAACCATCAAGGGTGGTGCCAACTATAACTTTGACTCGCACAACAACGTGTTTGCCAACCTCGGTTATATCAGCCGTGCCCCGTTCATGTCGGGCGGTGCATTCCTCAATGCCACCAACTCCAACGCCATCAACAAGGAGGCCGTCAACGAGAAGGTATATTCGTTTGAACTCGGCTACGGCTACCAGTCGCGTCCGTTTGCCATCACTGTCAATGCCTACTACACCAGGTGGATGGACCGCAGCGGTCTGTCGCGCCGCGGTGACTTCAGCAAGGCCGACGGCAGCTACTATATGAACATGACCGGTGTGGATGCACGCCACATGGGTATCGAAATGAACTTCAACTGGGTTCCGGTGCGCTGGCTTAACATCGAGGGTATGCTCTCGTGGGGCGACTGGATCTGGGACAGCAACGCCGAGGGCTACTTCTACAATCAGATCGGCCAGCCTATCCAGGATCTTACCAACGGTCTGCTTGCCGACGGAATCGGCGCTCCCAACCACTTGAAGACCACACTTAAGCAGAAAGGCGTGAAGGTGGGCGGTTCGGCCCAGACCACCGGTGCGCTTTCGGTGACTTTCCTTCCCTTCAAGGGATTCCGCATAGGAGCCGACTGGACCATGAGCGCCCGCAACTATTCCGACTTCTACATCTCCGGAAGCTCGCTCGGCACGAAGGGTATCGACATCGATTCGCTCTGGGAGATACCTTGGGGACAGCAGCTTGACCTCAACGCCAGCTACCGTTTCAACATCGGCGGCGTGAAGGCCACCCTCTACGGCAACGTGTACAACCTGTTTAACTACAACTACGTCATGGATGCCGAGACCCCGACCGACAAAGCCGGTTCATGGCAGAACGCCTACAGCGTGTTCTACTCGTTCGGACGCACTTATTCCGTGCGCATGAAAGTTTATTTCTAATCACTTAACAAGCGAATACAAACAATTATGAAATACAATATTTTCAAAGGTCTGCTCGCATGCGGTACGATGGTCGCACTGGCCGGTTGCTCCGCCAACGATTGGAATGACGAGTATCTTGACGGCTTCGAAGAACCGCCGGTGACCTCCAATATATCCAACATCGAATATGTGCTTACAGCCGCCGATTATAAGACTATCGCCGATCTTGCCGCCAACAAGGCTCTTGCCGAGGCCGACGGTCTGTCGAAGGAACTTGCCGCCGTGGGTACCAACGGGTATTTTACCGACAAGATCACTGCCCAGAAATATCTGCCGGCCTACTTCGGTTCGTCGAGCTTCCCATACTTTGCAGAGAACAACGGGTCGACCGTAAAGGTGACCTACGACGTTTCGCACGGACGTCCGGAACTGTGCCAGGCCATCTATGCCGCCAAGATATACACAGTGACCAATGACGACTACATCTCAGCCTGGGGCAGCGACGCGGCATACACCGACGCCTTCTCGCCGTCGACCGCCGCAACGAGCTATATACCCGGATTTCTTGCCGCGGCATATCCCAATGCCGAGGAGGGAACCTACGTCATCGCCAACTACAACCAGGCCGGCGAAGATCCGGAATTCAAGCCTGTGGTGCTGACCGACATCAAGAATGTCACCATCTCCGGCAACTATACTGTCAAGGGCTATATAACCGCCATCTGTGGCCAGGGATATATCCTTACCGACGCCACCGGAAGCCTGCTGGTGTATTACGGCAAGACATTCAACGCCTCCAAATACAAAATAGGCATGGAGATGCAGGTGTCAGGATCGGGAAGCAAGTACAACGGAGGTCTGCAGATAGCTCCGGTGGAGGAGAACAACCTTTCGTCGAAGGTATATGCCTATCCGACAGCCGAGGCTCTGACCGCCGCTTCATTTGACAACTATGCCGAATCATACGCCAACGCCAACAATCAGGCTGCCGGTCTGCATGCCAAGTATGTCTCAGTCACCGGTACATTCTACTCCGTAGGCAACTATATCAACTTCTCTGTGGACGGAGCCACATACAACGGCAGCTTCTATCAGGCCACCGACGAGCTGAAGGCACTCTGCAAGAAGGATGAGACCGTGGCTATCAAGGGTTACGTCATTTCCGCAAATGTGGATAGGAACACCCAGAAGCCTACCTACCTCAATTTCGTAGTAACAGAGGTCAACGGCACCGCATGCTCTCCGATGGGATCCGACGAGCCTTACGTTCCGGCTCCGACCCCCATCGACAAGTTTGAAGACAACGGCCTGTATTATTTCGACGGTACCAAATGGGCCCCGTCGTATGCCGCTTACATGATGAGTCCGTCCGACAATGCCACCGTGGGCTATGGCCCGTATCTGTCAAACGACAATGCGCTGCGTGTGCTCCCGCTGTTCCTGAAGCAGAAGTTCCCTTACGCTCCGGAAGGACAGTCGGAATATGTGGCTTACCAGACTACCGCCAAGTACGGCAACTGCCGCAATTTCGTCTACAACGGCACAGAATGGGTGCTTAACGAGGGTGTGGAGACTAAAGTCGACCAGTTTGCCAAGGTCAAGGGTGAATGGATGTTTGACCCGAACGTGATCATCTCCATCCCGGCTGTCAATGATTCTGAAATCGGCGCAAAATACTATAAGCCTATAGTAGACTGGGTACGCGAGAATAAGGGCGCAGGCTATATCGACAGCTACGGCAACTCCGAGTTCTTCTCCGGTGTATCGTACCACTACTGTAATGTCAATCTGAGCGTCAGCACTGCGGCCGGCTATGCTCCCTGGGCCGACACCCCGACCGATGAGATTCAGCCGATGATGAAGGACAACTTCCTTTACGTGACCATGCCGGTGACCTTGAAGGCCAATTATCCCGACGCCGACCTTATCGACGGCTACAACGAGCCTATCATATATGAGCTTGACTATGTGACATACGATAGGGACAAAGAGTCTAAGCTGCAGAAGGTCAACGACACCGTCAGATATGAGCTTATCGGACATGCAGAGTGGAAGCTTGTCTACTCTACGTGGCTTGGGGGCAAGGTCGAATAATCATCCGATCGGATAATACGTGACATAATATAATATATGAGTGGCGGTGCCGGAAAAGGTGCCGCCACTCTGTTTTTTCAGTGTCCGGCGGAGGACTTTGCCGTTAGGCGGATTTTGCTTAACTTTGCGGAAAATATGGAAAAAGTGACAACTATTATCTCGCGGATTAAGTCCGCTTTTTTGTGCGCAACGATTTTTATGCCGGTATTGGCAATGGCGCAGGAGACTGTAGATTATAAGCCTAATATCCACGGAGCCATACGTTCGCGCTGGGAAATGGAGACTGAGTCGGGCGACAGCCGTTTTCAGGTCCGTAACGCGCGTATCAGTGTCGACGGACGCATAGCGCAGCCGATAGAGTACTTCATCCAGATAGACGCCTCCGACCGGGGAACTATGAAATTTCTCGACGCATGGGGCAGGATCACTCTGGCGCGCGGACTTCAGGTACAGGCCGGACAGTTCAGAATGCCGTTCGGTGTAGACCCGACCAAGGCTCCAAGCAACTATATCTTTGCCAACCGTTCGTATCTCGGCAAAGAGGTGTGCAATGTGCGTGCCGTAGGCGCAAAATTGATTTACTCGTTCAAGGATGTGCCTTTGAGCATCGAGGCGGGTGCGTTCAATCCGTCGTCGATAGCCGACCACGAGAAGTGGCACAGCGAGATGGCATACTCCGGTAAAGTGACTTACAAATGGGGCAATGTGTCGCTGAATGCGGGCGTCAAGACCCTTATACCCGATTCGGTGAGAATCAACCTTATCGACGGAGCTGTGACCTGGAGCGCGGGACGCTGGCTCGTGTCGGGCGAATATATCAACAAGCATTACACCAATTCGGCCCACGATGCCTGCCATGCCTACGTGATCTATGCCGACTATCATATCCCGGTGAAGGCGGGCGTGTTCAATCAGATGTCTTTCCAAGGCCGATTCGACGGAATGACCGACCACAGCAACGGCAAGCGCAATGCCGCGGGCGATCTGACCACTACCGACCCGGCACGTCAGCGCATCACCCTCGGAGCCACATTGAGCTACATAAAGGGTCCGGTACACTGCGACATACGTCTCAACTACGAGAAGATGTTCTTCGACGACGGTGTGAAGGCTCCTCAGGGCAAGGGCGACAAGGTTCTTGCCGAACTCGTCATCCGTTTCTGATAATCAATTAAGCAGATTAAAGGAGCATCGGTTCGATGCGATGGAGGGCCGCTATGAAGCGGTCCACCTCTTCGTGTGTGTTGTAAAGGGCGAATGAGGCCCTGACTACACCTTCAAGACCGAGGCTTTCCAGAAGAGGCTGGGCGCAGTGGTGTCCGGTACGGACCGCTATTCCTTGCTTATCAAGCAACAAGCCTACGTCGTAGGGGTGCGCGTCGCCCAGCATGAAGGATACGATGGCATCCTTTTCGGGAGCTTTGCCATAGATCCGGAGTGACGGAAACTCACTTTCCATCCGTCCGGTGGCGTAGTCGAGAATCTCTTTCTCATATCGCTCGATCCGCTCCATGCCTATCGACTCCATATAGTCGATGGCTTTGTGCATGGCCGCTATGCCGATGAAGTCCGGGGTGCCCGCCTCGAATTTGAACGGCAGGTCGGCGTAGGTGGTGCGGTCAAACGATACGTGGGCTATCATCTCGCCTCCACCTTGATAGGGGGGCATCTTTTCAAGCATTGACTTTTTGCCATACAGTACGCCGACGCCTGTAGGGCCGTACATCTTATGTGCCGAGAATGCGTAAAAGTCGCAGTCTATGTCGCTGACATCGACACGTCGGTGGCTCACGGCCTGGGCACCGTCGATCAGCACCGGCACACCGTGGCGGTGTGCTTCGGCGGCGATCTCCTTTACAGGGTTGATGGTGCCGAGCACGTTGCTGACGTGGGTCACGCTGACCATGGCCGTATGCTCGTTGAACATTGTCCGGTAAGCGTCCATGTCGAGCACGCCGCGCTCATCCATCGGAATTACCCGCAGGGTTATGTTGCGGCCGTTCAGGCTGAGCAATTGCCATGGCACTATGTTGGAGTGGTGTTCCATCACCGACACGATCACTTCGTCGCCGTCGCGGAAGCCGCGTCCCATCGAGGCCGCCACGAGATTGATGCTTTCGGTGGTGCCGCGGGTGAATATGATTTCCTCGGTAGAGTATGCGTTGATGAACCTCCTGACGCGCTCCCTCGCCGCCTCCTGCAGCATGGTCATCTCCTGGGAGAGAGTATGCACGCCGCGGTGTACGTTTGCCTTGGAGTTGTAGTACATCGCCTCGATGGCATCGACCACGCATTTTGGGGTCTGCGATGTGGCGGTGTTGTCAAGATATGTCAGGGGCCGTCCGTAGATGGAGCGGTTTAGTCCGGGGAAGTCGTTGCGGTATCGCTCTACGTCGAAATTCATAACGCTTTAAGATATTAACAGTTATATTTGTAAACACCCTCTCTGATCGAGGTTACTTTGACAGGGCGCAGTCGGAGCAGAACGACGACTGTCCGTGGAGACGCTTCTCGACGAGGTGACGCAGCCTGTCGTCGAGTCCGTCGATGGTGACGGTGTCGATCACGTCGGCCATGAACGCCTGCATCAGCATGGTGCGGGCCATCTTCTCCGAGATGCCGCGCTGACGCATGTAGAAGAGCGCGTTTTGGTCGAGTTGGCCGGTGGTGGCTCCGTGGCTGCACTTAACGTCGTCGCAGTATATGAGCAGCTGCGGCTTGGTGTGCATCTTGGCGGCGGCCGATGCGAGTATGTTCTTGTTGCTTTGGTATGCGCTGGTCCGTTCGGCTCCGGGAAAGACAGTTATGCCGCCTTCGAATGCTCCCGTAGCTTCGTCGTCGAGGATGTATTTGAACTTCTGGCGGCTCTCGCAGTCGTGTGTGCGGTGGTTGACGCATGAGTCGTTGTCGACATGCTGGTGTCCGGATGCGATGGCCATTCCGGTGAGCATCGACGATGCCCCGGCTCCTTCGAGCGATATGTGGTAGTCGTTGCGGGTGGTGCCGCAGGCGAGGGTTGTGCCGTTGACCAGCAGCCGCGATCCTTCCTCCTGCCGTGCATATAGCTGCGAGCAGCGTGAAGTGAGCGGCGATGACTCCTCCATGTCGTAGAGATCGAGCGATGCGTTGCGCCCCAGGAATATCTCTACTACCTGCGACGACATGTAGCCTCGTTCGCCGTCCTGGGTATGGTCGCATACAAGCATCTGAGCCTTGGCGTCGTCCTCAAGGATGATGAGCACCCTTCTGACCGCCATCAGCGGAGTGGGCGAACTGAATATGTTGACGAGTTGGAGCGGTTTTTCGAGTTTTACGCCGCGCGGCACGTAAAGGACCACACCGTCCTGCACCAGGAGAGTGTTGAGAGCCGTCGGCACGTCGTGGAGCGATGCGAGCTGTCCGTAGTATTGCCCGGCCAGTTGCGGATGCACCGCCGATTCCCGGGCGAGCGATCCGAATATGACCCCTTCGGGAAGCCTGTCGGTCAGGGCGGCGCTCTTCACGAACTTGTCGTTTATGACGTAGGCCATCAACGTGCTTACCCTCGGCACGTCGCACTTGAAAGTGTCGGCTATGTCGACTGGAATGTCGAGCCGGAATATGTTAAGTCCGAAGTCGGGGGCAAACATGTCCTCCAGCGAGGTCTTTTCATAGCCTTCATCGCCTCTACGGGGCAGTTCCTTGCCGTCGAGGGCTTCGAAGGCTTTGGGGCGCAAGGCGTTCAGCACCGGCGACGAGTTGTCGTCCAGCGCCTTGGCATTGTCGCGGTATATGTCGATGTATTGTCTGATACTGCTCATGGTATGGACTCGTTAATCGTTAGACTCCTTAATCCAGTCGTAGCCTTTCTCTTCGAGTTCGAGAGCCAGTTCCGGTCCTCCGGTCATCACTATGCGGCCTTTGTAGAGCACATGCACGAAGTCGGGCTTTATATAGTCGAGCAGGCGCTGGTAGTGGGTGATTACTATGGTGGCGTTTTTCTCGTTTTTGAGCTTGTTTACGCCTCCGGCCACTATGCGTAGCGCATCGATGTCAAGTCCGGAGTCGGTCTCGTCGAGAATCGACAGGGAGGGTTCGAGTACTGCCATCTGGAATATCTCGTTGCGTTTTTTCTCGCCTCCGGAGAATCCTTCGTTGACGGATCTTGAGGCCAGTTTATTGTCGAGCTCGACCACTGCGCGTTTCTGGCGCATCAGTTTCAGAAAGTCGGAGGCCGACAGGGGCGCTTCATTGAAGTATTTACGCTTTTCGTTGACGGCCGCCCTCATGAAATTGACCATCGACACTCCCGGAATCTCCACCGGATACTGAAACGACAGGAACAGTCCTTCGTGGCTCCTGTCCTCGGGCGAGAGTTCGAGAAGTTCCTTGCCGTGGAATGTGGCCGAACCTTCGGTCACGCTGTAGCCCGGAGCTCCGGCCAATACCATCGAGAGGGTAGACTTTCCGGATCCGTTGGGACCCATTATCGCATGCACTTCCCCCTCGCGTACCTGGAGGTTGATTCCTTTTAAGATTTCTTTTCCGTCAATCGACGCGTGCAGGTTCTTGACGTCGAGCAATATTTTATTATCCATGATCTATGGGGTGTATTATCTTGTTGGGTGGTTATTGTTAGCGATTATCCTACTGAGCCTTCGAGGGTTATTTGCAGGAGTTTCTGAGCTTCGACGGCAAACTCCATGGGCAATTTGTTCATCACCTCTTTGGCATATCCGTTGACTATCAGGCCGATGGCCTCTTCTGTCGGGATTCCGCGCTGATTGCAGTAGAACACCTGGTCCTCGGATATTTTCGAGGTGGTGGCCTCGTGCTCGACTATCGCGGTGTCGTTCAGCACGTCGATGTATGGGAATGTGTGCGCTCCGCATGTCGAACTAAGGAGCAGGCTGTCGCATTGGGTGTAGTTGCGGCATCCGTCGGCTTTCGGGGCCACTTTCACCAGTCCGCGGTAGGAGTTCTGGCTGTGTCCGGCCGATATACCTTTGCTGACTATTGTCGAGCGAGAGTTGCGACCCACGTGTATCATCTTCGTACCGGTGTCGGCCTGCTGGTAGTTCTTGGTCACGGCTACGGAGTAGAATTCTCCTACAGAACCTTCACCCTGCAGCACGCAGCTGGGGTATTTCCAAGTGATGGCCGATCCGGTCTCTACCTGTGTCCACGAGAGCTTCGAGTAGTCACCGCGGCAAAGTCCGCGCTTTGTCACGAAGTTGTAGACACCTCCGTTGCCGTCCTTGTCGCCTGAGTACCAGTTCTGGACCGTGGAATACTTGACTTCGGCACGGTCTTCGACCACAATTTCGACTATGGCGGCGTGCAGCTGGTTCTCATCGCGCATCGGCGCCGTGCATCCTTCGAGGTAGCTGACGTATGCATCGTCGTCGGCCACGATGAGTGTGCGCTCGAATTGGCCTGTGCCCGCGGCATTGATTCTGAAGTAGGTCGACAGCTCCATCGGGCACCGCACGCCTTTGGGTATGTAGACGAATGATCCGTCGGAGAACACCGCCGAGTTAAGCGCGGCGAAGAAGTTGTCGCGGTAGCTCACCACGCTGCCCAGATATTTCCTCACGAGGTCCGGATAGTCCTTGACCGCTTCCGAGAAGGAGCAGAATATGACTCCCAGTTCGGCCAGCTTCTCCTTATGCGTGGTCTTTACCGACACGGAGTCCATCACGGCGTCGACGGCCATTCCCGACAGGGCCTTCTGCTCATTGAGCGGTATGCCGAGTTTGTTGAATGTGTCGATGAGTTCGGGGTCTACCTCGTCGAGACTTTTTGGCCCTTCCTTTTTGCGGGGAGCGGCGTAGTAGCTGATGGCCTGGTAGTCGATTGGTGGAATGTCGAGATGCGCCCATTTGGGCATTTTCAGTGTGAGCCAGTGGCGGTAGGCTTTCAGACGGAATTCGAGGAGCCACTGTGGTTCCTGCTTTTTCGCCGAAATCAGACGCACCACCTCCTCGCTGAGTCCGCGAGGAATCACGTCGGTGTCGATGTCGGTGACAAATCCGTATTTGTACTCGTTGTCGGTGACGTTGTTGATGATCTTTTCGTTGTCCGATTTCCCGTCGGGGGTATTTTGGTTATCTTTGCTCATTGTCTATGTATTTCTGTGGTAGATATCAGTAAAAACAACTGTCGGCTTTTATTGTTGAATTGCAGGTCGCGCTACATCGAGTTGACCATCACTTTAAACTGGTCGCCCACGACTCCGAACATGTCCGGGGCTATGCCCATTATCCACGGCAGCATCTCTCCGTCCATGAGGTGTGATGTGGTGAATATGCGGCTTCCGGGGCTGGCCATATACCAAAGGTTCAGCACGATGCTCATTACCAATAGCCACTTGAACACGCAGAACACGCATCCGAGCAGGTGGTCGAGCCATCCTAACAGGAGCGTATGGGTCAGCTTCCTGGTGAGCGAGGCGAAAGCCCCGACCGTGAAGAACACCAGCAGAAAGAGGATGACAGTGCCGGCTATCGAAGCCGCCGTCTCGGATGTGAACGTCTCCGGGAATGTCTGCATCACCAGCGGACCCATGTCTTTGGCGAAAAAGCGGCATGCCACTATGCCCAGCACAATACCGCCCAGGGATGCCAGCTGGCTTATGATGCCTTTGTAGAGTCCGTATATGAGCGACGCGCCCAACACGACCAATATCGCAATGTCGATAGCACTCACTTTTCAATCAATTTTTAGCCTACAAAATTACTCATTTTATCTGAATTCCATCGGCTAAATCGCTATCTTTGTAGGCACCTGGACACCTAAACGTACAGAATATGGGAATAAAAAGATGGAAATTGCTTGAAAGCGAGTATATTGTCAAGAGGCCATGGCTCACTGCCCGTCGCGACAAGGTGCAGTTGCCGTCGGGGGTGGTTCATCCTGAATACTACGTACTTGAATATCCCGATTGGGTGAATGTGATAGCCTTGACTGCCGACGGACGCTTTGTCATGGTCGAGCAGTACCGCCACGGTCTTGGAGGCGTGTTCGTGGAACTTGTGGCCGGAGTGGTCGAGGATGGCGAGGCACCGCTTGACGCCGCCAGACGGGAACTGCTTGAGGAGACCGGCTACGGGTGTGGCGAATGGTCGCTACTGACAGTGCTGTCGCAGAATCCTTCGTCGACAACCAATCTGACTTATTGTTACCTTGCCACGGGCGTAGTTCCGTTGGCGGCTCAGAGTCTCGACACCACCGAAGATATCGAGGTCCGGCTTCTGACGGAGGAGGAGGTGCGGGCCATGCTTTATGCCGACAATATGAAGCAGGCACTCATGGCGGCCCCACTCTGGAAGTATTTCGCGGGCCGGACAAAGTGAAGCCACCGAGACGGCTCCACTTTGTCCGTTGCAATTCGCTAAAATGATGGCTTTAGTTGCCTCCGAATAATGAGCGGTTGTATTGTCTAACTGATTTGCCTCCAGTGAGTAAGAGCCTTAAGACAATCATTATGCGGTTGTCCACAAGTGCTTGGTCATTGCTATATGTATGTTGCCATAACGCCGGTGTTGATGTCCAGGAGTGGTTCCTGCATTTTGTGAAATGGAGAGGAAGCGTATACTCCACAAGTAATGTCAATTTGTTGTTCATCCAGTTTTTCTGCAGGAATATTGACATATCGTCGGTATATCCGTTGCTATAGCTTTGAGGCAATGCCGATGTTGAAGAGTTAATCTTGTATTCAAAGTATGCGGTGGCATTACTTCTTGAAAAATTTTTAGAGATATTCATTATCAGGTCTGGCCCGCTTTCGTGGTTGGAGAAGTCTTTGTATGAGCTGTAATATTCATTCCAACTTAGATTTGCATAAATTTGGATGGATTTTATTTTCCCCGAATAGCCTAAATATGTCCTGACACTACGGCTATAAACGTTTTGCGGCTGTGAAGCAAGGTATGGCCCGACTAATCCATTTGGCAGCAGACCTTCGCGTTGTTCGATGATGTTGCATATCGCATCCGGAGATATATCCATTGAACCTCCGGCGAAAAAGCCTTTCCAGTTGAGTGATAATGACAGATAATTACTGGCGGATGATTTCAGCTTCGGATTGCCTCCGCTCCACATCAGCGAGTCGGTAAACTGTCCGTAGTCGCGACGGGTTTGCGCCAATGGATTGGATATGCTTCTGTTGAAGTACAGCGAGGCGTAGCCATTGTTGAAGTCTTGGGTCAGTGACAGGCCGAGGTTGTACAGTGTCTGGTGTTCATGCACCTTGTCGATAGAATTGTCGTTGAAAGTCATTCCGCCGTTGGCTCTGATATATGTCGATGAACCTGGCCGGTATGTCACGGAAGCATACCATCGGTTACGCCGGTCGACGGCAGACGAGAGTTTTTCTCCTGTCTCCATGCGCCGTGCGCTATATTTTCTCCACATGTTTTCATACCCGAAGTTTAAGGAGAGTTTGCCGTCGATAAAGCCCTTGCTTATGTCGGCTGTGGCCCATGTGAAATTAAGCTGTTGGCGCATGTTGTCGTTCACCTCGAAGCCTGATGACCGGTCGGTATGGTTCCACACCCGCCACGGATTATGGCTGTAGTTGGCTCCCATCCAGATGCCCCAGCCTTTTATCTTCCCATTGTAATACAGTCCCCATGTGTGTCGGTATCCTTTGTCTCTGAACATGTTCTTATATCCGATGGTGTCTGCCGGCGGAGTGTTGAGAGGTCCGGTCGCGATAGTCTTCTTGTTGAAAGTCTCGGCATCCTGGCTGGCAAGAAACCATCTGAAGCTCAGTACATGATTCTTGGTGAACTGATAGTCGATGCTCAAGTCGTACCACACATTACGGAAGTATGACCGTTTTGTCGGTGCATTACCGGGATTCTTGATAGAGGTTTCCTGAAGGTTGTTGGTCAGATAATCGGTGGTGGAGTATGATGATGATTCATTGCGGTTGTAGTCGAATCCGGAATTGACCGCAAAATTCCATTTATTGCGGGTATATGTAAAATTTTCGTATGGATTAGATTCTGAAAAAGCATATCCCTTACGGTATTCAGGACGAAATATGATGTCGGAGTTTAAATTGAGATCGTATCCTTCGTAATTCTCACGAGTGTGAAGATTGATCACTACATCATATTCTGCATATCGTCCGGTGGGATTGCGGATTATGTCCACGCGGTCATATCTGATGTGCGTAAGGTTCTTTATATATTTTTCATCTTTTTCGAGGCTGTCTACAAGAAGTTTGATTTTGCCGCGTCCGTTATATTCCATGGCTCCGCTCGCTCGGTTGACATACATGCCGGGTATGTTGCCGAGCATTTCGAAGGCGTTGGAGGCATTTTTACGCATCTCGCGGGTGATGGTCACTATCGTATGGTTGCCCTGGTGTTTGATAGGATTGGCTTTTACCACGACTTCCTGCAGGTCGCGGGTCATGGAGTCGGTGGACTCCGTAATGCTGTCGGGCATCGCAACGACCGGATGTGTCATGCCGTGTAAATCGGGCATTGACATCAAGCAAGCGACGGCAACAATAATTGATAGTGCAATTCCGGGCATATTTCCGCTTTTCATGCTACAGATTTTTTAGGGTGAGAGTATTTTGCAAATCTATGTATTTGAACTGATATTTGCAAATTATTTGTCAAGAAAAAATAAAATATTTTAAAATATTGCAGGCAGGAGTGCGCTGCATGAAATTATTTTTGCACCGGGCTGTTGAAAAAAAGCCTGTAGAGCCGCTTTTTTCGGAAATTGTTTGTTATCTTTACGATAACATACGTTTCAACTAACATTACCGCATTATGAGTGACCAATTGAAAATATTCTGCACAAATATAAATGAATATGTGCCCTTCACGGGCGGGGAGACTTTGATGGACATTTACGGACGTCTTTCAGGCCGTATACCGGACCGTCCGATCTGCGCCCGCGTCAATAATAAGACGGAGGATCTTCAGTTTCCACTGTTTGCTCCTAAAATGGTGGAATTTCTGACGGTCGACAGTCCGTCGGGGCATCGCGTCTATGTGCGTTCGCTGTGCATGATGCTCTACCGTGCCGTGGCGGCGCTGTATCCGGACTCGCGGCTTATAATCGAACACTCCGTGTCGAGAGGCTACTATTGCCGTCTGAGCGGAGGCGGAGTCCGGGTGGACTGCGAATCGGTGGGACGGCTTAAGGAGTATATGGCCGATTTGGCCACGCGCGACCTTCCGTTTGTGCGCAAGGAGCGTCTGACCTCCGATGTGATCAAAATATTTGAGAAGCAGGGACTTGCCGATAAGGTGCGCCTGCTCCGGTCGGTCCATGACCTCTACACGGTCTATTACCGCCTGGACGGCGTGGCCGACAGCTACTACGGCAATCTGGCTCCGTCGACAGGGATGTGCGGTGTGTTTGACCTGATCCCTTATAAGGAGGGTATGCTTCTGCTGCCTCCTTGCTCGGATAATGTATGCATACCGGCTTCGCCGATAGAGCAGGAGAAGATGTATGAGGCATTTACGGACTATCTGGCGTTTAACAGGGTGATCGGCGTCTCAGACGTGGGCGAGCTTAATGTGGCCGTCGCCGACCGCCAGTCGTCGATGCTCATCAATGTGGCCGAAGCTCTGCACGACAAGAAGATCGGCAGAATATCCGACGAGATATCGCGCCGCTACAACGAGGGGGGTGCCAGGATAGTGTTTATCGCAGGCCCTTCGTCGTCGGGCAAGACTACGTTTACGAAGCGTCTGGCCATCCAGCTGATGACAAATCTGCTTGAACCTAAGATGATTTCGCTTGACGACTACTTCGTGGACCGGGAGCATACGCCTCGCGACGAGTCGGGCGACTATGACTATGAATCGCTGTATGCGCTTGACCTCGATACATTCAATGCCGATCTGAACACTCTGCTGTCGGGCGGCGAGGTGAGTCTGCCTACGTATAACTTCGAACTGGGCAAACGGATCTACAAGGGCAACAAACTCAAACTGACCGACAACTCGATACTTCTCATCGAGGGTATCCACGGGCTTAATCCGGAGCTGTCGTCGCATATCGAACGCCGGATGAAGTATCTGATCTATGTGTCGGCCCTGACCACTCTGTCGATCGACGACCATAACTGGGTGCCGACGACCGACAACCGCCTGCTGCGCCGTATAGTGCGCGACTATAAGTACCGCGGAGTGTCGGCCACGGAGACGATCAGGCGCTGGCCGAGCGTGCGGCGCGGAGAGAACAAGTGGATATATCCCTATCAGGAGAACGCCGACGCCATGTTCAACTCGTCGCTGATATTTGAACTCGGGGTTATGAAGGAGCTGGCCGAAAGCATCCTGAAGAGCGTGCCCCGCGACGTCGAGGAGTATGCCGAGGCCTACAGGCTGCAGAAGCTGTTGAGCTACTTCACGCCCATCACCGATAAGCTCATTCCGTCGACTTCGCTCCTGAGGGAGTTTCTCGGCGGTTCGTCGTTCCACTATTGATATTTCCGGAGGATGGAAGCCAATGGATCGCCCAAGCGAGTGCTTGTGGTCAACAAATTTTACTACCGTCGCGGCGGCGACTGCGTCTACACGCTTAACCTTGAGCGGATGCTGGATGTCAACGGCCATGACACGGCCATATTCGCCATGCAGTATCCGGAGAATATCGAGTCGGTCTGGAGTAGGTATTTCCCGTCGGAGGTCACATTCCAGGGGGGTGCGGCGCAGAAGCTCAAGGCGGTGCGGCGCATGTCGGGCCACGGCGACATACGAGAGTGTTTCTCCCGGCTGCTCCGCGACTTCCGCCCCGACGTGGTGCATCTGAACAATATCCACAGCTATCTGTCGCCTGTTCTTGCCGAAATGGCCAAGGAGTACGGGGCAAGGGTGGTCTGGACTCTGCATGACTATAAGCTGGTGTGTCCGGCTTACAGTTGCCTGTGCTCGGGCAAGGTGTGCGAGGCGTGTTTCACCGACCCGAAGGCTGTGTTGACGAAGCGCTGCATGAAGGGCTCGTTGGCGGCAAGCGCTGTGGCATACGCCGAGGCTCGGATGTGGAATCCCGAACGCATACAGCGCAGTGTCGACGCATTTATCTGTCCCAGCCGCTTCATGGCCTTGAAAATGGAGCAGGGGGGATATGATCCGTCGAAGCTTGTAGTGCTCAATAATTTTATAAACTCGTCGACACCTGAGGCACTTGACTATTCCCGCCGGGGCGACTACTACTGCTATGTGGGGCGCCTGTCGCCGGAAAAGGGGGTGGAGACGCTGCTGAAGGCCGCATCGCGTGTGCAGGCAAAACTGCTTGTGGCCGGTGGCGGACCGCTCTTCGGAGAGTTGAAGGCGCGTTTCGCGGATGTGCCTCAGATCACCTTCATGGGCCAGTTGGGCGGAGGTGCCGTGGCCGAACTGCTCAGGCAGGCGCGGTTTTCGGTGGTTCCGTCGGAATGGTATGAGAATAATCCGTTTTCGGTCATCGAGTCGCTATGTGCGGGCACTCCGGTGCTCGGTGCCGAAATAGGCGGCATACCGGAATTGATCACTCCTGACAATGGTATGCTCTTCCCCCCGGGCGATGCCGATGCGCTGGCCGAACCCATCAAGGAGATGAACCGCCGCACCGGATCCGCACCTTCGTTCCATCCCGGCCGGATCCGCGCAGAGGCTCTGAAACGATTCAATCCTGACGCTCATTATGACGCTCTTCGTGCCATCTACGGAGGGTAGGGCTATAAATTATATCCGTCGGCAAAATATATTGGCCTATGATTGCGTTTTAATGAATGTGAAAATCATTTAGCAGACACATTTATGGCAATATCTTTACCAACCGATGCCTCTATAATATTGACCTACCGCTGTCCGATGCGCTGCAAGATGTGCAATATCTGGCAGTATCCCACCGATAAGCGGGAGGAGATCAAAGCTTCTGACCTCCGGTCGCTTCCGAAACTCAAATTTATCAATCTGACCGGAGGCGAACCGTTTGTGCGTGAGGATTTGCCTGAGATAGTCGAAGAGTGCTATCGTCATACCGACAGGATCGTGATTTCGACATCGGGATGGTTTGCCGAGAGGGTAGTGGCTTTGGCCGAGCGGTTTCCCAATATCGGCATACGCATCTCCATCGAGGGCCTAAGCGTGAAAAATGACGAACTTCGCGGCCGTCAGGGCGGATTTGACAAGGGACTCGGAACGCTTCTGACACTTAAACGCATGGGCCTTAAGGATATAGGATTCGGATGCACGGTGTCAAACCATAATTCCAAAGATATGCTCGCACTTTATAAATTGTCGCGCGAGCTGGGGCTGGAGTTTGCCACGGCGGCATTCCACAATTCCTATTATTTTCATAAGGATGACAACGCGATCACTAATCGTGAAGAAGTGTGTGCCGACTTCCGGAAGCTTGTCAAATGGCAGCTTGAGGAGAATCATCCGAAGTCATGGTTCCGCGCATTCTTCAACATGGGTCTGATCAACTATATAGAGGGTGGACGGCGCATGCTTCCTTGTGAGGCCGGCCTGACCAATTTCTTTATAGATCCATGGGGTGAGGTGTATCCCTGCAACGGACTGGAAGATAAGTTCTGGAAGGAGTCGATGGGCAATATACATAAGGAGGACTTCATGTCGATCTGGAACGGTCCGCAGGCGGCCCGTGTGCGCGAGCTTGTGAGAAAGTGCCCCAAGAACTGCTGGATGGTGGGTACGGCCTCCCCGGTGATGCATAAGTATATCAAACATCCGCTGAAGTGGGCCGTGACCAACAAGCTCCGGGTGATGCGCGGAGGCGAGCCGTGTATTGACAAAAAGTGGTATGATGTAGGCCAGGATCCTCGGCAGGGCGACCTTGGACGTCCGGATGAACATTGACATACGGTACAGGTAAATTCTCTTTGACATGAAAATAGTAGTCATCGGCACACGGGGCATTCCCGAAATACAGGGCGGTGTGGAGACGCACTGCCAGGAACTGTACCCGCGCATAGCGTCGATGGGACACGATGTGACAATCATCCGCCGTACACCTTACGTGACCGCCGCCAACCGTTCGGACAATTACCGTGGAGTGGAGCTTGTCGATGTCTATGCACCTAAAAAGAAGAGTCTGGAGGCTATAGTCCATACGATGCTTGCCGTGGTGAAGGCGCGCCGACTGCATCCTGACATACTGCATATACATGCCGTGGGACCTGCGCTTCTGACCCCTTTAGCACGGCTCCTCGGAATGAAAGTAGTGTGGACCAACCACGGTCCTGACTATGACCGCCAGAAGTGGGGTAAGCTGGCCAAGGCGGTTCTCCGTATGGGCGAACGTATGGGTGCGAGATTCTCTTCCCGGCCTATCGTCATATCGAAGGTGATCGCCGGAATACTTGCTGATAAGTATGGCCGAAAAGACTCGGTGCTGATCTACAACGGGGTAAACCGCCCGCCCGAAGTGAAGGGGGTGGACTTCCTTGAGAAGTCTGGCATACGTCCGGGCCGCTATATCCTCGCCATGGGCCGCCTGGTCGAGGAGAAGGGGTTTCACGACTTGATAAAGGCTTATTCGCAGTGGCCGTTGAGGAGCGACTATCAGCTTGTCATTGCCGGCGATGCCGACCATGAGGACGACTATTCGCGCAGACTTAAGCGGGCGGCGGCCGCAGAAGGCGTCATAATGACCGGATTTATCCGAGGTGAGGCATTGCGTCAGGTTCTCGGCCATGCGGCGCTGTTCGCCATGCCATCCTACCATGAAGGACTGCCCATAGCATTGCTTGAGGCGCTGAGCTACGGGCTTGACGTGGCGGTCAGCGATATTCCGGCCAACAGGCTCGACATACTGGAGCCGACCGACTTTTTCCCTGTCGGCAATCCCGATGCCATAGCCGACGCCTTGACGGCAAAGCTGGCGGACCATGGCCGGGCCACGGATCCGGAGCCTTTAAGGCGGACATACGATCTGTCGGCCTACGACTGGGACCGTATAGCCCTGCAGACCGTCGAGCTATACCGGTCGCTACTCTGACGCCCCGGTCTCAACCGAGTGATCTGGCTGGTATATTTAGGCAAACTGACCGTTAAGTCGTTGGTCTAATTTATGGTATACCGGAATTTGAGGGTCGGGGTGCATCCTATGCTCTCCTTGAAGTCGGCGAGGCCTGGATTTAGCGTGTCGAAGTCGCCCGACGGACCGACGTCGATCACTTTTATGCCCGTGCCCGAATAATGCTTGAGTATGTGGTAGGCCAAAAGATTCATGGGGTGGCATTCAGAAGCTTCGCCCGTGTCGCCCCAGTAAATCACCTGCACTATGCCGGGGGCTGGATTGTAGATTTGTGCCGATGCGACATCTATGCCGTCGATGGACAGTATGAAAAATTCCGCTTGGACTACGGGGGCTGTCGCAACCACGTCGTCAAGGCTCATTCGCAAGGGGTAGCCCTTTCTGGCTCGGTTGACGGCGATTATCCTGTATGCCCGCTCTATGTCGGCGTGGCTTCGTGTATCCAACTTTGCAAACGAGTGACAGCAGTCTAATCCGCGTTTAAGCTTATTGCGCGATTTTGAATCGAGCGACGAGGTGTATTCCGCAGGGTCGACGACTGTAAGATGGTGGTTGATAAGTGATTCCTGATGCCAGTGGGTCTGTTGAAAGGCATAGACGCTCTTTTCTGTGGATCCGGGCGCATAAAACGCCGGTGGTAGAGTGACAGCGCATCGCCTGCCATGAAGCCATTCTTTCAAAGACTCGACAATCTCTATCATTTTAGAGGCCGAAGGCTCGCGGTTGAAGTCGAATCCGCCGAACGGAGCCGAAAACGGATTCATTAAGGTGCCGTCGCACTCGCCGGCAATCAGGCCTCCACGGAATTTAGAGTCGGAAAAGGCCAGATAGTGCACCGACGCGCACTTATAGCGGTTCAGTTCTGCAAATTCAACAGAGTTGAACAGATGCGGTCTATGCGGGAACAGCGCGGAATATTCTTTGGCTGAAAGCTCTGATACAGTCATAATGTCGGGTCAAATGGGGTTGGGACAGGTACATCTGCAAATGTACAAAATAAATTTCAATACGGCTTTTTTAGATAGAAATTTGCTATTTTTGCGCTGTATACATTAACCGATACACCGAATGATTAAGAATTTGTTCTTTGATATGGGCGGAGTCATATTCCTGCAGGATACGCCCGAGGCTTTCCGACGCTTCCGTGCGGCCGGCATTGACACAGACTTCTATATGGGCGAACATGGGCAGAAAGACTTTTTTCTCGATCTGGAGACTGGCGCCATCGATGCCGATGAATTCTGCCGGCGTATGTCGGAGGCTGTGGGCCGTCCGGTCACCGGCGAGGAGGCCCGGCTTTGCTGGTGGGGATTCATCGGTGGAGTTCCGGTAGAGCGTCTGCGCTTTATTCTGCAGTTGCGCCGTGATTACCATGTGTGTCTTTTGAGCAACACGAATCCGTTCATCATGTCGTACATGCGAAGCCCGCAATTCAGTTCCGACGGCTATCCTATATCGCATTATTTCGACTCGCAGTTCTGCAGTTATGAGATGAAGGCCTATAAGCCTGACGCGGAATTCTTCAAGTTTGTTCTAAACCGCGACGGCCTTGTGGCGGAGGAGTCGCTTTTTGTTGATGACAGTCTGAAGAACATACGCGCGGCCGAGTCGCTCGGCATCAAGGGGCTGCATGTGGAGCAGAACGGCGATTGGACTTCTGCGCTCAGAATATACCTTGAACAGAGCGGGTCAGGGAAATGAAGCGGCGCCGGGCGAACACTGCGAGGCTGAGAGTTGTTGATACATCGAATAATTAAAATTCAGATGTTATGAGCGACAGAATTTCATACGAGGAGCGTAAAGAGCTTCCTGACAGTGTGTTCGGCCTGCCTGAACGGCGCGAATATCCGATGCCCGATGCCGCGCATGTTAGAGCGGCCGAAGCCTATTTCCGTTATTGTCCGGAAGAATTGAAGCCGAAGCTCGCCAAGGCAATATTGGCAAAGGCGGCTGAATATGGCGTGGACGTCGAAAGCCAGACCGTAAGGGAGTATGCCTCCAAGTGATCGGGCTAAGGCAATAAAAGAGCGTGCGTCAGCGTTAAGATACTGATAACACGCTTTTTTATGTTCAGACTTTTCTATTTCTCAATATATATCGTCCTTTTATGTACGGTCATGTCCGGATGCATAGAGGATGGGTTTACCTCGAATCCTAACGATCAGCCGGAATATTCGGTCGATACACTCAGATTCGGCACTGTGTTTACGGCAGAAGGGACTCCGACACACTCTTTTAAAGTGTATAACCGGCATGATAAAGGGTTGGTACTTAGTGAAATATCTTTTCGGTCGGAGAGCTGTGCCGACATGTTCAGACTGAATGTCGACGGATTTTCAGGCAAATCGTTCAGCAATGTCGAGATACGGGCCAACGATTCGATATTCATTCTTGTCGAGGCGACATTGCCCGAGAGCGGTGTGCCGGCACCTGTCGAGGTGGAGGCTCCGCTTGATTTTACAGTCAACGGCCAGGTGTCCACAGTGGTCCTCCATGCCGTAGGGCAGGATGTGGAGCGACTGAAAGGGGAGGTCGTGGCTTCATCCCGTCAGTTCTCTTCTGACAAACCGTATCAGATATTTGACAGTCTGGTAGTGGCAGAGGGCGCCACGCTTACCATTCCGGCCGGATGTTCGCTTTATTTCCATTCCGGAGCAGAGCTGCGGGTGCGCGGTTCGCTTAAGGTTGATGGGAGTGCCGAAGCACCGGTGGATTTTTCCGGTGACCGGTTCGGGCAGGTCGTGGGGCGGATTCCGTATGAGATCATGTCGGACCAGTGGGGCGGAGTTCGGTTTTATGGCACAAGCCGAGCCAACCGGATCTCCTATGCTTCGGTAAGAAATACATCGTTTGGTGTATGGATTGATTCGGTAGGTCCAGAAGTCGGCGAACCGGTTCTGACTCTTGTCAACAGCCGGTTGCGAAATTCTGCTACATCGGTCCTGACGGCAGTCTATGCTCCGGTCGAGGCTGTAGGGTGCGAGTTTGCCGAGGCTCCCCAGGGCGTGGTGGTGCTATACCGTGGACGCCACAGTTTCAACCACTGTACTTTTTCCAATAATTATCTATTTTCGGCCATTTCGGGTGCCATGCTTGAAATGGGTGGAGAAGGCCTGGGAGTTGATGTGTCAAATTCGATCATTTACGGTCTTGGACCTCAGATTTTGCCTTCCGATATAACCGATATGGATGTCAGGATACGCCACACATTGCTTAAGCCGTCGGGTAGCGACGACGATAATTTCATTGACTGTCTGTGGGATGCTGATCCGCTGTTCCGCACGGTTCGTTCGGAGTATTATTTCGATTATCGCCTGCAGGAGGAGTCGCCGGCTATCGGCATGGCAGATGCATCGCTGACCGACAGTCGCACTCTGACCGACTTTTACGGCAATCTCCGGGGTGCCTCTCCCGACCTCGGTGCCTACGTTTACACGCCTGTCGCTGATTAGGATTGGCCAGGCAGGTGGGCTGTGCCCCATGAAGCGCGGTCGAGGTTGCGGTAGAGCAGGGCTTCGCGGAGATGTATGGTCTGAACGGGCATCTGCGATGCCTCTGCGACCTTCAGTCCCGGACGTGAACAATAGTCGAGGTCGGCGATGGTGCGTGCCACTTTCAGTATCCGGTCGTAGGCACGGGCCGACATGTCGAAGCGTTTCATGGCCTGTTCAAGCACTTTCATGCTCTCTGAGTCGAGGCGTGCGTGCTGTCGGAGCAGCCTGGAGTTCATCTGGGCGTTGCAGTATACTTCTTTTTCGTCGCGGAACCGTTCGGTCTGTAAAGCCCTTGCATTGACCACCCTCGTTCGTATTTCGGCACTGCTTTCTGCCGGAGAGTCGGAGGATATCTCTTCAAACGGCACCGGCATAATCTCGACCTGAAGGTCTATCCGGTCCATCAGCGGACCTGAGATGCGCCCGAGGTATTTATTGACGGCTCCCGGAGGACATGTACAGGCTTTTGTGGGGTGATTGTAGTAGCCGCACGGGCATGGATTCATAGATGCCACGAGCATGAATCCTGCGGGATAGTCGATGCTGTATTTGGCGCGGGATATGGTGATATGCCTGTCCTCCAATGGCTGACGCATGACTTCCAGGACCTGCCGGGAGAACTCCGGAAACTCGTCGAGGAAAAGCACGCCATTGTGGGCCAAGGATATCTCGCCGGGCATGGGATTGTTGCCTCCCCCTACGAGAGCCACCGGCGATATGGTGTGGTGAGGCGATCGGAACGGCCTGGCGGTAATCAGCATGGATCCGCGTTTCAGCTGTCCGGCCACGGAGTGTATCTTGGTGGTTTCGAGGGCTTCCTGAAGTGTCAGCGGAGGCAGGATTGACGGCAAACGCTTTGACATCATTGATTTGCCTGAGCCCGGCGCACCTACGAGGAGTATGTTGTGCCCACCGGCGCATGCCACTTCAAAGGCCCGCTTCACATTCTCCTGACCTTTTACTTCCGAAAAGTCGAAGTCAAATGATGACTGCGATTTACGGAATTCCTCACGGGTGTTTATCACGGTAGGCTCCGCCGACAAAGTGCCGTCGAAGAATTGGGCCACGTCTTTCAGAGTCTCCATTCCGTAGACTTCGAGATTATTGACCACGGCTGCCTCCGACACATTTGCCATAGGGACTATCATGCCTTTGAATCCTGATTCACGGGCTTTGATGGCCATGGGCAGGGCACCGCGTATGGGCAGAATGGTGCCGTCGAGCGACAGTTCTCCCATTATCATAAAGTCGGCGAGTCCGTCGGCTTTTATCTGTTCGGAAGCGGCCAGGATGCTCAATGCGAGAGGCAGGTCGTAGGCGGCGCCCTCTTTGCGGACGTCGGCCGGCGACATATTGATGACCACGGACCTTCGGGGGAAGTCGTAGCCGGAATGTTTCATGGCGGTGAGCATTCGTTGGTAGCTCTCTTTCACGGCTGTGTCCGGCAGGCCGACGAGGTTGAATGAAAATCCGATTTCCACCGCCACCTCGATGGTGACGATTATGGCGTCTACGCCATGCACTGCGGCGCCGTAGGTCTTTAGAAGCATTGTGGAGAGAGGTTAAGGAGTTAATGATCGGGATTATCTGACTTTGGTGCGCTTAAGCCGTCGGGCTAAGGTGTCGGAAGCCGTTTTGACCGAGCCGCCTCTGTAGACCGCTTCACCTACGGAGTCGGAGAGGATATAGTATGGCAGTCGGGGAATATCCAGATCGTCGAAATTGGTGTTGGCTACTCCGCCCGGTACCCATACTCTGGGCCAGTCCACGGTGTCCTGACGTGCGATGCGCTTCCATGTGGAGGTATCCTGCGCCATCGATACCTCGAACACTCTGATCCATCGGTTGCTTATGCTGTCGTTCAGCTCACGCAGTATGGGGTAGATGGTGTCGCGCCGTTCGTTGCCTTGTCCGGAGAAGTAGAAGAGCGTGTAGCTCGAACGTCCGGAATAGTATCGTTCGGTGGTGTCGCGCAGATTGGCGAGCGTGAATGTGCGGAGCCGTCCGTGGAACGATGCGGAGTTCAGCCGTGATAGAATCAAGCGGTAATTGTCGACGAGCGATTCGGGTCTTGCGTCGGGTTCGATGGTGGCGAATATTGAATCGGCCTGCGATTCATGGTCGACGGCATAGAATTGGGTCAGCATCAGGGCCGATGAGAGTATGTCGTTCTTGTGCGACGCCACGTAGTCGGCCACCAATCGGTTGTTTAGCCGATGGTCGCCGGACCGGAGCGAATCGGCGTTTTCTCTGAGGAATTTGCTCCATTGTTCGCTTGGCTTGTTGCCGGTGACTTTCTGGGCATAAAAGTCGTCAAGATCATACTCGCATTTTACGGTCTGGCCGTTCTTGATCATAAGTCGTCCGATCAACTGATGCTGCGCGGTGGACAACTCCACTATAGTGTAGTTTTTTGACGCGCCGATCAGTATGAATTTCCCGTCGATGGCCACAAGTCCGTCAGTGCGCACGTTGCGGTCGGCCACGTAAGTCATCACTATGTTTCGGGTGCCGAGTCCTTCGACGGTTCCCTCGATTCGGAATTCGGTGTCGTCGTCGCAGGCCGTCAGGAACAGCAGTGTGAAGGCTATCGGCATTATATAGAGCTTTATGATGCGGGTCATGTCCGTATATGATTATAAATTGGTTTGGACACAAAGTTAAACATAACGCTTCAGCCGTCAAAGAAAAAATGGTTGTTTAGGGTTAAAAACAGGCATATTTTTCGCTAATCACGCTTCGTATCGTCGCGGGAGCCGTAAAACTTTATTATCTTTGCACTATAAATCAAATTCATAAGGTCAAGCATCTGAGGTGGAGTCAGATGTCGGCGACGCGTTTTTTTGTAATGAATAATATCTGGATAAAAATATTTTTTGTGGTTTTCGGCGTCATGTCGGGCGTGCTCGGATGCCGCGGGCAGATACTGTCCCACCCCGGAGAGGCTCTTGACTCCGACAGCATTCAGGATGAATTTGAGCGTGGACCATATTTCGGATTGTATAAAGACAATTACTTTATATTCGGACCTCCGGTGGGCCCGAAGCCTACGGCTCACAATACGAACGTGAAGTTTCAGATATCTGTGTCGCAGCGTCTCACCAAAAGTGTGCTTCCGTTCGGATCATATCTGTTTTTGTTCTATACCCAGAAGTGCTTCTGGAATGTGCTTGAAAATTCATTTCCCATGACGGACCTGAACTTTAATCCCGGTCTGGGATTTACTAAGCCGCTTTTTGTCAAAAACAGATTCATCGGAAAGGTGTCGCTTATATTCGAGCATGAGAGCAATGGAAAGGCGGAGAAAGACAGCCGGTCTTGGAACCGCGTGTCGCTAAGCTCAAATATCCTCATAGACCCTACTACGATGGTGTATGCCAAGCTGTGGATACCGTGGGTCGACGGTGAAAACAACCGCGATCTGCTCGACTATTATGGACTTTATCAGGTGGGCATCAGCTATATGACATTGTCAAAACGGTTTCAGACATCAGTGTTCGTGACCAAACGCCGTGGGTGGAATCTTAACTACAACACAGTGCTTGAGTTCAGCTATAAGCTGTTCAACAATGAGAACCAGTATCTGTTCGTGCAATACTACAATGGCTACGGTGAGGGGCTTCTTGATTATAATAAGTTCCGTTCGCAGCTCAGGGTCGGCTTTGTCATAAAGCCGCAGTTCTTCAGCGACTATTGACCGATAAGGTTTCTGACGATCCACCAGCCGGTCACCACTATGAATGCCGCCCGGATCACCCATCTGGAGTTAAGTTTAAGATACAGTTCGGGCCGTCGGGTGCGCACAAGTTCGCCCACGCACAGGAGCAGTACGACCGGAAGCGCCACCACCATCATGGCATTGAATCTGACTGCCGTGGAGAGGTCGCCGTGTAGAAGTGCATGTATGGCTCTCTGCGAACCGCATCCGGGACATTTCAACCCGGTCAGGCAGTAGAACGAGCATTTAGGAAACAGCGCTGATTCCGACGGATCGAAATAAAAGTATATGCATATACCTGCTAACGCCAGAATAATCGCGGCCGGAATCATCAGCGACCGTCTCAATGCCATAATCGAATAAATTGTATCAAGTAGATAGAACCGAAAAACAGGCAATACAGGAGGCCGGATACTGCTCCGACGATGCTCCATGTACGCGCCGCCTCCGATGCTTTGCATGATCCTATATAGTCGCCGGAGGCATAACGGCTCTCGACTTTGGACGAGTATATTATGGCTACGATGCCGATCGGCATGCAGCAGAGTATGGTCACGATGAGCGCCCAAGGCAGATATGACGACGGCATTGGCGGACGTGCCGTGTGCCGTGGATCAGGTCCGAACCAAGGAATGAATTCGTCGACGAACTTGGCTTTGCACCATTGTTGCCAACCTTGACGCCACACAAACGTTTCAGGAGTCAGGCCGTAGGCTATGAGTTGCCCCGGTTCCAACGGCCCGACTTTAACGTTGTTTATGTTTGCCCAATAAAGCACCTTAGAAGAATTTAACGGGTTGGTCGATGATGTCGCTTAGAAGGTTGTTGGCCAGACGGCTTGCGCCGATTCTGAACAGTTCGTTGGAGGTCCAATCCTCTCCGAGCACTTCCTTTATGACGGTATAGTATTTTACGGCATCCTCGGTTGTCGCTACTCCACCGGCGGCTTTGAAGCCAACTTTGTTGCCTGTCTTCTCGTAGTATTCTTTGATGCATTGAGCCATCACGTATGCCGCTTCAAGCGACGCTCCGGAGTATACTTTACCGGTTGAGGTCTTGATGAAGTCGGCGCCGGAGTACATGGACAGGATGGAAGCATTGCGGATGTTCTCGGCGGTTTTGAGTGCGCCTGTTTCGAGGATCACTTTCAGATGCGCGTCGCGGCAGGTGTGCTTCTGTTCGCTGATTTCGTCGCAGACCTCTTCCCAGTCGCCGTCGAGATAGTTGCCGACGTTAAACACGATGTCGATCTCGTCGGCTCCGCCCTGTACGGCCAGTGACGTCTCCGCGATTTTGACTTCGATAAACGACTGCGATGACGGGAATGCCCCCGACACGCAGGCCACTTTGACTCCTGTCACGTCAAGCACGGTTCTTACTACCTGCGCGAAATTCGGATATACGCATATGGCGGCCACATTCTTAAGTTCGGGATGCTCATTGTCGAATGCGTTTACCCGCTCGGTGAAGTCGGCCACTGATTGCGGCGAGTCGGTGGTGGAGAGTGTGGTCAGGTCTATGCAGTTGAATATTTTCTTATAAGTGTCCTTGTTCATATTCTCCTGCAGGTGTTCCGACAGGATTTTTTCAACTGCGCTTTTGACAGCTTCGTCGTCGATGGTCACGGCTGAGGCCGCTACTGTATCGTGATATTTGTCGCTCATAATATTATATATATTTTAGTTGTTTTGTAGTTTCGGGTTTTCTCGGTGCCTTGACGAGTCGCGAGAGGTCTTTTTGCGCAGATTCTCGGTGAAGGCTTCCTGGAGAGAGATGCCGTTTTGGTTGGCGATGGCCATGACTACCCACATCACATCGGCAAGTTCGTCAGCGAGCGAATCGCCGTTTTCTCCCGGTTTGAACGATTGGTCGCCATGCATTCTGGCCATGATCCGGGCCACTTCACCCACCTCTTCAGTGAGTATGGCCATATTGGTCAGAGGAGAGAAGTATCTTACTCCGATGGTTTTGATCCAACTGTCGACCGTGGCTTGCGCCTGTGCTATGGTGATGGAATTGTCGGTTGGGCTGTTCATGCTTATTCTTTTAATTTGGAGTCGATTATTATGGTGACCGGCCCGTCGTTTATTAGACTTACTTTCATGTCTGCGCCGAATACGCCACGGCCGATGTCTCTGCCGAGTGCCGTCTGCAGTGCGGTGCAGTACTCTTCGTAGAGCGGCACGGCCAGGTCATGGCCCGCGGCCCTTATGTAGCTTGGTCTGTTGCCTTTGCGTGTGGAGGCCGTCAGTGTGAACTGGCTTACTGCAATGATGTCGCCACCGATGTCTTTCACCGATCGGTTCATCACTCCGGCCTCATCGTCGAAGATGCGCAGGGCGGCAGTCTTTGCCGCAAGCCAGGCCGCATCGTCGGAAGTATCGCCGTGTTCCACGCCGACAAGTACCAAGAGTCCCTGTCCGATGCAGGACCGGATTTCTCCGTCGATGCTTACTGAAGCATCTTTGACTCGCTGTATCACTATTCTCATAACTGTTATTCTGAATATAGTCCAAGGACCGCATGAGTCCCATGAGATTCATAACAAATAACCCGTGCTTTAAGGCCGAGCAGATTTACAAAAATAGAGAAAAAATCTGCGATACACAAGAGTAAGATCGGATTATGTGTTGAGGCCTGAGAGCGAGCTGTCGTAGTTGTTGAGCGATTCGCGTAGTGACGTTATCATCATTGCCCTTAGTTCGGGAGGTGACATCACGACTATTTTGGGTCCGTATGACAGAAGTTCCTGCACAAAGTCCGGCGTAATCTTTATTTTGAAGTAGAATATGGAGAAAGAGTCATGGAGCGTCTCGTGCTGTGAATGGTGCAACGGCACGGATCTGAAATATTTGGCTTGCCGGGCATCGGTCTTTATGGCCACGTTCTTGACCTCGCCCTCGTCAAAGATTATGCCATAGCTGTCGCGGAAGTATGATTCGGCATCAAAGTCATCAGGAATAGCGTATTGCGAAGGGAGCAGGGTGACTTCGCTCATTCTGTCGAGGGCGTATGTCTTTATCGTGTCCTCTTTGACGTTGCGTCCGGTCAGATACCACCGTTGCTTGAATATTTTCAGGAAGTAGGGTTCGATGACTATATCGGGGGTAGGGTTGATGCGTGAGTATGGATGGTAGGAGAATTTCATCTGCCGGTGGCTCTTAAGCGAATCGACCACAGTCGAGAGATATTCCCGTGCCGACGGGACATTCTCAAGAAAGATCATGTCGGCTATGTCGCCGGCGTCGTTCAGCAGATTGCCGATGGAGGCTGAGTTAAGGAGCCAGTTCATCACGCTTTCATAGTGGTCGTTGTTCTGCACGATGTAGTATTCAAAAGTCGATGGATTACATTCGATATTGACTTTGAACAGTTCCTCGATGGCGCTTCTATAAGCGTAGAATGTGCGTCGGGGGAGAGGAGCCCCGTTGGAATACGGTGAACGTAGCCAAAGCTTGCCGATTTCTTCCCGGGTCAGCGAGCCATAGCGTTTTATGGTATCGATTAGCCAGATATACCGGCTGAACAGGTCTTTTGCCATTGATATGTGCGTAAAGTGAGAGGTTTAATAAAAAATAAGTCATGCATTAGGCTTGCGGAGCCTCGACCTTGTCGGGCCGGCCGGCTCTGAGCCATGATAGAAGAACGAGTCCGCAGATGGTGAGGAACGCGTTAAGGAGCAGGAGTTCAAAACTCAATTCATAGTTCCATGCTGACTTTAAATAATGCTTTGCCCCCCAGCATAGGGCGGGGGCGAGCAGACACACGAACGGCACAAGACGGTCATTCACTGACTTGTTGCAGAACATCCCGAATATGAACAGCCCCAGCAAAGGACCGTAGGTATATGAAGCTAATATATATACCGCGCTTATGGCGTCTTCCTCATTGACCATGAAGAAGACTATGATTATGATCCCCATGGTTGCGGCCATGGCCATGTGAACCAGTTTTCTTAACCGTGTAAGTCTTTTTTCCTCCATGTCCGAGGCTCCGAGGATGTCTACGGTGAAGGATGTGGTAAGCGACACGAGGGCCGATCCGGCGGCTGAATATGCGGCGGCTATCAATCCGACCACGAACAGTATGCCTACAGCCACGGGCAATGATTGGTGTGAGGCTACGATTCCGAATATGTCGTCGGATTTTTCAGGCATTGACAGTGACGGGGTGCTGTCGATGTATATCACCAGCAATGTGCCGAGCATCAGGAACATGGCTATCAGGAAGAACTGCAGAATGCCGCTGGTCAGCATGTTTTTTCGGCATTCCCGCGAATCGCGGCACGCGAGGTTGCGCTGCATCATGTCCTGGTCGAGTCCGGTCATGGCGATGACCATGAATATTCCTGCCACGAACTGCTTCCAGAAATATATTCCTTTTGAGGGATCGTCGAAGTAGAATATTCTCGATGATCCGTGTCCGGCGATGCTTGAGGCGAGTCCGGAAAACGACAGGTCGAGATTGCGTGCGATGAAGTAGATGCAAAGGGCTACGGATGTCACCAGGCAGAAGCTTTTCAGAAGGTCTGTCCAGATGACCGACTTTACGCCGCCTCTGAAGGTGTAGAGCCATATCACACCAACGGTGACAAGCACATTGAGGCTGAACGGTATGCCGAGCGGATCGAACACCAGTGTCTGCAGCACTATGCAGACTACAAAGAAGCGAACGGCCGCTCCGAGCATTTTGGATGCGAAGAAGAACCAAGCCCCTGTGCGGTAGGTGCTTGTCCCGAAGCGTTCGCCCAGATAGCCGTAGATGGAGATGAGGTTTCGCCGGTAGAACATCGGCACGAGGACGAATGCTATCAAAGCATATCCGACGATGAATCCCAATCCCATTTGCAGATAGCTGTAGCCTTTTTCAGCCACCATTCCCGGCACGCTGATGAATGTCACTCCCGACAGTGCCGCGCCGAGTGTGGCAAAGGCCACTATGGGCCACGGCATTCGCCGGTTGCCGGTGAAGAATGTGGCGTTGTCCGACTTGCGCGACGACAGATGGCTGACTCCGAACAGAACTGCGAAATATGCTATGATGGTGATTATTACTACGGTGGGTGTCATTGGTCAGGGATAAATTATGTACTTTGCGCGGAGAGCTTTGTATGTGTCGAGTTCCTGGCTCCAGGAGGCCCGTATTTCTTCGGCAGAATGTCCCTGTTCTATCATCCTGCGGACATTGCGGTTGCCGATAAGCTTGTCGAAGAATGATGTGAAAAAGGAGCTTTTGCCGGTGGTCATCGATGTGTATGCATCGATTATATAGCTTAAGTCGACCCCTTTGGCCATGGCCGTTGAGTCAGGGATGCTTCTTAGGTCGACTCCGTTGCATTTGCGTCCGAGCTGTGGCGGATTCTTTGCTCCCGGCATTGAACGTGGCGTGAACGAGAATCCCCTGGCCTTCATGGCCGGATGACCGTATAGCTGGAACGGCGCTTCGGTGCCGCGTCCGACACTCGCGGTGGTGCCTTCAAAGTAGCACAGCGAGGGATAGAGGTAGATGGCGCCCATGGTCTTCAGATTTGGCGATGGCGCCACCGGCAGGCTGTATGGAGTGTCGTGGGTGTATCCCTCGACCGGAATGACCGTCAGGTTTGCTTTGAGTCCGTCACGGAGCCAGCCTTCACCATTGGCCATAAGGGCTATCTCGCCCATTGTAAGGCCATGAAGCACCGGCACGGGTATGCGTCCGACTCCTGATCTAAGCGACATGTCGAGCACAGGGCCGTCGATGACCATGCCGAGCGGATTCGGCCTGTCGAACACTATGACGGGTATGCCTTTTGACGCCGCCGCTTCCATCACTTTCAGCATGGTGATATGATACGTGTAGAATCTTGTCCCGACATCCTGCATGTCGACTGCTATGGCATCGAGTTTCGACAGCAATTCGGCAGGGAGCACATCTTTCCCTCCGGTATAGAGCGACACTATGGGCAGGCCGCTCACCGGGTCGGTGGAGGCCGCCACATGCTGTCCGGCGTCGGCAGTGCCTCTGAAGCCATGTTCGGGCGATAGTATATGGGTGACGTTGATGCCGTTGTCGAGCATTATGTCGAGCGTATGCTTGTCGCCGACGATTCCGGTGTGGTTTGACAGTAGTGCCACGCGCTTGTCTTTCAGCAAAGGACGGTACATGTCGGTCCTTGCGGCACCGACCGAGATGGCGCTGAGCCTGACGGGTAGCAATGACAGCACAACCAGCAAAATCCGGAGCAGGATGGTATTCACTCTGTTATATTTGTAGTCCATAATAAATAATTTACAAATATACGAATAAATTCGGATTAAGCGCCATTTGGGCAACAAATGTTAACATAGTGTCCGAAGCAGGGATGTCTGTGGCCGGATATGGGGGTGGGTGTTATGTGCGTTTGGTCTTTTGTGACAGGTACCGGTGGCCGATACGGCAGAAGAGGCACTTTTTGGCTTCGCAATATTCGCGGCGTAGCTGAATGAGGGCTTGCGATGTGAATGCATCGTCGCAGGGTAGGCCGTTCTCCTTGAACATCCGCGTCACGGAATTCTGTTCTGGACCGAGATTGTGGAGAAATTCCACAGCGCGGTCCGACATGGCGAGATTACCGGTGGCGCATCCGTAGGCGTGCAGAAGCGGTACTGCTACATTTATGATAAGAGTGTCGATCGACCCGCGTCCGAGAACTGCGGCAGAACCGCTGTCCAGTCCGCATCCGAAAGTGTAGTGCGAAGCCCAGTAACCGGTGAGTTCTACGGAGAAGAGCCGCCGTGCATCTTCTATGGACGTGGCTCCCGTGATTCTTGACATCAGCCGGAATCCGCCGAATAGCAGCGCCGCCAGAAACGCTATGCGCCGATGTGGGAAGTTCGGAGGTCTCATCCGTGACATTTTCCACCCGGGAGAGTGGGGCCGTTTGAGGGCAAACTTATTGGATAGAAATGCGTATTCGCGTTTTAGCAGATCCACGTATGCATCCGTGTCCGGAGCGTCGTCGAGCAGCCCGGACTGTCCGAACAGAATGGCCTCCATGCTCAGCTGAGAGTCGGCGTGTTTGTGAAGTATGCGTAGCGGAGTGGCGAGTGCGAGCCGTTCAAATGGTTCGCTGTTTATACCGAATCCAAGGCCTCGGGCCGTGGTGGCATAGCAGGCTGACTCCCAGTCGCCGGCACTGTCGGCAAGCAGTTTTCCGATATGTTCGGCTTTCCGGTAAAGCCTTTCGTAGGCGAGGCAGTCGATCCATCCGTGTATGTCCAGCTGACGCATGGACTTTATTTCGTCGGCGCATGGCAGATGGTGTCCTGCGAGATCCAGCAGACTGCGGTAGCTTTGGCTGAAATCGGGAGTGCAGGGCATGCGCATCTGGGGTATGGTCTGGCCGTCGGAGCGCTTTATGGATGTGTCGTCGCGGCCTACTACGTGAAGAATCACTGATTCGTATGCCCGGTCGCCGTCATGGCCGTGCCGGTGCCAGTCGCTGGCGTTGACGTGGATCTCTACGTCGCCTGCCCACATCTGATCGCCGATCCGCACTTTGGCGTTGAAAAAGTCAGGTCCGGAGTCGGTGTTGAGCCGTCCGGTGTCGATCACCTGCACATGCCTGCCGTCGACGGTCGACATGTCGGTTGCCGGCCATAGACGATGTTGCCATATATACTGCATCAGGCGTTCCATGGGTTGAGGAGTAGGGAAATGCAAACATACAGAAAATAATTGTATTGCAGAGGCATAAATATGGCCGAAGGCCGGGAAGAATGCTTATTGTATGCCATTTTTAAGTATATTTAACCAATGTGGAGTTGCTGTCGGCCTATGTCTGCTTAGGCGGAGTAAGGGCTTGGTTTGGTTTGCGGAAAGAATTGCGTAACTTTGTGGTGTTATGGTACAGAATGGATTGATCCCACTTTTGGGAATGAATATAGAGAAGCTCAAGTCGGTGGCCGGAGAATGCGGCCTTCCTTCGTTTGCCGCCAAGCAGATGGCCCAGTGGCTGTATGAGAAGCGTGTGGTGGATATCGACGAGATGACAAATCTGTCGCTGAAAGGCCGGGCGCGTCTGAAGGAAACCTATTGTGTCGGGCGCGTGTTGCCCAAGGCACGGGCCAAATCGGTGGACGGAACTGTCAAATATCTGTTTGACGGCCGAGGCGGACGCGATGTAGAGGCGGTATATATTCCGGATAAGGACCGTGCCACGCTGTGCGTGTCGTCGCAGGCCGGATGCCGTATGGGCTGTCGGTTCTGCATGACTGGCCGACAGGGGTTTCACGGTAATCTGGATGTGCATGACATAATCAATCAAGTGCTTTCCGTAGACGGCAGCGAGTCGCTCACAAACATCGTGTTTATGGGCATGGGTGAGCCGATGGATAACCTCCAGCCTGTACTTGAAGCCATTGAGATACTTACTGCCCCATGGGGACTGGCATGGAGTCCGAAGAGGATCACGGTGTCGTCGATCGGCAAGATCGCGGAACTGCGCACTCTTCTTGACTCGACTAAGGTCCACGTGGCCATCAGTGTCCACTCGCCATTCTCCGAGGAGCGTGCTGAGCTGATGCCTGTCGAGAAGGCATATCCGTTGAAAAGCGTCATCGAGATGCTACGTGGCTATGACTTCGCCCATCAGCGAAGGCTGTCGGTGGAATATATAATGTGGGGTGGTCTGAACGACAATATGCGCCATGCCATGGCCTTGGCGCGTCTGATGAAGGGGCTTGACTGCAGGGTGAACCTGATACGTTTCCATGCCATCCCCGACAGCGACCTGAGGACCTCGGACGACGATACGATGGTGGCGTTCCGCGACCGTCTTAACGAACTCGGCATCACGGCCACGATACGCGCGTCGAGAGGCGAGGACATTGCGGCCGCTTGTGGAATGCTCGCCGGGCAAAAGCGTAAGTAACAAAATTGCTTGAATTAAACCATAATAATATGAGATTATTCATTTCGCCACTTTGCTTATCGATAGTGTCAGCATTAAAGTACAAGAGGTGTATTTTTACTTGGATAGCCTGTCTTACAGTGATTGGTATGCTGTCCGGATGCTCAAACAAGAAGTCGCAAGAAGCCGAAAAGCTGACTGTCGGTGTTCCTAAAACCATAGTAAACCTACGTACCGGTCCCGGCACTGACTACGAAATAGTCACCGGACTGCTTACAACCGACACTCTGACTATACTATCGGACACTTCGGTCGAAGAGGAATGGTTCTACGTGGAGACTCTGAAGGGTAAAAATGGCTATGTTTCAGCAAAATACATCTCCATTATAGGGGAAGTCGCTTCATTCGACTATCCCAAAGCTGTTCAGAACGCCGAAACCGCCCCAATTGCAGGCGAAAGAAGCGACGATAACCCCGGTCCAGGATCGGGTGCCGCAAAATCGACATTTTTAACTGCATATCCCACCTTCATTATGAGTCCGGGGCCTGGAACATTGATTATGCTCGTTTTGTTCGTCGTTTCGATCGTCCTGTGCATCTGGCTGAGCAGGTGGTACAACTATACCATAAAGCCCGGCAGCCGGAGGAATTTCTCCGTCGCTATCGGCTATACCGTCGTAGCCTTGTCTATGATTTTCACCATCTTTGAGATAGCGGGAATTTTCTCAATCAGAGATGTAGCCTCGACATGGGACATAGTATTTGCCATGATGATATTGTCGACAGGCTTACCTATGGCTATAATTCCTTGGTATATACGTCTTTCTGGACGTTATTCACTGTACGATCATTCAAAATCAGACCGTGTGGTGTGGGGTGAACGGATAGGCTTCATCGGTTGGGTCATACTGCTCATGCCCCTATGCATATTTTATATTCAGGGAGCCTCATACCTTGATTTATCTATAGGCGACGACTCGTTCGGAGGGATGCTGATAAATTTGGGCATATATGCCGTAGCCGGATTCGTATTCTGCAAGTACATTTGGTGCTATATCATTGTAAAATATCTCTTTAAGTCAATGAGTTCAGCCATTCTCTGGCTACTTAACGCAGTGCTTGTGGTTGGAATCGGGCGCTATGTTTACGAGGTGTTCTACGACTCGTATAACGGACTTAATTTTATCGTTGCCGCATGGGCTTGGTTTATAATCACATGTTATTTGTTTACGGTGCCGATTACCACCGTAAACGAGAAACGTTGCGCAAATTGCCATAATTTCTCCGGACAGCAGACGGGAAGCACCGATTTAGGTTCAACTTATAGCAGCAGTACAAAATGGGAAGATGCAGGCACGTCGGATATTTCACGGCGTCATGCTGGTTCGGATATATCCAACTCACGCCGTAAAGTGAGAGTCACCACGCGCACCGACAAATGGAGGACTCATCATCACTGTCCTTATTGCAGTAAAGAATGGGACATTGACCACTCCGAGAGCCGTGAAGTGGGACGTGAAACATTGGAACGCCGCTGGACGGAATCGTATTAATTCATAATGGTATTCTTGCTATGAAGTCGTTTTGTTTGATTATGTTCATTTTGCTTGTATCGGCACTGCAGTGTGCGGCAGATGTCGACAAGTCGTTTATCCTCATGCAGAAGGGTGGTGGCTACGGTATGCAGCGGTGGTCCTATGCCGGTAGCGGTAATGAGTTGCAGGAGAGCCAGATAAAGGAGGAGTGGGATAAAGGCAAATATATTACCGGAGCGGCTTATACCGAGAAGGGATGGTTTGTGGTGATGTCGGAAAATCCCAAATATTCGGCTCAGGCATACAATTATACAAAAACGTGGCCGTCAGACTGGATTAAAGAAAAATATGGTCAGGATTATTATATCACCACAGTGTCGTGCAGCGCCGGGAAATGGCTTGTGGTCATGTCGAAAATCAAAGGCTACACCGGACAGCGCTACAAGCAGGATTCGCTGACGGAACTGAAGGCATGGTATGACAAGTGTCGCGATGAAGGCTACTATCTGACACAAGCCACTTTTAGCGGCGGTGAATGGCTGTGGGTGGTTACCAAGGGTACCGATATTAAGAATCAAGGCTACCGTTGGGCCAAGCCGTCTAATCTGTCCACTGTCATAAAGGAGATTTGGGACGGCGGCGACCGTGTGCACTTTGTCGAGTATGCCGACGGTGACTATTTTATTCCGTATGGAGAATTTAAGGGAGACAGACAGCCGGCCCAGTCTTATAAGTATACGTTAAACGGACTTTCGGAATGGATATCGGGGCAGTGGGACTCCGGATTGGCTCTTAGCTATATAGGGGGCGGAAATCCGACCTCCTCGTCATCGTCAGTAAGCCGGCCGAGCACTGCCACGACTGCAGGAGGCAATGCCGCCGCGAACTCCAACGGAGTGACACGCACATATCGCCGTAATGTCACTCAATATGGATATGAGGATGTCACAGAATATGCCAACGGCAACAAGATTGTGGCTGTCTACGGTGCGTGTCAGTCATGTTTCGGCACGCAAACCTGCCAGCTGTGCTACGGGCAGGGAGGGATAATCACAGCAGGTTACGGCAACTATATAGCGTGTGTCCATTGCGGTCAGACCGGTAAGTGTCCGCAATGCCGTGCGCTTGGAGGATATACCCTGCATGGCTCACACTTGTACGGCCCGGATGGACGTGAGATTTATGTCGGTTCTGTAGGAGTGTCGTCGTCAAGCTCGTCAAGTCCTTCGAGTTCGTCGAGCCGAGGCACTTCATCGGCGGGAGTGTGCAGCCGGTGTCATGGCACGGGAGTCAACCCTTCACGGAATTCCGGTGGTTCGCTGCAGTCATGGGTGGCATATTATAATCCGTCAGGCACGCAATGCCGATATTGTGGCGGATACAGTGAACACTATCACGATAAATGCTCATCGTGCAATGTGCCGAGATATTGATTATGGAACTGCCAAAAGATTTTAATCCGGACTTTGACGGACTCCGCGGGGCGCTTGAAGAGGAGCCGTCGGTAAGCATCCGCCGCAACTGCGGAAAATCGCGTCCTTTCGGACCCGATGCCGATACGGTGCCATGGTGCCCGGAGGGCATTTATCTGGACTGCCGGCCTCAGTTCACGTTTGATCCATGCCTGCACCAGGGCCGTTATTATGTCCAGGATGCATCGTCGATGATATATTCCAGCATAGTACGCAGTCTGACGGCTGACGGATGTGGTCCGATGGTGTATCTGGATGCTTGTGCCGCTCCCGGAGGCAAGACCACGGCGGCTATAGACTCGCTTCCTGCCGGATCGCTTGTCGTGGCCAACGAGTATGTCCCGCTTCGGGCGCAGACGCTTAAGGAGAACCTTGTCAAGTGGGGCTATGCGGGCGTAGTCGTTTCGCGTGGCGACACGAGGCGTTTCAAGGATCTTCCGGCTATGTTTGACATCGTGGCCGCCGATGTGCCATGTTCGGGCGAAGGCATGTTCCGGAAAGATCCGGAGGCAGTGCGCCAATGGAGTCATTCGCTCGTCGAAGAGTGCGCGGCCCGGCAACGGGTCATTGTCGACAATCTGTGGGACTCTCTGAAGCCGGGCGGCTATATGATATACTCTACCTGCACTTTCAATCGGCGGGAGAACGAGGATATGCTGCGTTGGATTCTTGACAACTATGACGCATCGGCGGTCGACTTGGAGTTGCCCGCGGAATGGGGAATTGTCGGCCGTGAAGGGTGTCTCCATTTCCTTCCGGGGCGGATCCGTGGCGAGGGTCTGACAGTGGCTGTTGTCAGAAAGGGCGGAGCCGGACAGAGCTGGCATTTTTCTGCAAAGTCCGTCAAGGAATCTTCTGCCGACAGAAAGCTCGCCGACATCTGCCGCGGCTGGCTAAAAAATGGTGATGACTACGTCGTTGAATCGTCGGGAACTTCCATCCGGGCACTGCCGCGGCGTTGGATGCCGCAGATCAAGGAGCTTGAGAAGCGCCTCGATGTCATATATGCAGGGGTCGATGCGGCCTTGCTGAAAGGCCGCGACTTAGTGCCGTCTCACCCGCTCGCCATGTCGACAGCGGTTGCCCCGGAAGCTTTTATATGCCAAGAGGTCGATTATCCCACGGCAATATCCTATCTGCGCCGGGAAGCCGTAGTGCTTCCGCAAAGTGCCCCGAGAGGATTTGTCATGCTGACGTATATGGGAGCTCCGCTCGGATTTGTGAAGAATCTCGGCAACCGGGCCAATAATATGTATCCTAACGAATGGAGGATATTGTCGACCCACGTCCCTACGGAGCCTGTCCGGCTGTTTTAACACGACTTACTATGTGCTTATATGTCGGGTAATAGTCTGTGGCGTTTTTAATTTGGAAAACTTTTTTGCAGAAATGGGTTGAATGAGCTAACTTTGTAATCCGTTATGAAATACGGATTTGACAACGACAAGTATCTGAAGATACAGTCGGAACACATTAAGGAGCGCATAGCTCAGTTCGGCAATAAGCTTTACCTCGAACTCGGGGGAAAGCTCTTCGATGACCATCATGCAAGCAGAGTGTTGCCCGGTTTTCAGCCGGACAGCAAGCTCCGCATGCTTCATCAGCTGAGCGACCATGCGGAGATAGTGATTGTGATAAGTGCGGCGGATATCGAGAAAAACAAGGTGCGCCAGGATCTCGGCATCACCTATGATATGGACGTACTTCGCCTGCGCACTGAGTTTGAGAACCGTGGATTTATGGTCGGCTCGGTAGTGATAACCCACTACAACGGCCAGGGAAGCGCCGATGCGTTCCGCCAGCGTCTGGAGAAGATGGGGATAAGATCGTATGTCCACTATCTGATCGACGGCTATCCTACGAATGTCGACCTGATAGCTTCCGACGAGGGGTTCGGTCGCAATGATTATATCGAGACTTCGCGTCCGCTGGTGATAGTGACCGCTCCGGGTCCTGGCAGCGGCAAGATGGCAGTGTGCCTGAGCCAGCTTTACAACGAACAGAAGCGCGGCGTGGAGGCCGGTTATGCAAAGTTTGAGACTTTCCCGGTATGGAGCCTGCCTCTGAAGCATCCGGTCAACATAGCGTATGAGGCCGCCACGGCCGACCTTAACGATGTCAATATGATCGACCCGTTCCATCTGGAGGCGTACGGCAAGACGGCCATAAACTATAACCGCGACATTGAGATATTTCCTGTGCTGAACGCTCTGTTCGAGGGCATTTACGGTGAGAATCCATATAAATCGCCAACCGACATGGGCGTCAATATGGTGGGATTCTGTATCAACGACGACGATGTCTGCTGCGAGGCTTCGCGTCAGGAGATTATACGCCGCTATTACACGGCCCTTAACCGCATGGCCGACGGCGACGGCAATGAAGCTGAAGTCAATAAGATAGCCCTTCTGTTCAAGCAGTCGAAAATCGACGTGACCTATCGTCGTCCGGTGGTGGCTGCAAAGGAACGCGCCGAGCGCGACGGAGTCCCCTGCTCGGCTATCGAATTGGCCGACGGTACCATAATAACCGCACAGTCGACCACTTTGCTCGGCCCGAGCGCCGCCCTGATTCTCAATGCCATCAAGCATCTTGCCGGCATTGACCATTCGGTCAAGCTGATACCGCAGGATATGATAGAACCTATTCAGTATATGAAGCTCAACTATCTGAGGGGACGGAATCCGAGGTTGCACACCGACGAGGTCCTTGTGGCGCTTGCGGTGTTGAGCACCCACGATGAGAATTGCCGCCTCGCATTGGAAAAGCTCCCCGAACTTCAGGGATGCCAGGTCCACTCCACGGTGATGCTCGGCGAGGTCGACCATAAGATATTCAAAAAACTCGGCGTAGGGCTGACCTGCGATCCTAACCGCAAGAAATAGGCGAGGAAAGTCCGTTAATGTCATATTAATTACTTATCTTTGCTAAATCGAGCCTTCAAGGGGCATGACACAGCAATTATTTAACCTACTTTTTTGACATGAGAACAAAATATAACCGTATATTGCTAAAATTGAGTGGCGAATCGCTGGCCGGAGGCCAGGGCCACGGCATCGACACTACCCGCCTTAATGAGTATGCATCGCAGATAAAGGAGGTGGTGGAAAGCGGCGTGCAAGTGGCTATAGTCATCGGCGGCGGCAACATATTCCGCGGTCTGCAGGGTGCCTCTCGTGGATTTGACCGTGTGAAGGGCGACCAGATGGGAATGCTTGCCACTGTCATCAACTCGCTCGCTTTAAGTTCGGCGCTGGAGGCCGTAGGGCAGAAGGCGCAGGTGTTTACCGCCATCAACATGTTCCCCATCGGGGAGCATTACAGTAAGTGGCGTGCCATCGGGGCTATGGAGCAGGGTGCTGTAGCCATCATATCGGGGGGCACCGGCAATCCGTTCTTCACCACCGACACCGGATCGGCTCTGCGTGGCATAGAGGTCGAGGCCGACGTCATGCTCAAAGGCACACGTGTCGACGGCATATACACGGCCGACCCTGAAAAAGATCCTACTGCCACGAAGTTCTCCGAAATCACTTACGACGAAGTCTATACGCGCGGACTTAAGGTGATGGACCTTACGGCTACTGCATTGTGCAAGGAGAACCATCTGCCCATCATAGTGTTCGACATGGACCATCCCGGCAACTTGAAAAAGGTGCTCGACGGCGAACCCATCGGCACACTCGTGTACTAATTGCGATATAAATTATAATCAAGAATATTATGGAAGTAAAAGATTACCTCAATCCCGCAGAGGAGAAAATGGAGATGGCTGTGGCTTATCTCGACGAGTCGCTGGCCCATATCCGCGCCGGAAAGGCCAATCCGAAAATCCTTGACGCCATCAGAGTGGAATACTACGGAAGCGCAGTGCCTATCTCAAATGTGGCCAATGTGAGCGTTCCCGATGCCCGTACCATCACCATCACACCTTGGGAGAAGGCCATGTTCCGTGAGATAGAGAAAGCAATCATCAACTCCGAACTAGGAATAATGCCTGAAAACAACGGCGAGATAATCCGCCTGTCCATTCCCCCGTTGACCGAGGAACGCCGTAAGTCGCTCGTCAAGCAGTCGAAGGCCGAGGCCGAAAATGCCAAAGTGTCGGTGCGCAATGCCCGCCGTGATGCTATCGAAGGTCTGAAAAAGGCTGTGAAGCAAGGCATGTCCGAAGATGTAGAGAAGGATGCCGAAGCCTCTGTGCAGAAGCTCCATGACAAATATCTGAAAAAGATCGACGACCTCTTCGCCGCCAAGGAGAAAGAGATACTCACTGTCTGATCCGTCATCGGGCAAACGATTAAGCGGGTGTTGCAGATAATATATATTCTGCGGCACCCGTTTGTTTTTCCGTACATGAATGAGGCTCGACTCATTGGCCGTGGTTGAAGGGTGGTGATTAAAGCGAAGTAAGGAGATGCCTCCCGGCATCTCCTTACTCGAATAATAAACCAATCATTATCACATTTCTTGCAATGGAAAAAGTAATTTTGCTATGTACTACTAAAACGCCGCAGGGGGCAGATGGTTCACAGTTTCTGCAATTTTTTTGTGATTTATTTTAATTGGTATTGATTTTCAATTTGTTATGTCGCTAAATAATTTGCGATTTTTTTCTGACCGTAATCTGCAAGTCAGTTCCGGCAGTTAATTGTGCCGTGAAGGCGACATCGCCGTCTGGAGTCCGTGACAGTGTGGCCGGACTGCCGTTGACGGTCACAGATTCTATCTGTGAGGCTTTGATGCCGGGTAGTGCGAAAGTGAGAGCCTTTTGCTCCGGCATGCCTGGATAAGAGCCGTCGATTCTGACGTCGATCAGGATGCTGTCGGCCGAATCCTTGCCGGAGAATGATATCAAGGCGCGCTCCTGCTTGCTTAAAGACGAGGTGGATTTGCGGTCGTCCTCGAAGAGGGTGTAGGAGCTTTCGATGCCGTTGCGGGGATAATATAATATGGTGTAGCGCGAAGCGTCGTAGTCGCCCACGTTGTCCATGTCATAGTCGGCCATAGGGATGAATGCTCCGGCTCGGACAAACAGGGGCAGACGGTCGAGAGGAGCATTATAGGCTATTGTGTCGATACCGTGGTAGCTGACTGACGGATTGCTGTAGTCGATCCATTCGCCGGAGGGTATGATCACGGAGCGTTCGGTGGCACCTTTCCGCATCACCGGCGCCACCATCACTTCATCGCCCCACAGATATTGGTCGTAGACGTTGTCGAGAGGAGTGTCGGCCTGATCCGCGAAGTTGAGCGGACGCACGAGCGGATATCCTTTGGTGGTATTCTCGTAGGCGAGAGTATAGTTGTATGGGAGCCAGCGGTAGCGGGTTTTTACGAGGTCGAGCAGGATGTCCTGATATTGCGGATAGTTGAACGGCTCGGCGTACTGCTGTGCGTGTGTGCGCAGTATGGGGGAGAAAGCTCCGAGTTGCATCCAGCGTACGTAAAGTTCGGGGTCTGTGACATTCTCCTCGTCGGTGATGGCGAATCCGCCCACGTCGTGCGACATGTAGCCGAGTCCGCTGAGTCCGGAATTGAGCATTATCTTCACCTGGGGCTGGAGTCCTCCCCATGTGCGCGAGACGTCGGTAGACCATGGAAACACGCTGTAGCGCTGAAGCCCCGTGGTGCCGCCTCGCATCAATGTCATCAAGCGGGTGTCGGGATATTCCTGTTTGTAAAGGTCGTGTATGATTGAACTCCATACATTGCCGTAGACATTGTGGAACTGACGCGCCGTCATGCCGTTGGCATGGACTATGGTTTCAGGATGAACTTCCGGTTCGCCGAGGTCGCCCCACCATCCGCCCACACCTTCGTCGGTCAGAGTGCGGTAGCGGTCGCGCAGCCATCGGCGGGTATCGGGATTGGCTACGTCAAACATGCCTGCTTCGCCTACCCAGGTGGTCACATCGTTGATGTTGCCGTCCTTGTCGTGTGTCAAAAGTCCTTCTGCGGCAAGCTTGTTATAATTGTCTAAAGCTCCGATCTTGTTGATATAAGGTTGGGATATCAGCACTGTGTTGACCCCTTTGTCCTTAAGGTCTGAGAGCATCCGCCGATGCTCGGGCCACTGGCCGGCATTCCATTCGAGCCTGCCCATGTCGGTCTCCTGTCCGTACCAATAAAGGTCGAGCACCACTCCGTCGAGCGGATAGCCGAGCCCTTTTAGCGAGTCGACCACCTGACGGGTCTCGGCTTCGGTCTTGTAGCCATATTTTGAGGTTATATAGCCGAGTGCCCAGAACGGTGGCAGTTCCTGCCGGCCTGTAAGTTCGGTGAACTTGCTGACCACGTCGGCCACCGAGCTGTCGCCGTAGATGAAATAGTAGGATATCGGTTCGCCGGCTTCGGAGATATACTCGATAGGGTCGGACATCACCATTTCGGCATAGGCGTGGTCGTCGAAGAGTATGCCGTAACCTTGGGAACTTACGAAATATGGCATGCTTATATTCATCTGGCTGATGCGCTCTTCTCCGTCCATGTAGCCGTAGTTCTGCTTGTTGTACATGACGAGGGTGTCGCCGTTGAGCTTCAGGCTGTGTCCACGTTCACCGGCTCCGTAGTATGTGCCGCCCGTGGCTGGCAATAGCGATATGACGGCGAGGCTGTCGGATTGGGTTCTTACGCCGGAATCGGCAAGGAGCAAAGTCTTGCCGGAGTCAAATCCTACTGCGCCCGATTTGGCGTCGAGCGTCACGGTAAGTCCTGACGGGAGCGACATTGTCGACACGTGGCCGTCGGTTCTGACGGTGCCTCTGAATGGTTGCGGGGCGAGCGCCACGGCCTGTGTGGACATCGGCGTTTCACCCTTTTCGACATTTGACACCTTGACTATATAGTCGTTTACGGCGGTGACGGTCACTATGCGGTGGTCGTCGGTAGTGGCGGTCATGGTTCCGGATTGAGGCTTTGAGCAGAATGACATGACGGAACCGAATAGTCCTAAAAGGACGATGTGCAACGGTTTTGATTGCATGATTATGAAATTTTGGCTTTTTGGTGTTATAATAGAGACAACGCAAATATATAACTTTTTGCTTAAATGTCTATGACGTAAAGATATATTTTGTACATTTGCCGTAGATAGCCGAATTACCATGCGGTGGCGATGTCGGTCGGCGACGATGGGGGCTATGTAAATAATACAGGTACATATCATATTCAAAATCATGAGAAAGTTAGTTGTTTTTACCATTGCGGCGGGAGTGGCGGCATTAGTTGCCGCTTCATGTAGCTCGAAGCGTAAAAGCGAAGCGTCGTTGCAGCCGCGCGACAGCATGCACACTAATGTGCACCATCCTGAATGGAGCCGTAATGCTGTCATCTACGAGGTGAATCTGCGTCAGTATTCCGACAGCGGAAATTTTGCCGGATTCGAGAAGGAATTGCCCCGTCTTAAGGAGCTTGGTGTGGACATTCTTTGGTTCATGCCCATACACCCTATCTCGGAGAAGGGCAGGAAGGGTGAGTTGGGTAGCTATTATGCCGTGAAGGACTATAAAGGCGTTAATCCTGAGTTCGGCGATGTGGAGCAGTTCAAGGCTCTTGTCAAGAAGATCCACGGCATGGGCATGAAGGTGATACTCGACTGGGTGCCCAACCATACGGGCCAAGACAACCGCTGGGTGGCGGAGCATCCCGACTGGTATGTCCGCGATTCATCGGGAGGATTCGTAAGCCCCTACGACTGGACCGATGTCTATAAACTTGACTATTCCAATCCGGAGATGCGCGGGGCCATGGTGGATGCGTTGAAGTTCTGGCTTTCGGAAGTCGGTGTCGACGGATTCCGTTGCGACGTGGCCGGCGAGGTGCCTACTGACTTTTGGGCTGAGGCGCGTCCGCAGCTTGAGAGTGTCCGTCCGGAGCTGTTCATGCTGGCCGAGGCAAGCAAGCCCGAACTTCAGGCCGACGGATTCGACATGGGCTACAATTGGCCGATGAAGGATCTGTTCAATGCCATAGCTGCCACTTCGGGACAGAACAGCTACAAAAAGGCCGACGGCAGTTCTGTCGAATATCCTGCTAAACATGCTGTGGACATCGACACGCTGCTTGCACTGCAGTCGTTGCAGTATCCGGTGGACACATACATGATGAACATGGTGACCAACCATGACCTGAATTCCTGGGAAGGAACGGAGTTTGACCGTTACGGCAATCTTACCGATGCCATGGCCGTTCTGTCCTACACTCTTCCGGGAATGCCTTTGATATATACAGGTCAGGAGACGGGCCTTAACCGTGCCTTGGAATTTTTCAAAAAAGATACTCCTCCGGCGTGGGGCCGACGCAACAGATACTTTGAGTTTTATCAGAAGCTCAATCATCTAAAGCACACGCAGCCGGCTCTTCAAGCAGGAACCTACGGGGGCGAGCTGAAGCGCTATCCCACTGATAGCGACGACCTGTATGTGTTCAGCCGGAGCGTTGACAACGCCACCGTCTATGTGTTTGTCAATCTTGGTCAGGAAGAGCTACCGTTAAAGTATGTCGGAGTAGTCCCTGAAGGCAATCGTACCACCATAGACTTCTTTGATCCGTCGAAGAACGAATTTCCGCAGACCCTTGCTCCTGGAGAATATCGCGTATTTGTCAATCGATGAATGGGAGTTGAACTGCAATAGCGTTTGAAAAAACGTCTCAATTTATTGTCTGGGATTAATACGAAAGGGGCATTCATAAATGTCCCTTTCGTAATTTTAGGGCTAAAAGCATAGACTTTGCCATATCGGCAGTCCGATCCACAATCTGCCCGTTTGATTAGACTAATGCTGTATTTTTTTTGGAGGATTGATTCAGACCTATGATGAATAGTTCCTCTTTTTATGCAAAATTGGTTTTACGGTTTATCCGTAACGAAGTGTCAATTTATTGTTTGATACGACAAATATAGCAATATTCTGCATGCCTTAATCTATACTTATACGCCCAAAATCATTAACTTTGTTCTGTAACCAATCTAATAGAAATTATAATGAACAATAGAATTATTGCACTGCTGATGTTGGCAGTGGCGTTGTTCGTCAATGCACGGACATTTCCTTTGGCGATAATGCCCGGTGACTATCCAGACCCGAGTATAGTGCGTGACGGCGATGACTACTATATGACCCATTCTCCATTTTATTATGCGCCCGGATTCCTTATATGGCATTCTGAAGATCTGGTCAATTGGGAACCGATATGTCGTGCTTTGCCTGAATATGAGGGTTCGGCTATGGCTCCGGATCTTGTTAAATATGACGGGAGATTTTATATTTATTACCCCGCGGCAGGAACAAACTGGGTGACATGGGCCGACGATATCCGTGGGCCATGGAGCGAGCCTGTGGATCTTAAGCTGTCCGGAATAGATCCGGGACATGTGGCCGACGACAAGGGCAACAGGTATCTGTATGTAAACGAGGGAGAGGTAGTCAAGCTCTCCTCTGACGGCCTGTCGACGGTCGGTGTAAAGCAGAAAGTGTATGACGGTTGGAAGTATCCGGAAAAGTGGCGCACGGAAGGCATGTATCTTGAATCGCCGAAGCTTACTTATAAGGATGGATATTATTATCTGACGTCGGCTCAGGGTGGAACGGCCGGCCCGGCTACGAGCCACATGGTGGCGTCGGCAAGGTCAAGGAATATAACCGGTCCGTGGGAGGATTCGCCATATAACCCCATAGTGCATACATATAGTGATACTGACAATTGGTGGTCGAAGGGCCACGGCACACTTGTCGATGACGTGAACGGCGGATGGTGGATTGTTTACCACGCTTATGCCAATGGCTACCATACGTTGGGACGAAGCACGCTCATAGAGCCTGTTGAATGGACTTCGGATGGATGGTGGCATACGGTGCCCGCAGGACAGTTGCCGGAGAATAATTCCGACATAAAGGGCGGTATGGAGCTTTCCGACGATTTTACCGCTGATGAGATTGGACTGCAGTGGACATTCTGGAAGGAGAATGGCTTTAAGTATGTCAAGCAGTCAGACGGTGTGCTTTCTGTGAAGGGAAAAGGCTCCTCTCCGTCCGATGCAAGACTGATGCTCGTTACGCCGTGGCATAAGAACTATGTGACGAGTGTAAAAGTAGCTCCCGGACGAGGAAACAGTGCAGGCCTGTTGCTCTATTATAGTGAAAAAGATTTTGCCGGCCTGATGGGCGACCGGAATAAGTTGACCATATACAGAAGCTCGGGCGACAAGACTGAAGTTAAGAACACTTTGGGTTCTGAATTTGTGGTGCGCATACATAACCACGGTAATCTGGCCGACATTCAGGTTAGCTCCGACGGTAATGAATGGACCACGTTGGCTGCAGATGTGGATGTGTCGGGGATGCACCATAATAATCATGGCGGCTTCTATGCTTTGCGTCCGGCTCTGTGTTCTGCCGGAAATGGTGATGCCGGATTTTCGGAATTCAAATATGCCGATGCAGTTCCTAAGGAGGCGGATATGGGCGCATATCTGATGGTGTTCCATAAAGATGAGACCCACGGATTGCACATGGCCATAAGCCGCGACGGATATGAATTTACTGCACTTAACGGCGGGGATCCGGTAATGTCCGGCGATACGATAGCCACTCAGCACGGCATCCGCGACCCGCATATCTACAGAGGCCCCGACGGAGCATTCTATGCTTCGATGACCGACCTGCATGTGTTTGGAGAGCGTGACGGTTTCCGCGACACGCAGTGGGAGCGCCCGGGCGAGGAATATGATTGGGGCAATAACCGTGGTCTGGTGCTTCTTAAGTCCTGGAACCTTATAGACTGGAAACGCGCAAATATACGCTTTGAAGATATGTCGGCCGCGTGGCAGGAGATAGGGTGTGCGTGGGCGCCGGAATTAATTTATGATGAGGACAAGGAGAAGCTTATGCTATATCTGACGATGAGACATAAGCGCGAACGCAATAAACTTTATTATACTTATGTCAACGAAAATTTCGACCGTATAGAGACATTGCCTCAGATTTTGTTCCAGTATCCCGATGAGAACTGTTCGGCCATTGACGGCGACATCGTGCGTTACGGCGACAAATACATCTTGTCATACGTAGCTCATGAGGCCGCGGGCGGAATAAAGCAAGCCGAGTCTGATCGTCCTGACGGTGACTGGCGATTCTCGCCACGATGGATCGACTTTGAGCCGGGGGCGTGTGAAGCTCCGAATGTCTGGAAGCGTATAGGTGAGGACAAGTGGGTGCTGATGTATGATGTATTCAGTGTCAATCCGCACAATTTCGGATTTGTGGAGACTTCCGACTTTGTCAATTATACGAATCTTGGCCGATTTAACGAGGGGGTTATGAAGACCACCAATTTCACATCGCCTAAACATGGGGCAGTGGTGCATATAACTAAGGACGAAGCGGATCGCCTTGAAAAGTATTGGGCTGAAAATCCACGTCCATACAGTCGGAACCGGTAGGGGCACGTTCGGCTGAGGATCAGCCCCCTGTGATATGACTCAGGCCGCGCTGTTTTTGGCGCGGCCTGCTGTTTTGCTCTATGGCTATGTTTGAAAAAGACAGATTTTGTCGTAGCTGTGTGTTTCTTGCGTAAATTGTAATCAGTATAGTGAATATGTCAGTTGCAAAGTATAGCGGTATATGTAAATAGTGGAAATAGCATGAGGTTTTGTTTTTTCTTTGTTCACTGCGTGCCGGCCCGGTCTCAACGGTAGTCCTTCAGGGTCTGCTGCAGGCGCTGGCGGGCGAAGAATATGCGGCTCTTCACTGTTCCGAGTGGCAGGTTCATCTTCTCGGCGATCTCGTTGTACTTGTATCCGGCCACGTGCATTGTGAACGGGATGCGGTAGTCGTCGGAGAATGCGTTTATGGCCTCGGTGATCTCCTTGGCGGCGAACGATCCTTCGGGAGTCTCGAATCCGGAATCCTGCGGTAGGTTTAGGTGGTAGAGGTCCTCGGTCTGGTCGATCACTGTAGCGGAGCGCACCACCTTGCGGTAGTTGTTGATGAATATGTTGCGCATTATGGTGAACACCCATCCCTTGAAGTTGGTGTTGTCGACGTACTTGTCCTCGTTGTCGAGTGCCTTCAGTGTGGTGTCCTGCAGTAGGTCGTAAGCGTCGTCGCGGTTTGAGGTCAGGATGAACGCGAAGTTGAGGAGGTTCTTCTGGAGGTCCATCAGTTTGGTCTGGAAGTTTGAAGTTGCCATAATGTCTTGTTTTAAGTGCAGTGAAGTATGATGTTTTAATTGTCTTGCAATCGTGTTACAAAACGATTACGATACAAACTTAAGGATTATTCCCGAACCGTGCAAATATTTTTGCGATTATTTTTAATGAAAGTTGCGTCTAAAATAGTTAAAATATGTAAAGCAACTAATAATCAATGGAATAAGTAGTGTATGAAGTTACACGGCTGTTACAAAGATGTCGATTTTGTGAGTGCTGGCTTCTGCTGTCAGTAGTCGGATGGCCGAATGATGGATGGTTCTTGCCGTTGACGCGATTGTAACACGGATGTGTCGGATAGTAGTTGGTTGGGCTAAAATGTGTAACTTTGCAACATGCTTGAGACTGGTGGTGTCACCGCCGGTTCGTTTGTGATAACCAGATTACGTATGGGCAATTCTCATGGATAGAAGGAGAAATGAAGCCGCGGGTCAGGTGGACATGCTCCATGGTGGCCTTGCGAAGAAAATATTTGTATTTTCGCTTCCGCTGATAGCGAGCGGAATTTTGCAGCAGTCGTTCAATGCAGTGGATGTGGCTGTCATAGGCCATTATTCAAGTAAGCAGGCTATGGCTGCCGTGGGGAGCAACGGTGTGATAATCAGTATCCTTGTCAATCTGTTCCTCGGTATAGCCGTAGGAGCCAATGTGGTTATAGCCAATTATATCGGCCAGCGCCATGCGGAGCGGGTGCGCAAGTCGATCAGTACGGTGTCGGTGATAGCATTGGTGAGCGGAGTCATGTTGCTGGTGCTCGGTATGTCGTTGGCGCGTACGATTCTGGAGTGGATAAGCACTCCTGACGACGTGATAGAACTTGCAGTCAAGTATCTGCGGATATACTTTCTTGGCATGCCGTTTATGATGATATATAATTTCGGCTCGGCAATACTTAGGAGCGTCGGCGATACGAAGCGTCCGTTCTACGTGCTTGTAGTGGCTACGTGTGTCAACGCTCTGCTCGATTGGTTGCTGGTGTCGCGGTTCGGCATGGATGTCGACGGCGTGGCTGTGGCTACAGTCATTGCCAATATGGTCAACGCCATGATCATAGTGTGCATACTTAAGCGTGAACCGGATCCGTTCACGCTTAACCTTAAGTCGATGGCAGTGGAGCGTTCCGACCTGAAGCGAATGCTCCAGATAGGGGTTCCCGCCGGACTGCAGGGCATGGTATTCTCGATAGCGAACTTCTTTATCCAGTCGTCGATCAATAAATTTGGTGCCGACGCGATGGCCGGCTCTGCGGCCGCCCTGACATACGAAGCTTATTGCTATTATATAGTAAGTGCATTCTGCGCGGCGACGATTGCGTTTACGAGCCAGAATTTCGGTGCCGGCAAGCATGATCGGTGCAAGCGTGTGGTGAGGATCTGTATGCTGATGTCCATCGTGGCGTGCGGGCTGGCCAATTTCATCATAATATGGCAGGACAAGCTGTTTTTGGGTGTTTTTACTTCAAATCCTGATGTCATGCACTATGCGTCGATGAGGTTGCACTGCGTGCTTGCATTTCAGTCAATCGCATCTACTTACGAGATCTCTGGGGCATATATGCGTGGACTCGGATATTCAATGACTCCGATGCTCCTGACCATATTCGGTACTTGTATACTGCGTCTGCTGTGGGTGTACATGGTCAATTCGCGCTACAATGACTTCGAGGTGCTTCTTTCGATCTATCCCATCTCGTGGGCTGTCACCGGCACGGCGGTCGGCACTGCCGCCTGGATGGTGCAGCGGAAAGTGTTCAGGGAGCATGTGAAGTCGGTGTGAGGCCTAAGAGCCTGTCCCATAATATATGTTAACGCTGAGGCGATTAGCCATTGAGCAGATTTATTTGGGTTGCGAGGGAGTGTACTTGATGTACACGACCGAACAACCCGGACAAAGATGCCAATGGATGACCGAGGCGATGGTGACTTCCTCCACCCGCGACAATATAGTGGTTGACTGCTTAGTTGAAACGCATGTTTGGAACACAACCCATCGACCTTCCAATGGAATAAATTCAGATGTGCCATAGTTTGATTTAACACACTGCATGTCAATCGAAAGAATGTCACTAATAGTTTCGGACAACTTTCCTTTATACCCATTGTCTGCTTTGATTATTCCGATGGATTTATATTGAGCCGACAGGTCTGCTATCAGTGGAAATGCACCTTTTGAGAATATATATTACACCCTCAAGCCTCCTTATATTCAGTTCGATACCAACTTTTAGACGGTAAGATTATGCTGGTGCTTCTGTTTTCTGTTAAGGAGAGAATATGGTTTCATAGGTAGTTAACGCGCTGACGCTATTAAAATTACCCCCTTCTCGCATCTCTCGGGCTATTTTGGAGTTGTCGCTCAGTCACAATGCCACCGCATTGCTCCCTCACGCCAACTCCAAAATTCCTCCGAGATATGCGACCTCAGCGTTAACATATATTATGGGTCAGGCTCTAAGTCGCGGTTTTTGGGCTTTTCCGTCGTTCCGACATGATGTATATGGCGGAGAATATGCCGAGGGCCACGAGCATAAGGGCCTGGCATCCCCATACGGTGATAGAGTAGGCCGTGCCTTCCGTCTCTGGAATTCCGTACAGCGACAGGGCAAACATGACGGCGAGGTTCCACGGCCCGAGACCACCGTTTGACGGCACGGCTATGCTGAACGAACCGAACACGAACACCACAAGTCCGGGTATTAGTCCGTATGCGGAACCTGGCTGTTCTATGAGTTGCCGGGTGAATGGGAACGCATAGAAGCAGCAATATGTCTCAAGGTAGTAGCATGTCCATATACCTAAGGTCAGGAGCACGTACATGCCGATCCCTTCCATGTGGAACAATACTTTGAATCCGTTCCAGATCTTCATCACATTCTCCTTGAAGCTTTGGAAGTATCGATGACCTTTGGAGAAATAAAGAGTGGTCCAGATGATTCCGCCAGCCAGTCCTATGCCGAGCCAGATTCTTGGATCCTCCACCCAATGACGGATGTCGCGGTCGACTCCATAGTGGATGAAGAATCTGTCCATGATCGGATGCGCGAGAATGATGGTCAGGACGAACAGCGCCACCACGACTATGGCATCTGAAGCGCGGTCGCCGAGGTCGGTCCCTACCACTGTCGATAGCGGAGCTTTTTCTCGCCGGGATATATATACGCAACGCCATGCTTCGCCCAGATATGGGAACAGCAGATTCAGTGCGTATGCGCCGAATATTGACACGCTCTCGGCCACTACCGGTATGCGCGGAATGCCTACGCCCCTGAGCTGTATGCCCCAGCGGATACCGCGGATGATGTGAGACAGCATGGTCAGCGTCATCATCATGGCTATCCACCGGAAGTCGCATCCGTGGCGGATTATGTGCACCACTTCGTGGATGTCCACTTTGTGGAACAGCCATATAATCAATCCTATGGACACGCATGCCGGGACAATGTAGCGCAACGCCTTTCCTGCCATGGATGAAAGCCGGCGGCGGGGTGTAGCGTCAGGTGCCGTATGTGAGGTTTGTTCTTGATCCATTTGCTTAGATATTGTAGTCGGGGATGTTTTTAATATTTATAACGTCAGTACGATTCAAGTCGTTCGATTTATGGATATAATTAATTGTGGAAAGAAATTTAATTTGTACATTTGTCAATTGCAATCAATTATCTACTTTTTAATGCACATCAAATGAAAAAGTATCTTATCAAACCGCTGCTTTGCGTGCTGACTTTGATGTTGGGAATCCCGACGTTTGTCGCCGCACAGCAGATGCCTCCTATTCCGACCGATCCGAATGTCAGGATAGGAAAATTGGACAACGGGCTGACGTACTATATACGTCACAACGAGTACCCAAAAGGTCAGGCCGACTATTTTATAGCACAGAAGGTCGGTTCGATTCAGGAGGAGGACAACCAGCGCGGTCTGGCTCACTTCCTGGAGCACATGGCCTTTAACGGATCCAAGAACTTTCCGGACAACAGTCTGGTCCACTGGCTTGAGACTGTCGGCGTTAAGTTCGGCCGCAACCTTAATGCCGGAACAGGATTTGACCAGACCACATATTATTTCACCCAAGTGCCTACCGCGCGTGAAAGCGTGCAGGATTCATGTCTGCTTGTACTCGCCGACTGGGCCGACGGTCTGCTCCTTGAAGATGCCGAAATCGACAAGGAGAGAGGTGTCATCCACGAAGAGTGGCGCAGCCGCAATGTGGGTCAGCAGCGTCTGATGGAGGAAGCGCTTCCGATAATCTATCCGGGAAGCAAGTATGCAGACCGAATGATCATCGGTACCATGGAGATAGTCGACAATTTCCCCTACCAGGATCTTCGCGATTACTATGAGAAATGGTATCGTCCGGATCTGCAGGGCATCGTAGTTGTTGGTGACATCGACGTAGACCGCATAGAGGCCAAGATAAAAGAGATATTCTCGCCGATCAAGATGCCTGCCAATCCTGCCAAACGCGAGTACTATGAGGTGCCCGACAACGAGGAGACCATATATTATATAGGCAAGGACAAGGAACTTCCTAATGCGAGGGTTCAGATCATGTTCAAGAGCGACACACGTCCGGATTCGCTCAAGGGCACTCTCGACTATCTGGTCGAAGACTATGCCGTGGATATGCTGATGGGAATGCTCGGCAACCGTCTGGACGACATGTCGACCAAGCCCGACGCTCCATTTGCCGCCGCAGGTGCCTATAACGGTAATTACCTGTATGCAAAGACTAAGGACGCTTTCACTACAGTGGCCATACCTAAGGGCAACGACGTGATTCCTGCCTTTGAAGCGATATATCGTGAGGCGTTGCGTGCCAAGCGCGGTGGATTTACCGCATCGGAGTATGACCGTGTGCGCAGTGAATATATGTCGCGTCTGGAGAATCAGTATAAGAACCGAAACACTATCACCAACACGGCTCTTGCGCAGTCCTATGTCAACAATTTCCACGACAACGAACCTATCCCAGGAATTGAACTGGAGTATCAGATAATGTCAATGCTTTCACAGCAGTTGAGCGTCGAAATGCTGAATGCGGCAATGGCGGAGCTTGTTCCCGACAACAATACTGTGGTCATGGTGATGCTCCCAGACAACGGAGAATATACCGTTCCTACCAAGGAGCAGTTGGCGGAGTCCATGAAGCGCGTGGCCGCCGAGGATATAGAAGTGTATGTGGATCAGGTTAAGTCTGAACCGCTGATCCCGCAGCTCCCGGCACCCGGCACCATCGTGTCGACCTCAAAGGATGAACATTGGGACGCTACGGTGTGGACGCTTTCAAACGGCGCCAAGGTTGTGGTCAAGCCTACTACCTACAAGGAGAATGAAATTCTGTTCCGTGCATACGCTCCGGGTGGAACTTCAACCCTGCCATCCGACTACGACGACATTCTGCGAGTGTTCTCCTATGTCACGTCGACAAACGGTCTTGGCGACTACACCGCATCTGACCTCAACAAATATCTTGCCGGAAAGCAGGCGAGCGTGTCGTTCGGATTTGATGACTATGACCGCGTTCTGTCGGGAAGCACCGTCCCCAAAGATCTTCCTACGCTTATGGAACTTCTGTACATGACGTTCAAGGATGTCAGCATCACTCAGGATGAGTTTGACGCCAATAAGAATACATACGCCGGATTCCTTCAGAATCAGGAGGCCGAGCCTTCATATCAGTTCAGCAAGGGGCTGATGGAATATATGTACTCGTCGCCTCGCCGTCATCTGGGCGGTGTCGACCTTATCAAGGCCGCTTCCCGCGAACAGGCTCTCGACGTAATACATAAGGAACTTGCCAATCCGGGCGAATTTACGTTCTACTTCGTCGGCAACATTGATCTTGACACGTTTAAGCCGTTGGTCGAGCAGTATATAGCTTCGCTTCCGGGCAAGGCTGTAAATGCTGCTGAGATCAAGCCCGATCCGGCGCTGGCTCTGAGGGCCGGAAGCGGAACCGAGCAGGTCACTTATCCGATGGATACTCCTCAGACTTGGGTGGCTATTCTCGCAACGGCTAATCTGCCTTACTCTTCGAAGGACTCCAAACTGGCGTCAATAGCAGGTCAGATTCTGACCGCCCGTCTGGTGAAACTGGTGCGCGAGGAGAAGGGCGCGGTTTATTCGATCAGCGCTTCCGGAGGCATGACGCGTGAGCCGTCGATGAGAAATGTCACCATGCAGTCCGCATTCCCGATGAAGCCGGAGATGAAGGACGAGGTGCTCGACATCATAGCCGGTCAGTTTGAGGATATGACCAAGAACATCTCGCAGGAGGAGCTTGACAAAGTTAAGGAATATATGATTAAGGAAGCCACGGCCAACCGTGAGAAGAATGCATCATGGCTTTCGGCGATGGTGGCTTACCAGATCAAGCCTGTCGACGGATTTACGGGTGCGGTAGAGGAAATCTCCTCGATTACCACCGACGATGTGAAGAAGTTTATGAAGCAGGTTATGGATCAGAACAACTACCAGGTGTATGTGATGGATCCGGAGACTAAGTGATCGCTTTAGCGATTTATTCTGACGATAAAAGCGGAGGCGCGGACTTTTGGTCCGCGCCTCCGTGTCGTTTTATGCCATACCGTTTTAACGGGTCATGCGTTTGAGCAGGTTGTAGGAGGGTACTATGCCGAGTTCCCCGGCCTTGCTGAGATTCTCAACTCCAGCATCCTTGTTGCCGAGACGCATGTAGAGGTAGCCTCTGTTGTAATAGGCTTCCCCGAAGTCGGGCTTTAGGTCTATGGCTTTTGAATAGGCGCTAAGTGCCGAAGTCAGGTCGCCGGCTTCGACAAGCATATTGCCTTTATTATAATATGCGAAAGCTGATTTTGGATCAAGTTCGATGACTTTGTCGAAGTCGGCCATGATTTCCGCCATTTGAGCCTTGGCCATCTGGGAGTCTAATCCGGGCAGGGCGGGTGCCTTGTTCGGTTCCCCGCCTTCTGACTGCATGTCGTCGAGCTGCATCTGCTTTATCCGGGCGTTTGCTCTCAGGAAATATGCCATAGTGAAGTCCGGCGTAAGCTCGATGGCACGGTCGAGGTCGGTTATGGCATGTGCATAGTCATGCAGTGTATAGTAGTCCATGGCACGGCCGAAATAGTCGATTGCGCGCGGGGAGTGAGTCTGAAGATACGAATTGTAGTATTCGATCGATGCGAAGTGCTTGGCTATCTGCTCTTCGTCAGAAAGCTGAGGCTCATGGTTTGTGACCAGGAGTATGAAGCGGAGCTGGCGTGTGGAGTTGATGTCGTCGATGTCCTTGATGTAGTATGGATTGCGTTTTATCTCAGTGGTCAGCAGATAGTAGCTCAACGAGAACATCGGTTCGACCTCTACCTGAATCTTCCGGTCCTGCACGCGGCCTTTTATCCCCTCGGTCTGGTATTCCTCCTTGACTTGTGCATTATTGTCGATGGTAAGGAGCGATTTGAACCTGTTGGCCACATCCTTTTGCGACATTTCCGGGCTTTCATTGTCGTCCGATTCCTCATCGGAGGCATCGGCCGCATTCTTGGACAGAGCCAGAGATTTATTGTAGTCCTTCTCTGCCTGCCTCATATTGCCCATGGCTCTGTAGTCTTCACACCGGAGAAAGTATGCTCCGGCGAACGACGGATATGCGGCGATAACTTTGTTGATGTCGTCGATGGAATTCTGATATGCTCCGATCTCTTTAAACAGGACCGCACGGTTGTAGAGCGCCTTGTAGTTATCGGGGTCAATCTGAAGTACCTGGGTGAAGTCGTCGATGGCCTTGTTGTTGTCCTGCACTTCCGATCTGAGCAGACCGCGGTTGAACAGTGCCGGCAGATTGACCGGATCGAGCTGGATGGCATAGTCATAGTCGGCCATGGCTCCGAAATAGTCGTCGAGGTTATACCTTAAGAATGCCCGGTTGACAAAAAATCCGGCATACTGAGGCTGCAGTTTTATGGCCTCGTCCATGTCGGCGAGTGCATTCTCAAAGTTGCGTTCGGAGTTTATGGCCACATCAGCTCTTATTACGTAGGCATTTGTGTTGTTTTTGTTGATCTGCAACGCTTTTTCCACATCGGCAAGCGCCGCTACCGTGTCGCCTTTGGCCATGTATAGTCTTGCGCGTCCGACGTATCCGTTGTCGTAGCGCGGATAATGGCGCAACAGGGTGGTGTATGTGGCTTCTGCCGCGTCGTAGGCTTTCAGCTCCTCTTCGGCCAATGCCTTGTTGAGCAATATTCCGCGGCTTTCGGGCAACTGTTCGAGAGCTACGGAGTAGTCGTCGATGGCTTCCTGCGTGCGGCCTAAGTTCTGACGGGCCACGCCACGCACTTCGTAGGCGTTGGTGATGAACGGGTTGAGTTCTATGGCAGTCGATGCGTCCTCCTCGGCTCCCCGATAGTCGTCGAGGCTGATTTTGGCTATTGCGCGGTAAAAGTAGGGCTGTGCCAGATATGGCTTGGCTTCAATCACCTTGTTGAAGTACTGTATTGCCAGCACATAGTCCTCAAGGTAGAGTGAATTTTGTCCTATTCTCATCACCTGGCTGGTGTTTATCTGCGCAAAGGCATTGCCTTTGGCAAGTGAACATAATAGGGCGAAAATAAGTATATATTTAAGACGTTTCATCAGCAGTTGGTTTTTGCAGATTTAAAAGGGATAAATCGCAGTAAAGTTACTGCTTATGGAGTTGTTAAAAAAATATCTGCCTCCGTTTTGGCGCGGATTTTTCAAAAAATAACATAATTATGACTCAGAAAGAGAAGATAGTGGTGGTCGGTGGCGGATTCGCCGGTCTGAATCTCGTAAAGTATTTGGATCGGTCCAGATATGACGTGGTGCTTGTGGACAAGAATAATTACCACAGTTTTCCACCGCTGTTCTACCAGATAACCTCCGCCGGATTGGATCCGGCAAGCATATCGTTTCCATTTCGTCGAGAGATGCACAAGATGAAGAATCATCCTGAATACCACATCGGCGATGTCAGTTCCGTCGATACGGTAAGGAAGGAGGTCAAGACCCAGTTTGAGACCCTGCATTACGACAAGCTTGTAATAGCCGCCGGCACCGGTAATAATTTTTTCGGAATTAAGGATCTGTATAAGTATGTCTACACGATGAAGAGCACGAGCGAGGCGTTGCGTTGCCGTAATGAACTCCTTGATCGTCTGGAGCGTGCCAGCATCGAGAAGGATCCGGAAAAACGCAGGCGTCTGCTAAGTTTCGTGGTCATCGGCGGCGGTCCGGCCGGTGTGGAGGTGGCAGGCGCAATAGGTGAGATGAAGCGCTATATTATGAGCCGTGAATATCCGTCGATCAATCCCGACGAACTGCAGATCATTCTTGTCGAGGGTTCCGACAGACTGCTGCGCACCATGAGCGAGACCGCTTCACGCTATGCGCTCGACGCTCTTAAGAATCTGATGGTCAGTGTGAGACTGAATAAAGTGATGAAGTCCTACGAAGATAATGTGCTGACTTTTGACGACGGCGAGACTCTGTATTCAGAAGTGGTGATATGGACTGCAGGTGTGACGGGTGTGACGTTTACCTTTGAGGGAAAGCATCCTGAGATGAGCCGTGGCAACAGGCTGACAGTCGACGAGTACAACCGCGTGGCAGGAGTGGACGACGTATTTGCATTGGGTGATATCGCATGCCATATCGACGACCGATATCCGTCGGGATGTCCGCAGTTAGCTCAAGTGGCCATACAACAAGCCCGTACATTGGCCCGCAACCTTAACCGTGGCGAGTTTTTCAGACCGTTCAGCTACGTCGACAAGGGTTCCATGGCCACGATAGGACGTAACCGTGCAGTGGCCGACCTTAAGCATCTGAAATTGACAGGATGGATTGCATGGATGGTGTGGATGTTCGTGCATCTGGTGTCGATACTCGGCATGCGCAATAAGCTGACCGTACTGGTCAACTGGACTTGGGCTTACTGTTCCTATCCTACTTCGTTGAGGCTTATGCTTCATCCTGCCCGCTATCCCCTCCGTTCACGCTGGGGTGAACGGTAAAGAGGATATAGGCATTGTGTGTTTTATTCTGACTTTATGGAGTTTACGGGGTTGTCGGTGGCAGTGCGGTGCGACAGAGCCGCCACGCAGGCAAGAATCAGGATAAGTATGCCGATTCCGGCGAGAATGTAGTAAAGCGGAAGGTTGGCGGGCGATATGTGGAATCGTTCGAGCCAAAGTCCGCCGGCCCACCATGCCGCGGCCACTCCGACCACTGCGGAAGGCACTGCCACAAACGCTACATCTTTGCACAAGAGCATGATTATGTCTGATGTCCCGGCTCCGTTTACTTTCCGGATGGCTATCTCCTTGGAGCGACGCTGTATCTCGTCGCGTACAAATCCGATCAGTCCCATGAGCACGATAAACATAATGATCAGGCTCGTGACGAGAATGATGGTCCGGAAGAACCGGACTTGAGTATAGCGGTCAGCGATTACTGACGGCATATCGGCAAATGATGCTTTTACTCCGGAGAATGTCTCCGGAATATCGGCTGCCAGCTTTTTGGAGTTTTCAGCCACAGGTTCTTTCACTCTTAACACAAGTGTGTAGAATTCATTCCTATTGGCCGGAATGTTAATAGATGCGTAGGGCATCACCGGTTGCATATAGTCGCCTATTACAAAGTCCTTGACTACGCCTACCACTTTGATGATGTCGCCTCCGATCTTGACTTCCGGCTGATTGCCTCCTGAGAACGCACTGTCGACGTTCCAATGCATCAACCGCATGAATTCTTCGTTGACTACGGCTTCCGCATCCATCGTGTTCTCAACGTCGCGTCCGGCCACAAGATGCATTCCCATGGTGCTGACGAAACCGGATGCGGCACTATTGATACGTGTGGAAAACAGCACCTCATTGCCGTCGCCTCTGACAAATTCTCCGGAATAGCCATAGGCGGGGACGCTTTCCGTTCGGCTTACGCTCTCGACGTATGGCTGGTTCTCTATATAATTCCAGAGTGCTGACCTGTTGTCGCCGATGTTGTTGCAGTTGCCGAATATAAGGTGTGAAGAGTCGTAGCCTAAGTCGTGGTTAAGTACGGTGGAGTATTGAACCGATACGATGCAGAGCAGACACGATACAAACGTGATGCCGGCAAACTGGACGAAGAGCAATGCCTTTTTCCATACGGAATTGCGTTCGGTGAAACGGCGGAACACCTGGGTAACTGGTATCCGGCTGAAGAGCCGGGCAGGCGGCAGACCTCCGAGCAGAAATAGGATGGCGAAGACGGCTAATATTGACCAACGGTACTCCGACAGAATCCATCTGACGTCCACGCTCTCGATGGTCTCGATATATTTCTGCACGTAATAGAGCACAATAGCTGCAACACCTGTGGCCATGATAAGCGTGACGGCCGTCTCAAGCAGAAACATTCCAGCGATGGTCGATCCGTTGGCTCCGCTGCACTTATACACACCGATGGCTTTGGCCCGCTTCGACAGCGACGCTATGGACATGAGCGCGTAGTTCAGCGCAGTGACGAGGATTAAAGCCAATCCGAGGATTACAGATACCGTAAACAGTATTTTTGTTGATTCGTAGCCGCGGTAGGTGTCGCTGAGCGGACGTATGAAAATGTCGAGCTTTGTGCCGTTGACCGGCGGGATAATCTCGTTGAAGAGTTTTCCGATGCGCTTGTTCAGATCGCCGACATCTGTGCCGGGCGCAAGCCTCACATACGCAGGGTATGCATCGCCACCGTTAAATCCGTAGTAGCGCCAGTTGCGGTTCAGATATGTAGGGAATGACAGCACTGCCGAAGGCTTCAAGGATGAATTCAGCGGAGGCTCCTTGTAGATGCCTCTGACCGTCACGTCGATGTCGTTCAGTTTTATGGTCTTTCCCATAGGGTCTTCGCTCCCGAATATTTCCTTTGCCGATGCGTCGCTGAGGTAGACCACGTCCTGCATGGCCAGGTCCTTGACGGGGTTGCCTGACAGAACCTCGATACCCAGCGTCGCAAAGAATAGCGAGTCGGCTACTGCGGTACGTCCTATATATTGTTCATAATCATTATAGTTTACCTTGCCTCCATTTCCGGCGGTCGACACTGCGGCCTCAATCTCGTTCGGGAAATTTTCATATATGGCCCGTGCTGTCGGTCCGTAGGTCTGCTCCGAAGGTGCATGGACCTCGCCGGTGGTGGTGAAGGAATACTGCATGAAAATCTGGTAGATGTCGTCGCTTTCCCGGTAGCCCTTGTCGTAATTCACGATGAATAGGAACATGTCGAGCAAAAACACGCACATGGCCATTCCAAGCCCTAATGACAGGACTTTTATGGCTGTTGTCCACGGAGAGCGGCGCAGCACTCTGAGGATATAGATCAGCTTGTTCATCTGGAGTGATGTTATAGGTGTACCGGAATTGACGATACTATGTTTCCGTCAAAAAGATTGACAATCCTCTTTGCAAACCCTGCATCGTGCATCGAGTGGGTCACCATGACTATCGTGGTGCCTTCATCGTTGAGTTCTCGGAGCAGATTCATCACTTCATTACCGTTGGTCGAGTCGAGGTTGCCGGTAGGTTCGTCGGCAAGTATCAGTTTCGGTTCGGTCACGACTGCGCGGGCGATGGCCACTCGTTGCTGCTGACCTCCCGACAGCTGTTGCGGAAAGTGTTTGGCGCGGTGGCTGAGGTTCATTCGGACCAGAATGTCGTCGGTTCTGCGCCTGCGCTCCTTGGCAGAGATATCCGGCAGGTATGTGAGGGGCAACTCCACATTTTCGCGCACGTTCAATTCGTCGATGAGATTGAAGCTTTGAAATACGAATCCGATTATTCCTTTGCGCAGGCGTGTACGGTCCTTCTCTTTGAGAGATTCTACTTCGTGTCCCATCAGGCGATATGTGCCTGATGTAGGATTGTCGAGAAGTCCCACTATATTCAGAAGCGTCGACTTGCCGCATCCCGAGGGGCCCATGATGGCTACGAACTCTCCTTCTTTGACTTCAAAGTTTATATTGTCCAGAGCAAGAGTCTCGATCTCCGATGTTCGGTAAGCTCGGCTGAGATTTTCGATTTTAATCATAATTATGTCGGATTTATCATTGATATATGATTAAAATACAGCAAAAATCGTGCCAAAAACGTAATGTGTTGATTCTTATTGATTTGCGTGATTGGAAGGGTGTCCGATTTCGGACAGTACGTCCGAAATCGGACATGATGAGCGGACAACTTTCGTCCGGATGTGTCCATATTGCGTGAACTAAATAAGAGCCGGGGTGTTCTACTTATACGAAACGGTATTTTTCTGGCTTCATTAAAAAAGCCTGACTACAAAACGAAATGTAGCCGATTTCTAAATGTCCCGCGACCATACCCCAAGGCGCGGGCTTTTTTGTCCGTAGTCCTATTGAATGGGGCCTTATTCTTTCGGCTCAGGGAATTTACGGTAATATTCCTGAAGCATATAGAGAATGTTGAAGTAGAATCCTGCGGGAGTGTTCTTTTTGTCGGCTGACGGCTCTACGGTTATATAGTCGTAGTATGGCGGACGGTCTTCGTGTGATTTGACAATGTAGTCCTGGAAGTTGAGCAGATTGTATTCGTGCTGCGGATTGATTACTATCCATGCATTCTCTTCGTCGGCTCCGGTGCCTGTCGACACTATGGCCTCGAGAAGGTGGTTGAGCTTATACTGCCATATATTGGCGAGATTGTTCTTCTGCTTCTCCCGGTAGGCATATATCAGAAACGACATCTGACGTAGGTCAAACGGGTCGTCTTTCAGCGACATCTCGGCATAGTGTATGATGGTGTCGCATTCGGCATGGGTATGTTTGTCGCGGTAATACAGCTCCTCTACTTTCGAACTGTATTCGCTGCGTCTGTAGGGATTGTAGTCCTCCTGAAAGAGATAGCCGAGATATAGATGGCGGAATTGGTCGTGGGTCATCGACGTGTCGCGGGCTTCGAACTGCTTCATCAATTTCGGGTAGTAGTATTTCGACGCGGGGTCATTGACGGCGGCCTTAATGGCCTCCATATCGGGCTTTTCACGGACAAGTTTCTGCGATGCAGGCCGTCCGGAGGTGAAAACTGCCATGGCAAGAGCCGCGAATGCCATCGATATCAGTATGGTGGATATTCTTTTCATGTCTTCGGTCCAAAAGAGGTTTTTATCAGCGGAGATTCATATTCTCCAATGCAAAAGCAGGATAATTACGGACAATCCAAAGCAGTGTGCACACGCCGATCAGGCTGACGGTCACTGCTATCGGGAACCCTTTAGCGCAAAGATACTGAAAAAATCTGACCGATGGAAATGCAAGGCTGCGTCCGGATGCGCCTCTTGAATATGCCAGACCGCCTAAAAATACACCCGCTACGGCTCCGCCGACCACTCCGAGCTGCGACATGGCTATGAGTCCGACAGATGTGCCGGCCAAGGCTCCTACGGTTAGAAATACCGTGCCGTTTGTGGCCTTGGCTATGGCTTGTGGCTGGATGAAATCAATTAGCAGTAAGACGATTACGATGATACCCCACGACATCATGAGCGATGTCGGAGCAGTGGCCGTGTCCGAGATCCTGATCAGCCATAGCGCCGCATACGCAGGCAACATGGGAGGTACGTACGGACGTATGCACATCCATATTCCGCACGCCATTAGCGCAATAGCTAAAATAATCCAAATCATCGTAAATTAACTTAATCTTTATCAGTCGGCTCCTCCTCTTTGGATGTGCCGGTGTTGAGTTCGGGATATTGTATACGGGCATGGTACATGGTGCGCAGCCGTTCGATGAACGACTGTTTGATGATGTTTACGTCGCGGAACGAGATCGGAGATTCATCATGCAGTCCGTCGGCTATCTGTCCGTCGATGATTCTGTTGACCAGCGTGGTGATTGACTCCACGGTATGCTCTTTCAGGGAGCGTGAGGCGGCTTCGACCGCGTCGGCCATCATCAGTATGGAGGTCTCCTTGGTCTGAGGGTTGGGGCCGGGATATGTAAACGCCTCGGCGTCGACATTCTCGCCCGGATGGGCATTGCAGTAAGTATTGTAGAAATATTTTGCTTTCCCATGGCCGTGGTGCTGTGATATGAAGTCCTTGATCACCTCCGGAAGCTTCATCTTGTCGGCGCGTTTAAGTCCGCCGGTGACGTGGCCTATGACTATCCTTGCGCTCTGTATGGGGTTAAGTGCATCGTGGGGATTGACACCGTGCTGATTTTCGGTGAAGAATGCCGGATTGTCGATCTTGCCGATGTCGTGGTATAGCGCTCCGGTACGGACGAGCTGCACATTCGCTCCGATGCGGTGGGCTGCTTCCGAAGCGAGATTGCTCACCTGCATGGAATGCTGGAAGGTGCCGGGGCATTCACGCGAAAGTTCGCGCAGTACGGGGTTGTTCACGTCGTTGAGTTCGACCAATGTGACGGCTGAAGTGAAGCCGAACATCTTTTCCGCCAAAAACACCATGAAGTAAGCGAATGAGATGAGGATGCCGTTGATGCCGAAGGCTCCGAACATACGGGTGCTGATCTTGTCCAGTGTGCCGGCCTGAAGGATTTCCACCGCCGCATAAGCCATGCAGTAGGCCAGGAAGATGAACAGGGCCGACCGGACGAGCTGCGACCTGCGGTTGAGCTCTTTAAGCGACGATATGGCAACGACGCCCGCTATCCACTGCACGAATATGAATTCGAGCGGGAATGTGGCCACCATGCCGCAGAGCAGCACTTCGACCATATATACGAAGAAGGCGGTGCGTCCGTCGAAGAACACCACTAAGAGTATGGGCAGTATGGTGAACGGCACCATATACAGGCCGCATCTGATGGTGTCGTTCATGGCGAAGGCCAGGATCAGGAAGCCTGTGACGAGGAGCATGACGAATCCGAGGGAGCGGTCGTTGGTAAAGATTCTCGACCTGAACAGATAGAGGAACATGTAGAGGGCCGCGAAAATAAGCACTACGTAGAATATCTGCCCGAGCACGGGGTAGTGGTGGCGGTCGACCTGATTGGACGATTTCTGTCCGGAGATGCGCTCATAAGTCTGCAGAAGTGAATATAGTTCGGGTGTGACTATGTCGCCGCGGTCGATGATGCGTTCCCCCTGCTGGATCACTCCTCTTGGTGCCATGGCTTTCTGAAGCATATCTTCGTATAGCCTTGCGGTGGCGAGGGTGTCCCTTACCACAGTCGGCACCAGGAACTGGGAGAAAGCCGTCTTTTCTATCGCTTTGCGGAAATGTTCGTCGGCGAATATGCTGTCAAGCTCGGTGTAGGCCTCGCGGGCCGACAGATAGTTGTCGGTGGGAATCGAGATGGCCGTGTTGTCGTGGATGAACCGTACCTCCTTCAGATGGTTTGATTTGATCTGCTGGTAGGTGTCCTGATCCACAATTCCGTCTTCGAGAAATTTTCTCAGGGCGGTTATGAGTTTGTTGCGTTCCTGGGGTGTGAGTCCCAGATCCGGAGTCGAGTTGACGCGGGTGGCATAGGCGGCGATGGCCGACTTCTCGATGTTGATGTCGCGCACATATACCGGCCGGAATTCCCTGTCGATGCTGTCGCGTACGGTGCGGGCGCTCAGCGAATCGAGGTAAATGGGCATGTCGGTGGGGGCGGTCAGCAGTGAGTAGGCCCACGGTTTGTTCATCTCGTAGTTGTAGGAATTGGCTCCCTTTTTAGGCAGGAGCCACACTGCCACAGTGGCGCACACCACAAACAGCGCGGCACGCAGCAGGTAATATCTGGAGAATAGCTCTTTCATAACTGTGTATTAGTAGATTGACGGTGGGTCAGCTGACTCTGGCGGCACGCTGCACACCGCGTATGGCTTTTAATTTATTGCACAGGTCGGTGACCACTTTAGTGTCGTTTACCATCACTGCCAGGTCGCCGTGAAACACTTCGGCCTCGGCCTCGATGTCAAGCCGGCGGATGTTGATTGACAGGTGCATGGATATCATCTGTATGATCTCCTGCAGGATTCCCATGCGGTCGATGCCTTCGATTCGGATATTGGCCGGGAATGAGCCTTTCTCCGATGCCCAGGCGGTGTTGAGGATGCGTTTCCCGAAACTTGCCTTAAGGACGGACGCCCTCGGACATGTCAGCGAATGGAGTTCGACGTCGCCGTCGTTGTTGACCCATCCCATCACGTCGTCGCCGGGAATAGGCTTGCAGCAGTCGCACAGTTTGAAGTTGCTGTTGCCTCCGTCCTCGTCGCAGTGCAGGATATAGGTCTCTTTCATGTTTATCGGCTCTTTTTTCAGTGGAGCCTGTTCTTGCTGGGAAGCTTTGTTCCCCTTCAGAGGTCTGAGAATCTTGGAAAACAGTGAACGGTTGGAGGTCTGACGCAGAAGCTTCGGCATGTATTCGGGGATGACTGTCTCGTTGTTGCCCAAAGCGGCGAACAGGTCGTCGCGGTTCTCGAACTTCATGTTGCCGAGCATCTTTGTGAATGTCTCGTTGGTCTCGGTGATATTGTTGTCCGACAGGAATTTCTCATATATCTGCTTGCCTCGTTCGATCACCGGATGCATCTCCTTGCGCATAAGTGCACGCAGACGTGTGCGGGCTTTGGCCGTGGCCAGAAAATTGACCCATTCCGGTTTTGGCGACTGTGACTGTGAGGTCAGCACCTCCACCTGGTCGCCCGACTGCAGTCGGTGGCTCAACGGCACGAGCCTATGGTTGACCTTTCCGGCTATGCAGTGCATGCCTATCTCGGAATGCAGTTCAAATGCCACGTCGAGCACTGTGGCATTGTTCGGGAGGGTCATAAGTTCGCCTTTTGGGGTAAACACCACTATCTCCGACGAGAACAGGTTCAGCTTAAGCGTGTCGAGAAAGTCGATGGCGTTTGGTTCGGGATCTTCAAGTATGTCCTTTATGGTGGACAGCCATGCGCTTAGTTCCGACTCTTCCTCTCCTTCGCCGATTTTGTATTTCCAGTGGGCGGCGAATCCGAGTTCGGCTATTTCGTCCATCCGGCGTGAGCGTATCTGCACCTCTATCCAGTTGCCGTCGGGACCCATCACCGTGAGGTGCAGGGCCTGGTAACCGTTGGCCTTCGGATTGCTGATCCAGTCGCGTGTGCGTTCCGGATGCAGGCGGTAGAGGTCGGTGATGGCGGCGTATATCTGCCAGCAGATGGCCTTCTCCTTTGATTGGTCGGGACAGTCGAATATGATCCTCATGGCATAAAGGTCGTAGACCTCCTCGAAGGGGATGCGCTTGGTCTCCATCTTGCGCCAGATGGAGTAGACGGATTTCAGGCGGGCTTTTGCCTCGTACTTCAGCCCCATCTCGTTGAGTTTGTCCTTTATGGGCTGCGAAAAGTCGTTGTAGACCGATGCTCTCCGCGACTCCGACTCGCGGATCTGGTCGGTGATGCGTGCGTATGCTCCCGGATGCTCATATTTGAAGCTTAAGTCCTCCAGTTCGGTCTTTATCGCGAAAAGTCCGAGCCGGTGGGCCAGAGGGGCATAGATGTAGAGAGTCTCGCCGGCAATTTTGAACTGTTTGTTAGGAGCCATGGAGCCAAGTGTCCGCATGTTGTGCAGACGGTCGGCCATCTTCAGCAGCACCACGCGGATATCCTCGCTCATGGTGAGCAGAAGCTTTCGGAAATTCTCGGCTTGAGCCGAAGCCTTGTCGCCGAATATTCCGCCAGATATCTTGGTGAGTCCGGCAACGAGTTGCGCTATCTTCTTGCCGAAGTGCTGTTCGATGTCCTCGACGGTATATTCGGTATCCTCGACCACGTCGTGCAGCAGGGCGGCGCATATCGACGTGGAGCCGAGGCCGATCTCCTGGTTGGCTATTTTGGCCACGGCGATAGGGTGGAGTATATACGGCTCCCCCGAGCGGCGGCGAATGCCCTTGTGGGCTTCGCGGGCAAAGCTGAAGGCGCGTTCGATCATCTCGACTTTCTTCCGGTGATTGCTTGAAAGATAGCCGTTTAGCAGATCTTGGAACTCAGCGTCGATTAATCGTGCCTCCTCTTCCGGGGTCATCTTGATGCATTCTTCTGTTGACATATTCCGCGATATTTGGTAGCGAACCACAAACTTAATAAAAAAAATGCAGAATCTTTCCACCCGGACTCTAAAAAACCGTTGATTTTAATGGCTGACCACGCGCAATTCTATTTAAATACTGGATATGTGGATTGCGTCGGAGAAATTCAATACCATAGATATGCAAAAACGACAAAACGGTATGTAGAACCGCTTTGCCGCTTTTTATTGGTTGGTATACCCGCAGAGTCTTTATTTCTTTGCGGGGATGCGGAGCACTGTGAAGGAGTAGGCGGGGAGTGTCTTGGCTATTTTGCCTGACACTACTTTTGCCGAGGTCTCTACGGGGCGTGCTTCGGTGTCGTCATAGTCGCCCGAAAGTTCCCAGCCAGAGACTTCGCCGTCGGCTATTCCCTGGATATCGCACAGGTCGACGAGGGTCGATGCGCTGACCGGCAGAAGGTTGGCTATCTTCACGATATAGTCGCCGGTGGCTTCGTCGCGGACGATCGACGATCCGAGGCGCACTTCAGCCTTGGAGTGGTCCTTGTCGGAGGCAGTCCATTCGGGTATGTATGTACGGGCAGGCACGTAGGTAGTTCCGGCGTTCTGTCCGTAGAGTTGCTGCACGTAGTAGTCGACAGTGGGGCGTATCTCGTTGTTGTTGAAGTAGATCAGGTCGGGGGTCCACTGAGTGTGGTTGTCCTTGGCCAACAGCGGGGCGTATGAAGTCATCTCTACTACGTCGCCGTTGCGTTCTACAGAGGCGAGATAGAGGGCCTCGGAAAGGGCAGTCTCGATGGTGCTCTTTCGGTCAGGACGGTGCGATGCATATTCGCCGAGATATACCTTGGTGGCGTTTCGGCGGTAATCGTCGTAATAGTCCTGATTATAGATATACCATCCCGGAGCCACGTAGTAGTGTTCGTCAACGATGGGTATGTTAAGTTCTTCGGCGAGTTTCCAACCTTCCTCGTAGTCGGTTCCTTCATAGAACGGACCCACGGTGCCTACGACGGTCACTTCCGGGTGGGCTTTCTGTACGGCGTCGTAGATCATCTTGAATCTGGGCACGAACACCTCCGTGATCATGTCCTCGTTTCCGATGCCGATATATTTCAGGTTGAAGGGTGCGGGATGTCCGGCTTCGGCACGCTTGGCTCCCCATTTGGTGTTGACGCCTCCGTTGGCATATTCGATGAGGTCAAGCACGTCCTGTATGTATGCGTCCATCTCTTCCATCGGCACTCCGCACTGCTGGCCTTTCGTGGTCAAGGCATCGTGGGAGTGATGGGCCTCTCGGCCTGAGTTCTGGCACGGTACGCCGGCGGCAAGCACTGGGAGCGGTTCGGCATCGATGTCTTCGCAGAAGAGGAAGTATTCGTGGTAGCCGAGTCCGCGGGTCTGGTGGTATCCCCACAGGTTGCTGAGCGGTTTGCGTGCTTCGAGAGGTCCGATGGAGCCTTTCCAGTCATAGATGTTGTCAACTCCGTTGCCGTGGGCCACGCATCCGCCGGGGAAGCGCACGAATTGGGGCTTGAGGTCGGCCAGAGTCTGGGCCAGATCCTGGCGCAGGCCGTTCTTGCGGCCTTTGAAGGTGTTGCGGGGGAAGAGCGACACTAAGTCGATGTCATATGTGCCGGCAGTCTCGGGGGTGATGTTGAGCACCGTCTCAGTGCATGCGTTCTGCGGTGTCATCGAGGCATCTACTGTCTGCCATCCGGCAGCACCCTTTACGTCGATGACGGCTGAGGCCACGGTGGTGCCGGTGGTGTCGGTCAGGCTGACATTGATCTTAGAGTCGGCCGAGGTGCGGAGGCGCATCGACAGGTCGTAAGTCTCTCCGGCTTTTACGGGTATGCCGTCAAAGCCGCTGTTTGACAGAGTGGTTCCCGGCTTTTCAAGCTCGAGGCTTATGTAGTGGGGATTGTTGGCGTGGATGGGGTTCTCGGTCTTGATGGAGTGTTTGGCGTCGCCTTCTACGGTCCATGCTGTCATCGAGTTCCAGTTGCTGTCATTGCCTCGGTCGGTAGGTGCATACTCAAAGTCGCGGTTCTGTACAAGTTCGGCGTAGAGTCCACCGTCTGCCGCGTAGTTGATGTCCTCGAAGAATATTCCCATAAGTTTGTCGGTGATGGGGTAGGCTTTCGACGGACGGGCTTTGATCACGTAGGTCGGCGACTCAAGTCCGGCAAACCGCTCGGCGTCGTCTTTCATGCGTTCGCCGTAAAGCTTGCCGAGGGCATTGCGCTGGCTGGTGAAAAGTTCAAGGTCGTTTATCAATACGCCCGGTACTTTGATGACATTTCCCTTGACGGTGTCGCCGTCGACTACATACATGGTCGAGGCCGAGCGTTCAGCCGAGGGGGTCATTTCGTAGCGTTGCGAACGCCATTCCTTCAAGTCGGGCGACGACACGGTGGCGAGTACCGCACCGGTGGTGTCGGCGATCCATGCGGCGGTCCATGAACCGTCGTCGTTGCGTGTCAGCGAGGGATTGAACATCTTTTTGTGGCTTCCCCAAGGACCGAAGTCGGAGTTTACGAAGTTATAGTTCGGCCCTATCTTGTGCCAGTCGGCGTTGGCGTCGGAGCGCCAGGCAAGGCGGAGTCCGGTAGTGCCGTTGGCCGCGGAATAAGCGAGCATGTCCACACTGTCGGGGAGTGTGGCATGGTTGTCGGTGCCGGCATTCGTCCCGTTTGGTTTGCACTGTACTAAGGCTATTGCGGGCAATAGTAGTAATGGTGTCAGATGTTTTAATTTCATTGGATAGTAATAATTGGTTATTAGTTAGATGGGTGATTTTTCTATTTCAAGCACATAGATCGGTTTGGGACCGTTTTTGATCGTGGTCTCGCCGTCGCCTTGTACCGTAGGCTGAACGAACACGTGGAGCCGGTGTCCATGTTTCCAGAGTTCGGTGTCGATCGAAGGCTCCCAGGCGTCTACGGAGAAGTCGGTCAGATCGGTGATGGTCCATTCGCCGTCGGCTCCTTCCGAGGTATGGGCCAGCGACACCTTGCCTCCACGTTCGGCATCGCGCATCAGATAGAATATGTCGTCGCCGTCGACCGCCATCCGCGGACGTGCTATGGGTATCATCTTTGTGCCTCCTCCTGAGAGCGAGAAGGGTTGCGTGCGCTCGCCCACCTGCCGCGACTGCCACTTTTCGCCGTCGTGCCATACGAGCCGGTATTGCGGCACGTCGCTGTCAGCGTCGCGCCAATATGTGGCTATGTACGGATTGCCGGCGGTGTCGGTACACATGCTGGTCTGGTTGATTAGCTCGGAGTTCTGGGGTATGCGCCATGCATATTCGGCGTTGGTCTGGTTTATGGGGAGTTGGTACGGAGTACCGTCCGACCGTTCCCACGTCATGCCGTTGTCGCGTGAACGTGCATAGCATAGATCGTGGTTGGTCTCGACAAGCCATGTCTCGCGCCACACCCACGACACATGTATGACTCCCTGCGCGTCGACATACAGTTGCCAGTATGCATTGCGTTCGTCTTCACCGTCGATCAATATGTCCTGCACTCGGCTCCAGCTCTTTTGCCGGATGTCGTAGCGGTTCATCACCAGATTGCCGCGCCCGGATGATCCGGACCGGTAGGCAAACAGTATGTCGCCGTTTTTCAATGTGTAGAATTCGGGATAGGTGACGTTGCCTTCGTCGATGCCGGTCATCGGCTCCAGCTCGCCTAACTGCAGGCTTTCAGGAGCGGTCGAGCGGCAGTATTTAAGCGGATGTCCGTGATGGTCAAACGACAGGTGCAGATAGCCGTCGCCGTCGACCGCCATGCTGATCACGTTATGTGCGTCGTTGACATTTCCTGTGTACTGGGTGCGGCTTACGGTCCATACGGTGTCGTTCAGGTTGCGTCGGCCCAGCGTAAGGTATCCGTCGGAGTCGTAGTAGCTGACATACTGGTTGTCGCCGAATGTAGCCAGCGGACTGTTGCGGAACACTGTGGTATTGACTGAATTGTCGCTCCATCCGTTGTCGGCCACTTTGACGAGTCTTGACGTGATTGACGGTTCGGCCTGAGCTTTCGGGCATGACTTTAAGAGATACGGTAGGGCAAGGAGTGCCACGCAAAGTGACAGTGCAAGTGGTTTGTTCATCAGATGCTGTTTATTTGGAATATGGAAAAATTGACAGATCCGTATGCCCGGTGTTCCATGAAGTGGGGCAGTGACGAGAAGTCGTAGGCCTTGGAATGTTCGACGATAACTAATGTGCCTTCTTTAAGCATTGAGCTTTCAAGTATGGCCTTCGGTACGTCGGCGAAGTTGGGCAGGTCGTATGGTGGATCGGCAAAGATGATGTCGAACGTCTGGTCGCAGGTGCTTATATATTTGAACACGTCGCCGCGCACCAGCCGTAAGTTGTTCACGTTGAGCTGTTGCGCCACCTCTTTGATGAACCTGAATTGAGTGGCGGCCTTTTCCACAGCTGTCACAGTGCGGCATTCGCGCGACAGAAATTCAAAGCTGATGGCGCCGGTGCCTGCAAATAGGTCGAGCGCGTCGCATCCTTCAAGGTCTATAAGATTGTCGATGACGTTGAATATGTTTTCGCGCGCGAAGTCAGTGGTGGGACGCGCGGATATGTTGGTCGGCACATTGAAGCGCCGACGGCCGAATTTGCCTCGGATTATTCGCATAGCATTAATAGTGTTAAGTCAAAAGGGGCTTCCATGGCTGGGGCCCCCGCGCGGATCACTTGCGCAGGAAGCACCATCGGCATGACGTAGCCCAGATACTCTCTTAATATGGGGGTGACGGCATTCCGCAACTGGGGGTCGCCGGAGATGAACAGTTCGCCTGAGGTCTGTTCGATGTCCAGCGCAGAGCGGGTGGCCATGATATAGTACACGGCATCCATAGGGTCGGTATATGCAAACGTGTTCAGCAACGATAGCCCGTTTTCTCCGAAAATGGCTATGTCAAGACTGTCGTCGTGCAGATGCACGTGCATTTTTCCCGACGATCCGAGCGCTGAGTTGCGGGCGAAGTGGTCGGCGAGTACGGCGAGCGAATGCTTGATCGTGGGGTTGTTGAAGGTGCGCCGTATAAAGTCGACGAGTTCGCGCGACTCCTTTGCCAGCAGCGTGCATCCGCATCTGCCTATAGGCGATTCAATGGTGGTGAGCCGTTCGGAGTCGCCGTCGGCCACCGACGCGTTGACCAGTGTCTCGCAGAATTCGATGCCGCCGTCTGCCGCTTCGTCCGGTATCAGGATGAAGTCGGCCGACCGCAGGGTCACGTCGACGCCTGCAAAGTCCGACAGCAGGATAGGGTTACTGTATATTATCTCTTCCAGAGCCTTTGATTCCGATCCGACGCTCATGTCGAGCGGAAATCCGGCATATAGCGGGGCATCGGCTATGGAGTCCTTGACCATGACGTGCAGGAATCCGCGGTCGATGCTTAAGCCTAACCGTGAGCGTTGCGGGGATTTTACTGTCTCCTTGTCCAATATCGCCATTGCCGTTGAAAATGATTGGTAGTTTATGTGTTATGGTATCCGGGATGCGCAAGGTTTTAGCGGCGCAGGTTGTTCAGATAGTTATAGTCGCCTACATTGCTTGTGCCGTTGCGGTTGCCGGGGCCGAAGAAGTTTTCGTCATAGCCGTAGTCCTCCTCTTCATCGTCATATTCTTCGTCGTTGTCCTCCTTGACGTATGATCCGTCGGGGTTGCGGCGTCGTTTCTTCTTCTCTTTCGGCTTGTTCTTTACCAGTTCTTTGGGCTTCTGCATGTCTACAGAAGTCTCATAGATATTCCACGACTGTTCCACATCCCAGTTTTTCTTTAAGGTCAGTTTCTTTGGAAAATAGAACATCTCTTCCGGCTGGATATGTTCAAGCAGGTTTCCGGTGTCGTACTTGCCGTTGCCGTTGCGGTCGATGAACAGGCGCGCATATATGTCGCCGGGCTGCAGATAGGGGAATTCTGCCACTCCGTTCTTAAGCGGGGCGCTCATCACCGGTTTGTCGTCCTTGCCGATTATTTCTACTATAGCGGAGTCGGTAACTCCTGTTACATTGAAGAACAGGGCCGAATAGTCCTCAAGCGCACGGGTGGTGAATTCAAGACTGTACGGCTTGTTCCATTCGTCATATATGCCTACTATCGCCGCCGAATCGATCGTCAGTCTGTATTTTGTACCCGGTTTCCATGTGTAGTCCATCCGGTATTTGAGAAGTCCCAGGCCTAATGAGTCGTCGGGAACGAGTGCCGGGGCCGCGATGGTGTCCCAGAGCGTGTCGCGCATCATCTCGAAGTGGATGCCGCTTTGGATTATCGTGTCGAGCGGCTGGTCGACAGTGAAGCGCAAGGGCAGATATATCTCTTGGGTCGAGCTCCCTTTTGACTGGAAGTTGATGAATGTCAAGTCGGGGCCTATAAGGGAATCGAGCCGCAGAGTGTCGCGAAGGAGCGGATTCAGGTACAGGGTATCCTCACGCAGAGTGTCGGGCAGAAGCGACTGTGCCATTTTCAGACGGCGCTTCTCCTTGGCTTCTTCTTTGGCTTTCTGCTGCTTTTTGGCCTCTTTTTTGCTTACATGCGGCGCTTTGTATATGGCTTTGACCGTATCGTCGCCCCAGGTGAGCATCTGGGCTGTGTCCGTACGCAGGTAGTGCATGGCCAGCATGAGGGTGTCCTGTGCCAGAAGGGTGGTGTCGGTGATGAAATATTCCAGAGTGTCGCGGGTGGGATTGGAGTTCAGTTTTGCCCATTCGCGTATGTTGAGCCCTGACATAGGGCCGTTGGCCAGTGTGATTTCCGGGAGCGTGTCCGAAGGTGCGCCTAAGTTGATGAGCAGCCGGCGCTGGGTCGGCCTCGAGTAGTCCTTAAGGTACTGCGCCTGATATCCTTCGTTGAACCATGTCAGTAGGATGTCGTCGGGTGTGTAGTATCTCAGTGTCCTGAACACTATTGAATCCTGACCTACGGCGTTGACTATAGTGTCGGCCACCACTGAATCGCGTATGGCGGGCGATATGGTCATGTCGTAGAATGCTATGTCTTCCGTGCGGTCCCAATGGTAGTCGCGGTTGAGGTCGTTGAGCGCGAATATGTGGTATTCGCCGGGTTTGAGTCCGCGGATGGTGAACTGTCCCAACTGGTTTGTCTTGGCTATGCGCTCCATCGGCAGCGTGGTTATGGCTGTGTCTGAGAGGTCGCTGTAGACCCCTACGAGCATTCCCTGGGCAGGTTCGAGTGTGCCTGCCTCGAACACCATGCCGGAGATGCGCATGGAGTCGATGGTGTTTCCAGTCGAAAAGTCGATGGCAAATCCGTCGAGCACATTACTTTCGTTAAGGTCGCGTATGGCGTCGGAAAAGTCGATGGTGTAGGTGACGTCGGGCAGGAGCGTATCGCGGAGCTCGACCGACACGTGGCGGCCGTTGGCATTGATGGCCGGCATAGTCTTCTGTGCCGGCGACACTACCACTTTGTTTATGACATCCTCTATCTGTACGTTTTCGTCAAACTCGATGTTTATACGGTTGCGGCTCACGTTCTTTTCACCTATGGCCGGAGTGCTTTTTACGAATTTCGGGGGGACATAGTCATATTCGCCACCGCCGGGACGCCCTATTGAGGCGCAGGCGGCCAATATGAACAGAGCCGCTACACCGAGCAGCAGGCGCATATATTTCCCATCGTTACCTTTCATAGAGACAAAGGTAAGAAAATTTTTGCCATTTTTAGTTGTCAATTCACAAAAAAGCATTAACTTTGCCTCCGCAAATCGCGCTCGGGGTGTAGCACAGTTGGCAGCGCGCCACGTTCGGGACGTGGAGGTCGGAAGTTCGAGTCTTCTCACCCCGACTGAGCATCAAGCGAAAGGGCTTAACTCAACGAGTTAGGCTCTTTTTTTGCATCATAAGGTATCAATCCCTAATATATGCACATTTTTCCGGAACGTCAGGATGAGAAACGGCAATGGGTTAATATTTAATTCCATATCACGCGACAATAATATGAATGTCGTGAGATACTATCTTAGTTTCTGTGTGCTGATATCCCATGCTTCGGTGCTTACGGGCATCGCTTATCCCGCGTTGCAGAGTGTGAACGTCGTGGTAGGGTGCTTTTTTACATTGAGCGGATTCTTGATGTTTCCATCTTTCGACAGGCATCCGTCGATGCGCGGATATCTTTCCAGGCGTGTCCGTAAGATTATGCCCTCATATATATTTATAGTGGTCGTGGCCGCGGTTTCGCTTGTAGCGGTCAGCACGCTTTCGGTAACGGAGTATTTCTGCGATTCAGGATTTTATAAGTATCTGATGGCCAATTTGGCTTTCCTTAATTTCCTTCAACCTGATTTGCCCGGTGTGTTTCAAGGTCCGGATTTTGTAACCGATGCTGTCAACGGATCATTATGGACGATGAAAGGCGAATGGCTGTGTTATCTTTCCGTGCCGTTGGTCTATCGGCTCGTCGTGCGGCTTGGCCGTGACCGTGGAAGGATGCTGTTGTGGGGCATTGTCGGTTCCTTGATATGCCTCAGAATGTTGTTGCTCAGCTTTGCCTCCGATGAACACTCCGTATATGCTATGCTGGCGCGTCAGTTCGGCACGGTGTTCGTGTTTTTCTACGTAGGTGCCCTTATCAACAGCTATTGGAATGAGTTCCGTAGATATAAGTGGTGGATATTGGCGGTATGTCTGCTTCTGGTGGCGTTCTGTGGCGATTCGTTGGTATATCATACGGTTCTCCAGCCATTTGTTGCCGGTTCGTTAGTGGTATGGGTTTCGCTTGTCGGAAGTTGGGGTGCGCGATTGAGCCGGGGCGATGACCTGTCCTACGACATTTATCTGTTTCATTTTCCGGTCATACAGTCCGCCGTATGGCTTGGTCTGCCTGAAAGGATGGGGGCCGTATGGCTGTTGCTGACAATTGCAGTAGTCACCGTATGCCTGGCGCTGTTTTCATGGAATGTTGTCGGACGGCGTTTTCAGGTCCGTTAGCGTCATATAGTGGCAACAACGGCTAAAGCCGCTGTCGTCCAGTCGCTTTAGCCGTCTGAAAAGTTTTGTAGGTAGTGCTATGTTATTTAGCCAACGAGATTATGAGGTCCTTTTCGTCCTCGTTCTCAGCAATCAGGATTTTGCCTTCACGAGCCAGCCAGCCTAAAGCCAGATGCATCTCTTTGTCTTTCAGCTTAGTGACTTTTTTAAGCTGCTTTACGCCAAGAGCGTCTGCCTCGTTGAGGGCATTCCAGATAAGTCCGGCATTATAGCCGATAGTGTCGATGTTCATTGTAGTAAAAAAGTTTATGTTAGACAATGTATAGTGGTCTTCATCGCAAAATTACGAAATTTTCGTAATTTTAAACATAAACTTTTAACAAATTACCGCTTAATAAAGTTCAAGCTCCCCGCCTGCGCTCAATTGGCCATGACCCATTTCGCATCGACAGCCATGCTCTTCCCAGTCATCTTAATTATCAGCGGATAGCATGGTAGGGCAGGGTGGTCGCCTGCTCCGGGTCCGTCATTGACGGTAGGATTGGATGGTATGCCTGGTGCTTCTCCGAGAGTGATGCTTTCTACATTACCGTCGCCTATTGTAATGGACAGGGTCAGGTCGGGAGTGGTGAATGTGATGCCTCCGCCGTTGTAGGGATATGTCTCGGTATTGCGGATGCGGTCATAGACTTCGGCCGTGTATTCAGGTCCTTTTGCCGGTATCGCATCTGCGGTAGGTCGATCGTTGAACAATAATACATATTCATAAGTATGCGAGGAGTCGGATGTGCATGTATATCTGTCGGTTATCTCTTTCCCGTCAAGTCTGACGCTTCGGCTCATGTTCACTCCGGGATATGCGTCGGAAGTAGCCATTTCGGCATATCCGCCGGTGGCCGATGGCTCAAATTTCAGAAGACGTCCCGTGCTTCGTTGCTGGTCTTTGCCGTCGACGGTGACTGTGTTGTGCGACAATGACCGTTTATACCAACCGAGATAGTCGGGAGTCCCGTAGCCTGATGTCCCGAAGTCGGATATAAGTTCACGGTGGCCGTCATGGATGGTGAGCGACAGTTTGTCCGGATGTCCGTGCCCGATTCCGTTACCTCCGAACTTAAGCACTACGGTGCGTCCGCCGTTGCGCAGTAGGCAGAAGCCGGATTGGTCAAATGAATAGCTTGGCTGGATCAGTCTTCCGACGGAGCTTTTTCCGTAGTCGTGGCCGTTGAGGAGTGCTTCCGGATCCCAACGTTTTTTATGGTTGTAAGCCATTGAGAGTACGTCGTGCATAAGCCTGTCGGTAAATCTTGCGGATGCAAGTTCATACAGTGCGGTTTGTGACAGCAGGTTGGCTCCGTACCATCCGTCGCTATGAGCGGGAAACGAGAGGTCGGGATACGTCCCCTTGACAGGTTCCGCAAACATGTCGTGCAGATCCGGATCGAACAGTGCGTATCCGCGGCAGTCCACTGCCCTGGCCGTGAATATCAGTGCCTCAAGAGGATAATAATGGTAGTGGGGCGAACCCTCGTTGATCCATCCGTCGGCATTTTTATGTTTTCCTACAAGATAGTGGTAGCCGTAGCGGGGCTTATTGACGGCTATATCCACGATGGAGTCATCCTCAAGAGCTATGCCTAATGCCGCGAGGCCGCTGTTGTGCCACATCTGCCAGTTGGCCTCCGCCGGACGGTTTAGCAGTAGTCTGGAGGCCGGGCGCAGATAGCCATCTTCGATTGCTTTAATTTCTTTGTCGTTAAGTGTGGATTTTATCGCTTTGTAGGCCATTGCGGTCTTTGTGGCCCATGATGCCTCGTCGAGGCTTTGGGCAAAGGCTTTGCCGCTGTGCTTGTCGGTGGCTTGCCGTCCGGAGTTGTGTTCAAACCATCCGTCGTATTTCGAAGCATAGTCAAGCAGCATATCCTTTATGTAGCCGGCATACTTACGGTCGCCGGTGGCCAGGTACAGGTACATGCATTGATACATGTAGTCGCGGTTGAGGAAGTGGATCTGATATATCCAGGCCCAGTCAAAACGATCATTGCCTTCCCATGCTTTGCCGCAGGCCGTACACAGGTGGGCTTTAGGTGAGTCCCACCTGAATGTGAGCTGCTGATTGTGTAGCGGGCAGAAGTAGTCATGGAAATGTCCTCCTGGTATATCCGGCACCTGAAGCTCATGTCTCCGGCGTTCATTGATGTTGCGTTGCATTTGCTTGACTATCTTTTTTCCCCATGCGGTTTTTGCCGAGGTTCTGATGGTGGCCGTCTCCTCGGGTGTGAAGAAGGCGAACCCTTCTTCTCCTTTCGTGGCGACAACACTCCAGTCGCCGCCATAGTATGCGCGGTTGAGTAGCTTAAGGCTCTCTTCGTCGCCTCTGGAGACGAACATGTCCTCAAGATCTTTGTAGATATAGAATGCGAGCCAATATCCATGGGCATATTTCTCGCGTGTGGTGCTGGCTGTCATCCATTTCGCATACCAGTTGGGGTTGAGTCCGTATTGCCGTGCCACCTTGACGGCTTCCATGGCATTTGACCAGATGCCGTCGGCCATACGCGACGCAAGGCCGTTAAAGTCGGAGTAGTTGAATCCGGATATGTCGATCAGCTCGCATCGGTCGTCGATGCCCAGTTCGTTGAAGTCTATTTTTGTCTCTGTCGCGGTGTCGCCGTCAAGGTCATATTCGATATGGTCTATGAATCCGTTGCCGTTGGTGTCGCTGTACAGTACGGTGGCGAACGATTTTGGATAGAAGTCCTGCCCCATCCAAAGGCGGTCCCATCCTTGGAAGTAAGAGGCATTCTGGTCGATGCGCCATACTCCGGATTCGGCTCCGTATAGGTGGAGCCTGCCGTCAAACTTGCTTAGATAGAGCTTGCCCCCGCCGGAATTGTCGAGGTCCCATTCGCCTCTGTCGCCTGATGCGTCGCTCTGTTTGTTGTTGTCCACGCCAAGGTTTTTCCATCCGATATTAAATGGGTCGCGCGGTTCATAGAACTCGACACGCTCCCATCGGCCGTTGTCGTCGTCCTCGTCATAGACGAAGTTTACTCGTTTCCACTTGCCTCGGTTGAATATCAGGTTCCAAGCCGCTTCGTGGTCGGGATAGACCAGCTCGGTCAATTGGCGGAAACGCGGGTCCATGAAGAATTGATCCGATTCTGGCAGCCCCTGAACATTTTTCACCGGATGTACTTGATCGCTATAGTCAAATCCTCCGCCCTGGAATCCTATGGTCATGTCGAAGTCAAATTCGTTGCCCGTGGTGTTGTCGTTGTCGAGATCCACGGCTATGGAGACCCAGTCGGCGTTGCCTCGGGGTTTGGGTGAATCCATGATTCTTATGGCCATTTCCGTCAGTCCGTCGCGGTCCGGATCATAAAACAGGAATGGATTTTCCCAGTTGAGTCGGAGGTCTTTAAGAGCGTATGTCGGCGCATGTACTTTCATAAACATGGTATGTCCGCTGTAGTCTTCATAGAAATCCGACAGACCCACGTGGTCCCAACAGTGAAGTTTGAAGTCGTTGAAGTTGATGTAGTTGAATATGTTGTCATTGTCGAGGTCGCGGATAATCATGTAGTGTCCTCCTGTTTCCGATTTCTTATCCGGATAGTCGATCACTATCTGCATGTCGGCTTTGCCGTCGCCGTTCTCGTCCACCCAATCTATGATAAGGTCGCCGTGACTTCCGAATAAGCCGTCTTTATTGCGGTCTATAAGAAGGCAGTCGTTGATCATGTCGCCTTCTGTGTCGCCGGGCCTCATGTTGCCGTCGTCGTCAAGCCACAGAACCGGTACGCCGCCATGGGTCATAGTCTTTATGGCATCGACTTTGCCATCCTTATTCAGGTCGAGATACTCCGGCTTATGTCCTTTTGGGGCCGGAGGCAGGCGTAGGGGCATCAAATGTGTATTGGAATTCCAGTAATCGGACGCCGCGTTCATGGTGCCGGTTCCGCAAAGGCCTGTGCATATAGCCAGAAGCAGGCCGGACTGTTTGATCCAATGTATCGCTGTCATTTCTTTGTTAAGGTTATGGTTATTTAAAGTAGGAGCAGGATGCTTTTTGATGCAAAAGTATCCTGCTCCTATTAACCGACGGCATTATTATGGCTTAATATAGGCTTAAAATACCATGTGTATGGGGTTAATTGACAAATAATTGATTTGCTCTCTAATTTGTACCCTTCTATGATTTTGGCATCATGGAAAAATCAGCGATCCGTCTCCGTAGCTCAGGAAGCGGAAATCGTTGGACAGCGCGAAGTCGTACATCTCTCTCCATTCTCCATCTACGAATGCCGAAACCAGCAGTAGCAGTGTGGACTGTGGCTGATGGAAGTTGGTGATCATTCCCTTCACTATGCGGAAGGTATAGCCGGGGGCTATGATTATGCGGGTAGATGCTATGAGCGTGTCCGAGCCTTCACGGTCGAGATAGCTGACCACGTGGCGCAAGGCTTCTTCAGTGCTTAGACCTGGGTGATCTGACGAATAGGGGTACCATTGCGGCACCTGTCCGGTCCATTTGCCTTGACTGATGAGGCATCCGATATGGTAAACGCTTTCGAGTGTGCGTACCGAGGTGGTGCCTACGGCGATCACTCTGCGGTCGGTAGCGGCGAGTTCGGCTAAGAAATCTCTGCTCACGGCTATGAATTCACTGTGCATGTCATGTTCGCCGATGCTCTCGCTCTTTACGGGCTGGAACGTTCCGGCGCCGACATGCAGTGTGACTTGTCGCGAAGGTATGCCACGTGCCGCGATTTCCGACAGCAGGTTGTCGGTGAAGTGCAGTCCGGCAGTGGGCGCTGCCACTGAGCCGTCATAGTGGCTGTAGACTGTCTGATAGTCGGTGGTGTCCGACTGTTCGGTGGCACGGTTGAGGTAGGGAGGTATCGGTATTTCCCCCATGGCCAGAAGTATGTCGGAGAATGTGGCGTCAGTCGAGTCCCAGCTGAACCGGATGACTGAGGCGTTGCCGTCGCGGCGCACCCGTTCGGCGCTTACCCGGACTTCGTTGCCGTCGATGCTTACCTGACGGGTCAGATTGCCCGATTTCCAGCGTTTTGAATTTCCGACGAAGCAGAGCCATTCGCAGCACGAGGCCGACGACAGGTTGAGCGCGTAGTCCGACGGCAGAACCGGCTCCAGACAGAATATCTCTATAGTGGATCCTCCTTCCGCCTTTTGAAAGCGCAGGCGGGCATTGATCACGCGGGTGTCGTTATAGACGAGCATCGAGTCGTCGGGAAGCAGTCCGGCCACCTCCTTGAACACATGTTCCGAGATGTGGCCTCCGTGGCGCCTCAGCAGGAGCTTGCAGCTGTCGCGTTCGGCGAGGGGATGTTTTGCTATCCGCTCGTCGGGCAGAGGATAGTTGAAATCCTCGATCCGGATGTTGAATACGTCGTTGGGATTCATCATTTATATGTCTCGGCTATCTCATATATTGAGCGGAATATGTCCATGTCGGCTTCCGTCAGCTCGACGTGCCTGCGGGCCATGACCCTGCGGGCTATGTCGAAGAACTTGTTGAGCGACACGTCGTCGAATCCAGAAGCGCCGCCCTCGCTGAACGAGGCCACGAAGTTGCGGGGAAATCCGGAGCCGTAGATGTTGCATCCGACACCGACCACTGTGGCCGTGTTGAACATGGTGTTTATTCCGGCCTTTGTATGGTCGCCCATGATCAGTCCGCAGAACTGAAGTCCGGTACGGAGGAAGCGGTGGGCAGGATAGTTCCAGAGCTTGATTTCGGAGTAGTCGTTCTTGAGGTTTGAAGCCACGCAGTTGGCTCCGAGGTTGCACCATTCGCCGATCACCGCGTTGCCTAAAAATCCGTCGTGGGCCTTATTGCTGTAGCCTATCATAACGACATTGTTGAGTTCGCCGCCGACCTTGCAGTATGGGCCTATGGTGGTGGCTCCATAAATTTTAGTGCCCATGTTGACGTATGCATGTTCGCAGAGCGCCAACGGCCCCCTGACGCATGACCCTTCCATGATCTCGGCATCATTGCCCACATAGACCGGGCCTTTCGACACGTTGAGGATGGCACCTTCCACGGTGGCTCCCGGTTCGAGGAATATCTTGGGAGTGCCGTCGGGGAAGAGCGGGTCGCCGATCACGGTACATGTCGGGCTTAGCGGTTGCGAATAGCGTCCGCGTGTCATGGCCTTGAAGTCCATGACGAGAGCTTCCTCATTATGCATGAATATGTCGGTCAGCGAATTGAGCATCATCGGCATCTCGGTGATTTCCACCGATGTGTCATACGACTTTCCATGGCGGGCCAATATTCGGTCGCCGCACTTTATGGCGGTGTTCTGAGGCAGAGTCTCAAGACAGCGTACCAGCTCGTCGTTCGGACAGACATTTCCAGCTATGTAGTAGTCGTCGAGTGTGTTGACCTCTTTGACCGGAAATTTGACGGTAAGGTAGTCGGCCGTGCTGTAGGAGTATTGGCCGGGGAATGCGAGTTCCCATTTCTGGCGTATGGTCATTATGCCGAACCTTATGTCGGCCATCGGACGGGTGAACGTTATCGGCAGAAGGTTCTCCCGAAGATCCGGGTCGTCGTAGAGGATTATATTTCTCATATCGTAGATTGTTTTTGTCAGTTATTTGTTTGATTCGATTCTGATCTCCTCATTCTTGATTTTCACGCGTCGGGCATTCAGCTGAGTGGAGAATCCTCCCTGTTTTGCCAGCGAAGGGGCGCCCCATGTCAGTGTGCACCGGTCTATGTCAATGTCGGAGGCATTGTCGATGTAAAAGCCGTAGATATCGTCGTTGACGAAACCCTCACCCACGCATGGGCGTTTGTCGTAGACGCCTTTCGGAAAGTCGGTGCGTGAGATAAGTTTCAGGTCTACATTGTCAAACTCAAGCCCGCGCACTTTTCCGGGGGTGTCGCATCCGATAAACACTCCGTTTTCGCTGATACAGGATATGTTGATGAACCGTATGTCGCTGACTTCGCCACATTTGCCTTCGGTGGCGCCTTTGGGAAAACGCCAGCCGGCATCCTTGTGGTTGCCCACGGCGCGGGGATAGGAAGTGACGTAGATCGGCTCGGATTTACCCCACCACACGTCGGAGTACAGATGGCAGTCCACGTGCATATTGGCGAACGTGACGTTTGTCACGGTTCCTTCATCGCGGTTCTGGATGCCTATGCCGCGGTTGCTGTCCTTGATGATGCAGTTGTCGAAAAGCACGTTGTCGATGCTGTCCATGTTCTCGGATCCTATTTTTACGGCGCATGAGCGGGAAGTCATTATGCAGTTGGTCACCACGATGTCCTCGCACGGTCCATACTGCTCCCATTCGCGGCGGTTCTTAAGGCAGATGCAGTCGTCGCCGCTCTCGATTAAGCATCCGGTGATCCGCACTTTGCGGGAGTGGTCCAGGTCGATGCCGTCGCCGTTACGTATCTTCAGGTTGTTGAGCAGCGATATGCCGTCGATGGTGGCGTCGTAGCATCCGATCAGGTGCACTGTCCAATATGCCGAATTGCGTATGGTGATGTCGCGGATCACGGTACGGTCGACATTGATCAAAGTCAGCAGGTGCGGGCGTGGATCGAAGTCGGTCACCGGCTTAAGCTCGTAGGAATCGTCGAGTTCGGCGCCCATGAATGCCACTCCGTTGCCGTCGAGGGTACCTGTGCCGGTGATGGACACCTGCGTCAGGTCGCGCCCGGAGATCCACATCATACCTTCGCCGCGATTGTCGCCGAATGCGCTCTCTGTGTACACGCTCTCGTCGGGATTGGCTAAAATGCGCGAGTTTGGTTCCAGCCGCAGTTCTACGTATGAGGCCAGATGAAAGGGTCCGGCCATGAAGCTTTTGCCGGCCGGCACAACTACCGTGCCGCCTCCGTTGGCCGAACATTCGGCGATGGCTTTCTGTATGGCCTGGGCATTGTCGACCGAGTCGCCTGCCACCGCGCCGTAGTCGGTGATGTCATATACGTTGTTTTGTCCTGACCCTGTGCATCCGGCCAGGCATAGGGCCATGGATGCGGTCGCTAATACAGTCTTTATACTTGTCATGGTCATTTGGGAAGTATGATGTTAATCTGTTAAACTGACGGTGCCCCAATGCGGGTTTGGCTCAGGTCCCATCTGGATTTCAAACCGTCCGCCCCCGGTTATGTCGGAATGGCTGAGGTAGTTCTTGTCGTATGGTTGTCCGTTGAGGAGCGCCGACTGGATGTAGATGTTTTCGGACGATGCCCCACGGGCTTCGATTACGAATTCTTTGCCGTCGTCAAAATGGATGGTGGCTTTCGGGAAAGTCGGCGAGCCGATCATGTAGTATGGGGTGCCGGGGCACACCGGGTAGAAGCCGAGGGCCGCGAATATGTACCAGGCCGACATCTGGCCGGCGTCGTCGTTGCCCGACAGGCCTCCGGGAGAGTTGAAATATTCGGTATCCATAATGTGGCGCACCTCTTTTTGTGTGCGCCAGGGTTTTCCGGCATAGTTGAACATCCAGGCCACCTGATGGCATGGCTCGTTGCCGTGCCAGTAGCGCCGTTCGGTGAACATGGAGTCAAGCTTGGCGGCAAACATGTCGCGGCCGCCCATGGCTTCCATGAGTCCTGCCGGATCGTGGGGCACATACCATGTGTAGTGGCACGGTGCTCCCTCAGTGATGAATTTTGCAAAGTCAAATGCATTGTCGTCGGTGAGGAATCGGCCGTCGGCATGGCGCCCCTGGGCATAGCCGGTAGAGGGGTCGATTACGTTGCGGTAGTTTTTTGATCGGTACGCCAGCTCGGCGGCATCCGCGGTCTTGCCCAGGCGCCGGGCCACCTCCGACAGCACGAAGTCGTCAAAGGCGTATTCAAGCGTGCGCGACACCTGTTCACGTTGGTGGAATGCTTCCTTTACGCTGTCTTCAAGCGGTATATAGCCGTATTTGAGATATGAGGTGAGTGCGCGTCGTCCCATTCCGTTTTTGTAGTCGGCTGAGTCTGACGGCGATTCGAAGGCATTCTTCCTCATATATCTGTAAGCGGTGGCGATGTCGAAATTACGGACACCTTTGACGTATGCGTCGCCTATGGCGGCTATGCAGTGGTCGCCTATCATAGCTGCGGTGTAGCTGTTCCAGCAGGGGAATATCGGCAACCATCCACCTTGTTCGGCTTTCAGCACGAGCGACTGCATCATATCCCCGCTTTTCGTGGGTTCGAGAAGGGTGATGAGCGGATGCAGGGCGCGGTATGTGTCCCACATGCTGTAGTCGTCGTAATATGTGGAGCCGTCGGCCATGGTGAGTATGGGATTGCCTGTGGCGAACGAGGGATAGCGCCCGTCGACGTCGTTCATGGTGCGCGGTAGGAACGATGCACGGTACATGGCTCCGTAGAATTTCGACTTTTCTATGTCGGAGGGCGACTCTACGGTCACTGAGCTTAGATGGCGGTTCCAGATACTTTCAAGTTCTGAGCGGGTCTTGTCGAAATCCCAATGCGGTATTTCCGCACGCAGATTGGCCATGGCTCCGTCAATGTCTGTGAACGACGACGCTGCTTTGACCTTGACCTGTTCGCCGGGATTTACTTTGAATTTGAAGTAGGCACCTATGCCGGTGGTTCCGCTTATGTCGTGCTGTCCCTGATACACGTTCTCGTCCTTGAACGTGCCTGCACCGGTAAGTTCATGGTCTATCTCCACGATGAAGTAGCCGTTGAATCCGGCGGCCTCTCCCCATCCTTGATAGATTCGGTGGACAGGGTTATAGCCTATGATACGACGGTTTACGGAGTCGACTTTTATGTATCCTTCACCCTCGTCGCTGTTGGGATTGACCACTATGTATGCGTCGCCCCCATTGTCGTAAGTGAAGCGGAACATGGCCGAACGTGATCTTCCGGTCAGCTCCGAGGTGATTCCTTCGTCGGGAAACTCTACGGAATAGTAGGCGGGTGTGGCAGTCTCGCTGTCGTGGCTGAATCTGGCGGCGCGGGCTTCGGGCTGACACACAAGTAGGCCGCTCAGCGGCATGAGCGTCATGCTACCGTAGTCCTGGGTGCAGCCGCCTGTGATCCAATGGCTGTTGCGGAATCCCTGCATACGGTCGTGCTTGTAGTAGTACGGAGCCTTGCATTTCTGTTCGGTGTCCTGCGTCTGCGGGGTCCAGAAGTTCATGCCGTTGGGTTCGAGCACTGCGGGCAGCGTTTGGCCGTACTCCTCGGTGCTTTTGCCGAACAGTCCGGCGGTATGAGTCTCGCTGGCCGCGGTCCCGACACGGGTATCGACATATTTAAGCGGTTCTTCGGCCGATGCTGCCGAAGCGCATACCGATGCCGTCAGAAGTGTCAATGCTGTCTTTATAATATGCATGATGGTCGATGTTGCGTGCGGTTAGAAGTTATTCCTGAACGATGCCAGAAGCCTCGACTTTACCAGGTCCTGATGTTCACGGTCGCCGTAGTTGGCAAACGGATAGATGCTGATCCCCCCTCGTGGCGTGAACAGCCCTATGACTTCAAGATATTTTGGATCCATAAGCTTCACGAGATCCTTCATGATGATGTTGACGCAGTCTTCGTGGAAGTCGCCATGATTGCGGAAGCTGAACAGGTAAAGTTTCAGACTTTTGCTCTCCACCATTTTCTCCCGAGGGATATAGTTGATGATTATTTTGGCAAAGTCCGGTTGTCCGGTCTTTGGGCAAAGCGATGTGAATTCCGGACATGTGAATGTCACGAGATATTCATTGTCAGGATGCTTGTTGATGAAGGTCTCAAGCACTTCCGGTGCATATTCCGTGGGATATTTTGTTCCTTGGTTGCCCAACAACGTGATGTCGGGCATCTCCTCCGGCATTCTTGACATAACGGCGAATGTTATTTGTTAAACGTAGGTTCTTTAACTTTCAGACGTTCGCCGGCATCTTCGGCTACCGAACGGAAGTAGTCGTCGGAGTAGCCGCCGAACTGGGGTGATGCGCACTGGCCTTCGGGTGTGCGCATGAATTCTCCGGGGGCTGTCTCTTTCTTGATGTTGCCGTCGAGGAATTTCACAAACAGATAGTCGCCGAGCTGTTTGAACTCTTTGGTCGACTGTTCCGCCCATTCGTCGGAAAATCTGCTGAGCGCGAGGCTGCGGTCGGTGGCGTTCATTGACGAAGCTTTGGCCTCAATCTCCTTTACGCCGGCTTCCATGCGGTCTTCAAGTGAATTCTGCACACGTCGTATGTCGGGTATCATCTGGGAATAACGGTTATAAGCCTGGTTGGCGACGTAGTTGTGCACCCAGAAGGCGGCGTCCCACGACAGGGTGAGCATGTCGCCGTTGCCGGGTGCGTAGCATCGGGGCACTTCGGTGACGCAGCAGTACATCGGCACGTAGACACAGGTATTCGTGTCGTCGACTCCGAACCATAGGATTCCTTTCATCTCGGCGGGGACGTCGTCGCGGAGCTGGGCCACGAAGGTGAACGCTGTCTGCTGTGTGGCGATTGCGCGTTCATGGGTGTATTCCACGCTGTCTACGGTGAATGTCATCGGACGCCAGCGGTAGGGCACTTTGAACGGGCCTGCGCCTATGTCTCCGGTCATGTCAAACGGTGTATCCTCGAAGTGGTCGCGCATGGCCCACTGCATGTCGCGGACGCTGAGCGGTTTGGCCGGTTTGACCCACAGGGGCATCGGCTCGCCGTCGCCGCTCATGATCCACGGCAGATACTTGTCCATGTCGGCTCCCTGCTTTTTGAAGAACGACCACACGCGGGCGTCGCATCCGCGGAGTGCTCCGAAGTCGGTGACAGCGTATGCGCGTGAAAAGTCAAAGTCCTCGTTTTTACCGTCGAAATATCCCTGCGATCGCGCAAAGTCGATGACGTCGGGAGAATAGAGAGTCTCGGGGTCATTGAGCGGGAATGTATGTATGCGGGCATGGTTGGCATGTCCGGAGATCATGCCATCGGGTATGCGACGCGCCACCCATACGGCTCCCTTGCTTTTGCCGCCTTTGCCGATCATCTCCATGATCCAGGCCTCTTTGCCGTCGGCTATGGAGAATGATTCGCCCTCGCTGGCATAGCCGTAGTCCTTTACCAGGTCGGTCATCACCTTGATGGCTTCACGGGCTGTTCTGGCGCGTTCGAGAGTGATGTATATCAGCGATCCGTAGTCAATGATTCCGGTGGTGTCCATAAGTTCCTCGCGGCCTCCCCATGTGCTCTCGCTGATGGCCAGACCGTGCTCGTTCATGTTGCCTATGGTAGCGTATGTATGGCGTGGCTGGGGTATCTCGCCGAGATATTTACCGCTGTCCCAGTCATATACCTTTCTCATGGCACCTTTTTTATGGTCCTGGGCAGGTGTGCTGTACAGTTCGCCGTATAAGCTGTGGGAGTCGGCCGCGTAAGTGATCAGTGAACTTCCGTCAGCGGTCGCGCCGGGAGCGGCGATAAGGCTCGTGCATGCGAGGGCCGAGGCGGTGGCTGTCAGGGTGGCGACAGCAAGTGTTGTGATTCGTTGAAGCATAATCAGTCTATTATTGTCTTTAATTGGTCTGTAATCCGACTATATTCGCGGTGCTGGACATTGACAGTCCGCTGAGGGCGGATTATTATTCACAAAGTTATGACTTTTTCATTTAAAAAGCAATTATCTGCCAAAGTACTAATGCTTTGTATCAGATATCGCAGGTGTCGGTCGGCGGTTAAAAGCCGTCAGGTCCGATGGTCAGAGATTCCACCGGACCTGATCGGGTCTATAAAAAACATCCACTGCAGAAGCCGTCTGGCTTCAAAACTTAAAACATCATCACTCTCAATATAAGCCCCCGCCTGTCCAGGTCGATGCCAGGCTGTATGCCTGCATCCGGACCGGCTTTATCAGGAAGCTTTGAAATGAAACAAAGCGGCGGCCTAAAAAGGTCGCCGCTTAAGCATTATATAACCATATTTTGCAAATAAAAGGCGTTTTTGTTAATTGGATTATTATTTATTATACTGTGTCTAATACCAGGTAACGCCGTTGGAGTAGGATGACCGCTTGTCGTATTTCAAATCTGATAGAAGAGACGACTTGACGGCTATGTGGAAGTTGTAGCTTTTGTACGGACCCACGGGTATGAAGCTCGCCGTCATGGCAAAGCAGTGCAGGTCGCGTGATATGTTGCAGTTCATGTAGGCTATCTTCTTGGTGTCGAAGTTATAGCTGGCTGAGAAGCCGAAGTTCCAGTTCTTGGTGGGCTGTATGCTTCCGGAGAAGCTGAGGTTCTGGGTAATCCGGCCGTTGTATTCGAGCTTCTCTTTGTTGAATGATCCATAGCTGTAGTTGACTGAATAGTTGAACGTGAAGCTCCACGGCACGCTCCATTTCATATAGCCGTCGGCACCCATCTCCGGCTCTTCATCGTCGTCGTGTGAATGTCCGTTGCGGTTTCTCTTGTTGTCAAACCGTTGGTCGCCGTCCCAGTTTTCCTCTTCGTCGTCGTTGTTTTTGCCGTTCTTCTTATCCTTGTCCTTTCCTCGCTTGAAGGTGTTGTTGTTGAACGTGTAGGAGAATGACGTTCCTGTACTCGACAGCTTACCGATGCCCTTTCCCGCCTTCCATCGCGGCACGTTGACGCGCACCGGAGCGCCGGTCGGCGATAGCTGGTAGGTGTACACGTCCCAGGTGGCATTGAGGTTTAGATTGAAGTTCTTGGTCAGACGGAGCATAAGCGATGTGTTGATGTTGCTCCAGTTCATCGAGTCGGCGGCGAAGTTGTAGCTCTGCGACACAGTGAAATTCTCAATTAGGGAGATTTTTTTCTCTCCAGTGCTGTCGTTGTCCGATTTCACTTTCATCTCCAGGTTGTTGGCGAGCGACACGCTTACAGTCCCGGATTTTCCCTGCCCGGGTACTCCGTAAAGGCCGTTGGGGAACATCGAGTACTTCCTGCGCACCATTTCGCCGTTGGCGTTCATATACTCGTAGTTGCCGTAGTATCCGAAGAATGACGACGAGAAGTCGGGGGCGCCCGAAAATGACACAGTAGGCGTGAGCACGTGGCGGATCATCTTGACCTTGTCGCCGAGAAACTTCATCGGTTGGAAAAATCCGTATATCTTGGTGTCCAGCGACACTGAAGCGTTGAAGTCCCACACGTTGTAGAATCCGTAAGTGGTGTCGCACACTTCGGCCGATGCTCCCGGATCCCATTGACGGCGCACTTTTGACGTGTACATGCGGTCGTTAAGTGAGATTGACGGAGTCAAGTTGATATATTTGAACAGGTTGAAGGTGGCGGAGATGGGCACGGAGTGTTTCATGCCGTTGCGCCAGTCCTTGATCAGGCTCTTCTGGAAGAATACGTCCTGCTTGGCGGTCAGGGAGTTTTGGAACTGACCGGAGTATGACATCTTGATTTTTTCATACCAACGCTCCTTGCCTACGGCGCGTTTGCGCTTGAACGGGTAGACCTGCGACATCGTGACCGTCAGGTTGGGGAACGATACGGTCAGGGTCGAGTCAGAAGTGCGTTGCGACAGGTTGGCCGTGGTCGAGAACGACCATTTCGAGTTGGGCACGCGGTAAGTCATGTTGACGGTCGAACTTTTGGTGTTCTCGGTAAATGAGCTTGAATAGTAGCTGCCAAGGTCGTTTCGCGAATAGCCGCTGGTGGTGAAGTTGACGCTGGCCGAAAGTGTCATGTTCGGGTTGGCCTTGGAGTCCTGCGAGTGGTTCCACAAAAACTGGAAGTTGGTCTGCTTCGAGTAGTCAGGATTCCCTTTCTCGCCGTAGATTGTGGTCAGATAGCTCATGCGGAAGCTGCCGTTGTATTTATATCGCTTCACGTATGACGATTGGGCGTTGAGTCCCCATGATCCTTTGGTGTAGATTTCCCCGGTGAGCGCCAGGTCGATATTGTCGTTGATGGCGAAGTAGTAGCCTCCGTTGCTGAGATAGAATCCACGGTTGTAGTCGTCGCCGAATGTAGGGAATATTATACCTGAAGAGTAGCTTTTGGAGAATGGGAAATATCCGAACGGTACGGCCAGCGGCAACGGCAGTCCGGCAAGCACCATGTAGGCGGGTCCGGTCACTACGTTGCTTCCCGGGGTCATTTTGCCTTTGGTGAGCTGAAACCAGAAATGCTGCTTGTCGGTCGGCAGGTCGCATGTCGAATAGTGGGCGTCTTTAATGTAGTATTCGCCTGTCTCCATCTTTTTGGTCTGGCCTCCGGTCAGGTAGCCTTCCCCCTGCTGGGTGTTGACGTCGGTGATGAAACCGCGTTCCGACTGGATGTTGTATTTCATCGTTTTCGACTCATACTCACCGCTTTTATCCGAGAACACTGGAGTTCCGGTAAGCTCTCCTATTGAGTCGGGTACTCCGTTGGCATAGACATTGTTGTTTTTGAGGTCCATCGAGATTTCCGCGGCCTCAAGTTTGATGTCGCCGTAGGTGATCACTCCGTCGCCGTACATGAACGCGCTGTTCTGGCCGATCATAATCATTGAATCCTTGGCCGAAAAGTTGACCACATTGTCGATGTCCACTTTTTCTTTTCTGATCATCGGCTTGGACTCCGACCCTGACTGTGGATCCCAGACCGGGAGCGAGGCCGCCGCGATGGAGTCGGAGTCGATCTCGCTTATGAGTGTACGGCCCGGTTCGCCGACAATCGAATCGGATTCCGCACCTGATGTTGCGGAGTTTCCGTCAGGGATTTGTGGCATCGGCTTCGTTACCGCGCTCGCGCTGATAGCGCATAATAGCACCAAAAGTATTATATATAAATGAGATCGTCTCAAGCTTTTTACCTGCGATAAATCAAAATGTGACTGCAAAGATAACACTTGGCGGCATATTTTGAAAATTATCTACCTCCGATTCGGAGATTTCAGAATATTTTAACAGAAAGTGCTTTTATTCTCCGGAGTTAAAGAGTGTTAACCCGGTCGTCGGGACGTTTGAAAAGATTATATTTGCATATACCTTTCACATAGGTTTAAATATATGGAGCGGTTTAATTCATACCTCGATCTAATCGACATGACCCATGTTCATGCATTCTGTATGGAACACGGTTCTCTGACTGTCTATCAGCGTGGTGAGAAATTCGTTCAGGAGGGTGAGGTCGGGAAACATTTCGGGTATGTGGCTTCGGGATATTTTAAATATGCCACATTGCGCTCATCCGGCGAGGAAGCGGTTTGTGGCTTTGCTTTTGCCGGCGAATATGTGACTGATTTCTACAATTCCTGTTCTGGGGCTCCATCGGAAGTGTCTATAATAGCCGGCCGGACTTCAGAGGTATACAGAGTGCCGATCTCTGCCTTTAAAAAACTTATTTCGTGTAAGGAAGCGATGTTGGAGCAGGCCATGCTCGGGGCGTTGTACCGCACCATATATAAGCGGTATGTTCAGATCTATAGATATTCTACCGAAGAACGCTATAATCTTCTGCTTGCCGAACACCCGGAGATATTCGACATCGTGTCGCTTAAGGATATAGCGTCGATCCTTATGGTTTCCCCCGTACATTTAAGCCGGATGCGTAGAAAAATGAGCGGAAATCCCGGACTATAAACATTAGTTTAGATTTTATTGGTATAGTAGTGCTATTTTTGCGGAAGTACCAATTTTTGTCACACCATGTTAAGAAAGAGTCTTTTGTTGTTTTGTGCAGTTTCGTCCATTGTTGCAGTGGCGCGGATCCCCGAACAGAACATTGTCATAGTATTCGGCTACGAGGAGTATGAATTTGTTCCTGCCGGAGATAAAGTGCATGTTAAAAACACCGTCAGGCATGAGTATGAGGCCACGCGACGTGCCGGATCGGTTCAGCCGCACGTATTTTACAACGATGTCATAAAGCTCGACAAAGCTTCGGGAGGAAAGGCCCAGTACAAGAATGTCAATTCACCCTCGGTGTTCCACGATGACAGCAAGGTATGCTTCTTCGACATTTATCTCCGGCAAAAAGGCAAGAAAGCCAAGGTGGAGTTTAAGCGGACTTGGACCGATGCCGCATTCCTGTCCCGGATAGTTCTGACTGCGGACTGCCCTGTGGCGGCCAAGTCGCTTAAGGTTAAGATTCCGGCCTCTATGCCTGACCTGAGGCTTGTAGATCTGAATTTCCCCGAAGAGGGTATTGTGCGCACAGATGAGCGTCTGCCTGACGGAGGCAGAGTGATTACCTACAGTATGGCCGGGTTGCGTCCCTTTGTCGAAGAGCCTGGTAGCCCGTCGGTGCTTAAGTCAGAGCCTACCGTGATTGTGGCCGGCTATTTCCCTGATGTGGATTCGCTTTACCGATGGCATCATGAACTTGGTGTGGTCGACACGTCAATTCCCGGCATGGATGCTTTGCTGGGGGATATATGCAAGGAGGCCGGCGGTCGGCGGGAAAAAATCGAGGCCATATACCGATGGGTGCAGCGCAATATCCGCTACGTGGCCTATGAGGAGGGAGAGGCCGGATTCAGGCCCGACACTCCGGCCGAAGTGGTGCGGAAAAGGTATGGCGATTGTAAAGGTATGGCCCTGTTGCTGTCGACGTTGCTGTCCGGAGCCGGCATCGAGGCCTATCCCGCTTCGGTGGGTACGAGGCAGATACCGTTCGGCATATCCGACATACCCTGTCTGGCGGCCAATGACCACATGGTATGCGTAGTGCCGGAAGATGACGGCGTGATTGTGCTCGATGCTACAAATGAATATATTCCCGCCGGACACGTCCCTTTCAGCATACAGGGTAAGGATGCTTTGGTGGATATGGGTGCGCCCGACAGGTTCTCACACTGCGTATTCCCGAAGCAGGCACCTTCGGCATCTTCCGACTCCATAGGCTACGATTACACTATAGGCGAGGAAGGGGTGCTTGAAGGATGCGGCGTGCGTAAAGTCAGCGGTGATATGAAGGAATACTTTGTCGGGGCTTATGAAAGACTGAAGACGCATCTTCGTCCGGAATTCCTTAAGAGGGCGATGTCTCCGTCGGTACGTGCATCGATATCTTCAGATACTTTGGCGTTTGATGCCGACGCCGACGGCGGTACGGTTGCTACTCTCGAAGGTAGGTTGAAAGTGCCTGAAACGGTGGTTCTATCCGACGGATCCTGCTATGTGGATCTGAACACGGCTTCCGATCCGTTCATTGACAGGGTCGATACCGACGGACGTGTGCTTGGCTACGCGCTCCCGTTTCCATGCCGTATAGTGCGCACGTTTTCTCTGCGCCTGCCCGACGGGGCAAAGGACGTGAATCTGCCCGACGGATACCGTGCAGAGACTCCCAATGCGGTGTTCTCATGCACTTTTTCCCGCCACGGCGACATGCTGACTATGGAAAAGTGGGTCGAGATACATGACGTGGATATTCCTTTGGAGGGGTTGCCCGAATGGAACAGCGCTGTGTCGGCGTGGAAAGATGCCTGTGGCCAACAGATAGAAATAATCACTAATTAAATCATTAATACTATTTGCTATGAAACGTTTGCTGATATCTGCCGTGTGCCTGACCATGGCAATGGCGCACTCTTTCGCCGATGATTTCCTGAAATACAAGGAATTCATGGATGAAGTGAAGTCCGAAGTATATGCACGCGACATGCCTTCGTTTGTCGTCGGGGAAATTCCTGATAAATATAAGGGCGAATCGGCGGTCATACTGGCCATGTACCAGGAGATTAATGCTAAGAAAAAGACCTCTTTCGGCTTTAATTCCTCTATAATCGGTCTTGGCAATAACGCCAAGATACATGCCGATATGCTTACCCGCATGCTTGTGCTGATCAACGACAAGGCGGCTCTTGAAAATTATTCTGAATTTGATTTTTCTGTCAGAGACAAGACTGACTATGTGGGGTTTAAGAGCGAAGACACCCGGAAGGCGCTTGGTGCCAGAATCATAAAGCCTGACGGGCGGGTGGTTGAGGTCGATACCGACGACTATATTGATGTGCTGCAGGGTAAAAAAGGACAGGAACAGCGTCAGAAGCTTGCGGTGCCGGGCCTTGAGATAGGTGACAGACTCGACCTATTCGTTTTTACGTCGCTTAAGCTTCAGAACATGCATCTGCCCCCGGTGGCGTTTGTGTTGAAAGACGATTATCCGATTCTCGACTACAGGATACACTGCGAACTTGACGACGATCTTACCACTCAGTACCGCACGCTCAACGGTGCGCCGGACTTCGATATATCAGTCGACGACAAGAAGAACTACATACTCGACCTCGGGCTGAAGAATATCGACGGGAAAAATCCCCGCCTGTGGTACAATGAGATGCAGCAGTCGCCCGTGATTCTGTTCCAGGTGTTCAACAGGCGTGCCAATTCATATACATATACGCCTCCGAGTGCGAAAAAAGACGGCATGCATGCCAATCCGGATGCGCGGTTGATACATGAGGATCTGTGGGACATAGGTTTGGTGGATCCGAAATTCAATGGCGACTGGATATCATTCTGTATAAAAGATGGCAAAAAACTGAAGAAGGAGCTTTTCAAACTCCATCAACAGAAGAAGATAAGCGATGTGGAATTGACCGACTATATATATAATCTATGGATGTATGCCATCGTGTCGGGCAATCGGCGATACTCTTCACGGAGCATGGTCTCCGATCTGCATAAGACGTTTAACCAGGCGAAGCTGAATGTCGGCTACGGCATAACCACCGACGAGGATTGCGAGCCTGTCGACCAGCTGATATCCTATCGCGATGCCGTGTGGTATCTCGATCAGGGGAATGGTTCACGCTATTATTTTGCTCCGATAGGATTCTTCGCTCCTGACGAGGTGCCTTATACTATACAGGGGCGCAGGGGCGTTCCGGCGTTGACCGGCAAGGAGCGCAGGGCCAACCCCGATGCGTCGGTTCTGTTTCCGATGTCTGATCCGGCAGACAATGTCGGCACGTCGTCGCTCGTTGCGCGGATCAATGGCACACGCCTCGTCATAACTCGTAGGGAAGATGCCGTCGGTTCGTGCAAAATGGGTTCAATGTCCGTTCTCTCCGAAGAGGATATCGTAGAGGGATATGCGGCTTTCCTGAACCGGTATGGACTCACCGTTGCGCCCAAGGAAAACAAGAAAGCCGCGGCTGATAGGGAAGCGAGATATGCCGACATCCGCAAGGCCCGGATCGACGTTGCGAAAGCGGAGGTCTATTCCTATCATAAGGAAGATCCGGCCGAAGTCAGGGATCTGAAGGTCCTGAATCTCGGAGTTGATCCGGCCGATTCAGTGATGTCATACACTGTCGACTATTCGATGGATAATATGGTGCGTCGGGCGGGACCCAATTTGGTAGTGCCGGTGGGTAAGCTGATAAGCGGGCAGATGGAGATACTCGGGTCAGACCGGAATCGTACCGACGACGTGTATATGTCGTCGCCGAGGACATACCGTACGGAGATTGAACTTGAAATTCCCGCCGGATACAGGGTCTCCGATAAGTCGCTCGATGCGCTGTCTGCCGATGTCGATAATGAGGCCGGAGCATTTAAAGCTGTGGCGTCGGTCGACGGGGATAAGCTGAAGATCTCAGTTGAGAAAGTCTACAAGCATAAGATAGAGCCGGCCTCCAACTGGCCGTTGTTGGTCGATGTGCTGGATGCGGCCGTAGCCTGGGGCGCTAAGACCGTTCTGCTTGAAAAGTAGAAGATAGAGTCTTTTTTGAAAAATGACATCCCCCCTGCGGTAGCGGTAAGCTCATTCCGCAGGGGGGATGTTATGTCTGATTAGCTCTCTGTTCTTTAGTCGCGGGAGCTTCCGAAGAAGCGGAGCAGATAAAGGAACAGGTTGATGAAGTCCAGATAGAGGCTCAGCGCTCCGATTGTGGCAAGGCGCGACAGCTCAAGGCCTCCGCCTCCATATTGCGCCATCTGCTTGATCTTCTGCGTATCCCATGCTGTCAGGCCGATGAAGATAAGCACACCGCCTATCGACACGATCCACTCAAGGGTGCTGTTGGCCCAGAACAGGTTGACCAAGCTCGCTATGATAAGTCCTATGAGCGCCATGAACAGGAAATTGCCCATCTTGGTCAGGTCGCGTTCGGTGAAGTAGCCGTAGATGGTCATGGCACCGAACACTCCGGCCGTGATGAGGAACGTCTTGAATATCGACACCGGCGTATACGCCAGGAAGATAAGCGAGAACGTGACTCCATTAAGTATGGCGAACAGATAGAACAGCATCGACGCCACCGGTGAGCTGATCTTGCGGACCGCTCCCGAGATGCCGAACACCATCAGAAGTTCCACTATCAGAAGTCCCCAGTAGACCCATCTGTGTGACACCAGAAAATAGGGAATATGGGGTATTGTTGTGCAGATCCATGCGGCGGCCGAGGTCACCAGCAGGGCGAGGAACATCTTCAGATAGACACGCTTCATCACCTGCGACACTTCCATGTCCAGCGAAGAAGATCCGTAAGGATTCATTTGATAATTGTTCATAAATAACTGATGTTTGGTTTGTTTCTTGTTATAACAACGGATACCCGGCGCATTATATGTCCCCGGATATGTTAAATAATGTTGGCTACATCCGTTCCGGCACTTCGATGCCCAGCATCCACATGCCGTTCTTGACCACTTCGGCCACTGCGTGGCTAAGTGCCAGACGAAGTGAGCGTACTGCCGCATCGTTCTCGTTGAGGATGCTGTAGTCGTGGTAGAACTGGTTGTACTCCTTGACCAGGTCATACACGTAGTTGGCTATGAGGGCAGGCGAATATGTGCGTCCTGCTTCCTTCACTGTACCGGGGAAGTCGGCCAGATGCTGGATGAGCGAGATCTCCTTGTCGTTCGGAGCCACCATGTCGTAGCCTTCGGCCTTGTAACCGGCTTCGGCGGCCTTGCGGAGCACCGAGCGTATGCGAGCGTAGGTGTATTGGATGAACGGACCGGTGTTGCCGTTGAAGTCTATCGACTCTTTCGGATTGAATGTCATGTTCTTGCGGGGATCCACCTTCAGCAGGAAGTACTTGAGGGCGCCCAGACCCACTATGCGGGCTATCTCCTCCGACTCTTCGGCCGACATGTCGCCGCGTCCGCGTTCGGCGGCCACGTCGCGGGCGCCTTGGATCATCTCGTCCATAAGGTCGTCGGCGTCGACCACGGTACCTTCGCGGCTCTTCATCTTGCCTTCCGGCAGTTCGACCATTCCGTATGAGAAGTGTACCAGGTCCTTGCCCCATTTGAAGCCGAGACGGTCGAGCAGGAGTGAAAGCACCTGGAAGTGGTAGTTCTGCTCATTGCCCACCACGTATATCATCTTGTCGATCGGGTAATCCTGATAGCGCAGTTTGGCGGTGCCGATGTCCTGGGTCATGTACACCGAAGTGCCGTCGCTGCGGAGAAGCAGCTTGTGGTCAAGTCCGGCATCCGTAAGGTCGGCCCATACCGAACCATCCTCTTTTCTATACATGATGCCCTTATCAAGACCTGCGAGCACTTTGTCCTTGCCCTCCAGATAAGTGTTGGATTCGTAATATATCTTGTCGAAGTCCACGCCCATACGCTTGTATGTCTCGTCAAATCCGGCATAGACCCATTCGTTCATCATCTCCCAAAGTCCGCGGATTTCAGGGTCTTTCTGTTCCCAGCGGCGCAGCATGTCGCGGGCTTCGAGCATTAGGGGCGATGTGGCTTCCGCTTTCTTCTGTGCCTCCTCTTCGTTAAGTCCGTCGGCCACGTATCGGGCGGTAAGCTCTTTTAGCTCGGCCTTGTAGTGCTTGTCGAAAAGCACGTAGAAGTTGCCGATCAGGTGGTCGCCCTTCTTGCCGGCCTTTTCCGGGGTGATGCCTTCGCCCCATTTCTTCCATGCCAGCATCGACTTGCAGATGTGTATGCCTCGGTCATTGACTATATTGGTCTTGACCACATTGTAGCCGCAGGCCTTAAGTATGCGCGACAGGCTGAATCCGAGCAGGTTGTTGCGCACGTGGCCCAGATGAAGAGGCTTGTTGGTGTTCGGCGAGGAGTATTCCACCATGTACAGTTCGCTTTCCGGAGTGGCTTTGGTCATGCCGAAGTCCGGTGTGCCGTCTATATGGCGGAGCATCGAGGTGAAGTAGGTCGGCTCGATGACTATGTTCAGGAATCCCTTGACCACGTTGTAGCGGTTCACGGCCGGCTCGTTGTCCGTCAGCCAGTCGCCTATCTCCTTGCCTACCGCCTCGGGCGATTTGCGCGCGGCTTTCACCCAGGGGAACACTACTACGGTCAGATTGCCCTCGAATTCTTTCCTCGTGGCTTGAGGCACTATCGACGCCGCATCGGCCTCGATGCCGTAGAGTGCTTTTACCGCACGGGCCACGGCTTCCGCAATGATCACATCTATTGACATAATTCTTGATTATCTTTGGATTATAATTATTTGCAGGGGTTATATATTTATTCCGCAAAGATACAAAAATCGTGCCAAACTCGCGCATTTCAGGCTCTACGACGCTGATTTTTATTGTCGGATGGACTCTAAGGCGGTGTCACAGAAGAAAAAACGGCCGGAAAATTGTTATATATTGAAAAGACACTGAATTATGGACGCTCGAAGATTTGTAAAGAAGGTCGTCTTGGCATTGGCCTTATTGACCGCTTCTGCCGGACTGTCGTCATGTATGGGACTTGATTCACTCTGGCTCGGCACTGATTTTAACTCAGGCCCCGGTGGTCCCGTAGTCGGCGGAACCATAGGCGTGCCTATCGGCCCGGGGCCGGGTGGACCCGGTTTTGGCCCCGGCATTGGCGGGCCTGGTGGCCCCGGCCCCGGCCCGGGAATCCTCCCCGGTGGCCCGAGATGGTAGGCTGTCGATTCGGCCTGTGTCCGGCGATATGCGAAATTTTTAATCATTCCGGTGCGGAGTTATGCTCATTATGTGTAAATTTGCACCGGCAAATGATCTACACTGTTGCAGGTCGGTTTCCCCCTTTTCTGCGATATGACATACGAATATGACTATCTGGTGATAGGTTCCGGTATTGCCGGAATGAGTTTCGCCCTGAAAGTGGCCGCTACCGGAAGAGTGGCTCTGATATGTAAGACCAAACTTGAAGAAGCCAACACCTATTTTGCGCAAGGAGGTGTGGCGTCGGTCACTAACCTTGAAGTAGACAATTTCGACAAGCACATCGAGGACACCATGATAGCCGGCGACTGGCTGAGCGACCGCGTGGCCGTAGAGAAAGTCGTCAGGGAAGCTCCCGGACAAATCTGCGAATTGATCCGCTGGGGGGTCGAGTTCGACAAGAATCCCGACGGCCGGTTTGACCTGCACCGCGAGGGGGGACACTCTGAATTCCGTATACTGCACCATCAGGACAACACCGGAGCGGAGATTCAGCAAAGCCTTATCGAGGCCGTAAAGGCGAATCCCAATATCGACATCTTCGAGGACCACTTCGCCATCGAGATCATAACCCAGCACCACCTTGGCAAGATAGTGACCCGCCGTACACCTGACATAACCTGCTACGGGGCATACGTGCTCAATCCCACGACGGGTAAAGTCGACACGTTCCTGTCGCGGATCACGCTTATGGCCACGGGAGGTGTCGGTGCCGTCTACACCACCACTACAAATCCGCTTGTCTCCACCGGCGACGGCATCGCCATGGTGTACCGCGCCAAGGGTACGGTTCAGGACATGGAGTTCATACAGTTCCATCCGACGGCGTTGTACCATCCCGGCGACCGCCCTTCATTCCTGATCACTGAGGCCATGAGAGGATACGGGGCAGTGCTCCGCAATCTCAAAGGCGAGGAGTTTATGCATAAGTACGATCCGCGTCTGTCGCTCGCACCGCGCGACATAGTCGCACGGGCCATTGACTCCGAAATGAAGCTCTATGGCGACGACCACGTGTATCTCGATGTTACGCATAAGGATCCCGAGGAGACCAAGCGCCATTTCCCGAACATCTACAAAAAGTGCCTGTCGCTCGGAATCGACATAACGAAGGATTATATACCGGTGGCTCCGGCCGCCCACTACCTCTGCGGCGGCATAAAGGTCGACACCGATGCGCAGTCGTCGATACAGCGCTTGTATGCCGTGGGCGAATGTTCGTGCACGGGTCTGCACGGAGGCAACCGCCTCGCTTCCAATTCGCTGATAGAAGCTGTGGTATATGCCGACGCGGCCGCTCGCCATGCCATGCAGGTAAAGGACAATTATCAATTCCGCCATGACGTGCCGGAGTGGAACGACGAGGGTACCCGCCTGCCTGAAGAGATGGTGCTGATCACGCAAAGTATAAAGGAGGTGGGGCAGATCATGTCGGCATACGTGGGCATAGTGAGAAGCGACCTCCGCCTAAAGCGCGCCTGGAACCGGCTCGACATACTCTACGAGGAGACCGAGCGCTTGTTCAAACGTTCGACCGCGAGCCGCGAGATATGCGAGCTTCGCAATATAATCAATGTAGGCTATCTCATCATGCGCCAGGCCATGGAACGTAAGGAGTCGTGCGGACTGCATTACACCGTCGACTATCCGCACGTCGACCACAGAAAGTGATCGTTTTCGCCACAATCGGATGATTTGCACGATTTTCGTGCAATCTTTTGTCCGCCCGGACGTTAATATATGTATGAGAGTATTATTGTGCATGCTTTTTGCAGTGATGGCGCTTTGCCCGGCTTGGGCCCTGACAGTGCCTGACGGTGGCGATGACGACCTTTCGTTGCCGGCTCCGTTGCAGCGTCCTGTCGAAGGAAAATACCATTTCCTGACCGAGCAGGGCGACACGGCGGTGATGGTGGTGCTCAATAATGTCACCGTATTTCCTCCGCTTAAGTTCAAGAACAAGAAGCAGGAGGAGTTTTATTGGCGCACCGTGCGCGATGTCAAGCGGACGCTGCCATATGCGAAGCTGATTTCGGAAACGCTTCTGGAGACGTATGAATACATCGAGACTTTCCCTACGCAGAAGGAGCGCGAGGAGCACCTGTCGAATATGGAGAAGGCGGTTTTCGAACAATATAAGCCCCATCTGAAGAGATTTACGAAGTCGCAGGGGAAGATGCTCGTGAAGCTGATCAACAGGGAGACGAACCAAAGCAGCTACTCGATTCTTAAGGCTTTTCTCGGAACTTTCAGGGCTGGATTCTGGCAGACGTTCGGGCGCTTTTTCGGCGTGAACCTTAAGTCGGCATATAATCCCGACAAAAACGACGAAGATGCCATTATAGAGCGTGTATGTGTCATGGTCGAACAGGGTTTGCTCTGATTTGATATAGATTGGGCGTTTTTAAAAGCGGGAAATGTCAAAATGATTACTATTGAATATCATTTCTGTTGCACTTGTTACAAACCTTTTTCCATGTGACATTTCAGACACAGTGCCGATACGAAATTCTAAATAATTTTGTTAATTTATCTGTGATTTCTATTTTTGTGTATGTGAAAAATGGGAAAAGTACCCCCATTCATAGAGATCAAGATGTCATTATTTTTTAAGAAGAATTCAGCTAACTCCTCCAAGTCGGCCTCCGAAAAAGGGGCCGACGAACGTCGTATACTGATTTTGGACGATGATATGATGGGGTGCGAGCTGATGCAATTTAATCTTGAACATGACGGATATGTTGTCGACGTGTTCAATTCATGCGATGAAGCCATCGACCACGACCTTACAATCTACTGCCTATATATAATTAATGTGGCCTCAGAGACGGCAAACGGCATGTATCTGGCTCAATACCTTAAACAGAGGGCGGTCACTTCGCGGATCCCGCTTATATTTTGTTCATCGGTCGAGTGTGAAGAGTCGATTATTAACGGCCTTGACTTCGGTGCCGACGATTATCTCCTGAAGCCTTTCTCGATGCGCGAGATGACGGCGAGGGTCAATGCTCTGTTGCGCCGGAAGAGGATGTCATCGCCGTCGAAGCCGGTGGTCATCACTCACCATGGTCTTAGGCTCGACACAGACACCAAGACGGCAAGCCTTAACGGCGACACTATACCGCTTGAAGCCGACGAATATGACCTGCTCGAATTTCTGATGCATAACCGCAACAATATATATGATGCCGATGTGATTTTCGACAATGTATGGCCTGATGAGGAGGTTGTCGACGACATGGTGATCGAAAAATATATCAGAAGCCTTCAGAAGAAGATCGGACACAATTCCATGTACCTCGTCAACCGTATGGGATTCGGCTATGGCTATGTCGAATGAAGTGCCGGCCATGCTCCCGGCCTGCCATCTGGCAGGTGTGATGGAGGCCGGATGTGACGAAGCCGGGCGCGGATGCCTGGCCGGTCCGGTGTATGCCGCGGCGGTGATATTACCCGACGGATTCTCTCACCCCATGCTGAACGACTCTAAAAAGCTGTCTGAATCGGCCCGCGACACGCTGAGAGCTGTCATTGAAGCCGAAGCGGTGGCATGGGCTGTAGGAATCGTTTCGGCCAAGGAGATTGATGAGATAAACATACTGCGTGCTTCGATACTCGCCATGCATCGTGCTCTTGACGGTCTGGAGGTTCGTCCGGGTGCAGTTATTGTCGACGGCAACAGATTTACGCCATATCTTGACCTGCCCTGCCGGACTTTCGTAAAGGGCGACGGCAGATTCGGAAACATTGCCGCGGCATCGATTCTTGCCAAGACCCACCGCGACGAAGAGATGCGCCGGCTTGACTCGCTGTATCCAGCCTACGGGTGGCGTATCAACAAGGGATACCCCACAAAATCCCACCGCGACGCCATCGCCAAGCATGGGCCTTCCCCGTTGCATCGTATGAGTTTCAGGCTTCTTCCCCCTGAACAGCTTACTCTGTTCTGATTACTCTGTTCTGAGCGCATGCCAAATCCCCGCACACACGCTTTTGACGTATGCACGGGGATATGCAGATAAGACAGTGTTTCCGTCCGCGTAGTCGCGCGGCGGTGTGTGCCGAGTATTAGAATCTTAGAATGCGAATGAGAGTTGCACGGGTTGCTTCCGTGCCGGATTGAGCATTATCGAGCGCGAGTGGCGCCAACCTTGCGTGCCGTTGCGCAGTGTCACGGTGACCAGACCGATTGCTCCGTTCGACAGACGTCGCACCGCTCCGACTATTTCGGAAAAAGACTCCAGTCCGCTTAACTTGAACGAACCTATTTGCTTGCCGCGCTGGGTGATGGTGGCGAAGATTATGTCTGTGGTGTTGATTTTGCCCATAATTGTGAGAGATTAAAATTAATTACAGGGCAAATTTACCTCCGGGATTGGGCGAAAACTGTGTACTCGATAGTTAATTTATATAAAACGGATAGACTGGATGGCTGTGTGTCGGCCTACGATACCCATATATACGAAAAAAGGGTAAGCTTACTACATCGCACCGCTACAACCCGGTACCGTTGCTCCGATCAAGGCCTGGCGGAGTTCCCGGGGAGCTGGTCGTGTAGGACTTACCCGATGCAAAGTTACGACATTTTTCTGAAATCCCAAAAATCAAGCTTAAAAAGTCGAAAAAGTCGCATTTCCGTAATCCCATGTAGAGTCTCGATAAATTGACGGCGTATGCCGTCGGATGGTGAGTCGCATTCCGGTGGCATACGCCGTATTTGGGGTTTGGTAGAGTCTTTTTCGGGATGAATCTTATAAATTCTGGTTGTATTCGTCGACAGTCACGTCGAAGTCTATTTCGTCAAGCTCCTTAGGACTCTTGATGTCTATGGAGTATACGTAGTTGTACCCCGGTGCCCAGTCGGTAAGTGTGGCTGTCTTCACTGGATAGACGAGTCGTCCGGCTTCCGATTCTTCAAGTTGCTGATATGGTGGCGTCTGTGAGTTCGGCCAAATCTTGGCACCCGTGTTCTTGTCGTAGATCACACATTCTACCGCTATGTATTGGCCGGCATACTTGCCGTCGGTCACGGTGACGTCGCTCAGGGTCTGAGGTATCATAAAGTACCATTCGAGATTCCCCTCCGACAGATTGGTAGGAACCGTGTTGAGCGTCACTTCATCTCCGGCTGCCATCGCGTAGAACACCATGTGGCTGAGCGGATTGCTCTGTCCTGTCCAGCTTCCGGTCACGTTCGGGGCTTCGGCGGATGTCGTTGCGCCCGGATAGAGGAATGTCGCCGTGCTGTTGATGCCGCACAGCAGCACGTGGTACACCTTTACCGTAATTTCCGGATTGGAGCTTGACAGCATGATGTCGATTTTCGACAGAGCGTGCCTGAAGTTGATCTGTACCGGCTGAGGTTTGGGTATTTCGTTTATGTTGGTGGCGTACAGCAGGTCTGATCCGTCTACGGTATAATTGGCTATTTTAGGCGCCGATGTGGAGGTCGGTTCGGTATAGCCTTTCACGGCGGGGCTGAATGCAAAGAAGCTTACGGGGTCTGAAGGCCAATACTTCTTGGGTGAGTAGCTCCAGGAGCCGGATTCTTTGCTTACTGTCACATTGTCCATATATAGTTTGTCGCCTGCGTAGGCGTATAGGTTGAACGATTTTAATGTGGCCGTGGTGGTGGTTCCGGCGCGGGATGCTTTGGGCGATGTCGCGTTGAATGTTATGGCGTTCGTCGGATCGATGACTCCGTCCGGATCATTCTCTGAGCAACTTGCTGCTATCAGTAGCGTTGCCGATAATGTTAGTAGGCTGGTAGGTCTCATGATTGTCGTGTTGTTTTTATTCATAACAAATCGGTCCGCCGGGCGGTTCAATAGTAGATGTGTATGGTATGCCAGCCGTCGACTTCTACGTCAAATGTGTCATTGTCGGATTCTCCCGTATCAGGAAGCGACGGACCCGGCACTATGATGTCTATGTTCATGCTGTCTGGTGCCGATTCTATCTGCTCGTGCACGTCGTAGGTATAGCGGATTCTGTTGCCGTCAGACATGACCACAAAAAGCGAAAGCATTTGGCGGTCGGATGAAATGCCGAAGCAATAGAACGATCCGGCCAGCTTGTCGCTTCCCTGCGGATTGACTATGAAAGGCATTGTTGTGGATCCTTCTGTGCGGCTGTTGCTGAGTGTCACCGATTCAGACAGCCCGGACAGCATGGCGCCGTATGTCTTAGCTGAGTTCATGTTTTTGATGCCTTGGATTTCCACGTTTATGCGTGGTGTCAGTTGGTGGGGCTCGCATCTCACCACGCATCCTGCCGTAACCTCGATCGGAGTGCATGAAGCAGTCCACATGATGTCCGGGTCCAGATGTCCTGACGACGACGGCGGTTGTGGCTGCCCGGGGGAGTGCATGAGTGTCACCTCTCTGGAGTAAACCTCGGCGTCGCTGTAGCTGTCAAGGCCGGAAAATAGGACTCCCGAGGTGTCGTCGTTGAATGCGATAAGCCCGTATGTACCTTCGGGCAGGGTGATGCGGCCTCCCTCGCGTCCGGAAAAGTCAAATCGCCATGGTGCGCCGCCGTCGGAGGGATAGAAGCAGTAGGCCATGCCGTCGGGCGATGCGCCGGGCGATAGTGCCCAGTCAGGTTCGAGAAGCACTTCCGCAGGGCCGCAAGGCTTCATCTCCTCATAGATGCATCCGGGGAGAGTGGCGGCGCAGATTCCGGCCGTGATGAATATGCCGATGTTATGTGCGAGTGTACCCATCATTTTGTTAATAAAAACGCTATGTGCCGACTATGGTTCAGCCGGTCGCGGGAGCTTTTTTATGCAGATGCACGAAAGTCGGAAAAAAGTCGTAACTTTGCACCGAAATCATACAAATAACCACACCGAGTGCTTGCTACCTCGTAAAAAACAAGATTATGGATAAAAACAGCGTTATTGACGATTCTGCACGTATCACCGTGCCGTTCCTTGTGCTCGCAGTTATGTTCTGCGTGTGCCTGATTATTGCTAATATCGTAGAGATAAAGACGGTCGACATGGGGTTTGCCACCGTGACGGCCGGAATGGTCGTGTTTCCCTTAAGTTATATAATCAATGACTGCATAGTCGAGGTCTACGGATTCCGGCGGGCCAGACTTGTGATATGGCTCGGATTCGCCGCCAATCTGCTTGTGACGTTGATGCTGCGTCTTGCCATTATCCTTCCGGGATCGCCCGAATGGCAGCTTCAGGAGGCCATGGAGGCCATTTATGGCGGAGTTCCGCGCATACTCGCCGCATCGTTTCTGGCGTTTGTCTGCGGATCGATGGTCAATGCGTTTGTGATGAGCCGTATGAAGGTGATGTCAGGAGGCCGGCGGTTCTCCGTGCGTGCCATCGTCAGCACTCTGTTCGGCGAGGGAGTTGATTCCGTGATATTTTTCCCCTTGGCGTTCGGAGGCATGCTCCCTTGGGATGTCGTGCTGGAACTGATTGTGGCTCAGACCGTGCTGAAGACGGTATATGAGATCATAGTCCTGCCGGTGACTATATGGATGGTGAGGCGGGTCAAAAGGGCTGAGAATATCGACACGTTCGACCATGGAATCCGCTATTCGTTATGGTAAAATGCGCAGGTTTAGACTTTTTTTGTCGAAAATGACGCTAATTTAAGCGAAATATTTGCAGGTGTGGAAAATTGTGCTTACATTTGCACTCGATTTCCGACAAAGCGTCAGACGGCCCATTCGTCTATCGGTTAGGACGCAAGATTTTCATTCTTGAAAGAGGAGTTCGATTCTCCTATGGGCTACAATTAATCATAATAAAGAACAAAAGAGTTTTTTTTATAATGGCAAACCATAAATCATCTATTAAGAGAATTCGCCAGACTGAGTCTCGCAGACTCCGTAACCGCTACTATGCCAAGACCGCCCGCAATGCCGTGCGTCGTCTTCGCGCTATGACTGACAAGGCTGAGGCAGAAGCTGCTCTTCCCAAAGTTAGCTCACTTCTTGACCGCTTGGCTATAAAGGGCACTATCTCAAAGAACAAGGCTTCTAACCTGAAGAGTTCTTTGGCTCTGCACCTGAACAAGCTTGCAGCTAAGGCTTAATAGAGGATTCGGCTTTTTGGCCAGACCCTTATGGCCCATTCGTCTATCGGTTAGGACGCAAGATTTTCATTCTTGAAAGAGGAGTTCGATTCTCCTATGGGCTACCAAATTCTTAACTTTGACCAATGAACGCCACAGGCTGACTTTGCCTATGGCGTTCTTTTTTTCTGCTCTTTGAATCCCTTCGGAGGGCAGACGGCGTGAAAAAGTCCGATTCGGTTGCGCCGTTAGCGAAAGATTCATTAAATTTGCACTCCGTAATCTCAGACATTACTTTGTTTAACTAATTAACTTCGTTTTGGATATCGACCCATTGCCAGCCACACATCCCGTTTTGGGATTGATTTTGGCTTCCGAACAGCTCGTGACTGTTGTCGCTCCCTCTGTCGGGAGCATAGGTGCTCTTGTTTGCGCCGGTCTGGCGCTTATAGTTTCCGGATTTGTGTCAGGAAGTGAAATATCGTATTTTTCCCTGACGCCCGATCAACGAGTGGACATCGCCGAATCTCCTAAGGGATCGGCTGTCGAACGACTCCTCGCCATGCCTGAGCGTTTGCTCGCTACGATTCTTATTGCCAATAATCTGGTCAACGTGACCATAGTGATTCTTTGTAATTTCGCCTTCAACCAGATTTTTGAGTTTCATAGCGGAGTGTTGAGCTTCGTGTTTCAGTCGGTTATTCTGACATTCCTCATATTGCTTTTCGGCGAAATCCTGCCCAAGCTGTATGCCAACACCTATAATGTCCAGTGGGCCAAGATGGCCTCCGGTGGCATATCCTCGGCGGTGAAGCTTTTCTATCCCATATCTTCAATGCTTGTGCGGAGCACATCGCTGGTCAACAAGGTAGTCACTAAGAAGTCGGAGAACATATCGGTCGACGATCTTACCCAGGCTCTTGAGATCACCGACGTCAAAGCCAAGGATGACAAGGAGATGCTTGAAGGTATCCTTGAATTCGGCGACACCACGGCTTCCGAGGTGATGACGCCGCGAATCGACATGACTGACCTTGACATAAAGTCGACATTCCAGCAGGTGATGGACGTGGTGCTGAGCAGCGGCTTCTCCAGACTGCCGGTCTACGATGGCACCGACGACAATATAAAGGGTGTGCTTTACAGTCGCGACCTGCTTCCGTATATTGGTAAGGACACCACTGATTTTGAATGGCAGTCGCTCGTGCGCGACCCTTATTTCGTGCCCGAATCGCGTATGATCGACGATCTTCTGGAAGATTTCCGTCGCCGTCGCATACACATGGCCATAGTGGTCGATGAATATGGCGGCACTCAGGGGCTTGTGACCCTTGAAGATGTGCTTGAGGAGATTGTCGGCGACATAAACGACGAATACGACGAGGAGGAGACTACATACAAGCGGTTGCCTGACGACACGTTTGTCTTTGACGGCAAGACTCTGCTTACCGACTTTTTCCGCATCACGGAGGTGGACGAGGAGTCCTACTCCGACATTACCGAGGATTGTGACACCCTTGCCGGAATGTTGCTTGCGCTGAAGGGCGATTTCCCCAAGGCCAAGGAGTCCATAGTCTACGGTCGCTTCCGTTTCCTGATCCTGTCCATTGAACGCCACCGCATCGCCAGCGTGCGCGTGAAGGTCATGCCCGAGGAGATCGATTCCAAGCAGAATTGAGCCCTGCCATGCGAGCCATACTCCTCTTGCTGTTGGTTGCTATCGTGTCGGCACTGTGCGGATGCGTCAATGACGGCGGCGCGCCTGTGCCGCGGCGGTTTGCCTATCCCCGGCTTGAACCGTATGATTCGGTCTACGTGGATGCCGGAGGTAGCTCAGGACTGCGTATCGAGGCTAATGCGGGTGCCCTCGTGAAGGTGCCCCGCGACAGTGGCGGCACTGTGTGGATAGATGTCGATTATCCGCGTTATGGTGCCGTGCTGCATCTCACTCTCAACCATGCTTCGGGTGACCGCCTGATGTCGATGATGGCCAACCGCGAGGAGCGTTTCGGCCGTGACATGGACGGAATGAAGGTAGTGGTCACCACTGTTGACAATGAATTTGCCGAGATCTGGATCGGCCGTGCCTATGGAACAGTGTTGACTCCGCTTAACATTATGGCCACTGACGGCTCTTCGTTCATTCTCTCCGGCGCGTTGGAGCTTAAGCGCATTCCATCTTCTGCCGAAGAGGTGTCGCCTGCGGTCGATGCCGTATACGCCGATCTCCTGCACCTTGGCCGGACTCTTGCGCCGATATGATGGAAAAGATTCTTGACATAAATGGAGTTGAAGTCTACGTGGCTAAGTTCCTGCCTGAAGAGATTGCCGCCGGGCAAATCGCCGGGCAGAAGCTTGCCGTAAGCCGTATGCTTCGGGAAGTGCTGGGAGACGGGGCAGGACTGTCGCACCGTGCCGACGGATCGCCCGTGGCGGTAGGTGAGCGGCGGGAGATTTCTGTAAGCCACTGCGCAGGTATGGCGGCTCTCGCAGTTGGAGGCACCTCGCGTATAGGGGTAGACATCGAGATGCCCAGATCCACGCTGATGCGCGTGGCCCGGCGATTTTTGTCGGAGCGTGAGCTGGAGCTATGGACCTCTATGGCCGATTTGCTCCGGGCATGGACCATAAAGGAGGCCATGTATAAGGCCGCCGGAGAAAGAGGGGTGGACTTTGCCCGCGAAGTCGTGTTGCCTGACAAGGACTCATCGCCCGGCATCGGGACGGTGGTGGTGCGTCGTAGCAAAAATGAAGCGCACTATGAGCTTCACAGTGCGCTGTATGCCGGTGGATGCCTTACGCTGGCATTACCGTTGTCTTCTGACGACTATTCTTTGATGCCGTAGGCCAGGTCGCCGGCGTCGCCGAGTCCGGGCACTATGTAGCTGTGCGAATTGATTTCAGGGTCGATGGCTCCCACCCATACCGTCGTTTTATCTTCCGGAAACGTCTTTTTCACATAGTCGATGGCCTGTTGCGACGCTATTACGGATGCTATATGGATCTTTTCCGGTGTGCCCTTTGTGAGGAGCGCCCGGTAGCTGAGTTCCATGGATGTACCTGTGGCAAGCATCGGATCCACTATCACCAGGGTCTTGCCGTCGATACGGGGCGATGCTATGTACTCTATGAACACGTCGAAGTTCTCCTTTTCGCGGTATTTCCTGTAGGCCGACACGAATGCGTTTTGCGCCTGGTCGAGTATGTTGAGGAATCCTACATGAAACGGTACCCCGGCGCGGAATATCGTGGCCAGAACCACGCTGTCGGCTATCACGTCGCATTGCGCTTTGGCGAGAGGGGTCGTGATCTCCTTCTTCGTGTAGTTGAGCGTGCGGCTTATCTCGTATGCCATAAGCTCGCCTATGCGTTCAAGATTACGACGGAAGCGCAGCATGTCCGACTGGATGTCCACGTTTCTCAGTTCCATCATGTATTGGCTGATCACCGATGGGGTCTGGTCAAAATTGATTATTTCCATTGTGTATACGGAGATTATTTGATTCGTTTGATTCCTCGGCCGTTGATTATGTCCACTTTGCGGGGCGTGCCTTTATAGTGCACTGAGCCTACACTGTTGCTCTTTACGGTCAGCGATTCAGTGGCGTGGCATTCGATGTCGCCCGTGGAGTGGTTGGTGGCGTTGACCTCGCGGGCGCTCAGATTCTTTGCGTTGATGTCGCCCGTTCCGGTCAGCACGTATATGGCGTTCTCGGCAGTGCCGCCGAGCAGGTCGATGTCGCCTGTACCCGAAAGGTTGGCATTAAGCGATTTGGTCGAGACGGTCTTAATTTCGATGTCACCGGTGCCGTGAAGGCTGAGTTTCGTATCGGTAGACTTTAGGCTTTTCATCTCTATGTCTCCTGTGCCGGATAGGTTGGCGTTGAGTGTCGTGCATGTGGCCGAGACTATTTCGATGTCACCGGTGCCGTTGACCGATGTCTCAAGATAGCCGCAAACGACGGTGGGTCCTGTGATGTCACCGGTACCGTTGGTGGTTAGTTTGATGTCTTTGCTGGCGTTGAGCGCGTTGCGCAGGGTGATGTCACCGGTGCCGTTGGTAGTGAATACGTTTACTGAAGGTGCGCTTATTTTAGCGATGATTTTGTAGCTCCCGCTGAAGTTTTTCCCCGAGAAGCTCTCGAAGTTGATGTTCAGCGTCCCATTGTCCACGTTGAGCCTGACATACTGCATGAGGTTTTCCGGAGCACTCACCTCCACTTTTGTGAATCCGGGGCTTTGGGTGTATTCTACATCGATTATCGAGTTGGAGGCTATAGCCGTGAATCCCTTAAAGTCAAATGTCTTTGTGGTGTAGGTGCGGCTGGGTGTGATCTGATGGTTTTTCGGCGATGCCGCCCATGTGCATAAGGAAAGCAGCATGACTGCGAGGATGGTGGTTAGTTTTTTCATATCTGTATTGAGTTTTTTTGTTTGGATGTCGTGGCAGACAGAAAAGTTGCACGGCATATCCGTAATAATGGCAAAGATAGCTAAATTTTTTTAAAGCTTAGCGGTGTCGGTAAGATTGAAAAGGCTATATTTGCATGTGCGTTCTGTGGGCGTGGCTCTACGGAAGCGGTTAACCTTAAAAAATGGATTACGCAGTATGGGTAAATATGATTTTGACCGAGTGATTGACCGTCGTGGATCCGGCGCGATGAAAGTCGATGCGTTGGATGAATTTTATGGAAGGCATGACCTTTTGGCTCTTTGGATAGCTGATATGGACTTTGCCGTGTCGCCGTGTATCTGCGATGCCTTGGTGGCGAGGATGCGCCATCCGATTTATGGCTACGCTACAGTCCCCGACAGTTATTGGGAGTCCATCATATCGTGGCTCGACCGTAGGCACGGTTGGAAAGTCGACCGTTCTGAACTTACCTATATACCCGGTGTGGTGAAGGCAATCGGCTATGCCATCAACCATTTCACGGCCGTCGGCGAGTCCATTCTGATACAGCCCCCCGTCTACCACCCGTTTCGCCGGCTGATCGAGGGCAACCGACGTGTGATGATAAAGAATCCGCTTCTGCTCGACGAGGAGTCGGGCACTTACCGGATGGACTTTGACGATCTTGAAGCTAAATTCCGCGACCATCGTCCGCGGATGATGATACTGTGCAATCCCCATAACCCTGCCGGACTCCAGTGGGATGAAGAGTCGCTGCGCAGGGTGGCATCACTTGCCAGGAAGTATGGTGTGGTGGTGGTGAGCGATGAGATCCACGGCGACCTTATGCTTCGTGGCACGCGCCACATTCCGTTCGCATCGGTTTCTGACGATGCTGCCGAAGTGGCGGTGACTTTCGGGGCGCCGTCTAAGACGTTTAACATCGCCGGACTGGTCAGCTCATGGTGCGTGGTCAAGAATCCTGCGTTGAGAAATTCCTTCTTTGAATGGCTTGAGATCAACGAATTCAGCGCGCCGACTTTTGTGGCCACTTTGGGTACTGAGATAGCCTACAGATGCGGTGATGATTGGCTCGACGAAGTGCTGGAGTATATCGAAGGGTCGTTTGACATGGTGGAGCGCATTCTGGCCGAGCGTCTCCCTGCCGTAAAGATGATCCGGTCCAATGCATCGTTCCTGGCATGGCTCGATTGCCGTGGCCTGGGATTGACGCATCAGGAATTGATAGACCTCTTTGTCGACAGGGCGCATCTCGCACTTAACGACGGAGCCATGTTCGGCGATGAGGGTGAAGGGTTCATGCGGCTCAACCTCGGCTCGCCCAGGTCTGTGATACGCGAGGCCATGGACACCCTTGTCGCCTGCGTGGAGGGAGCCGGATTATAGTCCGGGAAGTGATTCGAGAGGGTCGAACGGTGTGGAGTGTCCCAGCCATTCGCGCATGACGCATGCCACCGTGGCTTCCTCCACCGTATGCCTCAGCAGGTGCAGTTCCGAAGTGAAGCATCCCTTCGGCGCAGTCATGCTGACGTGCACTATCGGGCCGCCGAAGTCGATGTCGGTATCTTCTACATGTTTGGCCAGCCTGAGCAGGGTTAAGGCTATCGCATGGCGTATGGCATCGTGGAGCGTATGGCGCTGTTCGGGGCGGAGCAATTCTTGCCCGTCGGCGAGCTGTGCGCTGTACATGCGCAGGGCGTTTTCGGCTCGTATAGTGCGTTCTATGGCTTCGATCGAAAGTGCCAAGGTCAGTTTCTGAGGTTCGGAGTACATCATATTGCGGTGTCGTATAGAAGTCTGTAATTACGTTTGATAAGATTGGTGGCCGTTTTGGCCGACATGAAGTATCGGGAAGCTTTTCCAGATTCAAGTACGGTCTTTAGCGCAAGCATCGTGCTAAGCCCTTCCTTTCTTGACTTCAGTTCGGCGATTCTGTCGGTGAGTTCGCGGCACATCTGTCTGGTTGATTCTCTGATGGGTATTTTACCATGGTTTATGCTGTCGAGCACCATCCGGTAGGCATAGTCGTCATTTATGTAGTACTCAGGGGCCTGGCGCGACAAGGCCTTCCGGGCCAATTCCTCAGGTCGCAGTCTGCGTGCTGAGTGCCTGATGATTAGTCGGCAGGTCTGTAGGAAATCGCGGTGCCGACGATTTTGGGTGTGTTTCATGCTGTGGTTAACTTGCATAATGTGTGATGTGTTTTGTTGTTGTGTTGCAAATATACAACATTGTATGGGTAAAATGCAAGTACTGCTACGTTAAAATATCCGAATAGGCCAATCATCGGCAATATTCTATAGTTGGTGGCGTTATGTTTAATGTCTGAGGCATAGATATATCCGAAGTGAGACTGTTTTGTGGCGCACGGTTTATCTTGATTGGACTGTAGTCATTTAAAACATCGTTATTATGAGTGCATTAGTGTGTCGCTGTGCCGTTTTGTTGATGTTCATAGCTTTGGTTATGGACATTGGGTCATACTGCATGGCTCAAGAGAGGCGTGATGTCCCGGCCGATGGTTATGGAATGGTCAAGACAAATATGAAGGTGTCTTATGGATATACCGACGGGTCGATATCGGATCATTTCAATGCGCGAGTGTCCTATGAGTTTTTAAAGAGCGGCAAGTTTACTCTGACGGCTAATGCGAATTATAGTTCGTTGAACGTGGATTTTTCTGCCGACGATCTCCCCACCGGTTATGATCCTGGGCTTATGGGAATGAATAAGACTCATATCTACGGACATCTGGGGTTATCCGGGTCATTTCGCGGCCGACTTTTCGGATGCCCTTTCATGGCGTTCGGAATGATGTCGGCAGATTGGGGTGACAGGCGTTTCCAAAGGGTATCGGGAATAGCTATGGGGCTGTTCTTGCTCCGAGCCAATCGCGACACCCAGTTTGGAATAGGTCCTCTCGTATTACTGAATTCCACCACGAAGGTGCCTGCATTTCCTGTGTTCATTTACCGTCATCGTTTCAATGACCTTTGGGCCGTCAATCTATACGGCGGGATGTTTGGTGTCGAATACACGCCTTCAGTGTCAGACCTTATCACTGTAGGAGGGGATATTGACGTGCGTTCGTTTTACTTTCGCCCGGAACATCCGGATCTGCCGGAAAGGTGCCGGTATACCAATACAGATTTTCGTCCAGGAATAAAATACAAGCGTAGGCTCGCCGCAAACTTTTATGCAGAAGTGCAGAGTGGTGTGATATTGAAAATGTCAAGTCGCGTCACTGGAATTTCAGGCACTAAAAAATACATTGAACTTCCGATTCCTACGCGTCCATTTATACAAGTCGCCATAAATTATGCCTTATGAACGACGGCACAATCTCTATTGGCGGTTAGAAGCACCGGACTGATTTCTTCTGTCTCCATCTTTGGCAGTAGCCATGTCGGTCAGTGATATATAGTCCTGCTTCTCGATGTTGAGACCGGCAATTGGAGTGTTTTTGAACTGTGATTTTTGCCATTTGGGAGACAGGGGATTGGTTTCAACGTCGGAGTTACATCAAAAATCGGACATATCAACGTATTAGTCTGCTTTTCAGCGAGATTGAATTCGCGTTTATGCCGATCGAAAAATTTTTTCCCAATTTTGCAGTATCAACCGCCGATTGTGGTTGTAACTTTGCATTGTCAGATTAATCCGGCTGTAGCGACGGCTTGTCGGAGAGAAGTATGATGGGAGGATATGGCTTGTCAACGGATCCGGGCAGACTATGGCCTTCAGTTGTAAATTCTCAATGGCGGCCGTCGTGACTGATACTGGTCCGCGGCCAGCTTCGGTCAGGAATTTTTTCAGTCGGGATCGGGACGGGCAGTAGCCTTTGCGCGAGACTTCGGAGCCTTGATGCGCTTGCATGCGGCGTGGCTTAAACGTGTAGACGGCACTTTCGGCGAATCAGACTCCTCGAAAGTATGCGGTCGAGACATCCGGACGATGCAATGTCGATTTATTGCCGTATCCTTTCCCGACGGGAAATTCTTTTACCTCTCAATATCTTTTTGGTCAATAGAGAGTTGGCCTTGGGTTGAAAATATGTATATTTGTATCTGTATCACGGGCGTGAGCCGATGACTATTGTATAACCTTAAGAGCAAATATACATATATGAGAAAGTTTTTTATCGCGGTAATCGCATTTTCGCTGTCGGTGGCGGCCTTGGCCCAAGCTTCCGGCATACCGGCGTATCTGGACTGCACTAAGCCTATTGAAGATCGTGTCGAAGATGCCCTGTCGAGACTGACCCTCGAAGAGAAGGTCGGGCTTATCCATGCGCAGTCGAAGTTCTCGTCGCGCGGTGTTCCTCGTCTGGGTATTCCTGAATTGTGGACTACCGACGGCCCGCACGGCATACGCTCCGAAGTGATGTGGGACGAATGGCACCAGGCCGGATGGACAAATGATTCATGTGTGGCTTTCCCGGCTCTGACATGCCTGGCGGCCACATGGAATCCGGATATGGCCGCGCTTTATGGAAAATCAATCGGCGAGGAGGCCCGCTACCGCAACAAGAACGTGCTGCTCGGCCCGGGTGTAAACATGTACCGGACACCGCTCAACGGCCGCAACTTTGAATATATGGGCGAGGATCCTTATCTGGCTTCGCAAATGGTGGTGCCATACATAAGGGGCGTACAGTCAAACGGGGTGGCCGCTTGTGTCAAGCACTATGCGCTGAACAATCAGGAGCTGCACCGCCACACCACCAACGCCATGCCAGACGACCGCACTCTGTATGAGATATATCTGCCGGCGTTCAAGGCCGCAGTAGTCGATGGCGGAACATGGTCGATCATGGGGTCGTATAATCTGTATAAGAATCAGCACGTGTGCCACAATCAATATCTGCTTAACGATATCCTGAAGGGAGAATGGGGCTTTGACGGCGCTGTGGTGAGCGACTGGGGCGGTACGCACGACACCGCGCAGGCTATCGCCAACGGCCTCGATCTTGAGTTCGGCACCTGGACCGACGGGCGCACCATGGGGAAGACCAATGCCTACGACAGTTACTTTATGGCCGATCCGTATCTGGAGTTGATCAGATCGGGCAAAGTAGGAACCGAGGAACTTGACGACAAAGTGCGGCGTGTGCTTCGGCTGATGTTCCGAACGTCGATGAGTCCCGACCGTCCTTACGGATCCATGTGCAGTCCGGACCACTACGCGGCGGCGCGTGAGATCGGAGTCGAGGGCATAGTGCTTCTGCGCAATGAGGGCGGCGTACTGCCTCTTGACCTTACGGCTCCGCGCAAGGTGCTCGTGGTCGGGGAGAATGCCATTAAGATGATGACCGTGGGTGGCGGAAGCTCGTCGCTGAAAGCCCAGCATGAGATCTCTCCGCTCGACGGACTTCGCGAGGCTCTTGACGGCAAAGCCGAAGTGAGCTATGCACGCGGTTATGTCGGCGATGTGAATACCGGACAGGACGGTGTGGCCACCGGACAGAATCTGGCCGACGGGCGCCCGGCGGATGTGCTTATAGCCGAGGCCGTGGAGCTGGCCAAGGATGCCGACTACGTGATATTCGTGGGCGGACTCAACAAGAGCTGGCATCAGGACTGTGAGGATTCCGACCGTGAGCAGTACGGGCTGCCATACGGACAGGATGCGGTGATTGAGGCGCTTGCCGGAGTCAATAAAAATCTTGTGGTGGTCAATGTCAGCGGCAACGCTGTGGCGATGCCATGGGTAGTCAAGGTTCCTGCGATAGTCCAGGCTTGGTATCTCGGTTCAGAGACGGGCAATGCCCTGGCCGATGTGCTGACCGGCAGAGTGAATCCATCGGGTAAATTGCCCTTCACTTTTCCTGTCCGTCTGGAGGATGTCGGAGCGCATGCCGTGGGGGAATATCCGGGCGTGAAGCGTCCGGACGAAGATGTGTGGGACGAGAAGTACAATGAGGGCGTGCTGACGGGCTATCGCTGGCATGACACTAAGAAGATATCCCCGCTATTTGCCTTCGGCCACGGACTCAGCTATACCGACTTTGCTTATGGAAAGCTGACGGCCGACAAGAAGTCGATGACTGAGAGCGAAACGATAACATTTGAGATTCCGGTGACCAACACGGGGAAGGTGGCCGGCGCGGAAGTGGTGCAGCTGTATATCTCCGATCCGAAATGCTCGTTTCTGAGGCCGGCTAAGGAGCTTAAGGGTTTTGAGAAAGTGTATCTCGAACCGGGACAGACCAAGACTGTGACTTTCACCGTCGGACGCGACGCGCTGAGCTACTTCGATGCCGACAGGCACGAGTGGGTGGCAGAGCCTGGCAAGTTCACCGCACATGCGGCATCGGCATCCGACGACATCCGCTCCTCTGTAGACTTCACTCTTAAATAGATTTCTATCCGACATAATACGTTAAGCCGGATAATGCGATAGTTGAAGCGCATTATCCGGCTACACATTTGTTTGCGGGTACCTACTTGCCTCCTATTCAGTTGCAGACTCCCGACATTCTTTACGCATATTGTCGCTCTTGCCGCAAGGTCCCACTGCAGAGAATCCTAAAAATAGGATTAAGACACTCAGTGCCAAAAAGAAATATGAGGCCATCCTGAACTTAAGGAGGAGAATGATGCCGGCGAACACCATTGTGAATATGACTCCATTGGAGATCCTGCTGATTCCTTTCAGGCAAGCCCGGCTCATATTAAACCGCGGACTTTTCGTTTTAAATCTGATTACAAGACAGCCTAAACATGCCAGGCCCGTCAATGTCAATATCACAGGATAGATGTCAGGATTAAGCAGATAAGATATTAGAAACAAATCAATCACGCATCCGACAACAGTAAACACAGGCTTCTTAATGATGCCTGACACTCCGTTAATCCTCTTCCAAATAGTATCCATCATATTCATTAGTCCAAAATTCACTACTCATCAGAAGCCGCAAAGCAAGTTGCAAAATTTTTCAATCATTCTTATAATGTAAAAAATATTGATTGATAATTAACTTTAATCAAATTTAAAACAAGAATAATATCAAAATGTTCTAAGGGCGGTGAACTTTTGTTATAGAATTTGGCACTTTTCTTCGAGGATTTTCGCTAATTTGTAGGCATATTCGCGTATGGCGCGAATGTCGCGCTCAGAAGAGGGCTGGGCCTTCCATGCCATAATTTTGGCCGACGGCATCTCGTCCATCGACACCATCTGCGCTCCTTCAAGAAGATTGGCGCATACCTCCATCATTTCCAGGAGATTGTCTGACGAACCACGTTCGGCATGAAATACAGATACTTTGTCTTTCAAGGCTTCACGAAGATTGTCGAGGGCGGCGGTGGCATATCCTTCCTTGTTGGGATTGTAATGTACTCTTTTTGACTCGTCACGGTTAGTGTAGAATCCCATCAGAGCAGATACGATGGAGGGATCGCGCACTGTGCCGTCGGAATATACGAGCCCGTGAATGTCTCCCCAATATCCGCCTGCAATCAGATTGAATAGGTAGAATCCTGCTCCGTTACGTTCGCAGATCTCTATGGCCATATCGTATGGGTTTGACCTGGCGATACACCCCATTTCGCTGTTTATTAAGGGCTTGTTGCCGTTCTTTGCGGATATTTCCTTGGCTATGTCGTAGCTTCGTTGTACGCGGTCGCGGGTTTCGAGATAGTCATGGAACGAAAGGACATCGACCACATCGGCCACGTGTTCGAGGTAAATCGGGTACATTACGCCGACTGTGGTGGCATTTTTTGAATCTTTTGTTTTTACATATTTGCAATAGTGGCGCACGAAATCCCAAAGCTTTTTTTCACGTGCCGGACGCTCTTCAGGAGTGGCTTGTGAGATATAATCGTTGCACATGGGTTCATTCATAATGTCCCACATCAGCAATCCTGGTTCATCTTTAAGTTCGTTTATTACGGCATTGACGTATGCTTCACCTTGCTTTTTGAATTCAGGTTCCAGAATTGCCGGATCCATCATGTTGCCGTTGAATAGTATAGGCATTGTGGTGATGCCGAATTTGTCGTAGCTCGTGCGGATATAATTTTTGAGATTCTTAAGATATTCCTCCGGGTTTCGCTGGTAGGCTTGATATGAAAGCCAGATGCGTGTGCTGTTGAGATTCAGGCGTTTCGCGTAGCCTAATTCCTTCTCAAGCTGAGCCTGATCGCGGGTTGGACCATGGCATACGCCCCGGATGTGGGAATAGTCCTTAAGAGGTTCGAGGGCAGATGTGGAGTTTGTGAATAAGATCAGTGCCCCAAGTGTCGAGCATAAGCGATTGATTAGTTTCATAATAAGGTTGATGGTATTAAGGTTGGTGATAAAAATTAGTTTAGGTTATAGGGTAAGCCGGGCTATTTCAGCCCGGCTTTGTTGATTTGCAGTGCGGGGTTAGCCGATTTTGGCCTGGATGGCCTTGGTGGCTTCTTCGTAGCCGGGCTTTTCGAGCAGAGCGAACATGTTGCGCTTATAGTCCTCTACGCCGGGCTGGTTGAACGGATTGACACCGAGTATATAGCCGGATATTCCGCAAGAAAGTTCGAAGAAATATATAAGTTGGCCAAGATACTCTTCGCTGAGTTCGGGGATGGTGATGCGGAGGTTAGGTACGCCACCGTCCACGTGGGCGATGCGGGTGCCGAGTTCGGCCATCTTGTTGACCTCGTCCACATGCTTGCCTGCGATGTAGTTCAGACCGTCGAGGTTAGCCTCATCGGAGGGGATAAGCTTCTCGTGCTGAGTCTTTTCTACCGACAGGACTGTCTCGAAGATGGTGCGTTCGCCGTCCTGGATCCACTGGCCCATGGAGTGGAGGTCGGTGGAGAAGTCAACTGCGGCGGGGAATATGCCCTTCTTGTCCTTGCCTTCGCTTTCGCCGTAGAGCTGTTTCCACCATTCTCCGAAGTAGTGGAGTTTGGGGTTGTAGTTCACGAGAATCTCAATCTTCTTGCCTGCACGGTAAAGTGCGTTGCGGGTGGCGGCATAAAGCTGGCAGATGTTGGTGTCGGAGGGACGTTCGCATTCTTTCTGCATGTCGAGTGCGCCCTTGACAAGTTTCTTCACGTCGTAGCCGGCCACAGCGATGGGGAGCAGCCCCACGGGGGTCAATACGGAGAAACGTCCGCCTACGTTGTCGTCGATGACGAAAGTCTTGTAGCCCTCTTCGGTGGCGAGCTGGCGGAGTGCGCCGCGCTTGGCGTCGGTGATGGCCACTATGCGCTTGCATGCCTCGGCCTTGCCTACCTGAGCTTCAAGCTGCTCCTTGAGCAGACGGAAGGCGATGGCGGGTTCGGTGGTGGTTCCGGACTTGGAGATCACGATGATGCCGAAACGCTTGTCGGCAAGGAATTTCTGCAGTTCTTCGAGGTAGTCTTCGCCAATGTTCTGTCCTGCGAAAAGCACCTTGGGCGATCCGGCTACGGCGGGTTTGTATGCGTCGAAGGAGTCGTTGAGGGCTTCTATCACGGCCTTTGCGCCGAGGTATGAACCGCCGATTCCTACAGAGACCACGTAGTCGCAGGAGTTGCGGAGGTCGTTGGCCACGCTGATGATTTCGTCGAGGTGGGTCATCGGAGTGCGCTCGGGCAGGTCGAGCCATCCGAGGAAGTCGTTGCCGAGTCCGGTGCCATCTTTGAGGGTTTTCAGGGCGTCGGCGGCCGCTCCGGCTTCAAGAGCGTGGATTTCATTTTCCGGTACGGTGCTCAGTACGGAATTGATGTTTACTTGAATTTTCTTCATAATTATGTAGGATTAAGTGTTGAGTCCTATTAAAACTAAATTAAAGTGCTTTTAGATCAGGCGCGACGCTATTTTGTCGATGGCCAGCGATATAGGTGTGTTTCGGTAGAGTATGTCGTATATGCCTTCGAGAATAGGCATGTCGACATTGAGCGATGCGTTTATTTCGTGCATGCACTTTGCCGCATAGTAGCCTTCGGTGATCATCTCCATCTCCATGATGGCGCGTCCGGCCGTCATGCCCCGTCCGATCATGGATCCGAAGTTGTGGTTGCGCGAGAATTTGGAATAGGCCGTCACCAGCAGGTCGCCGAGATAGACGGAGCGGGTGATGTCACGGGTGCCTCCCACGGCTGTGTCGATGAAGCGCTTCATCTCCGTGGCGGCATTGGCCACCATTATGGCGAGGAAGTTGTCGCCGGCCTTCATGCCGTGGATTATTCCTGCCCCGACGGCATAGACATTCTTCAGCACCCCTGCATATTCGATGCCCCGAATGTCGGAGGATACGAGCGTGCGCAGTGCCTTACCTCTGAGCATGGAGGCGAAGGCTTCCGCCTTGTCCATGTCGGCCGAGGCTGAAGTGAGGTAGCTTAACCTGCCCAAAGCCACTTCCTCTGCATGGCATGGTCCGGAGACTACCGTCATTCTGTCCTGGCAGATGCCGTAGCGGTGTTCGAGATAGTCGCTGACGAGCATGTTTTCGCCAGGGATTATACCTTTGGTGGCTATCACGATGTTTTTGGCAGATATGTCCTCTGTCAGCTTTTCGAGATGGCTTTTGAAATATGGCGAAGGCATGGCCATGAGCAGTGTGTCTGCGTCATGGCATGCCTCGTTGATATTGTCGCGGAAATCGATGCGGTCAATGGCGAACTCTACGTCCGACAGGTAGGCGGGGTTATGGCCCAGACGCTTGAATTCGGCTATCCGGTCAGGCCGGCGCATATACCAAATTATCGAACTGCAGTTCTGCAGCAACAGTTTGGCAAGGGCCGTGGCCCATGATCCACCACCCATCACGGCAATCGTGCCGGGAAACGTACCGCTCGTGCCGTGGTGCATATCTGTCATTTTGAAGCCGCCGCTATCCATTCCTTTACTTGGTCCTGGGTGGGGTTCTTGAGTTCAAGCTTGAATTTCTTGTTTATTCCGCAGATGTCCTGGAACATCTTTCCGGGATTTGCGTCGGCCATCTGGCTCACGGTGTAGAATCCGGCCTTCTGGAGCGGGGCTATCCATTCCTGCGGCACTCCGATGGCGGTGTAGACTTCGTCCTTGTCGCGGGCCTGGGTCTTTTCGGGACGCATCTGCGGGAACAGCAACACTTCCTGTATGGTGGTCTGTCCGGTCATAAGCATCACCAGGCGGTCCATGCCTATGCCCATTCCTGAAGTCGGGGGCATGCCGTATTCAAGAGCGCGGATGAAGTCCTTGTCGATGATCATGGCTTCGTCGTCGCCCTTTTCGGCGAGCCGCATCTGCTCTACGAAGCGCTCATATTGGTCGATTGGGTCGTTAAGCTCGGAGTATGCATTGGCAAGTTCCTTTCCGTTGACCATCAGTTCGAAGCGTTCGGTTAGCTCGGGGTTGTCGCGGTGACGCTTGGTGAGCGGCGACATCTCGATGGGGTAGTCGGTGATGAATGTGGGCTGTATATATTTGCCTTCGCACTTTTCGCCGAAGATCTCGTCGATAAGCTTACCCTTGCCCATTGTGTCGTCGACTTCAATGTCGAGCTTGCGGCACACTTCGCGCAGAGCCTGCTCGTCCATGCCGTTGATGTCGATGCCGGTGTGCTCCTTGATCGAGTCGATCATGGTGATGCGCTTGAACGGAGCCTTGAACGAGATCACATTGTCGCCGACTTTGACCTCTGTCGATCCGTTGACATCTAGGCATATCTTCTCGATCATACGCTCGGTGAAGTCCATCATCCAGTTGTAGTCCTTATAGGCCACGTATATCTCCATGCAGGTGAATTCGGGGTTGTGTGTGCGGTCCATGCCTTCGTTGCGGAAGTTCTTGGAGAATTCATACACGCCTTCGAATCCGCCTACGATAAGGCGCTTGAGGTACAGCTCGTCGGCTATGCGCAGATACAGGGGTATGTCAAGAGCGTTGTGGTGGGTGATGAAGGGACGTGCGGCCGCACCCCCGGGAATGGCTTGAAGAATCGGGGTCTCCACTTCCATGTAGCCGTGGTCGTTGAAGAATGAGCGCATGGAGTTGAACACTTTGGTGCGCTTGATGAAGATGTCCTTTACCTGGTCGTTGACCACGAGGTCGACATAGCGGCGGCGGTAGCGGAGTTCGGGGTCGTCGAAAGCGTCGTATGTCACGCCGTCCTTCACCTTGACGATGGGCAGCGGACGGAGCGACTTGCTAAGGACGGTGAGTTCCTGGGCGTGCACCGATATTTCGCCGGTCTGTGTGCGGAATACGTAGCCCTTGATGCCGATGAAGTCGCCTATGTCGAGAAGTTTCTTGAACACGGTGTTGTAGAGTTCTTTGTCGTCGCCCGGACAAAGGTCGTCGCGGCTGATGTAGACCTGTATGCGTCCTTTGGAATCCTGAAGTTCGATAAATGAGGCTTTTCCCATTATTCTCCGGCTCATGATTCGTCCGGCCACACATACTTGTCTGGGTTCGGCATCGTCGCTGAATGTGTCCTTTATTTCGGTGGTGTATGCGTCAACGGGATAGAGAGGTGCGGGATACGGGTCGATTCCGAGACGGCGCATCTCGTCGAGGCTGCCGCGGCGTAGAATCTCCTGTTCGCTAAGTTCAAGTAAGTTCTTCATATTAAATGCCAATTTATCAATATAATTGGCAAAATTAATCATTTTTTTCGAGGTATTAAAATAAACGAGTCCCCGCTTTGTCGCGGAGACTCGTAATGATGCTTAAAAAGTGGTAATTTACTTCTTGACGGGGGCCAGCTTGCGTGTGGCCGATGTGCCGTCGTCGTATGTCACGACTTCGATGGTGACAGCGTCTGAGAGCGGTTCGGCCGTCTCGATGCCGCGCAGGTCGAAGTATCGGCGGGAAGTCACTGTCTTTTCTCCGTCGGCGGTGATGCCGTCGATGCCGCTGACTACGTCGCCTGTGAGGACGAGTTCGTAGATGCGTTCACGTCCGCCGTCGGCGGTGGTCAGAGTTAGAGTGGCTTCTTCGTTCTTTGCGGATGGTTTGGGCTTGACGATACCGTCGTGGATCTCAAGATTGGCTGTTCCTATCCAGGAAATGCCCTGCAGGTCGGCTATTTCGAAGGGGCTCTTCACGTCGTCGACCGTCTCTCCGTCGGCAAACACTACCATTGCCGCCATGAAGTTGAGGTCGGGATTCTCGGCGAAGGCCGGTAGGGTGGGCAGCGCGGCCTTGTGGTAGGAGAATGCGTCGCCGAGTTTGGCGGTGCGCATCTCCAGTGCGGTCAGCGGAGTAGCCAATGCGGCCGATGCTTCGCTCTGGACGAGCGCCGGGCACAATTGCGGACAATAGTATGCGCTGTCGACAACCAGTTTCCATGAAGTCTCGCACTTGGGTGCAATGGCGCCTGTAGTGGCCTGGTCGGTTCCTGTGACTCCTGCGTAGACGTAGCAGCGCTTGATTTTGGCGGATGTCGACGACGGATATGCCGATATTCCTCCTACGTATCTGATGCCCTCGACATTGCCGTAGTTGATACAGTCTGCGATTAGAGTGCCAGCGTGGCCCCATATTCCGGCGGCATTGCCGTTCTTCTTGGAGGCGAGATTGTATGTGGTCTTGACGTTTCCGGCGTTCACGCACCGGTATGCACGTCCGGCACCCATGCCGGAGATACCTCCGATGGAGTAGCTTTCGGCCGTTATGTCACCGAAATTGATGCAGTCGCTGATGTTGGAAGCCATAGTTCCTGCTATTCCTCCTACGGCGTATCCCTTGTCGGTAGTGGCTGTTATTTCGGCATAGTTGATGCATGAGCTTATCGATGCGTAGTTGGTGGATCCGGATCCGACGATGCCGCCTACGCCGTTAGATACGCTCTTGACAGACACTCCGTAGTTGACACAATCGTCGGCTGAACCACCGGACATGGAACCCACGATACCGCCGGCGTATGCTGACTTTATGGCTTCGACATTTCCGTAGTTCTCGCATAGCTCTACGGTGGATTCTTTCGACGATGCTACGATTCCGCCGACATAACCGTTGCCTTTAATGTCGGAATTGTTCTTACAGTTGGTGACAGTGGAGGAGTTCAGGTCGGCTACGATACCTCCGACGTAGCTGGCGGTCACGTTGATGGCGCCGTTGTTGACACATCCGGACACGGTGCTCAGATTGCTCTGCTGTGCGGAGATGCCGGCGGCGTCGGCATTGGCCGTTATCTCGCCGTCGTTTACGCAGTCGGTGATGTCGGCCTGGCTCCATGCCACTATACCTGCTGCATATCCCTTACCGGTGGCCGTGCTGACTTTGCCCTTGTTTACACAAGAGGTCACGGTAGTGTTCTTGGCTGCTTGTCCGGAGATACCTCCGGCGTAAGTGTTTGCGGAGTAGATGGTCCCTTCGTTAGAACATCCGGTGATTGATCCGGGAGCATATAAGAAACCAACGAGTCCTCCGGCGGTGCTGATGCTTTCGGTGGCCACGGCGGCCTTGTTGACGCAGTTGGTCATCGAACCGTACATAGCCCCCACGATACCGCCTGCGGCGCCCCATCCGGTCACCTGGCTCTGGTCGAGCGTGAGATTCTTTATTGAACCGGAGGCTGAGACGGTGCCGAACAGACCTACGTTCTGGTCAGTGTTGGACTCGGCGCGGTTGATGGTCAGGTGCGATACTGTATGGCCGGCACCGTCGAAAGAACCGGCAAAGATGCCTTCGCCGTATGCTATGGGGAGGAAGTTCTCTATTGTCGACATGTCGATGTCGTTCTCCATGCGGAATGACTTGCCGGTGTAACGGCACAGGTGTTCCGAGGTGTACGTGGAGAGGGTGTTCATGTCGGCCACGGTCTTTATCAGATAGGGGCTTTCCGTGGTGCCGAGGCCTTCAAACGGAATGTCGAACGCCTTTATGGGGATGTTGACAGAGATTCCGTCGGCAGTCCCGGCGAGTGTCACTTCGGCGGGTGCGGTCATGTCTTGGGTCTTGAGTATTCCGTCGGCAATCACAAACGGCAGTCCTTCAGGAGTCAGTGTCCAGGAGGCGTTCTTGGCGAGCGTGGCCGGTTCGTTCATTTCGAGACGGCTGTCGTTTTCGGCAAACTTCACCACCATCGAGCGGAGTACCACTGAGGCTTTCTCTTCTTTAAACGCTTTAAGCACGGGGTACAAGCCTTCGGTGAAGTCAAATACTTCATCGGAAAGACCTTCAAGCGGAGTTCCAGCAGTAAGGGCCGCGGATGTCACACCGTTGACACCGTCGACTTCGAGTGAGGCTGCCGCGCCGATAGGATTGATCTGGCGATTGTAGTATGTGGCAGACAATCCGAGCTTCGACTGCGGTTCGGCGGCGATGGCTCCGATGCTCTTGGAGGTCACGCTGTTGAGTACAAGTCCATTACTGAGGCATCCGGTCATGGAAGATCCGGTGGCATAGCCGGAAATTATGCCACCTACATAGGCTGAGCCTTTGATGGTTCCGTTGTTGACACAGTTCACTAAGGAGTTTCCTTTGGCATTGTGCGAGGCTATACCTCCGGCATAGAATGCTTGGGTGGGGTCAAACGGTTCGGCAACGAGCGCGGCCTGTACGAGTCCGTCGTTCTGGCATTCGGAAATCGTGGTGTTTTCACCGACTTTAGCTGATATTCCGGCCACGTATTGGCCGTTGACCGTTATGGTTCCGGCGTTGTAGCATCTGTGGAGCGAGGCGCCTTCGTTGAGCGCGGAAGCGACACCGGCCACGTAGCGGAGTATTCCGGTGACCTTGGCATAGTTGCGGCAGTTCTCAAGGCGTCCGTTGACGATGGAAGCGACACCACCGACACCTACGTATCCCTCGATGTTGCAGTCGGCGGCCATTGTCAAGTTCTTGACCACACCGAGAGGACCGACATTGCCGAAGAACCCGAGCGTCTGGCGAGAGAGTTTGGGATCGACCGCTCCGGAAGCGTCATAGACTATTCCCTTGGGACACCAATTGTGGATGGCATGTCCGTCGCCGTCGAATGTGGCGTTGAAATAGTGACTCGGGTTGCTGTCGTCGCCGATGCCCCAGAAGTCGTCGACAGAAGTGAAGTCGATGTCGTTGGCGAGTTTGAAGAAGTCACCGTGGAACTGCTGTCCGGCTACGGTGATGGCAGTGTTGAGGGCTTTTACATCGTCGACGGTCTTGATCAGATATGGATCGTCGGCTGTGCCCTTACCGTCGAATATGGCCGGCGACACGCTCAGTGTATAGAGGCGCGGGAATGTACCGTTGGGTATGGTTATGCATGCGGCTATGATCGATATGCCGAACTTATCCTTGATCTTGACGGTATTGTTCTCGATGGCTATCAGACTGTTCTGGTCGGAATACTGAGAGTCGTCGTCGAGGACCTTCCATGTGACATCGGGAACGACTGTCAGCGGGAAGTCGGACTTTACATTGCTGGCCGACTGGGTGCCTGAGAGGTGAAGGGCGGCGCTTGAATAGCCGGCATAAGGTTCGGGCAGATACTTCAGCGTCGGGTAGCGTCCTTCGGTGAAGTTCCATACGTCGGTGCTGAATCCTTTGAGCGGATTGCCCGATGTGAGGGCTTCGGTGGTGAGAGCGGAGTCGACCGGTGCGGCGCACTGCATCTGGGCGTCGAAGTAGACATTCTCGATCACGGCGGTGGCCGACGGCTCGTAGGCAATCGACTTATCGGATGCGAACCCTCCAGTCTCTATCACCTGTCCGGAGAAGTATGAATTGCGGATGGTGGGAGTGGTCTGGCTTGTTCCTGTTAGCCATCCGGTCAAGCCTGCAACTTTTTTGGTGACGTTCTTGGCGAGAATATTGTTGGAGGAGTATGAGTCCTCGATGGTGGCGTCGGAGCATGATCCGGCGATACCGCCGCAACGTCCGATGCTCTTGTCGGTGACGTTGGATGTAAGGAGAGCCATGTTGGCGCATCGGCGAACGACGGTAGTCTTTCCTGAGAGCTGTCCGACGATGCCGCCGAGATTGGCGTATCCTGAATTGTCAGTGGCTGAGCCGACAAAGAAGCATTCTTCCAGAACGCCGGGCGTAGATGTGGTGCCGTTGAATCCGCCGGCGATACCGCCCACGCCATGGCTGATGCTCGCTGATCCGACAGAGGTGTTTATGGCCGCGATGACATGGCAACCGGAAATCTTTCCGAATGCATATCCGGCTATACCTCCGGTGTAGGCTACGCCTTTCATGGTGCCGATGAACGAACATCCGGTGATGGAGATTTCGCCGGTGCTTCCAGCTACGCCGGAGTTGCCGGCTATTCCGCCGAGATAGTCGGCAGAGCTTGAGAGGACTCCAGTGGTGTGGCAATTCTCGATGCGTCCCTTGGAATTGCCGACGAGGATACCGGCGTATTTGCCGTAGACTTCAATGGTGCAGAGGTTCAATGTGAGGTTCTTAAGCAGCGCCGAGTTGCCTGTGACACCGAACAGTCCGGTGTTCTCGACAGAGCCGCGGCGAAGCTCGAGGTAAGATATAGTGTGGCCGTCGCCGTCGAAAGTGCCGTCGAAAGAGGTCTTGGCATTTCCGATAGGACGGAACGATATTCCCTTCATGTCGATGTCGGCCGTCAGTTTGAAGATCTTTTCGGCGAAATTGTTGCCGAGTTCGACGGCAGTCGATAGTTTGATGAGGTCGTCGGAAGTGGCTATGACGTATGGGGAAGCCTGGGTTCCCTCGCCTTCGAATACGGGAGCATCGCCGGTGGGGTGCTCCACTGATAATCCGTCGGGCAGAGTGATCGTACCGCTGTTTGCTCCGAACATCATCTTAGTCAGCGCGGTAGCCTGAAATACGCCGAACGGGCCGAATGTGATCTGCTGTCCTTCGTGGACACCCGTAAGGTTCTGGTTGAGGCCTTTGAATGTGGTTCCGGAGCTCTGTGCCGGGTATATGCAGTATGCCCCGACGAGGGCACTGTAGCTCATCACCTGCGGCTCGACTTCGACGTTCTTGCCGGTCATCAGGCGTATGTTGACTGCTTTGCCCTGTGTGGTCATGTTGGCCACGGAAATGATGTCGTCGGCCGACTTATAGACATAAAGCGGATACTCCTGATCGACGAACGTCTTGTCGGCCTGCCTTACTGAAGCAGACATGGAGGCGTTGGCACGGTCGAATTTGGATCCCGTGCAGGCCATGAGTGCGCTTCCGTAGAATGCACTCTGCTTGTCGGGAATGATGACGCACCATCCGCTCCCTGGGGTGGTGATTGAGCCGTCCTGATTGATCTGCATGACCACCGGGAGCTGCGAGGAGAATCCGGTGCCGTTGAAGTAGCAGAACCAGAAGTCGCCGTAGGGTGACTCGTTGAAGGCAAACTGGGAGGGTACGGTAATGGTGGCGGCTTCGGGGTCGAAAGTTCCGGTGACGTTGAATCCGAGGTTATAGAGGTTCTTGACGGTAACACTGTTGTCGTCGGCAACGATTATCTCAGTCATGCTCTGATAGCCTGTGGAGCCGTTGGAAGTGGCTATTTCGTCCCATTCGGCATAATGTCCGCTGACCTGGGAAGCCTCCATGGCTTTGGCTGCGGATCCTTTGCGAAGCATCTTCTTGGGAACAAAGTCGTCGGGCAACGGGGTTAGTGACTCGGTATTTAATGTGGCCGTTGGCGATTCGGCGGTCACGTTGGCCTGGATGCGATATCCTGCCAGTCCGGCGAGCATTGTTGCCAGGACGGCAATGCTCAGCGACAGTTGAAGTTTAAATCTTCGCATAAGGATTAAGGGTTAATAATTTATTTTAAGGTTGGTTTTGTGCAAAGGTAATGAAATCTGTGAATTGGCAATGGATTGTGGCGATAAATTTTTATGTATGTAAAAATTAATTAATGAATATCAATTAAAAGGTCTTTAATGTATAAATATTCTGTGAGTATTCGGTGTGTGCACCCTTAGTCGGATAAGCTGGTCGGAAGAGATCGCTCTTAAAATAAGTTTGGCAGGATATTAATCCTGCCAAACGCCGTATTTAGGAGCTTGTACAAAAGTAAAAATGGAATATTCGTCATATTGTAGATAGTCGTTGGTCGACAGCATCTTTACTTCAAACACATGCTCTTCATTGAAATAGTTGCGGAAGATCTTGATTTTAATCGGTTCGTTTTTCCCGCCCTCCACATACATAAAATTGCTGATGGGCCCGAGAAATGGATTGGCTTCTCCATTCATAAGAATTTCCAATCGGGAATATATGGAGTAGTTGGTGTTGGTGATTTCAAACTCGGCTCCTTCGTAGGGAATCTTGAATACTTTTGATCCGGTCCATGTTGTGCCGTCGTCCATGGTCCAAACCGGGTCACGGCGCTCACAGAATTCCGTCGTGGTGTGGCTGTCGGCCGGCTGTTGGACAGTCAGGTAATATTCTTGTCCGGCGGATCTGACTGAGATCTTATAGTCGAGCTGAATCCCGGAATCGTTTTTTGCAATATCGAATGTCAGTATGTCATTGTCGGTGGAGAATGTCGATTCTCCGGATTTGACATAATGTCTGTCGGTGATGTCGACCGCCTCATTGTTTACGGTAAGTGATTCGATCTCGAGATTGTCGTAGTTGATGCAGCGCATGGAGAATTTCTCTCCGTCGGAATGGCACAATGTCTTTCGTTTTTTTGCATCAATCAGATGTCGTTCCGATTTCCATGCCATGCTTCCTTCATTAGTCTTGATATTCGTATTCCCGGCATCTTGTACGAACAGATAGGAAATAGACCCGTAATATCCGTTGCGGAAACAGACGGTCAATTCTCGCTTTTCATCTGTATGATTGGCACTGAATTCAAAGGAATATGAAGATTTTGAGCCTTTAAACTTTACACCATATAGAAAAGATGCGAGAGCTGCAGAATTTGGTGTTTGTGGATTGTAAAAATAGAACATTTCGTTAAAATTCATCCACATGCTTCGATTTGATCCAAGAGGGAAGAAGAAAGAAAAATCAGTACCGGTTGAGGGTACATTAAATTCGTATTTTCCTGGTCCATATATGTAGCTCGGATCGTCATCATAAGCCCAGAATATCGGCCATTTATATTCGCCCGCCGTGTCAAACCAACTGTGCCATTCGGTTATGACTGGATCGGGTGTGTCGGGTGTGTCGGGTTCCGGCTCGACTACAGGCTCGGGGTCGTCACCGCAAGCGACTATGCCTTGCACGCATATCAGCGTGCAAAGCATATAAATCCACATATAAAATTGCCTTGATTTCATTTTCTTTTGAATGAGGAGTATTGAGTCATAAAGTAATAGTTGAATTCTTTATTGGAATGGTTGACACCAGAGTCGCCAATTACTAAGCTCTTATTAGAGAAAAGCTCGGATGAGTAGTATCCGTTCATGTCTCCATCCCAACCCCAATTGCAATGAAACAGTTCTATAGGATCAATTGTGTCTTCGATGTAATATTGGGATAGATATCCGTCCAACAGCCATATATGCTCTCCTTCATAAAATTCGAAACCAATATCGTCAATTCCTAATCCGACATATCCTCTGATGAGTGAGCATCTTCCGTATTGTATGGATTTACGAACTGAGTTGAGGTCAAAAGCATCAAAATGATTGAGGTTGAAGTAGCCAGTATTATTCAGCCAGTCGATGGCAAAATCGGAAAGTACGTATCTTTCATCAAAATAGGTATCATATTCAACAAACTGATGTTCAAGATATCCCATAAGGTATGCAATCTGCGATTGAGCTTTTTCTTTTTCCCAGTCAAACTTGTTTTCTTTCAGAATGCATTCCCAATCAATTTCGGATGAATATGTAGTGCCGTTGTGTGTCCATTCTACATAAGACGGATACATATAATATGACATAATTTGAGCCATGGCAACAGTTGTGGATGACAGAGTATCTACATCGCAATATGTGTTGAATGGGAAACCCTGCCCCCAATTAACTGTGACCAAAGGTCCAACAGAGTCCATATTTATGGGAATGGCGGGTTCGTCGGGTCGTTGAGGAGGTAGACTGGGTACTAATGGCCCCTTACCTCTGCTAATAACGTTGGCGTCGTTTAGAAGAATATCTGCTGATTTTTTTAATATGGCAGATAGTATGACATTGCTTTTGGAATTGTGGTTAGAATTAAAACTGCCGTTGTCGACTATAGCATATATTGGAGTTGTTCTGTCGTCTGCTGCCATTATAGCATATCCTTTGGAGTCATCAAAATCAAAAATGTAGAATAATGTGTCATTAACAGAGGGGTTAATACCACTTCGGCCTACATCGCTTTTGGTTATAACTGACAATGTAGATATTGTAAAGTCGGATCCCCGGGATCTGTTTGAGGAAATTACTGACATTGAACTTAACAAGATGTCTTTAGCTTCTTGTTCTGAAACTTTATTTTCAGAGACATGATTGTCGTGAGAACCGAAATTTGCGACCAAATCTGGGTTGTCAGCGGTGCATGATACCAACAATGCGAGTAATAGGAGTAATGAGCTAACTTTCATAATTTAATGGATTGAGGTTAGGGGATGATTGGTTGATTTGAAGTGTCCGTATGGTGGCGGCGCGGGAAGAGGGATGGGATCGGGGCAGTTGTTTCTGAGGTGTAAACCTTCTTAGGTTGAGGTGATTTTTGCGAATATAGGGATAAATATTGATATGTGCAAATAAATGTGCGTGTTTTGTGGAGCAGTTTTTGCTTTCGGCGCGGAATTAGTGTGTGATATTAAGCCGGAGGAGGGCATCTCGGAGGTAACCGGCGGCGATGTCGGGGCGCATGGCGGTGTCGAGAGGCATGCCGGGAGGAGTGACAGGGACGATCTGTGCGAATCCGGCTTTGCGTAGAGAGTCGGAGTCGGCTACGGCTCCGGAGACGAGGCAGACTGGTGTGCCGAGCCTGCGCCCGTGGGCAAGCACGGCGGCGGGGACTTTGCCCATTAATGTCTGTTGGTCGGAGCGTCCTTCGCCCGTGATGATAATGTCGGCATCGGCGGCATCGAGGTCAAAACCGTAGGCTTTAAGAATGTATTCGGCTCCAGGCATCATGCGTGAATTAAGGAATATGCGCATTCCGAATCCGAGGCCTCCTGCGGCACCGTCGCCCGGCGAGTCGGCTGCCCCGTCGGCAGCGACCTGTGCGAAACTTCGCAATCCGGCATCAAGCATTTCCACCATGTCTGGCGATGCACCCTTCTGGGGTGCAAATGTGAAAGCGGCTCCTTCAGGGCCGTAAAGAGGGGCGTCGACATCGCATATCGACGTAAAAACGGCATCTTTCAGCTCCGGCAATGCCTCAGACCCGTCGATTGACGCAATGGATGATAGCAACCGTCCACAAAGACGGTGCTCTATCAACACTCCGTCATGGTCGAAAAATCGGTATCCCAAAGCCTGCAGCATTCCGGTGCCCGCATCGTTAGTGGCCGATCCTCCGAGTCCGACGACAAAGTCCCTGGCTCCTGATTTGAGGTGGCGGGCTATTGCCTGACCAAGCGGATAGGTTGACTGCAGGGCGGGATTGCGCCTGTCGGGAGGCAACTTCGCAAGTCCGCACCATTCGGCGGCTTCGACGAAGCACGGGGCATTGGTCCGCGAGGCGTAGATGCGGTCGAGCACAGTGCGCATGCCCTCGCCTCCGTCGGACATAGGCATGGATATGATCACGACGGCATCTCCGAACCGGGAATGCAGAGCCTCGGCCGCCACTTCGCAGAGGCGGTCGGCAGTCAGGCAACCCTTGTATTTGTCAAAGGCAAGGATTATTTTCATCGTGTGCCTCCGGCCATCCGGTGGAGAATCAGAGGGGCTTCCGGTCCCATGTTGAAAATAAGGTCGAGCACGCTCAGTCCAGGAGTGAATCCATGGCGGGAGGCCCATATCTGATAGTATGGAACGTCGCTGACGGGGGGAATGTCGCGCTGAATCCGGGACGGATCAGGGTGCTGGACTATGCCAAGCGCGTCGAGGCAGAAATTGTGGATGACGGAGTCGAGCTGAACGAGCGACTCTATCTTCCCGGAGAATGCCGGCAGGAGCTTGTCGGCGTAGTATTCAAAATAGGGTGTGCGTCCGTAGGCCGATTCGATGGCACCCCAGTGGACGTGCCACCACTCGCCGTGGGCCGACACTTTCACATCTTTCATCAGGGTGGAGTGCCATTGTTGCGGCTTTTCGAGCGGCACGGTCAGGCGCTGCATTCCGTTGGGGCCTTCGATGGAGCATCGGTGGCACTCTTTTTCTCGCTTATTGAACCGACGCCCGTAGTCGAACACCACACTGTCGAACATGGCCATGGCGGCGTAGAGCCTCACGCTTCCGCAGTAGACCGGCGGAATGATAAGCGACGTGTCGGGATATATGACAAGCGGTGATCGGCTCATGGATTCGGAAGTGTTGTTGGAGTTATTTGCTGTCGGATGTGGAGAACGCGGGCTTGTCGGGGTTAGCATCCTTAAACACACGGTTCCAGCGGATTTTGCCGCTGAAGAGGCCCTTATCCTTGTCAAACGAGACGAGCACCCTCCATGGACGGCCTACGATGTGGTCCTCAGGCACAAATCCCCAGAAGCGCGAGTCGGAGGAGTTGTCGCGGTTGTCGCCCATCATAAAGTAATAATCCATGGTGAAAGTGTAGTCCTTGGCAGGCTTTCCGTCGATATATACTGTGCCGTCGGCATCGATGTATGCTTCGGGGTGTCCTTCGTAGTTTCGGATCACGCGGCTGTAGCGGTGCCAGGCTTCTTCGTCGAGGCTGATCGAGGCTCCTTTCTTAGGAATCCAAAGCGGGCCGTAGTCGGCCACGGTCCAATCTGCGGCCGTCACTTCGGGGAAGAGCGGAATGGACATGGTAGAGGCCTTGACTATGGACGACACCCGTGGGTCGGCTTCAAGCGTGGCACGCATGGCCGGAGTGAGCGGCGCCACATAGATGGCCGGGACAGTTCTGTCGGGGTTGACCTCAAAACCGTTGGCCGAGGCAGTGGCGGCGTCGACATTCCAATCGAAACGATCGTCGGGCGCTATGCCGAGGTTTTCCCAGTCGGCTTCGGAAAGTCCGCCGTTGACTTGGAAAAAGTAGTTGTGCTGGACATTCTCGGGCTGCGGTATCGGCCGTCCGTCGATATATATCGTATCGGCGATGATCTGTATGGTCTCTCCAGGCAGTCCTACCGCTCTCTTGACGTAGTTCTGCCGGCGGTCGACCGGCACATATATCACGTCGCCGAATACCTGAGGATTGTTTTTGATGGTGAAACGTCCGTATTTCTTTACGAGGTCGTAGTATGTCTCGGGCGATTCCATGTATTTTGTGCAGACGGTGTCGCCCTGCGGGAAGTTGAAGACCACGATGTCGCCCCTTTCGACATTGCCGAATCCTTTAAGGCGACGGTATTTCCAGCTGGGCCATTCGGTATAGCTCTTGGTGTCGATGATCGGCATGCGGTTCTGCACGAGAGGAAAATGCACGGGAGTCATGGGCACTCTCGGACCGTAGGCCATCTTGTTGACCCACAGATAGTCGCCGACGAGGAGCGTCTTTTCGAGCGAAGATGACGGTATGGCGTAGTTCTGTCCGACGAATGTGAATACGAAGTAGACAAGAATCAATGCGTAAAGAATGGCATCGACCCAGCTCATCACAGCCTTGACGACGGGGTTTTTGCTCTTTTTCCACCATGTCAGGGGTATGTAGCCGGTGATGTAGATGTCGAAGAGCAGAATCAGAAAAATCAACACCCACCAGCTTCCGAGCCACGCCACCCATGCGGTAAAGATCAGGGCTACTATGGCGAATCTGATCCAGCGTGTTGGCTTGGTCTCTTTGATGCGGCGTTTGAAATCGCTTATGGCGTTGTTATCTTTTGTGGCTGAGTTATTGTCCATTATTCAGTGGGGATATTAGGGAGGGGGATGAAAACATGTTATCTGACGATGTCGAGAAGCTCGGAACGGGAGATGAGCGAGTGCATCATCTCGTCCATGGTGAGCCATCCCTGACGTGAAGCGGCCCATTCGGCGGCGATGACGGCACCGAGGGCAAATCCCTGACGGCTTTTGGCGCGGTGCTCGATGGTCAGAGTGTCGACGTCGCTGTCCCAGCGGATAATGTGTGTTCCGGGGACTTCTCCTTCGCGCACGGCATTCACTTTCAGAACCGACTTGTCGGCAGGCTGTTCAGTCTCTGCCCATGACGCTATGGCTGGATCCACGTCCATTATGCCCTGCGCGAGAGTTATTGCAGTGCCGGAGGGATGGTCGAGTTTGTGGATGTGGTGGATCTCTTCAAGCGAGGGCGTATACTGGGGGAATCCGGCCATAATGGCAGCTAAGTATCTGTTGAGAGCGAAGAATATGTTGACCCCGAGCGAGAAGTTGGATGTCCAGAAAAGCGTGGCGCCTCCATCTTGGCACAATGCTTTGACTTCCGGCATACGGCTTAGCCATCCGGTGGTGCCCGACACGACTTTCACACCTCGGCTGAAGGCTTTCAGATAGTTGTCGACGGCTGTGGCGGGAGTAGAAAATTCGATGGCGACATCTGCCGATGCGAATGCTTCCGAATCAAATTCTTCGGCGTTGTCGGCATCGATCGTGCATACTATGCTGTGGCCTCTCGCGATGGCAATCTGCTCAATCGCATGGCCCATTTTTCCGTAACCAATAAGGGCAATTTTCATCTGTAAGAAGTAATTATGTCGCAAAGATACACAATTATCCGCACATATCAAGAATTCGGCGGATATGATGGATCAGGACCGGCGAGGTCAAAATGTGGCCGGGGGCGTGTTATAAAAAATCCCCTTGGAGATATGAGGGTCTCCAAGGGGTATTGATAGGTATTTATGTCAAATCGGGAATTATTCGGTGTAGAACTTGAGGGTGTTGTTCTCAACCTTGTTGTTCTCCATCATAATGTTGATGAGGTTCTGCATCACAGCCTGGTTGCCGAACTGCTGATTGTAGCGAGCGGCATATTCCTCGAAATTGTAGGGGCGAGACTCGTTGTCGACACCGGTGACGGTGAATACGTATACGCCGTTGTCGCCCTGGATGAGCTGCGACATAGCGTTGGGAGCAGCGGCGGCGGCCTGACCGATGAGCACTGGTTCGAAGCCGATGCCGCGGATGGAGCTTTGTCCGAATGTCACGTCGGTGGAGTCTACCGATCCGCCAAGAAGCTTGGCGTAGCCGGCGAGATCAGAGGCTTGTCCGTTGAATTTCGACATCAAGTCGGCACCCTTCTTCTGATTGCGTGCTTTGAGAGTGCTTGCCGAAAGGACATTTGAGTCAGAGAGCGGAGCATATCCGGGTTCGATTATGTCGTTGAGGGCCACGACGATGAGGTGGTCGTTCTGATTGTCCTCAAGGATCGGAGAAATCTGGCCTTTCTTGGCATCCATGGCCCAACGGACGGCATTGCGTGAGTAGGGGATGTTGCCGATCATGTATGTGTCGGCTGTGATGGCTGCCGGAAGAAGCGTATAACCTGCGCTCATGGCTTTCTCCATAGTGAGCGAGTCGGCGCTCGGAACGGTGGCAATGAATGCGGCGAGGTCGTCGTTGAGCTTGTCGATGGTGGCTTCAGAAGGATATACCTTGTAGCTGACAGTAGCGTAGTCGTAGACCTTTACAGGAGCGCGTTTTGTGTTGACGCGGGCTATCTGGGCCATGTTGGCGGTGCTGTCGACGATGAAGTAGCCTGCGGGAGCGTTGAGCAGACGAGCCTTTACTTCATTGTCGGGAGCGGCGGCGAGAGTCTGCCAGAGGTCGGCCACGGCGTTAACTACGCCCGGCATGGCTGAAACTTCGGTGAATGCAACTCCTGACTGGAGTGCGTTGAGGATAGAGTCGCGTCCGGCGGCGTCGCCCTGATAGGCTATAAGGTCGACGTTGATGGAGTCAACCGCCATCTTGCTGTCGATGAGCTTGGCGATGGTAAATTCGTCGTTGACGTATGAGATCTGACGGACTGCTCCGGGGAGCGAGTCGGTGACGAAAGTGCGGAGAAGCGGATTGTTGATGGCCTGTGCGGTAGTGGTCTGACGGTCAACACCGAAGTTGACATCACCGGCTACGGCATCAAGTGCGGGAGAATTCTTGAGGAGCACAATCACAGAGTCAACGAGCACCTGGGCTTCGTCCTTATCCTGTACGGAAGGAGCCACGTTTACTGCAATGTAGTTGGCGCGACGCACTTCCTGGGGCACTTTGTATAGATTCTTGTCCTTGTTGTACTGAGCTTTGATGTCGGCCGACGACACTTCATAGTCCTCGTTAGGCATTGAGCTGAAGTTCTTCTTCACGTATGCTATATGAGAGGTGGAGGCGTTGCCGTCGTAAAATGCTTTGGCATCGAGCTGGTTGGCTACGAGCGCTCCTGCCAGCATATTCTGGAACTTCTGCATCTTCAGAAGCTGGAGCATCTGCTCTTCCTGCTGGAGCCACATGGCCTTGAGTTGCTGGGCGGTTTCAGCGGGAACGTTGTATTTGGCGGGATTGAATGCGAGGTCGTAAACTTCGTCGGGAGTATTGGCACCGATCTGGCGTGCCATCTGGTACATGTAGGGGTGTGCCGACGCTCCGAGCATGGCTTTGGAAAGTTCTTCGTTAGTGACTTCGATTCCGAGTGCTTCAATCTCCTGGTTGAGGAGTCGTTCCTGAATCATGGAATTTAGCACTTCAGCCTGAATCATCGCCGGATCCATCCTGGCTGTGTTGTTCTGCTGCTGCAGACGCTGGTTGGTCTCTTCGTAGCGGCGTGAGAATTCCTGAATGTCGATTTTCTCGTCGCCGACTTTGGCGATAGTCGTTCCGGTGCCGAAAAGTGCGCGTCCGGAAGTGAAGAAGTCACCGATGATGAATGCCAGCAGGGCCAGACCCACGATGACGAGAAGCAGAGTTGATCTCTTGCGGATTTTTTCGAGTGTTGCCATTTATTGTTAGATGTATTTAATATATTTCACTGTGTAAAAGATGCTGTCAATGCCCCCGCAGCACTGAACTATGGGGGTAAAATCGCACAAAGTTAGTAATTTTGGCTAATAATACGCAATCGAAGGAACAATATTTCACACTATTTTGAAAAAGTCAACTCCCCCGAACGCTAAAATAAGCTGTTTCGGGGGAGCGGATGTGCATGTGTAAGTGTTTTGTCCCTCTATTTTAGACGGAACGCATGTCGGATTTTGTCGACCATGTCGAGCTTTTCCCAAGTGAACAGTTCTACGGTCAGGGTCTTCTCTTTTTCGTATTTCGACGAGAATTTCTTAGTGACTGTGACCGGTTGCCGGCCTACGTGGCCGTATGAAGCGGTCTCCTGGTAGATGGGGTTGCGGAGTTTCAGCCTCTTTTCGATGGCGGCAGGGCGCATGTCGAACAGTTTTCCTACGATGGCGGAAATCTCCGGGTCGGACATTTTGACGTTTGCAGTTCCGAAAGTGTTGATGTTCAGACTGACGGGCTGAGCGACTCCGATGGCGTATGCCACCTGGACGAGGGCTTCGCGGGCCACTCCGGCGGCAACGAGGTTTTTGGCCATGTGCCTTGCGGCGTAGGCTGCCGACCTGTCGACTTTAGAGGGGTCTTTACCGGAGAATGCACCACCACCGTGGGCACCGCGTCCTCCATATGTGTCGACTATGATCTTGCGTCCGGTGAGTCCGGTGTCGCCATGCGGTCCGCCGATCACGAATTTTCCGGTCGGGTTGACGTGCAGTATCAGGCGGTCGTCGAACAGCACCTTCACATTGTCGGGCAGTTTGTCGATGACTCTCGGCAGCAATATTTCTTTAATGTCAGTGTATATCTTGCGGAGCATTCGGGTGTCGGCGTCGTCCTGATTCTTGACTCCGTTGTCGTCGGGCGATATGAATTCGTCGTGCTGAGTGGAGATCACTATGGTGTGGATGCGCACGGGCCGGTTGTCGGGTCCGTATTCGACTGTTACCTGGCTCTTGGCGTCGGGACGCAGGTACGGCATCAGTGATCCTTCGCGCCTTATCTGCGACAGTTCGCGCAAAAGTGCATGGCTGAGGTCGAGCGGCAACGGCATATAGTTAGGGGTCTCGTCGGATGCGTATCCGAACATCATGCCCTGGTCGCCGGCTCCCTGGTCGGCGCGTCGGCTTCGCTCGACACCGCGGTTTATGTCGGGACTCTGTTCGTGAAGGGCAGAAAGCACGCCGCAGGAGCTTCCGTCGAAGCGCAGTTCGCTCCGGTCGTAGCCTATTTCGTTGATTACGCGGCGTGTCACGTCCATAAGGTCGATGTAGGCGTTGCTCTTGACCTCGCCTGCCACTACTACCTGCCCGGTAGTGACGAGGGTCTCGCATGCTACTTTCGAGTCCTTGTCGTGAGCCAGGAATTCGTCAAGGATGGCATCTGAAATCTGGTCGGCCACTTTGTCGGGATGTCCTTCGGACACGGATTCCGAAGTAAAGAGATAGTTACCTTTGGTCATTGCGTATGTGTATTTGTAGTTAAATGATAATCATAAAAAACTCCGCCAATCGACTTTTGGTCAAAGGGCGGAGCCGTTATGCGTCGTAAAAATACTAATCCGGGTCAAATCGCCATCGGGCTAAGAGGTCGAAGCCTCGGCGAATCAGCGGTTTTAGCATTTTTTATGGTGGTCGCAAGCAGCCAAATTTTTCCACCCAATGATTGCATTGAAGATTGCGGGTGCAAAGTTACTGCTTTTCCGGGACATCTACAACCGCGTTTAGTTAAAAAGAGGCATAAAAGGGAGTGTTAAAAATTCCAATGAAACTTCTTTGTAAGGTTGCCGACTTTGGCAATATAGAATCCTTTAGAGAGATGGAGTTGTAGTGCGCAAGTATCGTCCCACGACTTAAATGAGCCGACTTTTCGCCCGTCGGGTTTGTATATGTCTACGTCCATTCCTTTGGCTCCGATTACTATTAGAGATTGGTCAGACACGTAAATTTCCATCGATGACATCATAGGATCGGTTATGGCGCTTGAAACTCCATCGGTCTGCGGAAAAACGGGCAATGAAGGGAACCAATAGTTCATAATCATGTCGTAATCCTTGATTTTATGTCCTTCGGAGGTATAGCGTCGCGTAATGTAAGAGGGTGTCCCGAAGTCGTGGTACAGCGACATGTATATCTCGTCGGTCAGTGGATGCAACCGCATAGAGCATCCGTAGAGCTTCCAGTTTTCATTGTCGGCCTCGAGGTCTATTATCTGCCTGAGTTCTTTTGTGTCGATGTCGTAGCGGTAGATTTTTGTTCCAGAAAACCATCGGTTCGGTCCACCTTTCCAATAAAGAGAATTGGTTTTGGCTGAGGCACAGAACGCGTCTGGAGTCCATGCATACCATGAATTTGACGGCGGATACATACCCTCAGGTACCGGTACGAGCTCAGTGGCGAGGGTTGTCGGGTCGACTTTTACTAAGTATGGCAGTGTAGCGCCTGTTCCTTGGGTATTTTTTGCCACTGATAGCCATAGGTTGCCGTCCTTTGATTTGATCACTGAACCGATTCCTGCGCCGGTCTCGATTATGTCCATGGATATTTTACCGACTACCTTGTCTGTCGTCGGGTCTATGGCAAGGAGTCCCTCTTGTTGGTGCGCCACGAAGACCTTCCCTTCGGCCATAACCATCGAACCGGACTGTCCGTGATAGAGCGAGCCGGTAGGGTCGGTGTTTGGCTTGTCATCGCCGGCATTCGGGTTTGCCGTTCCTTCGACTTGTCCCTCTATAGTAAACGTGTCTAAATTGAATATCCATACACCGTTGCTTGAAGATATATATCCCTTATGTGCATCGACTCCAACGAATCCACGTCCGTCGCATTGTGCTCCAGAAGGGTCAATTATGGGTGATTGGTACAGCATTTTCATCGTTGAGGCATCTGCCACGGTGATTCGTCCTCCTATAATTGAAGCCCCCGGGTCTTTTTCCTGTTTGGCAATTAGATAGAACTTTCCAAGCCAAATGTCGCCGAATTGATTTGTACAACCTAATTCATGTCCCGGATTTTCTGTCTGGAACACGCGATAGTGCCAATATTGGCCGTCGGCTTCATCTGGCAGAAGATAGTTTATGGTGGAGTTTTGGTGTCCGTACCAATCCTCATTTACAAAAAATACCCCCTTGGAATAGTCGACATTAGAGGCATACGCATAAAATGCGGACAGATATGTAGTGATTAGGAGAGTGCAAATCTTGATTTTGCGCATAGCCAAGAATGAAAAAGTATTTATAAATGGCGGAGACACGCCTATTTTATTTCGGAACATCTCCGCCATTCCATGAATTTATTTAATGATTACTTTAAATGACTGTTGTCCGCACTTCACTACGTATACTCCTGATGAGAGTCCGGTGTCGGCGGTGCATATCTGACTGTCGACATATAAGCTTTTTACGACCTGACCAAGAGTGTTGTAGATGGTCAGTGTCATGCCTTCCGCACCCACAATCTCCAGATTTTGTCCCTTGACGGTGACGGATACTTTGTCGGATATTTCGGTAGAGATGCCGGACATGTCAGATATTGTGACGGCAAGTTCCTCTTGAGTCAGGCGTCCGTTGCTGAGGGCTACAATGCCGACTTTTGTAGTGCCGGTTGCCTTAGGTGCGATAGTGAGTTTGCCTTCGTCGAGAGATACTTCGACAGGACTTTCTTCTCCATGGACTTCGCCAAGGCTGAATTGGATGTTTCGATCGATATTGTCCTTGTCAGATACGGCTTCTTTCAAGTCTATGACCTTAGGCCCGTCGGCTATGTCGAGTGTGAGGTCGGAAAGCATGTCTGCATCAAATTCCGCGGGATATTTGTCGGGGAATATCGGCATGGACTGGAACCAATAGTATGGTTCGAGGGGGATGGTTTTCTCTATTTCTCCCGTGTTGCCGTTTACTAAATGAGTCCAAGCGTAGCGGTAGTGACCACTTGAACCACTGTCGACAGTCATCACGATAAGTGTGTTTGAGCGGCTGTCAAATCCTTGAGTGGCATAGAAATTCTGGCCGGTCCGGCTGTTGCTTCCTTCAAGGCCGTTAAGCTGGAAGAAAGGTGCGATATTGTCAATAGGTTCCTCAGTGTTCCATTTGTAGATCGATGATCCTCCTCCGGTTATACCGCCCGCTCCTGTCAAGAACCACAGTACATTTTCATTTTTGGAAGCGAACAGGTTGGTAGAACGCCAGGCTCCCCACGAGCAGGCGACGGTTCCGTTGGTTGCAGGGAGGACAGCACGCTTAATCTCTTCAAAAGTTGTAGGATTAAGGCAGACGAAGTTGGTCTGGCTGTCTGCGGTAGTAGCATACCAGACATTTCCGTCGGCACTTTGGGTGATGCCCTGTATTCCGGCTTCTTCGATGGTTTTGACTATGGTGTCGGTCGTGGTGTCAATTACAAGTACGCCCAATTTTTGTACAATAGCATATACATATCGTCCGGCATTCACCATATCGCCGACTTGTCCTTCGTATAAATTGGAGTTGTCCTCTCCGGTGGCGATTTTGCCAACGATAGAAAGATTCTCGGTATTTATTATGTATATGCCGTTGGTCGAACCTTGATAGATTTTGTTGATTCCGGCACCCGCGATTGCACGTCCGTCGGCACTTTTTGTCTCGTCACCGAAAACGAGGTCGTCTATTGAGCCGATCCGTTTCATGGTCTGAGCATCTATTGCTACAAGGCGTCCTCCTCCAGGGAGTGGATCGCCTCCGTCGATGGCTTGCTTTGACGACACGAACAGTTTACCTCCCCACTGAGTGCCGAATTGGGAAGTGGCGCCAAATGACTGGAACGGATTCTCACGTTCGTATGCTTGATAGATGATGCTGTTGTCGGCAGTCAGGTAATTAAGCCCGCCGTTTGTGTGGCCGAACCATTCTTCATTTAATATTATCGTTCCATCGAGGTATCCGCCGGCAAGCGGAGTGCGATCAGGCTCAACGACATTTACGTTGTACTCTTTCGTGATGTTTGTTCCATCAGTGCTTGAGATCCTCACTTTGGCGAGTCCGGTTCCAGGATAATGTCCAGAAAGTTCAAAGAATTGGATGCGGGAATTGTTTTCGTCCCAATAATTTACCTTGTATGTCGACATGACGGGTTTACCTTCGGCATTGAGCGGTCTGCCGTTGGTGTCGGTCTGAACTCCGTCTGCAACGATAAACTCGACATTTACATCTTGAATGTCGGCGTCCGCAGGCTCTACGGTAGCCCGTAGTCCAATCATGCGTTTTGGCGTCAATGTTATTTCTGTTGCATCATCTGGAATGCCTGTGATTGATAGGCCGGTGATGGGCTTGAGGAGTGAAGTCGTCACGGCGCATGAAGCCACCAACTCAGGATTAAAAGGGTATTCTGCTTTGATGGTGGTATTTCCTGGTGTGGCGGTCGATGTTATATTTCCTGTAGTAGAGTTGATTGTGGCTACTTTGGTGTCGGAAGATGTATAATTTATTTTTGTAAAGGTGGCGTTTGACGGCTCGATTATCAGCTTGTTGTCGGAGCATGTCTGCTTTAACCCCATCGATATTTCTTCCAGAGGGAATCTGATTGAAGTGATCGGAACTTTTGGACCGGCAACAATCACTTTTGATGATGCTACATATTCTGTGTTTGGAGAATATGTGCGGCCTAAACCTTTGACATATAGTTCTCCGGTGGTTGTGCCTGTGAAAACAACCATGCCGGCTGTGTAAGTCTGTTGTGTTGACACACCGCTGAGGATGGTCTTGTCAGGCACTTCCAATCCGGCGTCCGAGTAGGTAGAGAATATCGGAGCAGAAAATGATTTAGATTTGTCAACCCGATGAATCATATAGGGGATATATTTATGGGTGTCGGACATATTCATGTATATTACGTCCGGCATGAATACTCCTGTTGCGCTTTCGTCGGGGACATAAAACACGTAAGGAAGCACCTCTTCGGTGTTGTTCCCGTAGGAGAAAGTCAATAGATCTTCCGAACGTGTGAAGTTCCAGGTTTCAGACCCTGAAGTTTCTGCGTAGTTGTCTTTCGGAGTAGCGATAGTACCTGATGCGTCGAGGTCAAATCCGATGGATTTGATGATGTCGCCGTCAATTACAGCTTCAAGGCGGGAATCATTTTCTGCGAGAGTTTTAAGTATGGTTGATGCCGGAGGAAGGGTCTCTCCGTATCTGTATCCCCAGACCATGTAATCCATGTGATACTTTGTGTCGTTCGAGTAGATCACGCCTTCATTGAAGCGGATCATAACGGGGATTACGTTTTCGCCGACTCCGACGGTGTAGCGGAGTTTTGAGGCATCGATTGTGGCCTGAGCTGATGCAACGGAGGTTCCGAGCATCAAGGCTCCGATCAGTGTAAATAATTTCATGAAAAGAACTTTTTGATTGGTTAGTTAATGATATTGAATTATTTTAAGTGGATTTTCTTCGTCTCCGCTCCGGTCCGGAGAATATATATGCCTGAGGTAAGGGGGGGGATAGAACCGTTGGACATGAATGTGGCGACGATGTTTCCCGACAAGTCGTATATAATGGTTTCTTCGTTATTATCCGTGTTTTCGGTTAATTCGACAGCGGAGGTAGTTCCGGGGCGGTATGAGATCAGTGTATTATCGTTTGTGGGAGGATTGCCTTCGCCGAATCCACCTATGCCGGGAACATCAAACGGTGTATATACCCAGGCATCAATGGCTCCGTCGGTCAGTTCGCGTCCGGAAAACCCTGTGCCGCTATAAGTCCATTCGGATGATGCGGCGGTTGAAAGCCAATAGCTCCAATAGCCCGCATACCAGCCAGACTGCCAAAATCCGGAACTGCTCCCTTCGCGTAATTTCCAACAGTCGTAGTCGTAAGCAGGATACCCGTAATCGGTATAGTCGAAGGGATGCTGTATGACGTGGGAAATCTTGGCATTCGAGATTGCCTTGTCTGCAATGTCGGGAGCACTTTCGCCGGGGGCTCCGTTTTGTCCGAACCATGAATTAGTGTCGAAGTAGTCGAAGTTGATCCATTCATAGTCTTTAGCCATTTCGAAATCGAAGTATATGTCGCCGATCATTGCTGTGGCATTGCCGAATCCAATGCCGCATAGTGTTGATCCATATTGGCCAGTGACTTGTGTGAGCATTAGCAGCTCAGAAGAGTTGGCACAGATGTCGCGGAACATCTTTTCTCCGGATGGTCTGTCGTTGTCGTCCCACCTGTATCCCCACACATAGGCGTGGGAATCTATGTCGTCTGAAAATTGCACTACTAATGCCGCTTTGTTGGAGCCTTGACCGGTCCAGAGGACAATCTTATTAAAGTCGATGTTGTGTGCTCCGGTTAATACAGGAATTGCAGAAATGAGGAAAGTTGCGTAAATTTTTAACATTTTGGGGAGGTTTTATTCGTTGAATGGGAAAGTTTTCTGTTCAATGTGCAGGTCTTGGGCTCGGCATAGCTCGGTAGACGTCTCGCCAAGCCATCCGCATTGTTGGTTGACACCGGTGTATACACGGACAAAATCAATCCCTGGAAGATGTACTTTATTGCCCTGGTCGTCAACAGCCCAATCGATATTGAATGAGTTCAGGCCGGTGTAGTCATTTGGATGGTTGTCGACATAACCCCACTCGAAGGAGTATAGGATATAATAGCTTCCGGTACCGCTGACATCCACACCGTTAGGTGGAAGGCATGTTCCTGTAAATGTGACAGACTGAGCATCGGTCCACTTCGGGAAGTAGTCTTGTGAATGAAATATATTTTTTGGAATATAACCTGACATACCGTCGGAATCTTGCCATCGGATGTAGTAAATATCGGTCATGTTGCCGTCGTCGTCAGATACTATTTCGCGGTTGTTGTCAGGGGTGAAGTATGTGATGGAATAATTGTGTCTGGTGTCCGGAGATGAATAATTGCTTCCGGCAAGCTCATACCATTTGTCGTCCGGAAGGCCGTTGCCGTTTCGGTCGTATGAAACCATCACAATGCCCGGCTCAGCCGAACCGCCTTTCTTTGTAGGGTCGGTGAGTTCGTAGAAGCAGTTACCCCATATACGGAAGTCCGCCTCCCCTGCACGGTTTATAACCGTGTGGTCAAAGCCGAAGGTGACGTATCCGCCGAAACCTCCTAAGGATATCAGTATGTCGTTGGTCCCGGAAATTGACTCTTCTGCCTTTTGGAGTATGTCGGCATAAGTGTCGCCCTCTTCGTATTTGGGCATTTCGTTTATGAACTGTCCGGGGGCGGGACAATACTCGTAGACTTTAGATATGTAAGGGCTGTACTCGATCTCTTCGTGCATGACGTTGACGGTCGTCTGAAAGTGGAACGGGGTTGACTGATCAATTATGTCAAACTCAAGAGTGTATGCGCCTTCCTGCTCTGCGAGAAATATGCAGTCCTTTTGGGAGGTTGTCGAGACGACATGTCCGTCAGGTCCGTAAATTTTCCACATGTATGATTCGCCTGTAAGCGCAGGGTTGAGAAACAGTTTCTGCATTCGTGGGATGTAGTACACGTCGTCTATCCCGATATTAACCATTGGAATGCTGTTCTCGCCACACCCACAGAGGTTAAGGATCGCGATGATTGCGATGGTAAGTTTCTTTATGTTCATCATAGCGGCAGGAATGTTATGTGGGCAGGAATGTCACCGGTGCGTACGCTCCACTTTTTGTGGCCTTTTATATCAAAGCAGTAGAGAGTTCCCGACGATACGTAGTTCTTGGCGTCTGTGACGAATATGTCGCCGGTTTCGGGATGAATGGCTATTCCGTAGGGAATGGCAATCTCTTTTTCAGTGCCGTCTGTGATAAAGTTTGTCGACACCACTTGCCGTGTATTAACGTTGATTATCCCATAAGAAATGGTGTTGGAGGCGGTGAAGTTGTTCCATTCGGTAGCATAATAATATAGAGAGTCACCGTGGATGGCCATGTTTGAGCAGGCGATGGGAATTGTATCAGCCACGATCATTTGATTGTATCCCTTCTTTTTCTCAAGAACATGCAACCGTGAAGGGCGCGACATATAGTCGCCGCGCGAGTTTACCCAGAGTTTCCCATGTCGGTCTTTTTTCAGCCGGTGCAGGTTTATGCCTACAGGAATCTGTTGGACTTGCTTAAAATCAATCATTTGAATGACCGATACTGTGTTGTCGTAGTTCGGAGCTCTGTAGCCTCCAGAATTGGCCACGTACATATAGTCGTCGACTATCTCCATCTCTTCAGGTTGATATCCTACAGTGACTTTAGCAGTTACTGACAGGGAAAGCGTGTCCACTTCATATACTGCCCCTTTTGGTGCCTGCGGATCAATGAGTACAGGTCCTACGTATGAACTGACATAAGCTTTGCCCCGATAAAATCTTGTATAGCGGCAGTTAGGTATGTCGACCTGCCCTAAGCGGATGCCCGTGCGGGCATCCATCACTTCTACTTTGTGTGAGCAGTTGACTACGACGTAAAGTTTCGATCCATATATGCCAATGTCGTTTCCGACATCGCCTAATTCCTTTATGACGTTCGGATTGCGTTCGGCGTAGAAATTGCGTGCATACAACCCGGTGAAGTAATCGAAATAGTCGAGAGTACATTTATTCGATCCCATATTCCCCTCGTTGACGAGATAAAATCCACGGATTTCAGTGTTTTCGGCCGGATTCTCAGGTATGATGTCATATTCTGTCGGCACCACGAGTTCGTCGTCACGACAGCTTGTGATGCACAACAGAATTGGCAGAAAAGTTAATGTGAGATATAATTGTGTTTTCATGGCTAAAGTTCAATAGTTATAGCAAAGCGGTAGTTGCGCTTCGGCATAGGATAGTTCAGTATGACGTCGTAGTCCTGACTGAACAAATTATTGACCTCGGCTAATAACCTTAGTCCTACCTGGCCAATATGCAGGCTTCGGCTTGCAGATATGTCGCTGGTGTACCACGGCTGGGTATAGTTGTATCGGATGTTTTCTTGCTGATTGTATCGTTCGCCTACATATATATAGCTGTAATTCAGATTCCAATCACCCCAGACTACATTTATTACCGCTGAGCCGGAATGGTGCGGAATATACGGGATTTGGTCGCGGTAGTAGTTGTCGGCAGGATTAGTGATATCAATAGCCTGCTGGTAGGTGTACTGAGCACGAGCCGTGACGTATAAATCGTTATACGGATTTACCGTGACGTTTGCAGATATGTCCACGCCCTTAATTTCGACAACTCCCAGATTCAGCATCGTCCATCGGAACTGCTGTCCTTTCGGATATGCCACAATCTTGTCGTGTACTTTATTATAATATGCATCGATGCTTATCCGTGTGGCTGAGACGAAGCCACGTCCGGTGCGGTTATAAAGTACACCTACATTGTATTGTGCCACACGTTCTGGAGCCAGCTTTGAATTGCCCATGTCGGCATAGTAAAGGTCATTGAACGTAGGCATGCGGTAGGAGCGTTTATAGAAGGCGCGCACTGAAAAATCTGATGAACTGAAAGGGAAAAACGACGTGTATACAGCAGGAGTGAACACATGTTTGTCGGCTGGCGACTGTTGTCCTTTCAGCCTGTCGTGGACGAAAGTCATGAGCCCGCTTGCCTGAAGTTTTATTCTTTGCCAGTCTAAGGCTAAGGCCACTGACATTAAATTAGTATACCTGTCAGGTTTGGCGAATCCGTACATGTCTGCGTTTAGGGTGTTCCAGATGAAATCGTAGCTTGCCGACAGATGGCACCAGTTTGACGGGCTGACTTCATGTGCCGACGACAGATAAAATTCCCTCTGACGGTAGATGTTGTCAATTTTTATCTGTTTGTCGTCGTTGTTGACGTAGTGTGTGCGGTAGAATGAGTATTTGGCGGTATTGAGGGTGGAGTATATTCCGGAATTTTTTGTGAAGTTGGCCTGCAGGAATGAGTTGGTGTCCCAGATGCGTTCGCCGCGTCGCCAGACGTTGTTGACAATCGCACCCGGAACACCGCGTTCAGAATTGTAGTTGTAGGCTTTGAAGTGCCATTCGCCGTTATTGAGCATGCCGTTGACATTCATCTCGATGCGGGTGGCATTGATGTCACCGTTCTGCCTGACTGCCGTAGTGTCGTAGGCTATTTCGCCGGCAGGGTTTACTCGCCGATAGCGGAATTTATATTTTCCGCTCGAATTTACGAGTTCGGTGCTGAGCGACAGATTAGTCCGTTCGGAAAGCTTTAACTCAAGCAGTGCCGATGGATTTAGGAGGTCAAATGAGCCGAACCGCAGGGTCCCGCGCAGATTATAATTGCGTCCTTCGTTAAAGTGGGGTGTTTTTGTGCGCAGGTAGATGGTTCCGGCTGAGCCGAAGTCGCGGGCCGGTTGGAGTATTTGGCTCTTTTGGCCGTTGTGGAGTGAGATGGCTTCTATGTTGTCAAGAGAGAATTGCCCAAGGTCAATTTGCCCGTTTTGTGCATTGCCAAGCTCAGCACCGTCATATATCACTCCGGTATGGTTGGTGCCCATAGAGCGGATATTGACGGTCTTTATGCCTCCAACGCCACCGTAATCCTTAATTTGGACTCCCGAGAAGTATCGCAGGGCATCGGCCACACTGTTGCTGTTCAGTCGGCGGAGTTCTTCTCCTTCAAGTTGCTGTGTCGGAATGACCTCGCGGTTTGGATTGACGGCCTCGACCACTACCTCTTTAAGTTTGATTGTGTCAAGAGTGTCTGTCGAAGGAGCTGAATGTATCGGTCCGACAGATATGGCAAGTAAGAATAAGAATGAGAGTCCTCGCTCCATTGCATCAGCTTTTTAGCAGTTAGTAATCTGCTATTCGACAACTGATGCGGTACCTGAAGTTATATAGGAAGGAATTCCCGAAGGAGAAATCCTTAACAGTATTTCTTCTCGGGCTGCCATCCTGGACTTGTCCTCGCAAGTAGTTGACAAATAGCAAAATGGCAGGTCTTCTGACTCGTTTCCATTCTCATCGGCCTTCCCAGACGGACAATAGTCCAGTGGCTCATAATGATGAGAGTGTCTTTGGTTTGAAACTCACAGCAGCGGGACTGTTCAGGACTTACACCTGATTCCCTATTAAGTCGGTTGATGCCTTGGGCATTTTCCGACACCATTTCGGTGGCAAATGTAATCAAAATTTTGCAGTATGGTTATAAAAATATTGTTAAATATGCATACTGCGCATCCCGCTTATATAAACTTCTAAGCGGATGCGCAGTATAATGTTCTAATATATAGTGGTCTATACGGATGGTGTAAGCTTTATGACGAATCCGCCGCGCGGTAGGCACGTTATGGCCGTGGGTAAGGAAGTTGCATCCGTTTCGGAACATTTCCATTTGCCATCGGTCGGTGCGGCGGCATCCTCAAACACTGCGGCATTGAATCGGGCCGGATCGAGAATCCCGGACAGGTTCAGTCCGATGGTCTTTTCGGTGTCGGTTCCGTTAAGGGCACCTATGTACCAGCTGTCGCCTTTGCGCCGGGCCATGACGACGTATTCGCCCGGATATCCTGCGAGTAGTCTGGTGTCGTCCCATGCTGTCGGCAAGGATCCGAGGAAGCTTTTGACTGATTCGGGCTGAAAGAGGTAGCTCTCCGGACGGTCGGCCAGATGCTGCAGTGCGGATTCAAACACTACGCTCAGGGCAAGTTCGTGGGCGTGGGTGGTGATGTGCGGGTGCTGCGAGTCGGAGAATGTGACCGGGGTGTAGTCCATGGGTCCGACCACGTTGCGTGTGAATGGGAGGGTGGCGTTGTGGCGGGCGGCCCGGTCGGTCAGCACCGGTGCATTGTTGTACCATTCTGCACCGTAGACTCCCTCCATCGACATCAGGTTCGGGTATGTTCGCTGCCATCCGCGTGGAATGGTGGCGCCGTGGAAGTTGACCAGCAGTTTATGCCGCGCGGCTGATTCCAGGAGGTCGATCATATAGGTCATATTCATCTCGGAGTCGCCTGAAAAGAAGTCGATTTTAGCCCCTTTTATGCCGTTGTCGGCACACCAGCTGAATTCGCGTTCGCGGTCAGCGGGGTCATTCAGCCTGAACTTGGGTCCGGGCGCTCCGTGGATCCAGCCCACTGAAGAGTTGTACCATATAAGCGGAGCTATGCCTTTGGCTGTTGAGTATTCGAGTATGTCCTCGACTTTGTCTCCGTCGGTCATCTCGTCCCATTCAGCGTCGATAAGCGTGTAGGGGAGTCCCATCTCCACGGCCAGGTCGACGTATTTCTTAAGTATTGAGCAGTCACGTGAACCGTGGTTGTATGCCCAGTATATCCAAGAGACCGGACCGGGCTTGATCCATGAAGAGTCGGAGTATATGTCGGCAGGCGGATCGCTGACATCGGTTATTAGAGTCGACTCCACTACGTCGGCGAGTGATCCGATTATGGCCGTGCGCCACGGGGTGTGCCATTCGCCGTAGACCGATGTCACGGCGGAGGCGGGGGAGACTCGGTATAGTTCCGATGCCGGTTCTGTGCGGAGCGACGACGCGCTTTGGCGGCGTTCGATGTTGGCTTCCGAAATAAGGCACCAAGTGTCGTCGTCAGGATTTATGAGCGCGGGGTATGCCCAATGTCCACCGGCAGTGTCGGCACTGGCCGACATGGGGTAGAAGTCTTCGTATGATTCGGTCCAGCGCTGTATCCAGCGCGGAGTGCCTTTCGGCAGGCGGTAAGCGGTGAGTTCGCCGATTATGTCGCCATTGTCGAGGCTGTCGACCTCGTATCGGAATGCGAGTCCGTCGTTGTAGAGCCTTACTCTGATTCTCTGTCGGTTGCCGAGGCTGTCGGATAGATATACGACCCGTTCGGAAGCTTCGTTGTAGCATTGGCTTCGCTTGCCTGTCAGCATGGTGTAGGTGTCGGAGATTGATTCCGACGGTCCGATACTGTCGACCGACATGCGTGCTTCGCCCCGAGAGGAGATAAGTCCGAGAGCCGGTATCTCCAGGGCTTTTTTACCTTCGCGGTAGACGGTCAGCGATACGGAGTCGCGTTCGATGTCGAGTGTGAGACTTTTGTCGGGCGAAGCCATGTCCGGTCCTCCTGCGCAAGAGCATAACGCTCCTGCGCAGAACAGTCCGAATCCAAGTTGATGGTATAATTTCATAATTTTACTTTTACGGGGTGTCCGGAATAATCAATTTGTGATGTTTTGCCAAGGGTTTTTATTGTGAAATGCTTTGCGGCCGGGGGGATGTTGCCGTAGCTTTTTCCGATGGTCAGCGTCCGCGATTTGTCGTCCCACTTCAATGGCACTATTGAGTAGTCGCCGGATTCGTAGGCATAGGTGGTTCCGTCGTCGTGGTATAGGTCGAACGATGCGTCGGCACCCGGGTATATGTTAAGCTCGACGGTATCGGACGGAGTTTCGGCCGAGCTTTGTCCGTGGTCGGCCATGGGGATGATTGATCCGGCTTTGACAAATACCGGAATCGTGTTGATATCCACCGCGGTCGTTATGTCGCGTCCGCCGTCGTGTCTCTTGCCTGACCAGAAGTCGTACCATCCGCCTTCGGTGGAGGGAAGGTATGTGGACCAGGAGGTTACGCCCGGAGCGGTCACCGGATTGATGAGCAGGGAGTGGCCGAACATGAATTGTGAATCAGCCGATAGTGCTGACCTGTCGTGGCTGAAGTCGAATATCATGGGGCGCATTATTGTGGAGCCGTTGCGTGACACCATGGCGGCTTCCGAATAGATGTAGGGCAATAGACGGTACCGGATGTTGATATAGTCGTGGATGATGCCACATGCTTCTTCGCCGTACAGCCAGGGTTCGGTGTCGCTCATGTAGCCGTGGACGCGCATCATGGGAAGGAACGCCGATGTCTGTATCCACCGCAGCATGGTCTCGATATATGCCGGATTGGTGTGCTAGTCGGCGGGGCGGAAGAATCCGCCTGCGTCGTATGTCCACCAGGGCATTCCTGCGGCGCAGAATCCCAACCCGGCGGCAATCTGGAATCTGAGAGTCTGCCAGTCGTTGCCGACGTCGCCCGACCACATGGCGGTGGCGTAGCGCTGTATGCCGGGGAAGGCGCTGCGAGTGAGTATCATGGTACGCCGCGCCGGGTAGTCGGCACGGCAACCTTCGTAGACGGTCTTGTTGACCAGAAGCGGATAGGCATTGCGGAATATCTCGCCGGGTATGGTTCCGTCGTTGACTTTACGGCCTAAAAGGTCGTCGTTTTCGGGTTCTGTGGCATCTTGCCACCATGCATCTATGCCTAATTTGAGGAGCCGGTCGCTGAAGTTGGTCCAATAGAACTGCGCGGCTTCAGGATTGAAAAAGTCAACCCATGAAGTGCCGGGAATAAACAGTCCTTTTTCCTCCATCTGTCTGCCCAACCGTGAAGCAGGATCTATTTTTGACCAGACGGACAGCATCAGCTTCTTGTCGAGCGAATGCAGGGTGTCGATGGCGGCTTTCGGATCGGGGTAATACTCGCTGTCAAATTCCATGGCGTTCCATCCGTTGCGGCCCCAATATTGCCAGTCTTGGACGATCACGTCGACCGGAATCTGCATTTCGCGGAATGTCCGGGCTGTGGACAGCCATTGATCCTGAGTTCTGTAGCGTTCGCGGCAATGGATGTAGCCGAGGCTCCATAATGGCATCATCGGTGAGCCTCCTGTGGCCTCGCGGTAAGCGGCCACGACTTCGTCGGGATTTCCGGCGAATACGGTGTAGTCCACGCAGTCAGCCGCGGGCGAGAGGTAGGATGTGGTGTTGTCGATCAGACGGTAATGCAGCACCGGAGAGTCGTTTTTGTCGAGCCGGGCAGTGAAAGTGTGGGTGCCTTTGCCGAGATATGCTTTTACCGCCGTGGTCGGCGGCAACCACAGATTGTCGATGTTGACTAACAGGCTGTCGTCTACAGAAAGGTTGTGGTGGCGGCCCATGGTCTGCCCTACGTCAAGCAATAGTGCATATTCTCCGGACTGAGGTATGTCGACGGTGCATGAAAAGATGTTGTCTTGGCGAATCTCTTTTTTCCCTCCGGTGGTGGATGTCACGTCGACTTCGACCGTGCCGCCCACGGATGATGATTTCTTCATGTCGACGGCTTTGTCGCCGGGGTTGTATTCGGTCATGCCATAGTTGTTCCATAGAATGCCGTGGCCTCGTGAGGAGACCGTTAATGGAACTGAGATCTGGGTGTTGACTTGTGTGAGCCTGCGCGACAGACCCCTTACGTCCAGATGTCCGTCCTGAAACTGCCCGAGTCCCATGATCACTTCGTCGGCCGGGGAGTCGAACGTGGCTGAGGCCACGTATGTGGGTTCGCCCTGGATAGTGGAGGGCTTAAGGCTTCGGCTGATTTCGGTGAGGATGGGGTTGTGATTTTTGTCGAAGTAGAATATCTGTCCGGATCGCCGGTTGATGGTCATGCTTATACCTGGCATGGACACGGTGACTGTGGAGTCGGTCTTTCCGACACGGGGTGTCAGCTCCGTGTCGACGCTTGTGTAGACCCATTCGGGCATGGAGCGTACCGGACTCTTACAGAATCGGACTCTCAGGGCATTGTCGGCCACCGGCTCGATGCTTACGGTGCCGCTGTCCATGTCGATTGACAAGGGGTGTCCGGCCGTCTGGCCGGCCGCCCATATAGCCGAAAAGCATATAACGGCTGAAAAGATTTGTTTTGAAGGATACATAAGGGAAAAGTATGGTTATTCTGAGGTTATGTCTTGCCGGTGGGGCTATTTGGAGAACTGCCAGTAGTCGATGTTCATCAGGCCGGACTTTGCCGAGCTTCCGCTAAAAGTCATGACAAGGTCGTGTATGCCCTTGGCGCCTTTGACCTTGCAGCTTTGCAGAGTGTATGAGTCGGAAGCTCCGGTCGGTTCGATATCGAGTCGGCCTACGAGAGGTCCGTCGGCAGAGTCGAGGTGCAGTTCAATGGAGCATCCGGGTTTGTCGGTGGCCACGTAAGCAGAGAATTCCGATGCGCCTTTGCCGAAGTTGACACCGGCCACGGTAAGGGTGTCGTCGTTGTCGACTGCGGTAAGGTATATTTTGCCGTCAGCGGCCTTTTCGGTAGCCAGTCCGTAGCCCCAGGCCATAGTCTCGGCTTCCACACGGCGGTAAGGATTGAACCATTCAATCTGTTTAAGCGTGGCATCGCGCCAATATGGTACCTCTTGTATGGTTCCGTCGGGATTATAGGTCATTTCGGCCGCCTCCACATTGCGGCGTTCGTGGTGGTCGGGAGTCTCGATGCGCAGTAAGTCGTAGCTGAGTCCAAACACGTAGCTTTTGCCTTTATAGTCCATGATACCGGGGTGGTTGCCTCTGGTTCGGGGAGTGTGGTCCATGATATGGCCTTTGTATTCCCAAGGGCCGAGAGGCGACAGGCTCATGGCATAGCCTATTCCTTCGGGGCAGCATGTGGATGCGAAAGCGAGGTAGTAGCGGTGTCCGTGCTTGAAGAACCATGGGCCTTCCTGATAGTCGGTTATGTGGGGCATCTTCATAATTTCGCCACTGTAAGATATCATGTCCTCGTTCAGCTTCACGCAGTATAGATTCGGATTGCCCCAGTACATGTAGGCCTGTCCGTCGTCGTCGATGAGTACGGTTGGGTCGATGTCGTACCAGTGTTCACGTTGCCATACGAGCGGCTTTCCTATGGGATCCTTGAATGGTCCGTAGGGTGAGTCGGCCACCAGAACCCCTATGCCATGGCCATGTATAGGGCAGTACATGTAGAACTTGCCGTTGCGCTCGACTACTTGTTCGGCCCATGCACCGTTGTCGCCCGGATACCATTTGAAGTCGTCGAGCGATGCCACGATCCCATGGTCGGTCCAGTTGACCATGTCGGTAGATGTATATAGCAGCCAGTCGTGCATCTTGAATCCGTCTGCGTCGTTTTCATCGTGGGTGGTGTAAAGAAATATGGTGTCGTTGTATACCATCGGAGCCGGGTCGGCTGTGTATTTGGTCTGGATTAGAGGTTTGGTCTGTCCGGTAGCCGTGATGGCCGCACATGCGACGGCCGCGATTGTAAATAGTCTTAATTTTTCCATTTTACTAATAATGTGATATGATACAAAAAAGCACATAATGGAACCTCGCCCCACTTTGCAGGGTCGGGATTCTATTATGTGCATCTGTACCCACAAAGTTAATGAACTTACGGTAAATATGCAAATTTTAAATCTGACGAAATTTGCACGGTGATTTGCATGGCGAAATATGCCGGGGGAATGTCTAATTTGATTAATTTTGCGACATAATTTGATGCCGGGCCGGTCATTTGGCCTGTCCGGTCAAAAGCAAGCACTTTATGGAGGAAAAGGAACAGAATGCCGGAGTCGCTGTGACAGTCAGAAGTGTGTCGCCGTACGATGCGGAGGCGATAGCCGATATATATAATGAGTATGTGCTGAATACGACCATCTCTTTCGAGACTGAAGCCCTGACGGTCGAGGCCATGCGGAGCCGTATCTCCGGATTGGCATGTAAATATCCGTATTTTGTGGCTGAGCGTGACGGCCGCGTGGCCGGCTACTGTTATGCCCATGAATGGAAGGAGCGTGCGGCGTATGGGCGGACGTGGGAGACGACTGTGTATGTGGCCCCCGGACATAAGCATTGCCATATCGGCGAGATGCTGATGGAGCGCTTGATCGAAGAATGCCGTCGGCTTGGATGCCATGTGCTTATAGCGTGCATCACCGGCGACAATGAGTCGAGCATAGCTTTCCATCGCCGGCTGGGCTTCGAGCAGGTGTCGAGATTCCGGGAAGTGGGATTTAAATTCGGCCGCTATCTTGACGTGGTGGACTATGAGTTGTCGCTCTGAAACACGGGATCTGGTCGGTCGGCGGGGGTGAACAGCCGGTGAAGGCTGTCAAACCTGGCAAGTGCGTCGCTGCCATGCCGGGCAATGGACATACGGGCCCGGTCGAAGCTCTTTCGCTTCATCGAGCCACTTTTGGAGTAGAATTTGTCGGCATAGCATATCAGTTTTTCAAGCAAAGTCAATGGACAATAGTCGGCCACCGGCAAGGGGAGGTCGAGCAAGATCACGTCCTCTGCCGTTATGCCGGATCCGGTGTGGCGTTCGGCCACGAGCGCCCATTCCTCAGGCGCGCCTTCCCTTCTCAGAAGTCCGGCGCCTATAAGTCCGTGCTTTAAGTACGGCTCGTCGCCGTGGCAATGTATGCCGTTGGCGTTTGTGGCGAAGATTCCGATGTCGTGGGTCATTGCGGCGGCCCGCACCTCTTCCGGATCGAGTCCGAGGCGGCACGCTTCATTGATCTCGACAGCGAGGTCGGCCACCTGAGTGCCGTGTTTAATATATATGTGGCGCAGTTCGGGTTGGGATTCGGGATAGTATCTGTCGATCAAGGATAAATAGTCAAACATCTGTTTTTATCGAAATAAAGAGCCCTGGGTGGTGCCAAGGCTCTCTATGGTTATTGAAATGATAATCTGATACGGGTTAGTCAAGTACGGTGTTCCAGCCGTGGATGTCCTCTTCCTCTCCGAGCTGTATGGCGCGGAGTTTATTGTAGAGCGCCGTGGTCACGGGACCGGGATTGCCGTCTTTGCTGATCACGTATTTGTGGTCGGTGTCGAGGTCGTCGATTTCTCCGATAGGAGATGCCACGGCGGCCGTGCCGCATGCTGCGGCTTCTTGGATCTCTGAAAGTTCTTCCACCGGGATATGGCGGCATTCGACTTCTATGCCCATGTCCTTGGCGAGCTGCATGAAGCTCTTGTTGGTGATGGAGGGGAGTATTGATTCAGATGCGGGGGTGATGTAGCGTCCGTTCTTTATGGCAAAGAAGTTGGCCGGGCCGCATTCGTCGAGATATTTCTTTTCCTTGGGGTCGAGGTAGAGGACGGCGGAATATCCGAGAGAGTGGGCAAGTTCGCCGGCCTCAAGGCTTGCGGCATAGTTACCGCCGACTTTCCATCGGCCTGTGCCTTTGGGGGCCACGCGGTCAAATCGTCGTGTGATGCATATATTGGTGGGCTTGAATCCTTCCTTGAAATATGGTCCGACCGGGCTGACGAGAATCAGGAACATATATTCTTTTGCCGGCTTCACACCTACCTGCGCTGAGATTCCGATTTCAAGGGGACGGATATAAAGCGATGCTCCGCTTCCGTAGGGGGGCACGAAGCGTTCGTTGAGTTTGACCACTTTCTTCACCATTTCCACGAACAGCTCTTCGGGAACCGGCTCCATCATCAGTCCTTTTGCCGACTCGATTATGCGGCGGGCATTTTCTTCGAGACGGAATATGCCGATCTTTCCGTCCTTGCGTCGGAAAGCCTTTAGTCCTTCGAACACTTCCTGTCCATAGTGCAGAGCCGTGGCTGCCATGTGGAGTTCGATTGTTTCAGATTGGGAGACTTCGATTTCGCCCCATTTGCCGTCGCGGTAGTAGCAACGTACATTATAGTCCGTCGGTATATAGCCGAAAGAGAGCTTGCTCCATTCTAATTCTGTACTCATAGCGGTAAAACTAAATTTGGTTGTATTTTGCGAATTTAGGAAAAAAAGCTAAATAAGCGTCACTTTTTTAGAAAAAAGATAGCGCGTAAATCTTGGTCGAGATCCAACGCGCTATCCAATAGCTTCTTAGGGATTGTAAAATCTGTTATACGAGCATGCCTGCGGCCACTGACGATGCGACATCGTTGCCCATCGTTATGCTGACGATGGAGAATCCGAACAGCATGGCAGATGATGGGCCATTGGCTGTCACGAGGTTTCCGCACTCGACCACCCTTTGGGTGATGTATCTGGCTCCACATTTGATCAGGTCGTCCTTGAATGTCGGGTAGCACGTGGCATCCTGTCCGCGCAGGATTCCAAGCGGAGCCAGCACTACAGCCGGCGATGCGCATATGGCGGCAATGTGTCCGCCTTTGTGCCATTGTGTCTTAAGTATGTCGGTAAGAGGTCCGCAAGCGGCCAGATTCGATGCTCCGGGCATTCCTCCGGGCAGAATCAGCCATTCGGCGTCGTTGCTGTCGATTTCAGAAATAAGTTTGTCTGCTTTAACCTCCACTCCGTTTGCTCCGGTCACTTCATGCTTGTCGCTGATTGACACGGTGTATACCTCCATTCCGGCTCTGCGCATGATGTCGGCCGGGGCGATAGCTTCAATCTCTTCGAAGCCGTCTGCTAAAAATAAATAAGAAGTCTTCATAATCAGTACATGTTTTAAGGATAGATTCGTATTACCGCCAAATTTATCGATTACTTTTGTAATTTGCAAATAAAATCATGGCAGAATGTCTGCTGTGACGAAAAAAGTGCCTGCGTGCAATAGGGTACCGCGGCCGTGCGGGCGCGACACTTTTTTGATAGGCGGCGTAATGTTTTAAATGAATTAAATCGTATCTTTGTGATGTTAAAGTGATATATTAAATAATTCCTTATTTTCTAATTAAATGTAATCTGGTCTGTATGAAGCCTATAAAATATATTGTGGAGGGTGAACGTGATGCGTTGTGGGGACTCTCTATCACGACGACCGGTTTTGAGAAGATCGGTCAGGGTGAGGAGTATCCTACAAACCGGCATATTGACAGCTATTGGTTCTCTCCGGACACAGGTCGGGTCCTGCATGAGTATCAGCTGGTGTATATATCCGAGGGATCCGGAACTTTCGAATCTAAAAGCATACCGAAGACAAAAATCGGTGCCGGAACGATGTTTCTGCTTTTTCCCGGCGAATGGCATACTTATAAGCCCGACAAGGAACAGGGATGGACGCAGTATTGGATAGGGTTTAAAGGGGCCAACATGGACTTGCGGGTTAAAAACGGTTTTTTCCATAAGGACAGTCCTATCTTTAATGTGGGCGTGACCGACGAGATAGTGAGTCTGTATATGCGGGCGATAGATGTGGCCGAGCATGAGCATGCATATTTCCAGCAGATGCTCGCCGGAATCGTGAACTATCTGTTGGGCATCACCTATATCCTCGATAAGAACAACCGGCTGAATGAAAATAAGCATCTTGTGGACAAGATAAATCAGGCGCGTATATTGATGCATGAGAATATCGAGGGCACGAAGACGATCCAGGATATAGCTGATGAGATAGGAGTGTCGTATTCAACTTTCAGGAAGAACTTTAAAAAGTATACGGGGCTGTCGCCGGCATCGTATTTTCAGGATCTTAAGCTCCAGAGGGCGAAAGATCTGCTCCGGTCAACCCAGATGTCGATCAAGGAGATTGCCTATCTGCTTGACTTTGAAACACCGGACTACTTTTCGACCCAGTTCAGAAAGAAGGTGGGAAAGAGACCGAGCGATTTCAGACTATGACGGTCCACATCGGACAAAAAACAGGGATGGAGCAAAAAACAAGTGTATAAGGCCAAATATTGAAGCGGATCCGCAGAATGACTGAGTAATTTTGTCATGTTGAAAATTGAGTATTCACATGACAGATAAACCAATCATAAAAGTAGGACTTGCAGGTGTCGGACTGAACGTTTACTGGGGTCAGTTCGACGGGTTGAAGGAGCGTCTTTCCGGCTATCAGGATGTCATACGGGAACGTATGGAGGCTTGCGGAGCCGAAGTTGTCGATGCCGGGATGGTAGATTGTGCCGACAAGGTAACCGAATCTGTCGACAGGATGAGGTCGGAGCATGTCGAGCTGGTATTCATCTTTGTGTCGACTTACGCCCTGTCGTCAATTCTGCTCCCTATAGTCCAGAATCTGAAAGTACCGGTCATTCTGCTCAATATCCAACCGTCGGCCTCAATAGACTATTCGTATGTCAACGGGCTGAACGACCGCGGAGCTATGACCGGCGAGTGGCTTGCGTATTGCCAGGCATGCTCGATTCCGGAGTTCGCATGCGTGCTTAACCGGGCCGACATACGCTATGACATAGTGTCGGGCTATCTTGACGATCCGGAAGTGTGGAAAGAGATAAATTCCTGGATACTTGCGGCCAAAGCCGTCAAAGGAATGCGGGAGAACCGTCTGGGCATATTGGGGCATTATTATTGCGGTATGCTCGACGTTTATACGGATGTCACTATGCAAAGTGTGGCTTTCGGCACGACCGTGGAACAGCTGGAGATGTGCGAGCTGAAGGCCTACCGCGACGAGGTGACCGACGAAGAACTGCGGGCCAAACTCGTTGAGTTCGGACGCGCGTTCGATGTGTCGGACGAGTGCGGACAGGCAGAGCTTGACCGCGCCGCGCGAACATCCGTGGCTCTTGACCGGCTTGTCAAGGCTCACGGCCTGACATCGATGGCATACTATTATGAAGGCATGTCGGGCAATGATTATGAAAATATCGTGACATCGATGATAGTCGGCAACACGTTGCTGACCGGACGAGGTATTCCCGTAGCCGGCGAGTGCGAGATAAAAAATGTTCAGGCTATGAAGATATTGTCGCTTCTGGGAGCCGGAGGTTCATTCTCGGAGCCATACGTAGTGGACTATGACGACGATATCGTGCTTTGGGGCCATGACGGTCCTGCGCATTGGGAGATAGCCGAGGGCCGGGTCAAGCTCGTGCCGCTACCGCTGTACCACGGCAAACCCGGACACGGACTTTCGATACAGATGACGGTGCGCCACGGCGATGTGACTTTCCTGTCGGTGTGTGAAGGTAAGGATGGAGTGTCGCTCCTTGTAGCCGAGGGTGAGTCGGTCGATGGACCGGTGCTTCATATCGGCAACACCAACAGCCGTTACCGTTTCAGCTGCGGTGCGCGTGAGTTTGTGCGCCGTTGGAGCAGCGCCGGGCCGTCGCATCATTCAGCCATCGGTGTAGGTCATGTGGCGGCCGAAATTGAGAAAATCGGTTTCTTGCTGAATCTGCCCGTAATCAGAATATGCTGATAAATTTAACCTTGATATAATACAGATAATGAAGCGTATATCATCAATAGCAATATCTCTGATATGTTTCTGCGGCACTGCAATGTCGCAAAGTGAAAATTATAAGATGGACTGGAGCGCCATGCAGGCTTCCGCCGACTATAATCCGCAGCCGGAATGGCTTAAGGATGCCAAATTCGGCATATACTGCCATTGGGGCGTTTACTCAGTGCCGGCATATTCTTATGAATGGTATCCCCGCTTGATGTTTATGGAGGGACGAAAGGAATATGCCTACCATAAGGAGCATTACGGAGATCCGCACGAAGTAGGCTACGAGGCTCTCGTGCCGATGTTCAAGGCTGAGAATTTTGATGCTTCGGAGTGGGCCGACCTGTTCTACCGGGCCGGTGCAAAGTTTGCAGGTCCTGTGGCCGAACACCATGACGGTATAGCGATGTGGGATACGCAGACGACACCTTGGAACACAGTGTTGATGGGTCCGCATCGGGATGTTGTAGGCGAATTGGAGAAGGAGATACGCGGTCATGGCATGAAATTTGTGACTACTTTCCATCATGCTCGCCTGCTCCAGCGCTATAAGAACGATAAGTCGCGCACACGTACTCCCGACTTCTGGGATATGTGGGACAGCCATTTCCCTTATGTCGAGGGGCTTCCTACGGCGTCGGAAAATCCGATGCTCAAGTTGCTCTACGGCAACATTGAGCCGGAAAATTTCTACCGTCCTATATGGTTTGAGGCTTTGCGCGAGGTTATCGACAAGTACAGTCCTGACGTGATTTGGTTTGACGCGTGGCTTGACATGATACCGGAGCAATATCTTTATGAATTTGCACAGTACTATATAAACGATGCACGTAGTAAAGGTAAGGATGTGGCCATCTGCCGCAAGCAGAGCGACCTTCCTCTTGATGTCAGTATCGAGAACCTGGAGAAGTCAAGAAAGCAGAATATCGAACCCCGCTTGTGGATGACCGACGAGACTATCAGCACCGACAGCTGGAGCTATACTGAGGATATGGAATTAAAGAAGGCCAAGGATCTGATAGACGTTCTGATAGATGTGGTCAGCAAGAACGGAGTGCTGCTCCTAAACGTGTCGCCCATGGCTGACGGAACCATTCCGGTAGAACAGCGGGAGATCCTGCTGTCGATAGGTGACTGGCTCAAGGTCAATGGCGAAGCTATTTACGGAACCCGTCCGTGGTTTATCTACGGCGAAGGTCCGACTACACAGCCGGAAGGAGATTTTGCCAATCACAAGGAATTTCTGAAGGTGAAATATTCGCCTGCCGATGTAAGATATACCACTAAGGATAATAATATCTACGCCATCACATTAGGTGCTCCCGTCGCTGGAAGTCCTATTACACTCAAAAGTTTTGTGTCATCAGATATGCCCTCCGGTGTAAAAGTAAAGGACGTGTCGCTGATCGGCTCCAATCAGAGTGTCGAGTGGGCCATGGCTCCCGAAGGATTGAAGATAACCACACCTGTGCTCTCCGGCGATAAGGCCGTTTGCTTCAAGATTGAATGTGAATAATCCGGAACGAGCTTATACGAGTCAATTATGAAGGATTTGAAAATATATACTGCGATGCTTTTGTCGGCTGTGGGTCTGAATATGTCCGCGGCCGGCGACGGCATGGCCATCTCCTACACCGCACCGGCATCGCAATGGGTCGAGGCGTTGCCTATAGGTAACGGCCGGCTGGGCGCGATGGTGTTCGGAGGGATTGAAAATGAGCTTGTGCAGCTCAATGAGGAATCGCTTTGGTCGGGCAGGCCGGTAGATCTGAATCCTAATCCGCAGGCTCCGGAATATCTTCAGCAGGTACGCGATGCTCTTTTTGCGGGCGACTGGAAGCTGGCGCAGGATCTGTGCCACAGGATGCAGGGCGACTATACGCAGTCGTATCTTCCGATGGCTGATCTGAATATAAGATATGAATTTGAATCAGACGGTCCGGTATCCGACTATGGCAGAAGTCTGGACATATCCGATGCCGTGTGTACCACGACGTTCAAGCGCGGTGGTGTCACTTACACCAGGGAGGCATTTGCCACCTGTCCCGGTCAAGCCGTGGTGATCAGGCTTGCCGCGAGCAAAAAGGGTGCGCTTTCGTTTACGGCATCGTTATCAAGCCAGTTAAATAATGAGATAAGATATACTGAAAATGATGGTGAGAGATCGCTTGTCATGTCCGGTCAGGCACCGGTACATGTTGATCCAAGTTATCTCAATACCGAGCGACCTGTGATTTACGAGAAGGACGGCCACAAAGGTATGCGTTTTGCAGTAGGGCTGGCGATAGTCGCCACTGGTGGGCGTGTTTATGGTTCCGATGGTTTTTTAGAGGTTAAAAATGCCGATGAGGCCGTCCTTTTTATTAGTGCTGCTACAAGCTTCAACGGTATGGACAAAGATCCGTATGTCGACGGCAAAGATGAAATGGCCCTTATGCGGGGATTTCTGGGCAATGTCGTTGACAGGCCGTACAAAGCTATTAAAAAAGAGCATATAAAGGATTATAAGCATTATTTCGACCGTGTCGAACTCCATCTTAATCCCGGTTCAAAGATTAAGGAGGGGGATATGCGTGAGCGTCTGCTCGCATATAGGGATGGAGCATCCGATACGGCTCTTGAGGAGCTGTACTATCAGTTTAACCGATATCTGATGATATCGTCGTCGCGCCCCGGTGGTCATCCCGCCAATCTTCAGGGTATATGGAACCACCATCTGCGTGCCCCGTGGAGCAGCAACTATACTATAAACATAAATGCCGAGATGAATTATTGGCCGGCGGAGGTATGCAATCTGTCGGAATGCCATAGGCCGTTTATTGAATTTGTCAAAAGGGTGTCGGCCAACGGTGCCCAGACGGCTAAGAATTTCTACAATGCCCGCGGATGGTCGTTAAGCCACAACTCGGACATCTGGGGCCAGACTAATCCGGTAGGCAACCGGGGTATCGGCGATCCTGTCTGGGCCAACTGGTATGTGGGTGCGCCATGGGTATGCCAGCACCTGTATGAGCATTACCGTTTTACAGGCGATAAGGACTATCTTGAAAATGAAGCCTATCCGGTGATGAGGGGTGCCGCATTGTTTTGTCTGGACTGGCTCGTGGAGGATACTGACGGACACCTTGTCACTGCGCCGTCGACATCTCCCGAAAACAGATTTATCGGCGAGGACGGCAAGGCTTACGGAGTGTCGACCGGCACGACGATGGACCTGTCGATAATACGCGACTTGTTCACGAATGTCGTGGAGGCATCTGATGAATTGGGTATCGATCCGGGGTTCAGAGACAGCGTCAGGACTGCGCTTGACCGTCTGGCTCCGCTTAAGATAGGTAAAAAAGGAAATCTGCAGGAGTGGTGCCGCGACTACGAGGATCTTGATCCGCACCACAGACATGTGTCGCATCTTTTCGGACTGCATCCGGGGCGGTGGATATCGCCTTTCAGTACACCGGATCTGGCACAAGCCTGCCGGCGGACCCTTGAGATGCGAGGCGACGGCGGCACCGGATGGTCGCTCGCATGGAAGATTAATTTCTGGGCGCGTCTTCTTGACGGCGACCATGCCTACGGCCTTCTGCGCAATCTACTGAATGTGGTGGAGGAGCAGTCGGAGAATTACGACAACGGAGGCGGTTCTTATCTGAATCTGTTCTGCGCCCATCCGCCGTTTCAGATTGACGGTAATTTCGGCTCTTTGGCCGGTATGACGGAGATGCTGCTCCAGAGCCATGCAGGAGAACTGCATCTGCTTCCGGCTCTACCCGGAGCGTGGACCGAAGGTTCGGTCAGAGGATTACGTGGACGTAATGGATTCACTGTGGATATGATATGGAACGACGGCAAGCTGACCTCGGCTGAAATAAGCAGCGCAGGTTCGCATGAATGTGTCGTGCGTACAGACCGTCCCATCCGGGTGTCGGGAGCCAAGTGCAAGACTGAGAAGCAGACAACTGACTACGGCACATATTATGTGACCCGTTTTGACGCAGAGTCCGGAAAAACGTATAAAGTAAGAACCATCTGATAGGAAAAGAGTTATGAAAAAGCTTGTTTTGACATTAATGCTCTGTTTCTGTGCCGCATGTTCATTTGCCATCGACTGGAAGGGTGAATGGATCAGTGCCCGGGCATGTCACGATGAGCCTAATACGTGGCTTAACTACCAGAAGATGGTAACTGTAGAATCGGTGCCGGAAAGTGCCCTTGCCAGAATAGCCGCCGACAGCAAGTATTGGCTTTGGATCAACGGCGAGCTTGTGGTGTTTGAAGGTTCGCTTAAGCGCGGGCCAAACCCGCGTGACACCTACTATGATGAGGTGGACATCGCGCCTTATCTACGGTCGGGCGACAATCTGATATCAGTGCAGCTATGCTATTTCGGACGTGATGGATTTTCACATAAGAGCAGCGGTAAGGCGGGATTGATTTTTGACTGCCGGCAGGATGGTTTGGAGGTAGTGAGCGACAGTACATGGCAGTGTGAAGTCAATCCGGCATTCCTTACTTGTTGCGAGCCGGTGCCGAATTACCGTCTGTCGGAGTCCAGTGTCCTTGTTGATGCCGGAAAGTATGATTTAGGCTGGTATTCCAGGCAGTTGCCAAGCGACGCTGCTCCGGCGCGAGTGCTCGGATCTGCAGGCGATTCGCCTTGGAACGTACTGGTCAAGCGTCCGGTGCCGATGTGGCGATTCTCAGGAATTAAGGATTACGAATCCGTGTACGTGAGCGGCGATTCTGTTATAGGTGTGCTGCCATACAACGCTCAGGTGACACCATACATCAGACTTAAGGCTCCGGAAGGGCGTAGGATAGTGATCGGCACGGACAATTATTTTTATTATAACGGTGCCACGGAGAATATCCGGACCGAATATATAACCCGCGACGGTGAGCAGGAGTATGAGGCTCTCGGCTGGATGAACGGTCACCGCATGTATTATGTGGTGCCTGACGGAGTGGAGGTACTTGGCGTAGGCTACCGCGAATCGGGCTATGACTGCGACTTTTCCGGAAGCTTCCATTCGTCGGATTCTATTCTTAATAGATTGTGGGATAAGGCTGTGCGCACTCTTTACGTGACGATGCGCGACACCTATATGGACTGTCCGGAGCGTGAGCGCGCCCAATGGGCCGGCGATGCCGTGAATGAGTCGGGTGAATCGTACTACGCGCTTTCTCCTTCGAGCCATGCGCTTGCGAGGAAGTGGCTGATGGAAATGGCTGACTGGCAGCGCGCCGACAGCGTGATTTATGCTCCGGTGCCGGCAGGCAACTGGAATACGGAATTGCCGGGTCAGACGCTGGCCACAATAGGATACTTCGGAGCGTGGAACTATTATATGCATACTGGCGACATATCGACGATGTCATACGTGTATCCGGCTTTCAAGCGTTACCTCATGCGCTGGAAAGTGGGACCATCGGGTCTGGTAGACCTTCCTGACGGGGTATGGCTTTGGGGCGACTGGGGCGACAACCGCGACATCAGTCTTCTGATCAATGCATGGTACTATCTGGCCCTTAAGGGTATGGCTTTGACGGCGGAAGAGCTTGGTCTGGATGCCGACAGCAAACTTTTTGCCGGCATGATGCAGAATATCAAGCGTGAATTCAACACTTCGTGCTGGGACGGCGGAGCGTATCGTTCGCCAGGCTACAGCGGAGAGACGGACGACCGTGTGCAGGCATTGGCCGTGGTGTCTGGTATTGCCGACGACTCCAAATACAGTGCTCTTATCGATGTGTTTAAGAAAGAATTCCACGCCAGTCCATATATGGAGAAGTACGTGTTTGAGGCCATGATGCAGATGGGCTATGCCGACGAAGCACTCGAACGCCATAAGTCAAGATTTAAGGTGATGGTCGAAGATCCATATTTCTCCACGCTGTTCGAGCATTGGAATGTGGGTATTGACGGATTTGACGGCGGAAGCGTCAACCATGCCTGGACCGGAGGCGGATTGACTGTGCTGTCGCAGTATCTTTGCGGTATCAGTCCGGCCAGCGCCGGGTATGGAAGGGTGTCGTTTATGCCTTGTCCGGGTTCTGTGTCGGAGGCCGATGCCGAGGTGTCGTCGGTAAAAGGTAAAATCCGCAGTTCATTCCGGCAGTATGAGTCGCGCATTGACTTTGAATTTGAGGCTCCTTCTGATGTGGAATGTATAATAGGCATTCCTGTATACGAATGGCTCAACGGGATATCAATAAATGGAACTCCTGTATGGACCGACGGAAAGTCCAAGGCAGGAGTGAACGAGTGTGAATATTATGGGAAAAGCAGGACGCATCTGATGTTCCGTCTGCCAGGGGGAACATATCATGTGTCGGCAATTAAATAACCGGAATTTAAGAGATGAAAAATAAGGTTGAAATAGTAATATGTTTAGTTCTGTTACTGGTCTGTGGGAAAGTGCAGGCCGGGGTTGTAACAGTGTACGATGCAAGATGTGAAAGCCAAGTTTGTCCGCTCGGTGTGGATTCTCAGAAACCACGGTTTTCGTGGAAGCTGAGTTCTGATGTCCGCCGGGCCGGGCAGACGGCCTATCAGATTCTGGTTGCGGATTCTGAGAGTTTGTTGAAAAAAGGTGTGGGCAACGTCTGGGATTCCGGCAAGGTTAAGTCGGATGTCTCCGTCAACGTGGTCTATGGCGGACAGCCATTGAAGGCCTCCACCAAATATTATTGGAAAGTTCGTGTTTGGGATAATAACGGCTCCGAATCATCATGGAGCAAGGTAAATAGATTGCAGACAGGTTTGTTGGACGAGGCGGGCTGGGGCTCTGCCAAGTGGATAGCTCTTGAGCGTATGCCTGACAAGTACAGACAGGTGCCCGGCTATCAGCTTGCAGGAAACGGTGTGGAGTATCTTGAGAAAGAGGCTCGGATGCCCCAGTTCCGTAAGTCATTTGATTTGAAAGGCAAAAAGGTGGATTCGGCCGTAATGTATATCTCCGGTCTCGGGCATTTTGAATTGTCGGTCAACGGAGAGAAAGTGGGCGACCACCTGCTTGATCCGGGCTGGACCAAGTATGACAAGACTGCGCTTTATGTGACATTTGATGTGACCGACAAGCTTAAAAGGAAGGACAATGTGGTCGGGGTTCGTCTTGGAAACGGATTTTTCCATATACCGCGCGATTCCACGAGATATCGGAAATTGATATCTACCTACGGTTTCCCGATGATGAAGTGCAAACTGCGTATAGCATTTACCGACGGCTCTGTGGAGGAGATCGACAGCGATACGTCATGGAAGGTGACCGGGAGTCCGGTGACTTTTTCGAGCATATATGGAGGAGAAGATTATGATGCCACTTTGTCGGATGCGAATTGGGCATGCCCGGGTTACGACGACCGTTTCTGGCAGAGTGCTATCGTGGTGGACAACGATGTGCGGTTGAAATCGCAGATCTCACCGTCGCTCGTGGTAAAGAACCGAATTTCTCCCGTCAGGATTTATTCCACGCCTCCGGGTGTATATATTTATGATTTCGGACAGAATGCTTCGGCTATACCCGAGCTTACCGTCAAAGGCAAACGTGGTTCGAAAGTGGTGATGAAGCCCGCGGAGTATCTTACTGCAGACGGGCTGGCCAATCAGAATAACAGCGGACTCAACTACTGGTTTTCATACACGCTTGACGGCTCCGGAAAGGAGACTTGGTCGCCGGCGTTCTCATATTACGGTTTCCGATATGTGCAGGTAGAGGGTGCGGTACCTGCGGGATTTGACAATCCGCAGTCATTGCCTGTGGTTCAGAACATCGACATGCTCCATGTGTCAAACGAGTCGGGGGCTGTCGGTTCGTTCGATTGTTCAAACGTGATGTTCAACGACATCCATTCGCTGATCGACTGGTCGATACGGAGCAATATGTCGCATGTGCTTACCGACTGTCCGCACCGCGAGAAACTGGGATGGCTCGAAGTGACGCATCTGATGAGTACTTCGATCGCTTATCTTTATAATGTGGAGCAGATGTACTGCAAGATTATCAATGACATGAATGACTGTCAGCAGGAGAGCGGATTGGTTCCCAACACGGCTCCTGAATATGCTGAGTTTCCACATGATTTCCGCGATTCGCCTGAGTGGGGAAGCGCTTCGGTGATATTGCCGTGGTTTCTATACAGCTGGTATGGTGACACCTCCGTGCTGGCCGACAATTATGACATGATGGCGGCGTATGTCGATTATCTGACTGGAAGGTCAAAGGATAATATAATCTACCATGGACTTGGCGATTGGTATGACCTTGGTCCGGCACATCCGGGCTACAGTCAGCTTACAGAACGGGGTCTTACACCCACTGCGCTGTATTACAATGACCTGAATATAATGGCGAAAGTGGCTTCCCTGCTCGGTAAGTCAGAGGATTCGGAAAAGTACGGTACTTTGGCTTCAAAAGTGAAAGATGCGTTCAATGCCAAATTTTTTGACCGTGAAAAGGGATATTACGACAAGGGAAGCCAGACGGCAAATGCGATGCCTCTTTACTTCGACATGGTGCCCGAGGGCTATCGCGAAAGTTGTCTGAACCAGATTGTCGCAGATATACGGAGCCGCGATAACGGCATGACTTCCGGTGATGTCGGATTCAGCTATCTGCTCCGGACGCTACAGCGTGAAGGGCGGTCGGATGTGATTTTCGACATGAACAGCCAATCTGACCGTCCGGGCTACGGCTACCAGCTAAAGCAGGGAGCCACCTCTTTGACCGAATCATGGTCGGCGCTTCAGACCGCTTCGCACAATCACTGTATGCTCGGACATATCATGGATTGGCTGCACGGTGGTCTTGGTGGAATCCGCCAGGATGACGGTGGCGTGGCTTTTAAGAAGTTCCTGGTAAGTCCGGAGCCTGTGGGCGACATCACATACGCCAATGTAGAGTTTGATTCGCCATACGGAATGATTTCCAACAGCTGGGAGATTAAGGGCTGGGACTTTATAGACCGTGTGACGGTGCCGGTGAACACGACTGCTACGGTATCGTTGCCGGTGACTGAGAATTCAGTAATCACTGAAGGGGGAATCGATCTGTCACGTCATCCGGATATCAGGATCATAGGAGAGCGCAACGGCAGGATGTATATGGAGATCGGGTCGGGCAAATATGAGTTTAAAGTCAGAAATTATACAAACAGCAAATAACAATAAGAGTCTTGCAATGGGAAATTTGAAAAAAATACTTTTATCGGTGTCTATAGCGTGCGGTGCGTCGTTCAGCGCCTCGGCGCAGTGCGAGTCATATACGATGGACTGGAATGCGCTGTCGTCCGACTATAATCCGCAGCCTGAATGGCTTAAGGATGCCAAGTTTGGAATCTATCTGCACTGGGGTGTATATTCCGTGCCTGCATATTCCTACGAGTGGTATCCCCGCCACATGTTCATGCCGAGCAGAAAAGAGTATGCCTATCATAAGGCTCATTACGGCGATCCGGCGGAATTCGGCTATGAGAAACTGGTGCCTATGTTCACTGCTGAAAAATTTGATGCTAAGGAATGGGTCGATCTATTCCAGAAGGCAGGCGCGAAATTCGGTGGACAGGTGGCTGAACACCATGATGGATTTGCTATGTGGAACAGCTCCATCACTCCGTGGAACGCGGCTCTTATGGGTCCGAAGCGCGATGTGCTCAGGGAGTACAGTGATGAATTGAGAAAGCATGGCATGAAGGTGATGACCACCTTTCATCATGCACGTCTGTTGCAGAGATACCGCGACACCAAGAATCCGCAGGATCCGGACTTCTGGGACATGTATGACAGTCATTTTCCCTATCTTGAAGGAATGCCTACGACATCCGACAATCCGATGCTGAGGCTTCTCTACGGCAATGTCACCCCCGAAGAGTTCTACGATCCGATATGGTTCGGCGAGCTTAAGGAGGTGATAGACAATTATCAGCCCGACATCATCTACTTTGACGCATGGCTTGATAAGATTCCGGAAGAGTATCTGTATAAATTCTCAAAATACTACATTGAAGACGGTCGTAAAAGAAATAAGGATGTGGCCATATTCCGTAAGCAGGGCGACTTGCCTCTCAACGTCAGCATGGAGATTCTGGAAAAGTCACGCAAGCAGGAGATAGTGCCGCAACTATGGACTACGGAAGAGACTATAAGCACCGACAGCTGGTGCTACACCGAGGATATGGAGCTTCGGGAAAGCCGTGATCTGGTCAACGTGTTGATCGACGTGGTAAGCAAAAACGGAGTGCTTTTGCTGAATGTGTCGCCCCGCGCCGACGGAGTCATTCCCGTGGAGCAGCAGGAGATTCTGCTTGGTATCGGCGACTGGCTGAATGTCAACGGGGAGGCTATATATGGAACACGCCCATGGTACACTTTCGGCGAGGGTCCGACTGCACAGCCGGAAGGGGACTTCGCCAATCATAAGGAGTTTATGAAACTAAAATATTCACCTGAGGATGTACGCTATACCACCAAGGGTGATGCCGTATATGCCATTACCCTCGGAATGCCTGAAGCAGGAAAGACCGTATGCTTCAAGGGATTCGGCAGTGTCGCCTCGAAGGCTCATAAAGTCAAGAATGTAAGCGTACTTGGTACGAACGAGCCGATAAAGTGGGATCATGCTTCCGACGGGCTGAGGGTGCAGGTCCCGGCAATGAACGGCGACAAGGCATTGGTGTTTAAGGTAGAACTTGACCAAAACTGATAGCTATGAAGTTTGCAGGATTAAAGATTGCCGTGGCATCGGCCCTATTGCTTGCGCTATGTGGATGCTCCAAGCAGAACGAAGTAAATTGGAGCGAGGAGGGAAGCGGTGTCTGGAAGTTGACTGCCGGTAAGCCCGATCGTGTCAACTTGCTAAGTGAACTCGGTGCCACTCCCGATTGGAAAGCCATCGGGTCGATCGGCGAGGCCGCGCTCCCGTTTGATGCGGAGGAAGTTAAAATCGAGGTCAAGGATGGTCGCACGACTGTGAGATTCCCTCTTGAGAAGGATGAAAAGATATTCGGACTGGGCCTTAATTTCAAGACCGTGGAGCAACAGGGCCGTGTGATGCGCCTTCATGTGGATCATTACGGAGGTTCTGACAATGGACGCACGCATGCTCCGGTGCCGTTCTTTGTATCTTCGCGCGGTTATGGCGTGCTCATAAATGCGGCCAGATATATCGATGCGTGGGTAGGAACCGGTGTGAGGACCGACAGTAAGAATCCTCCTGTGGTGCGCGACCGCAATACCGATCCAGAATGGAATGCAAAGCCCTTTTCCGATAATATAGAGTTTCTTGTTCCGGCCGACGGGGTTGAGCTGGTGCTGTTTACCGGACAGTCGATGCTCGATGTGGTCAGGCGTTACAATCTATATAACGGAGGTGGTTGTCTGCCTCCGAGATGGGGGCTTGGATTTTGGCACCGTGTGCCGAGTCTGTACACCGACAAGGATGTCATGGCTGAAGTGGCGGCATTTGAGGAGAAAGGGTTTCCATTGAATGTCATAGGCCTTGAACCCGGATGGATGAGCCGTTCATATCCATGCACCTATGAGTGGGACGACAGACGTTTCCCGGATCCAGGGCAGTTGCTCGGCAATCTTGACAGCCTGAATGTAAAGGTCAACGTGTGGATAAATCCTTACGTCTCGCCTGACGGAGAGCTTTATGACAAAGTGAAGCCTCTTTCCGGCAGCCATTCGGTATGGTGCGGGCTTGTGCCTGACTACACGATGGCTGAGACGAGGGGAGAGATAGGCTCGCATCTGAAAAAGCATCAGATCGATCTGGGTGTGAGTGGCTATAAAATTGACGAAAACGACGGCTATGACTCATGGTTGTGGCCCGATGTGGCTACTTTCCCTTCGGGAATTTCGGGTGAGCAGATGCGCCAGATCTACGGTGCTATGATGCAGAAGACCACGTATGACCTTTATAAGGAGCAGAATCTGCGTACATACGGACTGGTACGTTCGTCTAATGCCGGTGCAAATTCGTTCCCATACGTGCTTTATAATGACTACTATGATCACCGCGATTTTATTACGGCGATGATCAACAGTTCTTTTATCGGGGTTCTATGGACTCCTGAGGTGCGTTCGTCGCGCTCTTCCGAAGAGTGGATGCGCAGGATGCAGACTGTGTGCTTCTCGCCCTTGGCCATGATAAATGCCTGGGCAGATGGTACCAAGCCGTGGTCGTTTGAAGATGTCTCTGACGGCATCAACGAACTGGCCTGGTTGAGAATAAAGCTGATACCGTATATTTACACCGCTTTTGCCGATTATGCGTTCAAGGGCATACCCCCTGTTAGGGCCATGAATCTTGAAGACGGGTTCAGCATGGATGCCAAAATGGATTCTGTGACTTTTGATGCCACAGACAATCCCTACGCACTGGCAGTGAAGCGGGAGGTGAAGAACCAGTACATGTTCGGCGAGTCGATACTTGTGGCTCCGGTGTTCGCAGGTGAGTCGGAACGTACAGTGACGCTCCCCAAGGGCAAATGGTATGACTTTTATACGGGGGAATACGCAGGAAACGGCGAGGTCATCACGGTGGCTCCCGGTCTTGACAAAATTCCGCTGTATGTCAAGGACGGAGCGTTGATACCGATGTACAGCGGCCGACCGAAACTTGACGGAGGAATGTATCCTCTCGAAGTACGCCATTATGGTGATGCTTCTGGCTCATTCAGCCTTTATGACGATGATGGAACCACTTACAATTATAAGAACGGCGAGTACGTCAGGATCGGTCTTGAAGTGTCGGCCGATTCGGATGGGAACAAAAAGGGACATGTGCATATTCCCGACAGTGGAAAAGCATGGTCATACGATGGATTTGACTTCGTGTTTATGACCGGAAAAAAGTGAAAGAATAATCAAAATCAAGATATAGAGATAATAAATCAAATATAGTAATTAAATGTTTTTTATCATGAGTAAAACACAGATTACCATGAATCTGTCCGCCAGACTGGTATGCTTATTGCTGCTATTGGCTTCAGTGTCGTCAGTCTTCGCACAGGCGAACTACAAGGGACAAGTTGTTGATGAGACGGGAATACCTCTCGTCGGTGCTAACGTGATTGTGGCCGGTGCTAAATCCGGAACCATAACAGACTCCAACGGCGATTTCACTATCGTGGCAAAGAAGGGCGATGTGCTTAATGTAAGCTACATAGGCTTCGCCTCCCAGAAAGTGAAACTTGGTGACATCAATTTTTTGAAAGTGACTCTTACCGAGGACGAGCAGATGCTCGACGAGGTTGTCGTGGTCGGCTACGGCACGATGAAGAAACGTGATCTCACCGGATCGGTGGCATCCGTATCGGGCGACAAGCTCAAGGCTTCCGGACACACCTCTACATGGGGAGCCATGCGCGGTCAGACGGCCGGTGTGAGCGTTACGCCGAACACCAGCAAGCCGGCCGCAGGATTCTCTGTGGAGATCCGCGGTCAGAATACTATCGGCAAGCTTTCGTCGCCGCTTATGGTGGTAGACGGAGTGGTGGGTGCCGACATCAACGCCATCAATCCCGCCGACATAGAGCGGATGGATGTGCTTAAGGATGTGTCGGCCACTGCCATCTATGGTTCGCGCGGTGCCAACGGTGTCGTCATCGTGACCACCAAGTCGGGCAAGTCAGGTAAGACTACCGTGACCTACGACGGTTCGGTCGGCTTTACCACCCCGGTTCATCTTCCGGAGATGTTCAACGGCGACGAATATGTGGCATACGCACAGGAGGCCATACGTGGCGGTTCAAACCACAATCCATTTGTAGGATACGAGAAAGAGAATGCCGACAACCACAAATATTTCGACTGGCTCGACTATACACTGCATAACGGTTTCATCACTTCACACACTATCGGCCTGACCGGCGGAACTGAAAAGTCACGCCACATCATGTCGCTCGGCTATACGGAACAGACCGGTAATGTCGACGGCGAACGTTTCCGTCGATTCAATGCCAAGGTAGGTGTCGAGGGAAATCTTGGTAATTTCACCATGGGACTCAATATGTACGGCCGCTTCGCCGATATAGACAATGGTTCGAAGGAGGCTCTCCGTTCGGCATTCCGCCTGCGCCCGATCACGCAGCCCAAGGATGCCGACGGCAATGAGCAGTTCTTCGTACAGGATTACCGTCCTGACCGATTCACCAATCCGGTGTACGACACCAAGAACGAGAACACCAATTACCGTCATTTAAGTCTGTACACCACGGCATTCCTCGACTATAAGATTATCGAAGGATTAAATATCCGCACCACACTCAGCTCTTCGTTCTTCAACGGGCGTGCAGGATATTATGCAGACACTTATACCAAGACAAATAAGGGCTCAAACCTGCCGAAAGCCGACTTGACCAACGATTTCAACTATTCGTGGACGTGGGACAATACGCTGACATTCAACCGCACTATCAAGGAGGATCATGGACTTAACGCCATGATCGGCATGAGTATGTACAAGTATGCCGGCGAATCATCCTACATAGCGGTGAAGGATCTGCCATATAACTTCAAATGGTATAATCTTGCGGCCGCCGGTACGGAGACAGCCCGCTCGTCAGGCGAGTCTTCTGAGTCGTTGCTTTCGTTCATGGCACGACTGAACTATTCCTACAAAGATAAATACCTGTTGACCGTGACCGGCCGTTACGACGGTTCGTCCAAGCTGGCCGACGGCCACAAATGGGCGTTCTTCCCATCGGCCGCTTTGGCATGGCGTATCTCGCAGGAGGAATTTATGAAGGATCTGCGTGCGGTCAACGATCTTAAGCTCCGTGTGGGTTACGGAGAGTCCGGCAACAATGCAGTCGGTGCTTATTCAACTCTCAACGGAGTCAATACCACAGTCTATGATTTCGGCGGAAATCTCGGTAAGGGACAGTATCTGCAGCGCATCCCCAACTATAATCTTGGATGGGAGAAGAGCAAGGAAATCAACCTCGGTATAGACTTCAGCTTGTTCAACTACCGACTTTCCGGTTCTGTCGAACTGTATAATAAGAAAAATGTCGACATCATTCTTGGCCAGTCCATACCTCAGACCAATGGATTCGGTTCGGTCGACGCTGTAAACATCGGTTCAACCCGCAACCGTGGTATTGAAATCACGTTGAACACTGTAAACATCCAGACCCGCGACTTCACATGGACCACTACATTGAACTTCGCCACTAACAAGAACGAGATTCTTGACGTGTTCGGCGACAAGAAGGACTATCCCAACATGGGATTGTTCATTGGACAGCCCGTACAGGTGATCTACGATTATGCATGGGACGGTATCTGGCAGTTGGGTCAGGAAGCCGAGGCTTCCAAATATGGCCGTCAGCCCGGTGAAGTACGCGAAGTCGACCAGGACGGCGACGGAGCGATCACTCCTGATAATGACCGTGTGATACTTGGCAATCCGTTCCCGGACTGGACCGGCGGTATGACCAATACGTTCACCTATAAGAACTGGGATTTCTCGTTCTATATCTACACCCGTCAGGGTATGTTCAAGAAGAGTGAGTTCCACCAGAATCTTGCCAGTGAGTACCTTGGAGAAATCAACCAGCTTAAGGTTAATTACTGGACACCCGAAAATCCGTCGAATGAATTCTATCGTCCCGGATTCAACACCGGCAACAAGAATCTGCTTAACTACAAGGATTTCTCGTTTGTCCGTGTCGGCAACATCACTTTAGGATATTCTCTTCCGGAGAAATGGATGAAGCCTCTCCACATGAGCCGTTGCCGTCTGTATGTGACTGCGGTCAATCCGATTGTGTTCACAAAGTACGACGGTCTTGATCCGGAATTTGACAGCAGCGCCGTGTATGACGGCGGTGTGTCGGTGGCAACCTATCAATTTGGTGTAAACGTGGCATTTTAATCGTTAAGTTATGAAAATCTATAAAGTAAAAAATATATTAATGGGGAGTGCGCTCGCACTTTCCTGTGTGTCGTGCGACGACTTTCTTAAAGAGGATCCTCAGGGAACCATCAGTGCCGAGACTTATCTCGTGACCAAAGAGGGATATGAAAACATGGTTCGTGCCGTCTATGAACCTATACGTTGGGTGACCAGAAACAAGACTCCATACGTGCTTGGCACGGATATGTTCACATCATGTGGCCGCGGTCTCGATTTCGATCATGTTGACGACAAGGAAGCTTACAGCCGCCAGTATCTCAGGGGATTCAATGAATGGTATAAGACGGCGTGCGATGCCAACAACGGCGATCTGGCATCCGTGTTTGTCGACGGCTATTGCCTTATTCAGCGTGCCAACAATGCCATCGACTACGGAAAGCGTGCCGATGTCACCGAGGAGGTGCGTCGTCAGAGGATAGGCGAAGTGAAGTTCCTGCGTGATTTTACCTATTATTGGCTCGTGGAGCAGTTCGGCGACATACCTTTGCTGGTTGAGGCCGTAAAATCTCCGCACTTTTCGGTAGAACGCACTCCGGAAGAGAAAGTATATGAATTTCTGATCAAGGACCTTGAGGAGAGCGTCAACGATGTCGCGTCAAAAAATCAGCAACCGGAGTTCGGACGTGTCACCAGAGGTGCGATCAAGATGCTTCTATGCAAACTGTATCTGACCCGTTCGTATAAATCATACGCTAAGGCCGACGACGCATCCAAAGCTTACAATTACGCGGTCGACATCATTGACAATGAAGGATATTCATTGATCGACTATGATGCGCTGTTTGAAGAGGGAAATGAAATAAACGACGAGATAATCTTCTCTATACAGTACAGCACCAACGAGCAGATCAACTGGGGAGGCAACAATGACTACGCTGTTTATCAGCCGTTCTTATACTCAATCCCCGGCATGGGCGCCAAGCTTGAATATATGGAACGCTATACCGGAAGCTATGCGCCCACCGACGCCGCTTATCTACTCTACGACCGTTCGTGGGACAAGCGCTTCGACACGACCTTCCAACAGGAATATTTTGCCAATGAGAATAAGGCTGAGGATCAGGGTGCATTCGGCGCTATAGTGCCGGGTCAGAAAATGATTCACTTTGTATTCCCCGATGAGCCTCAGATGACACGCGAAGAGAAGGATCAGTGTCCTTACTTCGTGGTTAATTTTGGCGAATATAGGGATTACGCGCTTGTAGGCGGTCTGAAGGATGACAACGGCGACTATCGTGTCAACGGCTATGCGCTCGACGACCGTGGCGAACCGAGCAAACCTCAGTACTTTATATATCCGGGTATACGTAAGTTCCGTGATTCAAAGGCACTTTATAACGACGGCAGCGAGAAGGGTACCCGCGACCACTTTGAATATCGTCTGGGCGAGGTGTATCTTCTTGCCGCCGAAGCGTCGCTCAAAGGATCAGTTGGCGACGGAGCCAAGTATCTGCAGCAGCTGCGCAACCGAGCCGCCTATACCGGGTCGGCACCGGCATTGCCCCTTACTATCGACAATATTCTTGATGAGCGTGCCCGTGAACTTATGGGCGAGGAGCGCAGGTTCCTGGAGCTGAAGCGCACCGGCAAGATCCGCGAGCGTGTCATCACCAAGCGTATGAACGAACGTGCCGCCAGAGCCTACGACGTATTTGGCGACATGGCATTCAAGGATGAATACACCACCCGTCCGTTGCCCTACGCATGGACACAGTATCTGCAGACTGCCATTGAACAGAATCCCGGTTATGATTTCTAAAATAAACCGACGATATTGTTAACTTTGCAGGAGAGGCAGGGCGGTACCTGACAGAGGTGTTCCCTGCCTTTCTTTCAATTATTTATTTAACAATATAAAAATACCGATCAGTTATGAGAAAACTAATTTTGCTTTTGTTGTTTGTAGGATACGCAGTCAGTGTGTCAGCCTCGTGCGGTGTGCTTGATGTGAAAGATTACGGTGCGGTGTCGGACACTACCGTGTTGTCGACAGATGCTATTCAGCGTGCCATCAATGACTGCAATGCCAAAGGAGGCGGCACTGTTCTGGTTCCTGCCGGCGACTATAAAGTGACTGCCGTAGTGCTTAAAGATAATGTGAATCTTCATCTTTCAGGAGGAGCCACGCTTTATGCGAGCCGAAAAGTAGAAGACTATAAAGGACACAAGATAAAAATCGGAGCCGCCGACGCATCGGAGATGGAGGTGGTGTTGATGGCCCGCGATGCAAAAAATATATCGGTCACCGGAAATGGTCGGCTTCACTGCCGTGCGGTGCGTGAGCAGTATCGCCGCGAACCTCAGCTTGCCATAACCGATTCTGTGACCGGACGTGAGATAGACAATGCCATACGATATGGTGCTGACTACCGTACAAAATACCGTAAGGTGCCTCCTTGTCCCGGGGCAATCAATTTTACGGGATGTGAGAATGTGCATATCCGCGACATTGAGGTGATAGAGTCGTCGGGTTGGGGCGTACATCTGCAGTGGTGCGACCGAGTGGTGGTCGACGGTGTCCATATAAAGTCCAATTCCGACAATGGGGTCAATTCCGACGGCCTCGACATCGACGGATGCAGCAATGTAATGGTCAGCAACTGTGTGATCAACACCGGCGATGATGCTCTCTGCCTGAAGACCACGAGAAGCGAGGGCAGGACTATGCCATGCCGGTTAGTGACAGTGACTAACTGTATTCTCACCTCGTCGTCCGCGGCATTGAAGCTCGGAACGGAGTCACATGGCAATTTTGAGGATATCACCGTAAGCAACTGTATCATCACGGACGCCAACCGAGGCATAAACATGATCATCCGCGACGGGGGCGATGTGAAGAATGTCCTGTTCTCGGACATAATTATCAACACAGTCCGTAAGGCCACTTTCTGGTGGGGAAACGGCGATGCCGTATGGCTTACCGCTCAAAAGCGTGGCGATGTCAAGTCGGCCGGAAAGATAGAGAATGTCACTTTCAGCAACATAATAGCCCATGGACAGGGAGGTGTGAGGCTTGAGGGTTTCGACTGCCGTATGAACAACATCCGCTTTAAGGATTTTCAGATGTTCATGGAGCCTGAGGACGCGGTTGACAAGCGTGCCCGCAACGGATTTCTTTTCACCGGTGTCGACAAGCTTTCGATGGTCGACTGCGAAGTGATATGGAATCTCGAATCTCCGGAACCGGCTTGGGAGAGTGCCTATTGTTTTGACGATGTGGACGGGCTTGAACTGGTGAGAGTGGTCGGCGACAAGGCTCCTAACGGACGGTTTGGAGCGTTCAGATTCAACTCTGTAAAAAATAAGAAAATACATAAGTAACTGTAATGAAACTATATACTGCGACGCTGTTGATGCCGGTCGTGGCGCTTTTTGCATGTTCGCATGAGTCATACGTCTATCTGGATAAGTCGAAGCCTATAGATGTGAGGGTGGACGATCTTGTATCGAGGCTTACCCTTGAGGAGAAAGTGGCTCAGATGGCGAGTGCCGCGCCGGCGATAGAACGTCTGGGCATACCTGCCTACGACTGGCAGAACGAGTGTTTGCACGGAGTCGGAAAGATAGCCGACCATAAAGTGACCGTTTTTCCTCAGCCGATAGGCCTTGCCGCCACTTGGGATGAGGACGGAGTGCTTGCCGTGGCGCGATGTATCTCAGACGAAGGGAGGGCCATATACCATAATGCAGTGGCCAATGACAACCGCTCGTCATACTACGGACTGACTTATTGGGCTCCTAATATCAACATATTCAGAGACCCGAGGTGGGGACGCGGGCATGAGACGTTCGGAGAGGATCCCTACCTGACGGGGACATTCGGAAGGGCGTTTGTGGCCGGACTTCAGGGCGACGACCCTCTGATGCTGAAGACGTCGGCCTGCGCCAAGCATTACGCCGTCCACAGCGGTCCGGAGTCGAAAAGGCATGAATTTGACATAAAAGTCAGCGACTATGACTTGTGGGAGACGTATCTGCCCGCTTTTCGTGACCTTGTGGTCGACGGAGGTGTCTCCGGAGTGATGTGTGCGTACAATGCCTACGGAGGCCGTCCTTGCTGTGGCAACGACCTGCTTATGATGGATATCCTCAGAAACCGCTGGGCCTTTGACGGTTATGTGACTTCCGACTGCGGGGCTATAGATGATTTCTACAGCGGGCATAAGACTCACCCTGACACCGTGAGCGCTGCTTCGGATGCGGTGCTTCACGGCACTGATCTTGACTGCATACGCGATGTGGCGTTCAAGACTCTTGTCCAGGGTGTCAACGAGGGTCTTATATCGGAGGATAATATAGACACTGCCGTGAAACGGCTCTTTACTATACGGTTCAGATTAGGTATGTTTGACGGAGATATGAGCCGGACCGATGCCGAGGCGGGTCTTTCTGTGGTGGACTGTGAACCTCATAGGGAACTGGCTCTGCGCATGGCACGTGAGTCGATAGTGCTTCTAAAGAACAAGGATGGGGTGTTGCCTCTCGACAGGGGGATCAGGAAGATAGCCGTGGTAGGCCCGAATGCGTGCGACGAACTCGGTATGCTCGGCAATTATCATGGCTACCCGTCGCACATAAGCACCATCCTTGAGGGGATTAAGAGCCATGTCGGTCCGACGACGGAGGTGTACTACGAAAAGATGGTGGACCATCTTGATGTCGATGATTTTGTCGTGATGAACGATGTCGTGTGCAGGATTGATGGACGTAGCGGTTTCAAGGCCGAATATTTCGCAAATACAGATTTTGAAGGTCGACCTGAGGTGGAGTATCCCGAATCGGTGGATCTTAAGTATTTCGGTTTGTCGGATATTGCCGACGGCATTGACTCCCGAGCTTTCTCTGTGAGATATACCACTACGTTCGAGCCTGACAGCACTGGTGAATATACGTTGAATCTCGACACTGACAAGCGGTTCAGATATTCGGTCAATGACAGCGTGTGCATAGATGCCATGACCGGCAAGGCGAAAGCCGACGGACATTATACTGCACATTTTGAAGCCGGTAGGAAGTACAGGATCGCGGTTGAAGCTGTTATGAAGGGCCGTCATGGATACCTGTCTTTCGGTATAGGACACAGGCGCCCTCAGTCATTGGCACGGCTTGCCGAACGTGTCGGCGATGCGGACGCTATAATATTTGTCGGGGGCATATCGCCGTCGCTTGAGGGGGAGCAGAACGGCGTGATGTGTGCAGGATTCAAGGACGGCGACCGAACTACCATCGCACTGCCGGAAGTCCAGACTGAATTGATGAAGGAGCTTAAGAAGACCGGTAAGCCGGTGGTGTTCGTGATGACTACTGGAAGTGCCATAGCCTCTACTTGGGAAGCAGACAATGTTGATGCTGTGGTCAATGCCTGGTATGGCGGTCAGTCCGGAGGAGATGCCGTGGCCGATGTGCTGTTCGGCGATTACAATCCTGCGGGCAGGCTTCCGGTGACATTTTACCGTAGCGACGACGACCTGCCTGAGTTTACCGACTATTCAATGACTGGGCGCACTTATCGCTACTTTAAAGGTGAGCCGTTATATCCGTTCGGTTATGGGTTGAGCTACACTTCATTTGCCTACGACTCGCTGGTGTCTGATGACGCGGTGGCGTCCGACGGCACATTGGAGGTGACTGTGGGCGTGACCAATACGGGCGATCGTGCCGGCGACGAGGTGGTGCAGCTGTATGTATCACGTACAGACCGGAGCAAAGTCTCTCCGTTAAGATCTCTGAAGGGGTTCAGGCGTGTGAATCTCGCACCCGGTGAACGCCGCGAGGTAAAATTCAGACTTTCTCCACGTGACATGTCGGAGTTTGTGGATTCAATGGGCGTGGCTGTCATGCCAGGCGAGATGGTTATCTATGCCGGAGGAGGTCAGCCCGGCTCGGGTGTCTCCGGGATTTCCAAGAAGGTGAATATTGTGGGCGATGTCAATTTGCTGCCTTATTAAAAGAACTTATTATAATGAATAAAGATATGAATGACAGACTGTCTGTTTGTGGTCTGATATTGACTGTGGCCATTAGCGCCGGTGCAAGTCAGATTCACAAGGGATTTCCTTCGCAGGACGGCGTGGCGGATTTGAAAAAAGAATTTCAGTCACCTCCAAAAGGTTATGGAACTGTTCCGTTCTACTGGTGGGACGGCGATTCGCTTAACCGTGATCGTCTTGCCGATCAGCTCCGGATACTTGGCGATGCCGCAGTGGATGGTTTTTCGGTAAGCTATATACATTCCCATCCCCAGATCGATGCAGATCTTAACGCTTCGGGATATGGAGGATTCGGCAAGCCGGATCCGGGCAAACCTGGCGTGTTTTCCGATGGCTGGTGGGATATCTGGAATTGGTTTGCCGGTGAATGTGCCGATCGTGGAGTGGGGCTTGGCCTTGACGACTATGTAGTAGGCTGGGAGAAGAACGGCTATTATGTCGACGAGCTTTTCAGCGATGAAGGGTTTAAGAATTATCAAGGTCGTCTGGAATTGCGTAAGTATGACCTGAATCCGGATTCGGTGGTTGACCTGCGGTTTGACAAGAAGCCTGTGTCGGTGGCGGTATATCCCTCCGGGGTTAATCTGACAGACAGTGTTTCAGGAGACTTGCTGACCTACAAATGTCCGGCAGGCGCTAAGCAGACCTTATATGTGGTGACCACGACAGCCTCGCATGAACTTCATCCCGAGTATGGAAAGAGGCTTATCGATGTGTATTTCGGTCGCTTTGAGGATAAACTTGACGCAAGGGCCCGTGAAAGTCTTAATTATTTCTTTCAGGATGAGCTTCATTACAACCTGAACATCCATTCATGGGCCGAGGATATGCCCGATGAGTTTAAAAAGCGCAAAGGCTACGACATAACCCCTTATCTGGCCTCTCTCTTTGAAAATGTCGATGCCATGACCCCCAAGGTCAGGCTCGACTATGCCGACGTGCTGACCCAGCTGTCGGAGGAGCGCTATTTTAAGCCTGTGTTTGACTGGCATAACGACCGGGGTCTGATATATGGATGCGACAATAACGGTCGCGGACTTGAGCCGTTGCAGTATCTTGACTACTTCCGTATGACAAGTTGGTTCACGGCTCCGGGCAACGATGCTCCTGCAAGAGGATCAAGTTTCCGCCAGACCAAGGTGTCAAGCTCCATAAGCCATCTATACAAGCGTCCGCGCACATGGCTCGAAGCTTTCCACAGCATGGGCTGGAACAGCAACGGCGAGTGGCTTACATCGCAGCTCGACCACCATATCATAGCCGGTGGCAATCTGTTGTGCCTGCATGGGCTGTACTATTCAACCCACGGCGGTTGGTGGGAGTGGGCGCCTCCTTGCTTCCACTTCAGAATGCCATATTGGCCCCACATGAAGAAGTGGCTCGAGTATGGCGAAAGGCTCAGCTATCTTCTGAGCCAGGGCGAGCATGTGTGCGACATAGCCGTATTGTATCCCACGGAGTCGATGCAGGCCTACCGCGATGCCAATCCTGACAATATGTGGGCCGTGACCGACCGTTTGTCTGAGCGCGGTCTTGACTATGACTATGTCGACTATCATTCGCTGAAGGATGCCGTGGTCGATTCAGGCAGGCTGGTCATAGCCGGCGAAAGCTATAAGGCGATTGTGCTGCCTGATGTCAAGGCCATGCACTTTTCTACGTTGCAGAAGATAGATGAGTTTCAGCGTGCAGGCGGAATAGTGGTGTCGACCGGAAAGTCGCTTCGGGCCACATCGCACGCTGGCGAGAACGACGCAGTGATGGATTCGATCTGGAACGGTATATTCTCACCCGGACACGGAAACGGACATATTGTAGAGACAGGGCGGGTGGCCGATATGCTCTCTGAGGTTCTGGTGCCGGATTTCAAGCCGGCCGCGGGAAAGGGCAATGTGCTGCACCGCCGGATCGGTGACCACGACGTGTATATGGTCATGGGTGTGGAGAAGGGTTCCGAGATGTTCTTCCGTGCGAAGGGCCTTGCTGAAGTCTGGAATGCCAAGGACGGCTCGTCGGCAGTCAAGCCGATACTCAGGCAGGATGATAATGGGACGTGGCTTGAATTTGATGGTGATACTGGAACATCCGCACTATATGTGTTCTCACCAGGCGAGCCTGTATATGACAGTGGCCGCGCCGATACGTGGAAACTTGCGTCGGCTACGGCATTGGACGGTGACTGGGATGTCGAGATCATACCCACGCTTGACAATAAGTGGGGAGACTTCCGTCTGCCTGCATCCGACGGCCTGATCGGTCCGGAGGCGAGGGAGTTCAGCTACCGTTACCTTGGTAAAAGCGCATCGCCTGCACTGAGCGCCGATAAGGTGTATACCGGCATCTACGGCTTTGCCCCGGCTATGGAGATGGCGGTATTTGACAAGTCTGAAAATCTCGAATCATGTCTGTCTCGTCTGGATGAAGCTGAATGGAGCCCATATACATTCTCTTGGCAATACGGGGTCAAGGACAGTCCGGGTTCACAGGGCTACCACGGACTCAAGGGTAAGCTTGACAATCGGTTCATAATACTCGACAAGGGCGGCCATCAGATATTCCGTACCAACGTCTATGCTCCGTCAAAGGGGATTTATGTCATAGAGAACGAAGGAGTGCGGCCAGACCGCATATCGGTCGACGGAAAGGATGTCGACGGCATGACGGTGGCGTTGTCCAAGGGTTGGCACCGTGTGGTCATAGCCTACGCCGATACACCTGAAAGCGAATATAATCTGGCCGATAAGAAGAGCTATTGTTGGGACGACCGCAAGCGCGGCGCGGTGGTGTTCTATCCGGAATCGCATGGCGAGCTTAAGGATAACGACCCCTACGGCAAGATAATAGCTTCGAAGTGGTACGGTTCAGACCATCTTCAATACAGTGTGGTCGGTAAGCCCGGACTGTGGGAGTATACATTCGGTACGGCTCCCGGTGCCGAGTCGCTTACATTCAACGTGGCCGGAGAGATAAAGAACGTGTGGGTCAACGGTGTTGCGGTCGGGAAGAAGTCTCTTAGGCGCATTGACCGAAATTCTTACGAGCTCTCGGTCGACCCTGCCGACGGACATGCACATGAGGTGCGCCTGACTGCGGTTCCTGAAGCGGGATGCGAGGGTGCGGCGTTCTTTGTAGAGCCTGTAAGTATAAAGTGCGGAGCGGGTAAGCTTCCGGCAGGAAACTGGAGCGACACCGGCGCCCTGAAGTATTTCTCAGGAGGCATAAGGTATAAGAAAGGGTTGAATCTGTCCGGAGTGTCAGGCAATCGCTATGAACTTGACCTCGGCATGGTAGACGCCACCTGCGAGGTCAGTGTGAACGGCCGTCAGGTCGATATTCTGATGAGCACACCATACCGGCTTGACATCACGGACTATGTTAGGGAGGGCGACAATATGGTGGAAGTGTTGGTTTACAGCACTTTGTCCAATCATTACCAGACCGTCCCGTCGGCCTACCGGGGTGAGCCCCGTGCCGGTCTTATAGGCCCGGTCTCGGTCAAAACGATGGTGAAGAATTGATTATTCGGTGCATTTGACAGTCGCTTGTTAAATGTGCAAAAGGCAGGATTCCGGTCGGGATCCTGCCTTTTGACTCTCCTCATAATATTAACTTAACATTCTGAAATAAAGGTTGATTGGGCTTTTATAGGTGATATAACTGAGTTAGATTAGTTCCCTTTCTTGAACAACATCGGAAGGAATTCGTTGAGGCAACGACGCCAAGTGAGCCATTCGTGTGCCGTGCCTTCCGATTCATAGTATACATTATTTATTCCTGCTACTTTTAGTGAATCACTTAGACCCTTTATGTGTTTTCCTTCTTCAGTTCCGATACCCATGAACAGTACGTGAACATCTTTATTGAATTTCTCAGAGTCGGCGAATACGCCGTCATATATTTTGGTCATGTCAGTTCCGGGAGGAATCATAAGGGCACCGCTGAACGCTCCGATATGGGAGAACTTATCGACATTGGCCAGAGTGGTCAGGAATGTCTGATGGCCTCCCCACGACAGTCCGGCCATGGCGCGGTTGTCGCGGTCGGTCTTGACTCTGAAATTGCTCTCCACATAAGGTATTATCTCTTCGATGAGGATTTTAGGAAAGTCTCCTCCGAATGCCTGGCGGGCCTTGTTGGGGTCTTCTCCCTTTTTGGGGCGGAAGATATAGCTGCAGTTGCCGCAGTCCATCACCACCACCATCGGTTCGCATTTTCCTTCTGCTATCTGATTGTCGAGAATGGTCTGCATTTTGCCCTGACGGCTCCATCCTGTCTCGTCTTCACCCATGCCGTGCTGCAGATACAATACGGGATATTTCTTTCCGCTGGTGTCATAGTCGGCCGGAGTATATACGAAGCATCGTCTGTAGCGCTTTTCGGTGTCGGAGTAGTACCTGCATTCTCTCACCTGTCCGTGAGGGACATCTTTTTCGGTATAGTAAGCGGCTTTTTCAGCTGATTCGGGTATCTCGATTCCGCTGGCGTCGCGTCCGCATCCGTAATATGTGTAGCTTGACGGGTCGGAGACAGACACTCCGTCGATGATCACGAAGTAGTAGTGGAATCCTTCAACGAGCGGATCGGTGGTCACGCTCCACATTCCTTCTGAGTCTTTAGTCATGGGCCATTTCTTGCCGCATACGTCAATCTCGACTTTTGATGCTTCGGGTGCGTGAATCTTAAAAGTCGCGCGCGAATTGGTATCGACGCACGGGTAGTCGGCCTTGGGAATATTTGTTTCCGAAGGAGTCCCTTCGGCTGGATTCTGCGCGAGTGCTGACAGCGACAGCAGTGCGACGGATAGAATAGCGAATGCTTTTTTCATGTCTTGTGATTCAATTATTGGTTGTGTTAAAATTTGTTCATTTCAATGTGGTTTCATTCCTTTCGGGTGAATCTGAAATGTCGGGTCAAAGGTAGGCTGTTAAGAGCATTAGGCAGGGAGATTATTTCGTAAAAAAGGAGGACATCACTGTTCAGGCATGCTTAAAGCGGTATTTTGTCAGTTTTTGAAGATTGAAAACAGCAGTGTCCTCTTTAAATTATTAATTATCCTCATTGCATGGCGGACGGCGTACTACATTTGCCGATATTAAAATTTTATCAATTCTTAACCTTAAAAAACATGGGATTTAGTAAACTATTTAATGCAACAATCGGCGCATCCGCGATTCTGAGAACGGCGGTATTGCTACTGGTCTTGTTCGCGGTTCTGCCTGCAATGGCGCAGACCGTGAGCGGTACGGTCACCACTCTTGACGGCGAGGAAGTAATCGGTGCCACCGTAATGGTGAAGAAGACCACCAACGGTACTTCCACCGATATCAGCGGTAACTATAGTCTGAACGGTGTGCCGGCCAATTCGACCCTTGTATTCTCTTATGTGGGATTCGAGACAGTTGAGGTGCCTGTCAACGGCAGGTCAGTGATAGATGTGAAAATGAAGGAGTCTGGCATCGAGCTTGACGAAGTGGTGGCCATCGGCTACGGCACCGTGAAGAAGGCCGACCTGACTGGAGCGGTATCGGTGGTGAAGCCCGAGGACTATAAAAGTAAGACCAATAACTCAATCGGTGATCTCCTACAGGGTGCCGCCGCAGGTGTCAGCGTCCGTTCGGGCGGTGAGATCGGATCGCTTCCGTCGATTCAGATCCGTGGTACCGGAAATCTTACCAACAATGATCCCCTATATGTGATTGATGGAATGCCGTCGTCAAACGATGTCCATTTTAATGTCAATGACATTGAGTCGATTCAAGTACTTAAGGATGCATCTGCCGCTGCTATCTATGGTTCGCGAGCGGCCAACGGTGTTATCATTATAACCACCAAGCGTGGTCAAGAGGGTAGAACCCGATTCAACTTCTCCGCGCAGGTGGCCATACAGGACCTGCCCCGCATCAAGTATGCAGGTGCCGAGGAGTGGAAGGCTCTTTATGACGCCGCCTTCGACAATGCAATGGCATTGGGTATCGAGGGTGTGACTTCGCGTATGGACCACTGGGATAATGATACCGACTGGCAGGACGCATTTTTCAAGACCGGTGTCATGCAGAGCTACGACCTCAGTATGTCCGGCGGTTCGCAGCACGGCACATATCGTGCGTCAATAAATTATATGGACAATACCGGAACCACAATAGGCCGCCACATGAGCCGCCTCACCGGCCGTATCAACAGCAACGGTAAGCTCGGAATCGTATCGTTCGGCGAAAACCTGTCGGTGTCGCGTACCAAGATCAGCAACAGTGGCGGTGGTATAAACGACGTGACTGGAATGATTCCTACCATTCCGATTTATGATGACAGCGAATTTGCTACCACCCATGGCTTCGGACGAGGCAATCTGACCAATGCGCGTGCATTAGGCAATAATCCTATAGCTTTGGTCAACAACGGCGGCGGTCTCAATGAATATCTGTTTGTCCGCGGTGTGGTTTGGGGTGAAGTCCAGATTTTCCCGTTCCTCAAATATAAGATTAACCTCGGAGCCGATATCTCCGATTCAAACAACAGTTCATGGTCAAAGGGATATGCATGTGCCTTGAACATGTCGGACAACAGCTCTTCAGCGACATCGTCATGGCGCAGAAGATACAACTACGTGGTGGAAAATACGCTGACGTTCAACAAGAAGTTCCATGGCCACAGCCTGGACGTGCTTGTCGGAAACACATATCAGAAAACTACGGAAAAGACCGCTTCCGCCGGTCAGAAGAACCTTATCCAGACTGCAGGAGGCAATTTCCTCCATACCGTATCGTCCGGAACGAGCGAGCCTTCGGCTTCCGGGTTCAACTACAGTGCGGCGCTTATATCTTACCTCGGCCGTATCAACTATGACTATAAGGGCCGCTATCTGCTCAGTCTGACAGGCCGTATCGACGGTTCTTCACGCTTTGGTTCCGGCCACCGCTGGGGTACTTTCCCGTCGGCATCCGTGGCATGGCGTATAAGCCAGGAGAAGTTCTTTAAGGCTGATTGGGTCAATGACTTGAAGTTAAGAGCCAACTGGGGTAAACTCGGAAGCCAGAACGTAGGCTACTACGACTATCAGATGTATGTCAACAGCTATGCTCAATATCTGTTCAACGGCGACGGACAGGGTGCTACCAACGGCCAGACCGTGGTCAAGCTCTCGAATCAGGATTTGAGCTGGGAGACTATGGAACAGAAGAATTTCGGTGTGGACATGAGCTTCCTCAACAACCGGCTGTCGCTTACTGCCGAGTATTACATCTCTACTTCGCATGACGTGCTGACATCGCTGCAGTTGCTGATGACCACCGGTAACGGCGGTGGCAATCCGTATGTCAACGCGGCGTCGATCGAGAATAAGGGTTTTGAGGTCACGGCCACATGGCGCGACCGTCCTACCCAGGACTTCTCCTATTCCGTATCGCTTAATTTCAGCCATTCCGACAATAAGCTGCTTAAATTCGGTTATGGCAAATTGGAGCAATATACCGACAAGACCACAACCAGAGTGGGAGAGCCGATCGGAATGTTCTACCTGCTGAAGACCGACGGCATATTCCAGTCGCAGGAGGAGGTGAACAGTTATGTCAATTCTAAGGGTACCCCGATCCAGCCTGAAGCAGGTCCCGGCGATATACGGTATGTTGACGCCAACGGCGACGGAGTCATCAATTCAGACGACCGTGTGGTATGCGGAAGCCCATGGCCCAAGCTTGAGTTCGGCATCAACCTTCAGGCCACATATAAGAACTTCGATCTGGGAGTGATCGGCTACGGTAAGCTCGGATGCACAACTTATAATGAAACTTCGCGCGTGGTGGGCAATCTCGCCGACTGCAAAGGCGCATACGCAGGCTACGATTATTGGTCGCCTACCAATACAGGCTCAAAGAATCCGCGTCCTATCTACGGCGACATGAGGAACTCCTATACCTACAGCGACCGCTGGCTTGAGGATTCATCATTCTTCCGCTTGAGCTCCGTATCGATCGGATGGAACTGGAAGCCATCGTGGCTCAAGGGATATGTCGACAACATCAGACTGTCGTTCACGGCACAGAATCTGCTGACCATCACATCATATAAGGGCTACGATCCTGACTATAACAGCTCGCTTTTTGAGCCGGGAGTGGACTATATATATTATCCGTCGCCTAAATCCTATATTTTTGGCCTTAATTTGAATTTTTAATTATTAACTTTGTATAGTATGTACCTGAAAAAGATATTGACCGCGGCTGTATGCGCGTCATCTATATTCCTCACATCGTGCGACGAGTCGTTGCTCGACATGAACAATCCAAATGCCCTTGTGTCGCAGAATGCCTGGAAGACACAGAAGGATGTGGAAAGTGGCCTGACAGGCTGTTACCACACGTTGTATAATTCTTTTTACAATCACTTCAATGCATTCCTGATTTCGGGACAGAGCGACGAGTTCTATTCTCAGTCGCCGGATGCCGGGCTGGCAAGTTTCATAATGATGATTTATCCCGACTACGACCAGCTATGGGCATGAAAACGAAGCGTACAACAATATGAAGAACGTTTGAATGTGTAAAC